>NZ_JBOFZA010000042.1:0-107608 GCF_051654945.1 Serratia sp. (in: enterobacteria)
CGCAGGTTCGAATCCTGCACGACCCACCAATTTTCGAAGAGTTGGTATAGTGTGGAATCGTAAAGGATGAGAACCGTCAAAGGTTCGAGCCGACCGTAGGGAGACCACGGCAAGGCCGCTAATCCTGCACGACCCACCATTTTTAAGATTTACCAGTGAGTCAAATCGTGAGGATGAGAACCGTAAGAGGTTCGAGCCGAGCGCCGCGAGACAACGGCACAGCCGTTAATCCTGCCAGACCCACCATTTTAAGATACGGCAGTAAACCACGTCAGTGGGTCGTTAGCTCAGTTGGTAGAGCAGTTGACTTTTAATCAATTGGTCGCAGGTTCGAATCCTGCACGACCCACCAATTCTTGAAGAGTTGGTATAGTGTGGAATCGTAAAGGATGAGAACCGTCAAAGGTTCGAGCCGACCGTAGGGAGACCACGGCAAGGCCGCTAATCCTGCACGACCCACCAATTCTTAACGAATTGGTAAAGAAATGCAGTCGAGAGTCTCTCGTTGCTAACGCGGTTAAGCAGTAAACCACATCAGTGGGTCGTTAGCTCAGTTGGTAGAGCAGTTGACTTTTAATCAATTGGTCGCAGGTTCGAATCCTGCACGACCCACCATCTTAAATATCCCTCAGTACTAAATTCTAAACTCCAGCACATCATATTGCACCAGTCGTGCGGGTGAGATCCTGCGCTCAGGTTCGAGTCTCGCTTGCGAGACAACGGCGACAGCCGGTCATCCTGCCAGACCCACCATCTTAAAGAATTCCCCAATATAAAATCCAAATACCAGCACATCATATTGCACCAGTCGTGCGGGTGAGATCCTGCGTTCAGGTTCGAGTCTCGCTTGCGAGACAACGGCGACAGCCGGTCATCCTGCCAGACCCACCATCTTAAAGAATCCTAAGCAATAAAATCCCAGCAATAAAATTACATATCGCACCAGTCGTGCGGGTGAGATCCTGCGTTCAGGTTCGAGTCTCGCTTGCGAGACAACGGCGACAGCCGGTCATCCTGCCAGACCCACCATCTTAAAGAATCCTAAGTAATAAAATCCCAGCAATAAAATTACATATTGCACCAGTCGTGCGGGTGAGATCCTGCGTTCAGGTTCGAGTCTCGCTTGCGAGACAACGGCGGCAGCCGGTCCTCCTGCCAGACCCACCGCTCCTTGGACTATACGCCCACCTAACTTTGTCTTTGAATTCCTCAACGCTTGTTCTTGCTAGCTCATCCGTCAGACGGGCACAGCATGCAGCGCCCCTACGCATGAAGCCTGGGAAATGTCCGCCGTCTCTCCCTTTTTTGATCCGGAATTTTCAATCCAATAAACAAATAAAGTCAAAACAACAAATGTTAAGCGACATCTGAGTGAATTTTAGGTATTTTGTTTAGTATATAAAACGAGGCGGTTCGGCAAGCGGCAAAGTACAGCCAAAAAAGCAGGCCCACACCCTAGCATAGAGATGACTGCGATGAGTGAAATGTTTGATGTCAATGCGGCGATATACCCATTTCCGCCGAAACCGGTGCCGTTAGACGTTGCCGAAAAGGCTTTTTATCGGCAGAAGATCAAAACCTTGCTCAAGCAGCGTGATGCAGTGATGGTCGCCCATTACTACACCGACCCGGAGATCCAGGCGCTGGCCGAAGAGACCGGCGGTTGCGTGGCCGACTCGCTGGAAATGGCGCGTTTCGGCAGCCAACATCCTGCGTCCACGTTGCTGGTTGCTGGCGTGCGTTTTATGGGGGAGACAGCCAAAATCCTCAGCCCGGAAAAACAGGTGCTGATGCCAACGCTGAATGCCGAGTGTTCGCTGGATCTGGGGTGTCCCGAAGCGGAGTTCGCTGCGTTCTGTGACAGCCACCCAGATCGGACGGTAGTGGTTTACGCTAATACTTCCGCCGCGGTCAAAGCGCGTGCCGATTGGGTGGTGACTTCCAGCATTGCCGTTGAGCTGATTGAACATCTCGACAGCCTGGGGGAGAAAATCATCTGGGCACCGGATCGTCATCTGGGCAACTATGTGCAAAAGCAGACCGGAGCAGACGTATTATGCTGGCAGGGGGCCTGTATCGTCCATGACGAGTTTAAAACCCAGGCGTTAATACGCATGAAAGCCCTATACCCCGAAGCTGCGATACTGGTGCATCCAGAGTCACCACAGGCGATCGTCGATCTGGCCGATGCCGTCGGTTCGACCAGCCAACTGATCCAGGCGGCGATAACGTTGCCCAACCAGCAACTGATCGTGGCTACCGATCGCGGTATCTTCTACAAGATGCAGCAAGCCTGTCCGGATAAAGAACTGTTTGAAGCGCCTACGGCCGGAGAGGGGGCAACCTGTCGCAGCTGTGCCCACTGCCCGTGGATGGCAATGAACGGCCTGAAGGCTATTGCCGAAGGGCTGGAGCAAGGCGGCTCGCAGCATGAAATTTTTGTTGATGGCGCGCTGCGTGACAAGGCGCTCATTCCGCTCAACCGCATGCTGGATTTTGCAGCACAGTTGAAAATGCAGGTTAAAGGCAACGCCTGAATGTGGGCTTAGCGTTTTATAAGGGTGGTAAAATGAGCTTTTTCAGCACGAGTAATATCCTGGTTCATATTCCGATTGGTGCAGGGGGTTATGACCTGTCGTGGATTGAGGCTATCGGCACGCTGTTTGGTTTGCTGTGCATCTGGTTTGCCAGCAAAGAGAAAATCATCAACTATCTGTTTGGCCTGATCAACGTTACGCTGTTTGCGGTGATCTTCTTTCAGATCCAGCTTTATGCCAGCCTATTGTTACAGCTGTTTTTCTTCGTGGCCAATATTTACGGCTGGTACGCCTGGAGCCGCCAGACGCAGGATAATCAGGCCGAACTGAAGATCCGCTGGTTGCCGTTGCCTAAGGCATTGGCATGGGGAGCCGTGTGCGTGATCGGTATTGCGTTGATGACGTTTAATATCGACCGGGTATTCGCTTACCTGACGCAAATTGCGGTGGCGGTAATGCAGGGATTGGGTCTGAACGTGCAGATGCCAGAGTTGCAGCCAGACGCGTTCCCGTTCTGGGATTCCGCCATGATGGTACTGTCCATCGTTGCGATGATCCTGATGACGCGCAAGTACGTTGAAAACTGGCTGCTGTGGGTGGTGATTGACGTGATCAGCGTGGCAATTTTTGCTTACCAGGGCGTGTATGCCATGGCGCTGGAATACGTCATTTTGACACTGATTGCGCTTAATGGCTCTTGGCTCTGGATACGCAGTGCCGCAAAGAATCACTCCCAGCCGCTTTCTTCTGCACCTTAGCCCCTCACCTCAACCCTCTCCCACTGGGAGAGGGAGCTGTTGCGGTATTGTTTGCAGGTAAGAAGATAATCTGTAACCGGGCGATGTGGAAGGCTAATTGTCGCAGCCGAGTTGTGGCACGTTCGGTTCCCTCTCCCTGTGGGAAAGGGTTAGGGGTGTTAATGATGATGCCCCAGATGGCCAGAGTGTGAGTGGTCACTCGCAATGCCACAATCTGGAGTATCACAATGCTGATATTCCATCTGGATCGTCGCATGGCCAATTTGGTAATGCTCCAGCAAATAAGCCTGGATACGGCGTAACAGCCCGTCATGATCGTGGGGGGGGATCACCTGGGCATGCAGCGTCATCAGCTTTTGTTCACCAACCTGCCAGACATGCACATGATGGATATTGCGCACTTCTGCAATATTCAGGCACAGTTCCTTTTGCAGCTTGTTGATATCCACCTCCTGCGGTGTCCCTTCCAGCAGTTCATGAAAACTCTCCTTAAGCAGACGCCAGGCGCTGCGCAGCACCAGACAGGAAACCAGCACCGAGAGTATCGGATCGATGGGAGTCCAGCCGGTAGTAAGAATGACGATGGCTGCCGCAATCGCCCCTACCGAACCGAGCAGATCGCCAAGCACATGCAGGGCGGCGGCCCGCACGTTGATATTTTTCTCTTCACTGCCACGGTGCAGCAGCCAGAAGGCGAACAGGTTAGCCAGCAGGCCCGCTACGGCGATCGCCAGCATTGGGGTACCCATCACAGGCTGTGGATCGAAGAAGCGCCGTACGGCCTCCCAGAGGATGAATATGACGATCAGCAATAAAGCGGCGGCATTGACAAAGGCGGCCAGGGTGGTCAGGCGCAAATAGCCAAAAGTATGGCGGGCATTAGGTTTACGCTGCGAGAAGTGCACCGCCATCAGGGCAACAAGTAATGCTGCGGCATCCGTCAGCATATGCCCGGCATCTGCCAGCAGCGCCAGCGAACCGGAAAGCAAACCGCCAACGACCTCGACGATCATGAAGACCACGGTGACTAAAAATGCGGCTAGTAGGCGCTTACTGTTGCCGTCTTTAGGCTGATGGGCATGAGAAGCTCCAGACATTAACTGTTCCTTTTGCAAAAATTGTTGGCTGGCAAAACATAAGTTTGGCCGTGACTTAGTTCATTATAGGCCGCCTTGGCGAGGAGCTGAATATATGCCAGCAGCGATGACGAGGGTTAAAGGTGATTTACAGCGCCAGCCTCACAGGCTAGATTGGTAAAATCTACCCTACGCGCTGAGCGATACACCCGATACCGAATGGAAAAGTGATGAATTACCAAAACGACGACTTACGCATTAAAGAAATCAAGGAGCTCCTGCCACCGGTGGCCCTGTTGGAAAAGTTTCCGGCTTCGGTTCAGGCAGCTGAGACGGTGTCACAGGCCCGCCAATCGATCCACAACATCCTGCGGGGCAATGACGATCGCCTGTTGGTGGTGATCGGGCCTTGCTCTATTCACGATACCAAAGCTGCGAAAGAGTATGCCGCGCGCCTGATGAGCCTGCGCCAGGAACTTAACGGTGAGCTGGAAGTGGTCATGCGCGTCTATTTCGAAAAGCCGCGTACCACGGTGGGCTGGAAAGGGCTGATCAACGATCCACAGATGGATAACAGCTTCCAGATTAATGAAGGCCTGCGCCTGGCACGTAAACTGCTGTTGGATATTAACGACAGCGGCCTACCTGCAGCGGGTGAGTTCCTGGATATGATCACCCCGCAATACCTGGCGGATTTGATGAGCTGGGGAGCGATTGGCGCACGTACCACGGAATCCCAGGTGCACCGCGAACTGGCCTCTGGCCTGTCTTGCCCGGTCGGCTTCAAAAACGGTACCGACGGCACTATCAAGGTAGCGATCGATGCTATCAACGCCGCTGGCGCACCGCACTGCTTCCTGTCTGTCACCAAATGGGGGCATTCTGCGATTGTTAACACCAGCGGTAATGGTGACTGCCACATTATTCTGCGCGGCGGCAAAGAGCCTAACTACAGCGCGGCCCACGTGAAAGAAGTTAAAGAGGGGCTGGCCAAAGCGGGTCTGCCTGCTCAGGTGATGATAGACTTCAGCCACGCCAACAGCAGCAAGCAGTTTAAAAAGCAGTTGGAAGTGAACGCAGATGTTTGCCAGCAACTGCGTGGTGGTGAGAAAGCCATTATTGGGGTGATGATCGAAAGCCATCTGGTAGAGGGCAATCAGAACCTGGAAAGTGGCGAGCCGCTGGTTTATGGCAAAAGCGTCACCGACGCCTGTATTGGCTGGGAAGATACCGAAACCGTACTGCGCGAACTGGCGTCGGCGGTGAAGGCGCGCCGTAGCCGCTAGTAAGCTCTGCTGACAGCCCCATACAATACGTACGGGGCTAATAATATCATCTTTAAGGTTATCCCCATTATTATCCAAATGCCTTAAAGGCGGTTCAATCAGCCGGAGGCATTTTCTCAGCATAATCTCATTAAGTTGTCTATTGAGGTTTTGAGTAAAAACACTATTTGCGATCGTTGCGCCGTATGACTATCATGGCGTGATTTTTTTGCAAACCTAATACCCTTGTTTAAAATAAGGGATGGTAGTGAATGATTTTACTTCAGGACGAAGAGTTAATGGAAAATAACAGTTCTAACAATAATACTCAGCATCAAATGCATTTTCGCGGGACGGGTGGCGAATATTTCGCTATCTGGTTGGTCAATATCTTACTGACGGCTATTACCTTAGGTATATACTCTGCCTGGGCAACGGTGCGCCGTCGTCGTTATTTTTATGGTAATACCGAATTGAATGGCGACCGCTTTGATTATCACGCGCAGCCAATGCAAATTCTCAAGGGCCGTCTGCTGGTGATCGGTGGCGTGATCCTGTTTTATATTCTCTTGTTTATCAACCCATTGCTTGGCATGGTCGCTATGCTGGCCTTTTTTGCGTTGATCCCTTGGATTATTATCCGCAGTTGGCGTTATAACGCCATTATGTCCAGCTATCGTGGCGTTCGCTTCAATTACCTGTGCCAAACCGGACGCGCATACTGGGTATTACTGTTCTGCCCACTGCTGTTAGTGATTGGTTTGTATGTCGTTATGATCGTATTAGGTCTGATTGGCAGCAATCTGGGTAGCCCAACGGCGATGATTGTGTTGGCTGTGATTACGGTCATCCTGTTTGTACCAATGTTGGCCGCAATCAATGGTATCCTGGCGACTCTGCAATACGATCTGTATGTGAACAACCTGCGTTTTGGCAATTCACCCTTTGTTGCCCAATTCAAGAAAGCCGAGTTTATTAAGATCGCACTGTTCAGTCTGCTGATCTTCTTACCATTCCTGGCTATCGCTTTGGTACTGGTTGGCTCGTTCTTTGCCACACTATTCCAGATGGCGCTGTTTGGCGGAATGTCCGATGCTGCAATGCAAGGCCTGATGGTCAGTCATATCGGTAGCCTGTTTATGATGATGTTAGTGCTGCTGATCGGCCTGATGGTGTCCAGCAGCTATATGGTGGTGGCACAGCGTAATTACATCTTTAACCAAACCACCTTGCAAGGTGAAGTTAAACTGCGTTCTACCATGCAGACGTTGCCTTATATGATGTTGTTGATCACCAACAGCCTGATCACCGTGTTCTCTCTGGGCCTTGCGGCACCAGTGGCGCATGTACGTCATGCGCGTTATATGGCACAGTCCACGCAGGTTGAAGGCGATCTGTCGCTGCTGACCGTACAGGCTCACCATGATACGGCTAACAACGCAATCGCCGAAGAGGCCGTGCAGGCGCTAGACCTGGGCACCAGTTTTTGAGTAAAGACTGATGATCCTTGAAGGACACTACCAGTGCCCTGGCCGGGCCGCCCAACAGGTGGCTCGGCTGTTATTAAACGAGATGGGCGATGGGATAACGCTGCAATATGACGGTGAGCATCGCTATTTCTCTCTGCCGCAGATTACCGTTTCCGATTCATTGGGCCGCATTCCGCTGACCCTGACCTTCCCCGATGGTAGCCGTTTTGTGCCTGCCGACGATGCACCGTTTCGCCAGTGGTTTTATCAACGCCGTTCACCGGGATTGGTTCACCGACTAGAACGCCATAAACGCGGCGTAATACTGGCGCTGCTGCTGACCATTTTGCTCACGTTGGCCTATGTTTATGTGGGGCTTCCCTGGGCAAGCAGCGTAATTGCAGAGCGTATTCCTACCGCCGCTGAGCAAAGGCTGGGTAAACATACGCTAGATTTACTGCAGAAAGGTGGCTTCGAACCGTCGCAACTGCCTGCCGAGAAACAGCAAGCGGTAGAGAAGCTGTTCCAACAGGTGATGCCGGAGCAGATGCGGCACGAACGTACGCCGCTCAAATTGAAACTGCTGGCGGTGCCAGATGTGGCTAATGCGTTTATGTTAACCGACGGTACTCTGGTGATCACCGACGATCTGGTCAAGCTTGCGACCCATGACGATGGCCTGGCAGCAGTGATGCTGCATGAAATGGGGCATCATGCTTACCGTCATCCCATGCGCATGGTGGTACGTTCATCCCTGGTAGCGTTGACGTTTATGTGGATGACCGGCGACGTGAGCGGCATCGGCGACACCTTGTTGCAATCGGCCTCATTTGTGCATGAAATGCAGTTCTCCCGCAGCGTGGAGCGCGAGGCGGACGACTGGGCAATTGCAGAAATGCAGCGCCAAGGGCGTTCGCTATTGGCGATGGAAAATACCTATCGTGCATTGCAACAGGCGGCCAGCACCTCAACCGTGGCACCTGAGATGCCGGAATGGTTAAGCACCCACCCAGAGATGCAGGCGCGTTTGCAGGCTATTGAAGCTGCCCGAAGCAAAGAGTAATAAAAAAGCCCCCGGCGCAATGCCAGGGGCTTTCAGATTGATAACATCGCAAGACGGGCGCATGCAGCGCCCCTTGTTGTTTTCAGCAACGAAAATTACTTCGCTTTACCCTGGTTGGCGACTGCCGCAGCCTTGGCCGCGATCTCATCGGCATTACCCAGGTAGTAACGTTTGATTGGCTTGAAGTTCTCGTCGAACTCATACACCAACGGCACGCCGGTTGGGATGTTCAGTTCGAGGATCTCGTCTTCGCTCAGGTTATCCAGATATTTCACCAGCGCTCGCAGGGAGTTACCGTGAGCCGCGACGATCACGCGCTCACCGCTCTTGATGCGTGGCAGGATCTCTTCGTCCCAGTAAGGGATAACGCGATCGATGGTCAGTGCCAGGCTTTCGGTCAGCGGCAGCTCTTTTTCGCTCAGCGCTGAGTAACGCGGATCGTGGCCAGGGTAGCGCTCATCTTCTTTGGTCAACTCCGGTGGCGTTACCGCAAAGCCGCGACGCCATTGCTTGACCTGCTCGTCACCGTATTTTTCTGCGGTTTCAGCCTTGTTCAGAC
This sequence comes from Serratia sp. (in: enterobacteria), assembly GCF_051654945.1. Classification (GTDB taxonomy): domain Bacteria; phylum Pseudomonadota; class Gammaproteobacteria; order Enterobacterales; family Enterobacteriaceae; genus Chania. The sequence goes on from NZ_JBOFZA010000042.1 coordinate 8,728, forward strand.
CCTGCAGCGCGCCGTAATGGCGTTCGTTCAGCTTCCAGGACTTTTCGGTCGGCAGCCAGGCTTGATCCAACTCATCCAGAATATTCCATAGGGTGTGGATGGCACGCTTCAGTACGGAGGTATAAGCGAAGTCGAAAGAGAAACCTTCGTCTTTCAACAATTTGCCCGCGGCTTTTGCTTCGGTGCGGCCTTTGTCGGACAGATCGACATCGTACCAACCGGTGAAGCGGTTTTCGTTGTTCCACTGGCTTTCGCCGTGGCGCACCAGAACCAGCTTAGTTACAGCCATAGCTTAACTCCTTAATAATCTGACGGTTTAATGATAACGAATATCATTATAATCTGCGGCCTTGATCACGGCAATCAATATACCCGTGAATAACCTTGCTCGCTTGCATACCTGAACAGGACTGCATGACCCTTAGCGTTGCTGGGTATGGTGTTAACCATAGCCAATTTTTTAGCGCAAGGTAAGAGGGAGCGAAGGAAAGAGCTGAATCGTTCAGGCTGGCAGTTGGGCGCGAATGAGAGCGAGTCATTCGCGCCGTAGCGTTAAGGCGATCAGGCAGCTTTTTTCAGGCAGCTACTCATAAAGGTTTTACGCTCGTCACCTTTCAGGCTCTTTTTGGCGGCGTCGGCATTACAGTCTTTCATCTTCTGCTGCTGCGGCGTGAGGGTTTTCTCGGCTTGGTGGCCTTCGGCCTTCAGGCAGGTGCTCATAAAGGTGGTGCGGTCAGAACCTTTCAGCGATTGGGTGGTAGCCTGCTGATTACAATCGGTCATGCGTTTTTGCTGTGCAGCCTGCGCCGGAGAAGGCGTTTTTGCTGCGGTGTCGGCAGCCATCAGGTTGGTGCTCAGCATTAAACCTGCCAGTAATGGAAGTGCAGTGATCAGACGCATTAGGTGTTCCTTCAGCTATTGAACGGCCCGCAGGCCGAAAATTGTGATATCGCACACGGACTTGTGTATACCACGGTAGCCTGATTCTAGTGCGGGGTTGGCAATAAGGAAAGGTAACCACCGAGGGGCGCAATGTAAGCAATTATAACAATCACGCCCCTTACCGCATGATAAGGGGCGTGGCGGCTTACATAGGAATAAGCTGATAATGCGTGGCGCTCAGATATTGCTGGCCTGGTTGTAGCCAACAGTCTGGTTGTGGCCATTCGGGATGGTTTGGGCTGTCCGGCAGGAACTCGCTTTCCAGCGCTACCCCAGCGTAATTTTGGTAGCTGCCACCGTCGCGTGCAGGCGTGCCACCCAGGAAATTACCGCTATACAGCTGTAGCGCTGGCGCGGTGGTATACACCGTCATCCCGACCTTGCCGTCGGCGGACCACAGGTGAGCAGCCGGGCTTATCAAGCCGTTGCAGGTTTCATGCAGCAGGTAAGCATGGTCGTAACCCTTGACCCGCTGCTGATCGCGATCGCGCAATAAATCTTGTTGCAGGGTTTTCGGCTGGCGAAAATCCATCCCGGAACCTGCTACCGCGGTCAGTTCGGCGCTGGGGATACCGTCGCCGTCTACGGGGAGATACTGGTCGGCGAACAGTTGTAAGCGCTGTTGACGAGCGTCGTGGCCTGCGCCATCCAGATTGAAATAGGCATGATTGGTCAGGTTGACCGGGCAGGCGCGATCGGTCTGTGCCTGATACTCAATTTCCAGCCGGTGATCGGCGGTGAGGCGGTAGGTGAGCGTCACATCGAGGTTGCCGGGGAAACCCTGATCGCCATCTGGCGAATGGAGCTGATAAATCACCTGCTGCTCACTCTGCTCCACGATCTGCCAGCGGCGAGCATGGAAGCCGTTGGGGCCGCCGTGTAGTTGGTGCTCCCCTTGATTGGCGATCAACGGGCGTGGTTTGCCGTCGATTTGCAGGCTGGCATGCGCAATACGGTTGGCATAGCGCCCGACGGTAGCCCCCAGATAGGCTCCTTGATGCAGGTAATCCTGCGGGGTTTGACACCCCAGCAGCAGCTCACGCCGTTCCCCTGATTTCAGTGGCAGTACGGCGGAAAGCCAGGTTGCGCCCCAATCCATAAAAGTGAGCGTCGCTCCCGCAGCATTGCGCAGAGTGGTGAGATTAAAGGGTTGGCCGTCTGGAGCAACGGCGGAGTTATCACTCAACATAGGCCCGATCCTTGTGAGGCTTTACAGACATAGAAGGTTTCTTGCAGGCCGTTGGTCAGCCGTGGATATTCCTGAGCTACCGCAGCACGTACCGGCTCCACCAGATCCAGCGGCATCAGGGCTACGATGCAACCGCCAAAGCCACCGCCGGTCATACGCACGCCGCCCCGATCGCCAATGACGTTTTTGACAATCTCGACCAGCGTATCGATAGGGGGCACGGTAATTTCAAAATCATCACGCATAGAAGCATGCGACTCGGCCATCAGTTTACCCATCAGTTTCAGGTTACCCGCGGCCAAGGCATCGGCAGCCGCCAGGGTGCGATCGTTTTCGGTGATCACATGGCGCGCCCGTTTGGCAACGATCGGATCCAGCTCATGCTGGATCGGGAAAAACAGATCCGGGCTGACATCCCGCAACGCCTTGACGCCGAAGAAGCGTGCCGCTGATTCGCACTGTTTGCGGCGGGTGTTGTATTCGCTATCGACCAGGCCACGTTTGACGTTGGAGTTGATGATCACCACCGCGATATTGGCTGGCATCGGCACGGCACGCGTTTCCAGCGAGCGGCAATCGATCAGCAGCGCGTGATCTTGCTTGCCCAGCGCAGAAATCAACTGATCCATAATGCCGCAGTTGCAGCCGACAAACTGGTTTTCCGCTTCCTGACCATTCAGCGCCAGCGCTACGCCGTCCAACGGCAAGTGGTAGAGCGCCTGCAATGCCTGGCCGACGGCGACTTCCAGCGAGGCGGAAGAGCTAAGGCCGGCTCCCTGCGGGACATTGCCACTGATCACCAGATCGGCACCGCCAAAATTAGCATCGCGGGTCTGCAAGTGTTTCACCACGCCGCGTACATAATCGGCCCAACGCAGGCTGGCGTGGCTGACGATCGGTTCATCCAGTGAAAACTGATCCTGCTGGTTTTCGTAATCGGCAGCCAATACGCGGATCTGGCGATCGCTGCGTGGGGCCCCGCTGATCACGGTCTGATAATCAATCGCACAAGGCAGGACAAAGCCGTCATTGTAATCGGTGTGCTCGCCAATCAGGTTGACCCGGCCCGGGGCCTGGATCGTCAGGGTAGGCGCATAACCAAAGTGTTCGGTAAACAGGGCTTGGGTATGTTGCTTCAGACTCATTAGTTCACTCCGGCTTCGCGGTAATGGATATCACTGACCGCGCGCAGGCGTTCAGCGGCTTGTTCTGCGGTCAGATCGCGCTGGGTTTCCGCCAGCATTTCATAGCCCACCATAAATTTGCGCACCGTGGCACTGCGTAATAGCGGCGGGTAGAAGTGGGCATGCAACTGCCAGTGGCGGTTATCGGCCTGGTTGAAGGGGGCGCCGTGCCAGCCCATGGAATAAGGGAAAGAGCATTGGAACAGGTTGTCGTAACGGCTGGTCAATTTCTTCAGTGCGATGGCCAGATCCTGGCTTTGCGCTGCGCTGAGATCGGTGAGGCGTTGCACCGGCGCTTTTGGCAGCAGCAGCGTTTCGAATGGCCAGGCTGCCCAGTAAGGGACGACCGCCAGCCAGTGCTCGGTTTCCACTACCGTCCGGCTACCGTCGGCCTGCTCGCGCTGTGCGTAGTCCACCAGCATGGCGGATTGATGCTGGCTGAAATACTCGTGTTGCAGGCGATCTTCCCGCTCGGCTTCATTCGGCAAAAAGCTGTTGGCCCATACCTGACCGTGCGGGTGAGGGTTGGAACAGCCCATTGCGGCCCCTTTATTTTCAAACACCTGTACCCAGGGATAGCTGCGCCCAAGATCGGCAGTCTGTTCCTGCCAGGCGGCGATCACCTGTTCCAGCGCGGGTAGCGTCAGCTGCGGTAGCGTTTTACTGTGATCGGGGGAGAAGCAGATCACCCGGCTGGTGCCACGCGCGCTCTGGCAACGCATCAGCGGATCGTCGCTTTCTGGTGCCTGCGGGGTATCTTGCATCAGGGCGGCAAAATCATTGGTGAACACGTGGGTACCCGGGTAGTCAGGGTTTTTATCGCCGGTAACGCGCGTATTACCAGGGCAAAGGAAGCAGTCAGGATCGTGGGAGGGCAGGCTTTCCTGTGCGGGGGATTCCTGCTGACCCTGCCATGGGCGTTTGGCCCGGTGCGGAGAGACCAGCACCCACTGGCCGGTCAGGGGATTAAAACGGCGATGTGGATGATCGATAGGGTTAAAATCAGGCATAACGCTTCCTTCAGCTAACTGTGTGGCTATTTGTAATCGCTTTCACTGTTGCCTGAGCGACTTTAACCATCAGCATTTTGGCAAATAATGGCTAGAAGATAGCATGCTCGTGGCGATAAAAAGGTGATCTAGCGCGAAAAATGGAATCGCTTACATTGATTGCGGCTATATTGTCGCAGGGATAAATCAGGTTGATGGGCTGGTAAAGTGGTAGCGGTTACACCTAGTTGGGCCGGCAGCAGGATCTGCCGGCCAGCAGGACTATGGATACTGATAAACCGGGTAGGTGAAGAACAGCAGATGGACCAGATTAAAGCCAAAGTGGAAGCCAATAGGCACCCACAAGCGGCCACTCCACATCCAGGCCAGGCCATAAATCACGCCCGCCAGAGTGGCAAACGCCACCATCAGCATGCCACCGGCAAAGTGGGCGGCCCCAAACAGTAAAGCGGTGATAATCAGTGCCGGATAGGCACCCAGCCACTGGCGCAGACGTTGCTGCAAATAACCCCGGAACAGCGCTTCTTCGGCCATCGAAACAAAAAATACGTTGGCCATGATAAATGCCAGGATCCATGACGGCAGGTGCAACTCAACTTTCAGACCACCGAGTGCCACCGCTAACAGCAGTACCGCAGGGATAGCCAGCAACAGGAGCACCCAGGCGCTGGCACCAACCCGTTTGTCGGGCTTGCCAGCGTTAAACAGCGTTGGCAGACAGGCTAACAGCAGGAAAGGCACCAGCGCTTTATCGAAGTTGTAATACATGGAATACAGCGAGCTCAGTGGGCCCACTTTGTCCTGATCGACCATCAATTGGTTATTAAAGCCAGGTATCTGGTGATAAAACAGGGCGATTGAGTTGGCGACTAAAAACAGTTCCAGCGCCAGGGTGATGCTGTGCTGCTGGCGATAGTGCTGATGAAGCCAGATAGCGAGAGCGATAATCGCCAGATAACCCAGGCCGATGGGCGTCAGGATATGGTGATAAACCCCCATTGCGGCGGCGGCTGCCAATACTACTGCAGCAATCAGCCGGTTAAAGGGCAAAAAAAACAACGAAGCCGAGAGTACGCCCCACATAATAGCTATCCCTTAAAATAGACACACGGCGCTCAATGCCGGAAATCCGGCGTGTTAATGTCTGGTTAAACGAGCACTAATTCGGATAGTAGCACAACAGGGTGAAATCAAAGGTCTGGACAGTAGTTAATCGTGCGGAAATGACTTACTCCTTCATCCATGCCTGAGAGCGCATAACCTCCCCCAGATTTTGCAAGGTTTCCAGGCTTTGCTGGTGGATCTCTTCCGTTGAGGCGGCGCAGAGATCTTGTAGTACGGTTACCTGCAATCCTGCATCGTGCGCCTGCCGGGCAGTGCTCTCAATGGCCAGCGGGGTGCTGATGCCAGCCAACAGCAGGTGGTGACAGCGGTGCTGCTGTAACCAGGCCAACAAATTGTTACCGGCAAAAGCGCTGAGTCCTTTCTTTTCGAGACGCAAATCCTCGGTTTGTACCTCCAGACCGGCCAACCAATGACATCCTCCGTGGCTTAGCCGCAACGCGCCAATATGTTTAAGCTGAATAAACAGCGGCGAGTGCCGGGGAATGTCGTGGTAATCGTCGGCAAAACCGGTGCGCAGCCAAATCACCGGGATTTTACGTACCCGCGCATAGGCCGCAGCAGCGTTGACGCGCGTGATCACTTCACGCGTTACGATTTGTTCGCGGCAGTGATTCGCCCGCCCTTTGGGGCCAGCCAGATCTTCAATCAGGTCAATAATAATCAGCGCGGCGGACATATCCTCTCCAAAAACGTCTCTCTACCCTTTAATGATAAAAGGTCAAATGTGATGTGTTGTGGAGTAAGTGTTGCCGGATATGTCGCGGGATGAGCGTTGTGACTCTCATCCCGGGTAGGTTAAGCCAGGACGTCTTGTTGGTAGCGATAGCTATCGCCTTCAGGGATGAAGGAGAAGCGGTGGGTGATACATTGCGGCGCGTCTTCTGCATGGTGTGAGACAAACAGCAGCTGGGTTGAGCCCTGTTGGATCAGCACGTCCACGAAACGCCTTACCAACTGGCGGTTAAGCGGATCCAATCCTTGCAACGGCTCATCGAGGATCAGCAGCGCCGGGTGCTTGACCAACGCGCGGGCAATCAGCGCCAGACGTTGTTGGCCCCAGGAAAGGCTATGGAAGGGGGCATCACCCATAGCGCCAAGCCCGAGCAGCGCCAGCCATTGCGAGGTCAACTGTTGTTGGCGATCGGAAACCGCCTGATAAATACCGATCGAATCAAAGAAACCGGACAGGATCACGTTACGCACGCTGGAGCTGACCCGGTAGTCGAGATGCAGGCTGCTGCTGACGTAGCCAATATGGCGTTTGATATCCCAGATGGTTTCGCCGCTGCCTCGTCGGCGGCCAAACAGCGTCAGATCGTTGCTGTAGCCTTGCGGATGATCGCCGGTGATCAGGCTGAGCAGGGTAGATTTTCCCGCTCCGTTCGGGCCGACGATCTGCCAGTGCTCACCGGGGTTAACTTGCCAACTGAGCTGATTGAGAATGGGACGATCGTTGTAGCTCACCACGCCATCACGTAATACGATCAGTGGTCGATCGGCCGGGAGCCGGACGACCCGGGTGGGATCTTCGGTTTCCGGCAGCGTCAAGCCGTTCAGGTTTTCACTGTGCGCCAGTTGGGCGACCAGCGCTTCGGTCATCACCTGTTCCCGTGGCCCTTGACTGGTGAGGGTACAATCGGCCAGCACGCCAACCTGCTGAATGAAGCCTGGGATTTCATCAAAGCGGTTCAGCACCAACACCAGCGTATAGCCCTGTTGCGCAAGTTCTCCCAGCAGGGTAGCGAGCTGAGCACGTGAATTGACGTCCAACCCGTCGAACGGCTCGTCGAGGATCAGCAAATCGGGTTGGACCATCAGGGCGCGGCACAGCAGGGTTTTGCGTGTCTCACCGGTAGAGAGATATTTGAAACGGCGTGTAAGCAGGGGAGTGATGCCAAATTGCTCGGCTAACTGCGCACAGCGAGCGGGATCGTTGAGTTCTTCCTGAATGATTTCCGCCGTGGTGCGACCGGTGTCGTCTTCGTCCTGGCTAAGCAGGTCGGTATTGTTGCGCTGCCATTCATCGCTGACCAGTTTTTGCAACTGTTCAAACGAAATCCGCACCACATGGTGAAAATCACTGTGGCGTTCGCCTTTCAGTAATGTCAGTTCACCCGCCAGCGCTCTGGCCAGCGCGGATTTCCCGCTGCCGTTAGCCCCGACGAATGCCCAGCTATCGCCGGACTGTATGTCAAGCCGACCCAGCTCCAGCGTGCGGGTATCGCTTAAGCGAAATGAACCTTGCGAAATGTGCAACGAAGGCATCCTCTGTTCCCTATTCTGCAATTATTTTATTTATACCCGTCGTCTTTCAAGCCGCAGCGTTGTTATCTGCACTCGTTCACCCTAGTCACTTACGAAAAGTAAGCTCCTAGGGATGAACGAGCTTGCCGCCTAGCTGCGGCTTGAAATCCATAGGGTATAGAGATAGGAGCAAGCGGAAAAGATGTCAATCGGCAATACTGCAACGTGACGTTGCGTTTAACACAACGTCGCGACAATCACCCGATCGGCGTTGAACAAGGCGTGAACTGCCGAGCCGGCGCTCAGTTTCAACTGTGCCAGTTCCTGATTGCTGACGGTAGCACACAGCGTTTCTCCGCCGTTGAGCGTCACCAGAACCTCGCTGTGATCGCTACCAGGCTGAATACTGGCTACGCTACCCGCTAACGCGTTATCGGCCAGGCCCATAGAGGCCGGATCGGTACTCAGCTTCACCCACGGGGCCTTAATCAGTGCCAATACCTCTTTGCCCGGCGTCAACTGCAACCGATCGGCGCTTTGCTGGGTGACGGCGGCGGTCAGGCGGGTGTGGCCATCGGCCAGCCGCAAGCTGATATGTTGTTGGACCTGCTGGTGATCGCGCTCAATCACGGTGCCGAAAAACTGGTTGCGGGCGCTGGTTTGCAACGAAAAACGGGCGATGGCGGCCAGCAAGCTGTCCAACGGCAGATCATCCTGCTGCAACACGTCAAAAGCCTTTTGCTGGATTTGGCCCAGCAGATCGTAAAGCTGGATCAGCCGCAGGCCATAGCGGGTTACCTGCGCGCCGCCGCCCCCCTTGCCACCGGTTGCACGTTCGACTACCGTCTGCTCGGCTAAGTGATTCATCTCGTTGATGGCATCCCAGGCGCTCTTGTAGCTGATCCCCGCCAGTTTGGCTCCCTGGCTGATCGAACCGGTATGGACCACTTGTTTGAGTAGCGCGATACGGCGTGGGTCGGCGAACAGCTTCTCTTGAAGCTTTAGGGTCAGGAGGATCTCGGCCTGCATGATTAGTCCTTAATAAGGCAATAAGTCAGGTTATTGTCGCCGATTTGCAGCAAAGCGCCAACTGAGCACGTTTAGCCGGTTACAAATTTCCCTCAGTCGGTAAAATAACCGCGTTTTCGCCTGCGTTTTGGTTTACAGTGAGGCCTACGCAGCGGTTTAAAGCAGTTAAGTGAGGCTACCATGTTAGAATTGTTGACCAGTCTGTTGTTTGCCGTGGTAATGGTGCCGGTAGTAATGGCCATTATCCTGGGCTTGATTTATGGCTTGGGTGAAGTGTTTAACGTCTTCTCCAAAATTGGCCATCCGAAAGAAAACCGCAGCTAATCCCCATCCCAAATGCCCGCCAAGCCGTTTTGGCGGGTATTTCTCAAGTTATCTCCCGCTTTGCCGATAAACCGCATGACAATCTTTCGTGCTACGTTATATTATTTTTTACATAACGATGTGATGAACGGTTAACTTGCGGAGGAAACGATGAAACAGCAATGGATTAAATGGGTTGGCGGCGTGGTATTGGCTTCAGGGCTGGTGGCACAGGTTGCTGCGGCGGAGAAAATCACCGTGTTTGCCGCGGCCTCGCTGACCAACGCGTTGCAGGATATCGCCACTGAATACCAGAAAGGCAAAGATGTTGAAGTTGTTTCCTCTTTCGCGTCCTCTTCTACGCTGGCACGCCAGATTGAGCAAGGGGCACCGGCGGATATGTTTATCTCTGCCGATCAGCAATGGATGGATTATGCCATTGATAAGCAGCAGATGGTGCAAGACACCCGCTATACCCTGCTGGGCAATGAGCTGGTGCTGATCGCCGCCAAATCGGCCAAACAAGATAAAATCACTATCAACCAGCAAACCGATTGGGCAAAATTACTCAACGGCGGCCGCCTGTCCGTGGGCGATCCGGATCATGTGCCTGCGGGCATCTACGCCAAAGAAGCGTTGCAGAATCTGGGGGCCTGGACCACGCTGGAACCTCAGCTGGCGCGTGCTAACAACGTGCGTAGCGCCATGGCGATGGTTGAGCGTGAAGAAGCCCCGCTCGGCATCGTTTACGGTTCCGACGCCGTAGCCAGCGACAAGGTTAAAGTGATCGCCATCTTCCCGGAAGACAGCCACAAACCGGTCGAATACCCAATGGCGATCGTTAAAGATCGCCAGACGCCAGCCGTGACGGCTTTCTACGATTACCTGAAGAGTCCGCAAGCCGCGGCTATCTTCGAACGTTATGGATTCACCCCGCGTAAATGATATTAAGTGAGTATGAGTGGCAGGCCGTTGAACTGAGCCTGAAAGTCTCCAGCCTGGCGGTAGTCTGCAGTTTGCCGCTGGGTATTTTGCTGGCCTGGATCCTGGTACGCTGCAATTTTCCCGGCAAATCGTTGCTGGATAGCATTATCCATCTGCCGTTAGTCCTGCCGCCGGTGGTGGTGGGCTATCTGCTGCTGATCGCCATGGGGCGGCGCGGTTTTATCGGCGAATGGCTGTATAACTGGTTTGGTTTCAGCTTCAGTTTCAGCTGGCGTGGTGCGGCTTTGGCTTCGGCCGTGGTGGCTTTCCCGCTGATGGTGCGTGCTATCCGCATGTCGCTGGAAGCGGTGGATACCCGGTTGGAATTGGCGGCCCGTACCCTGGGTGCTAATCCGTGGCGGGTGTTTTTCACCATTACCTTACCGCTTTCGCTACCCGGTGTGATCGTGGGTGTGGTGCTGGCCTTTGCCCGTTCACTGGGCGAGTTTGGTGCCACCATCACCTTTGTTTCCAACATCCCCGGCGAAACCCGCACCATCCCGCTGGCAATGTACACCCTGATTGAAACGCCAGGGGCCGAAGCGGCAGCAGCGCGCCTGTGCGTGATTGCCATCGTGCTGGCGCTGGCTGCCCTGATGGTTTCCGAATGGCTGGCCCGCTGGGGCCGCAAGCGTATGGGCCTATAGATGTTAGAACTGGATTTCTCCCAGCAGCTTGGCGATCTCAACCTCAACGTGCAGGCAAATCTGCCCGCACAGGGCATCACCGCGATCTTCGGCCTGTCCGGGGCTGGTAAAACCTCGCTGATTAACGCCATCGGTGGTCTGACGCTGGTGCAGCAGGGGCGTATCGTGCTGAACGGCCGTACGCTGGTGGATACCGCCAGCGGTGTCTGCTTGCCACCGGAAAAACGCCGGGTTGGCTATGTTTTCCAGGATGCGCGCCTGTTCCCCCATTACCGCGTGCGGGGCAACCTGCAATACGGTATGGCGGCCGGTATGCGCGGCCAGTTTGACAGCATTGTCGAGCTGTTGGGTATAGCACCGTTGCTTAACCGTCTGCCTCTAACGCTTTCCGGCGGAGAGAAACAGCGCGTTGCGATTGGCCGTGCGCTGCTGACAGCCCCTGAATTGCTGCTGATGGACGAACCGCTGGCCTCGCTCGATATGCCACGTAAGCGTGAGCTGTTGCCGTATCTGGAGCGGTTGGCGCAGGACGTCAACATCCCCATCCTCTATGTCAGCCATAGCATGGACGAGATCTTGCGCTTGGCAGAACAGGTGATGGTGTTGGATCACGGCCAGGTACGCGCGTTTGGTGGTTTGGAGGAGGTCTGGGCCAGCAGCGCGCTGCGGCCTTGGCTACAGCGTGAAGATCAGAGCAGCGTGCTGAGCGTTAGCGTGATTGAGCACCACCCGCGTTATGCCATGACCGCGTTGGCACTGGGCGATCAACGGTTGTGGGTGGGAGGAATTGCAGCGCCGGTAGGCAGCCAGATGCGTATTCGTATTAACGCCGCCGACGTTTCATTGGTGTTACAACCGCCAACCAATAGCAGCATCCGCAATATTTTGCCCGCCAAGGTGGTGGAGTGTCTGGAGGTGGAAGGGCAGGTTGAGGTGAAGCTGATGGTCGGGGAAAACATTCTCTGGGCACGCATCACCCCTTGGGCACGTGATGATTTGGCCATCAGACCCGGCCAGTGGCTTTATGCTCAGGTCAAGAGTGTCTCGATCAGCCGTGATGGCGCCTCACCCCAACCCACAAAGAGAGGGAGCTGATGCGGAGGTGTTGGAGGCATGCTGAGGCACTTTTCCTACGGAGCTGATGGTGGTGACAGGTGTTTAATTTTTTGCACATTCGGTCCCCTCTCCCTGTGGGAGAGGGTTAGGGTGAGGGGCGATTATCAGCTCAGCACGCGAGAACGAATAACTTCGGCAATACCCGGCTGCAGGTGATCCGCAATCACCAGATCCGCACGTTCCTTGATGGCGTTATCGGCATTCCCCATCGCGACGCCCAGCCCAACCGCTTCCAGCATGCTCAGATCGTTATAGTTGTCACCAAAGGCGACCACCTGATCCATACTCAATCCCTGCGATTCCACCCACTGTTGCAGGCGCTTGCCCTTGCTGTTGCCACCTTTGGCAATGTCCACCTGATCGTGCCACGACCATTCACAGGCCAGGCCCAGCTCTTTTTCTACCATTTCGGCAAAGCTGCGCAGTGCCGGCAGATCGCTATGTGAAGTGGCAAATTTCCAGATGGCCTGCGCGTCATCTGCCGCCTGCACCAGGCTGTTGACCTGCAACAGCGTCGGGCGTTGGGCGGCAGGTAATGTCTCTGACCAGGCCAGCGAACGGATCACATGGCCGCTGGTTTCCTGATACAGCATGGCGTCGTCCACATACATCAGGCCGTGAATATCGTTTTGCTTGAGCAGTTGCAGCACCTGTTTGGCCTGCTCTTTGACCAGCGGATCGGAAGCCAGCACTTTTTTCTGCTGGAAGTCATACAGATAGGTGCCGTTACAGCAAATGGCTGGCGTATCGATTTGTAGCGCCTGATAGAAAGGATGGATGGCAACGTGATGGCGGCCGGTAACTACCACCACCTTCACCCCGGCGGCGCGGGCTTCCGCCAGCGCGGCCAGCGACTGCGGTAAGATTCGTTTCTGGTTGTCTAGCAAGGTGCCGTCTAAATCGAGGGCAATAACACGGTAGCTCATGGCGGTCTCATTATAGTTAGCAAGAAAATTACCTCGATAGTACACCGGATAACCGTTCGATAAAACCGCGCAGCCCAGGGTTGCCATGTCATAAATGTCGCGTAAGCTAGAACAAACTGAAACCGGTTACCCTTTCTCATTGAGGAGAGCAAATGAAGCAAATCGTTTATGTCGCCAGCCCGGAAAGCCAACAGATCCACGTATGGCAGTTAGATGACCAGGGCGCGCTGGCGCTGTTGCAAACGGTCGAGGTAGCGGGGCAAGTGCAGCCGATGGCGATCCACCCGGACAAGACCCATCTGTATGTTGGGGTACGCCCGGCGTTTGGCATTGTCAGCTACCGTATCGCGGACGATGGCACGTTGCATGAGGCAGGTATGGCACCGTTACCGGGCAGCCCGACCCATATCTCAACCGATTTGCAGGGCCGCTTCCTGTTCTGCGCATCTTATAGCGGCAACTGTGCCAGCATCAGTCCGATTGGCCATGATGGCGTGGTGCTGGCACCTATCCAGCAGATCGATGGCCTGACTGCACCGCATTCGGCCAATATTGACCCGACCAATCAACTGCTGCTGGTGCCGTGCCTGAAAGAGGATCGCATCCGCCTGTTTAATCTGAGCCAGCAAGGCCAACTGACGCCACACGGCCAGGAAGCCGTCGCGACGGCAACCGGTGCAGGCCCGCGCCATATGGCATTCCATAGCAATGATAAATTCGCTTATTGCGTCAATGAACTGGATGGTACGGTGGACGTGTTCGCCATCGAAGAAAACGGCGGCAAATATACGCTGGTGCAAAGTCTGGACATGATGCCAGCCGAATTCACCGGCACCCGCTGGGCGGCAGATATTCACCTGACGCCAAACGGCCGCTTCCTGTATGCCAGCGATCGCACGGCCAGCATCCTGACGGTGTTCAGCGTAGCGGAAGATGGCAGCAAGATTGCGGTGGTTGGGCACCATGCCACGGAAGAACAGCCACGTGGTTTTAATATCGATCACAGCGGTCGCTTCGTGATTTCGGCAGGGCAAAAATCCGGCCATATCGGCGTATATCAGATCGATCAGCACAGCGGTGAGCTGACGGACTTGGCGCGTTACCCGGTGGGCAAAGGCCCAATGTGGGTGAGCGTGCTGGCCAAATAATTGACAATAATGAGGGGCGAAATGCTTCGCCCCTTAAAGTATGAAATTACTCTACCGCAGCGGCGATCGCCGCCGTCAGGCGTGAGAGCTGATCCGGCGTAATGATATAAGGCGGCATCAGGTAAATCAGTTTACCGAAGGGCCGGATCCACACCCCGCGTTCGACAAACCCGCGTTGCAGCAATGCCACATCCACCGGCTGATGCATCTCAACCACGCCAATCGCCCCCAGCACCCGCACGTCTGCCACCTTGGGTAATGCCGCCAGCGGTAATAGCTGCTGTTTAAGCTGGGCTTCAATGGCTGCTACTCGCGGCTGCCATGGCTCCTCTTCCAATAAGGTCAAACTGGCGCAGGCCACCGCACAGGCCAGCGGATTGCCCATAAAGGTAGGCCCATGCATAAAGCAGCCTGCGGCCCCGTTGCTGATGGTTTCCGCTATGTGGCGGGTGGTCAGGGTGGCGGAAAGGGTCATATAACCACCGGTCAACGCCTTGCCCAGGCACAGAATATCCGGCACTACATTGGCATGTTCACAGGCAAACAGTTTGCCAGTGCGGCCAAAACCGGTGGCGATCTCGTCGGCAATCAGCAGGATCTGGTGGCGATCGCACAGCTCTCGCACACGTTGCAGATAGGTTGGGTGATAGATGCGCATCCCACCAGCCCCTTGTACCACCGGCTCCAGGATCACGGCGGCAATTTCCCCCGCATGTTGTTCCAGCAACTCGGCAAACGGGGCAATATCCTGCTCATCCCAAGGCTCGTCAAAGCGGCACTGTGGCGCGGTGGCAAACAGGTGTGTGGCCAGATAGCCCTGATACAGACTGTGCATGGAGTTGTCGGGATCGCAGACCGACATCGCACCAAAGGTATCGCCATGATAGCCATGGCGTAAGGTCAGAATGCGCTGCCGCCGTTCGCCACGGGCCTGCCAATATTGCAGTGCCATCTTCAATGCCACTTCTACTGCCACCGAGCCAGAATCTGCCAGGAATACGCACTGCAAGGCTTCCGGCGTCATCGTTACCAGTTTGCGACACAGCTCGATTGCGGCGGGATGAGTAATGCCGCCGAACATGACGTGCGACATTTTCTCCAACTGTTGCACGGCCGCCTGATTCAGTTGCGGGTGGTTGTAGCCATGGATCGCAGCCCACCAGGAAGACATACCATCCACCAGCTGGCGGCCATCATCCAGCTGCAACTCGACACCGCTGGCGGACACCACCGGATAGCAAGGCAGAGGCTGGGTCATAGAGGTATAAGGGTGCCAGATATGGCGTCGATCGAATTCACTATCGCAGGCAGAAACAGACATTAATCGTAAACCAAATTTTCACAGAATGGTTGACAGTATAATCGCAAACTCTACACTGACGACACTTTTTTCCCTTTTGGAGACGCCGTCAATGGCCGATCGCATTCGCTGGACAGTGGGGCAAGCCCAGGCCCTGTTTGATAAACCCTTACTTGAACTGCTGTTCGAAGCCCAAACCATTCACCGCCAACATTTTGATCCGCAACAGGTGCAGGTCAGTACGTTGCTGTCGATCAAAACCGGCGCCTGTCCGGAAGACTGCAAGTACTGTCCGCAAAGCTCGCGTTATAAAACCGGTCTGGAGTCCGAACGGTTGATGCAGGTCGAACAGGTGCTGGAATCGGCGCGCAAGGCCAAAGCGGCCGGTTCCAGCCGTTTCTGCATGGGGGCGGCATGGAAAAATCCGCACGAGCGCGATATGCCTTACCTGCAACAGATGGTGCAGGGCGTCAAGGCGATGGGGATGGAAACCTGCATGACGTTGGGGACGCTGGATGGCGCGCAGGCAGAACGCCTGGCGGAGGCGGGGCTGGATTATTACAACCATAACCTGGATACCTCACCGGAATTCTACGGCAATATCATCACCACCCGCAGCTATCAGGAGCGTCTCGACACGCTGGATAAGGTGCGCAACGCCGGGATCAAAGTCTGTTCCGGTGGCATTGTCGGGCTGGGTGAAACGGTGCGTGACCGCGCCGGGCTGCTGGTGCAACTGGCGAATTTACCCAAGCCGCCGGAGAGCGTGCCGATCAATATGCTGGTGAAGGTGAAAGGCACGCCGCTGGCCGATAACGACGACGTCGATCCGTTCGACTTTATCCGCACCATTGCCATTGCCCGCATCATGATGCCAACCTCCTACGTCCGCCTGTCGGCGGGGCGTGAACAAATGAGTGAACAGACTCAGGCGATGTGCTTTATGGCCGGGGCCAACTCCATCTTCTATGGCTGCAAGTTGCTGACTACGCCCAACCCGGAAGAGGACAAGGACCTGCAACTGTTCCGCAAACTCGGTCTGAATCCGCAGCAAACCGCCACCGAACAGGGTGACAATCAGCAGCAGCAAGTGCTGACCGAGCGCTTGTTGCACGCCGATACCGCCGAATTCTACAACGCGGCGCTGTAATGAGCTGGCAGCAACGGATCGAGCAGGCGCTGGATGAAAGACGAGGGGCCGCCGCTTATCGCCAACGTCAGGTGAATCAAGGTAGCAATGGCCGCCATTTGCAACTCGACGGCCAGCGCTATGTGAATTTTTCCGGTAACGATTATCTGGGCCTTAGCCAACATCCTGAGGTGATCGCCGCCTGGCAGCAGGGGGCGCAGCGTTATGGTGTGGGCAGCGGCGGTTCCGGTCACGTCACCGGCTTTTGTCAGGCGCATCATGAGCTTGAGCAACAACTGGCAGATTGGCTTGGCTATCCGCGCGCGCTGTTGTTTATCTCCGGCTATGCGGCCAATCAGGCCTTGCTGGCCGCCCTGATGCAGGCCGACGATCGCATTCTGGCGGATAAGCTCAGCCACGCCTCCTTATTGGAAGCGGCCACTCACTCACCGGCGCAACTTCGTCGCTTTCGGCACAACCAGCCGCAGGCGTTGGCCACTTTGCTGCAAAAAGCGTGCGTTGGCCAACAGCTAGCGATCACCGAAGGGGTATTCAGTATGGACGGCGACAGCGCGCCGTTGGCTGAACTGCATCGGTTAACGCAGGAAGCTGGCGCCTGGCTGATGGTGGATGATGCGCACGGCATTGGCGTACGTGGCGAACAGGGGCGCGGCAGTTGCTGGCAGCAAGGGGTACAGCCAGAAGTGCTGGTTGTGACCTTTGGCAAGGCATTCGGTGTCAGCGGCGCGGCTATCCTCTGCGATGAACCGCTGGCGGAATACCTGCTGCAATTCGCCCGCCATCTGATCTACAGCACTGCGATGCCACCCGCCCAAGCCTGTGCCTTACAGGCAGCGTTACGCTGCATCCAGCAAGGAGATGAGCTGCGTGCTCAACTGCAACAACACATCCAGCATTTCCGTACCGGAGTAGCGGGATTGCCGTTGGCGCTTACCGAGTCGGATACAGCAATCCAACCGTTGCTGGTTGGGGATAACCAGCAGGCGCTGGATTTGGCGCAACGCCTGCGGCAGCAGGGATTATGGGTCAGCGCTATCCGTCCGCCGACGGTACCGCCGGGTGGGGCGAGGTTACGCATTACCCTCACCGCTGCGCACCAGGCGCAAGATATCGATCGTTTACTGGAGGTGCTGCATGACATCTGCCATTGATACGGTCAACAAGCAGGCCGTTGCTGCCGCCTTCAGCCGGGCCGCGGCGAGTTATGATGCCGCAGCAGTGCTCCAACGGGAGGTTGGTGAACGCTTACTGGGGATGGGGCTGTCTCACCCAGGCCAACAGGTATTGGATGCGGGCTGTGGCACCGGTTATTTCAGCCGTCGCTGGCGTGAGCAGGGCAAGCAGGTCAGCGCGTTGGATCTGGCTCCGGGCATGCTGGATTTTGCCCGCCAGCGGCAAGCGGCGGATCGCTATCTACTCGGGGATATCGAGCACATCCCTTTACCCAGCGCATCGGTGGATATCTGCTTTAGCAGCCTGGTAGTGCAGTGGTGCAGCGATCTGCCTGCTGCGCTGGCTGAGCTGTATCGGGTGACGCGGCCCGGCGGACTGATCCTGTTTTCAACGCTGGCGCAAGGCGCTTTACGCGAGTTAGGTGACGCCTGGCAGCAGGTGGATGGCGAGCGTCATGTGAATGACTTCCTGCCGCTCACTCAGATCGTCGCCGCCTGTCATCCCTACCGGCACCAGCTTACGGCCGAGTGGCAAACGCTCCGTTATCCCGACGTGATGACGCTGATGCGATCGCTAAAGGGCATCGGCGCGACTCACCTGCATCACGGGCGTGAGGCTGGCCTACTTTCCCGCTGGCGGCTTGCCGCATTGCAGGCAGCCTATCCTTGTCAGGACGGGCAGTTTCCTCTCAGTTATCATTTGGTTTACGGAGTGATTTATCGTGATTAAGCGCTGGTTTGTGACCGGAACCGACACCGAAGTGGGCAAAACCGTAGCCAGCAGCGCCCTGCTACAGGCCGCCAGCACGGCAGGATGGCGTTGTGCCGGGTATAAACCGGTGGCGTCGGGCAGTGAGATGACCCGTGAGGGATTACGCAACAGCGATGCGCTGGCACTGCAAAGCAACAGCAGCGTGGCGCTGGATTACGCCGAAGTGAACCCTTACACCTTTGCCGAGCCGACCTCGCCGCATATCGTCAGCCAGGCCGAAGGGCGGCCCATCTCGCTGGAACGGCTGTCTACCGGTTTACGCCTGCTTGAGCAACGCGTGGACTGGTTGTTGGTCGAAGGCGCTGGCGGTTGGTTTACTCCGCTTTCTGAGCATGACACCTTTGCTGACTGGGTGCAGCAGGAGCAACTACCGGTGATCCTGGTGGTGGGCATCAAGCTGGGCTGCATCAATCATGCTCTGCTGACAGCACTGGCTATTCAACAGGCGGGTCTGACCCTGGCTGGCTGGATCGCCAATGATGTCACCGCTCCGGGAAAGCGCCATCCAGAGTACCTGGCCACCTTAAGCCGTCTGTTGCCTGCGCCCCTGCTGGGCGAGATCCCTCATTTGCCGCAGGTAGAGCAGCAGGCATTGGGGCACTATCTTGACCTGGCCAGGTTGCAACCTTAACCAGCTAGCGCAGATTTACACCGTCAGATAGGTATCAATCAGGCGCTCATCCAACTGCCCCAGCGTGCCATTTGCCACGTTACGCCCCTTATCCATCAGACAGAAGCGGTCTGCCAGGTGGCGGGCAAAGGGCAGTTGGTGCTCAACCAGCAACATGGTCATGCCCAACTCCTGATTCAGTTTACGTAGCACCAGACCGATTTCCGTCGCCAGGGAAGGTGGTACCCCGGCTGTTGGTTCATCGAGGATCAGCAGCTCCGGTTCCAACACCAGCGCGCGACCGATTGCTAACTGCTGTTGCTCACTTTGGCACAGGTCACCCGCACGGTGCATGCGCAAAGCTTGCAACCGGGGGAACAGGCTGTAAATGATGGGGGGAATGCGGCGAGTCTTGTCTCGTCCGGCCAACAGCGCCACTTGCAGGTTCTCTTCTACACTCAGTTGGGAAAATATTTGCCGCCCTTGTGGCACATAACCAATGCCCAGAAGCGCCCGGTTTTCTACCGGCTGCGGCAACAGGTTTTGCGGCGGCTCATCCGCCGACTGCCAGGTCATACTGCCGCTGACGATCGGCAGGTGCCCCATGATGCAATTGATCAGCGTGGTTTTTCCCACCCCATTACGGCCAAGCAGCAGGGTACATTGCCCACGAGGTAATTCAAGGCTGACATCCCACAGCGTATGCTGCTGCCCATAATATTGGTTCACCGCCCGTAAGCTTAACATTTGGCATCTCCTCAAGACCGATATTCACGTATGGATAACGTTGACCGCAACAAGCGGCGTCTCTCCCGGGTGTGGCAAATGCTGGCCCTGAATACCCTTAATGAAATTCAGGCCAAATAGCATCGTTTTAGCGTTGGAAATGGCCGTTACTGTCCATTTGACGGCTCTAAGGGGACTTTTAGGCATACAATGCGCTTTTTCGCCGATGATGGCCGAGAAAGTTCCCGCCGATTCTGGCCAAAATTTTACGGTTCTCTACCCAAAGCAACGCCCTTGAACAAGGAATGCAATTCCCAGGCCATCAGACGTTGCGCAACGAATAACACGATTTGTTATTGTTTTGTTAACTGGTTTAGGCCTGATGTGCACCGGCTCTGCCAAGGCATGGAAGTTAACATGGACGTTTTTTGCACCGTTACCGTGCGGCACGGCAAGCTGTTGGTGCACGCCTTAAAGCTTGTTGCCGCAACTTGCAACCCCTGAAGGGCAAAATAACCAAAAGAGGATTTTCGTTATCAGGGCTTTTAGCATTAATCGGCATAACCAAAGCAATATTATTGTAAAAAAATAACTAAAAAACCGGCTCCGTTGACGTTTGATTGGGAAAAGTCTTCTTTCCGCAACTCCCGCCCCCCATGGGGTAGTGAGAGTTATCCACTATTCCTGTGGATAACCTTGTGCATTATACTTAGAAAAGCGGTGTGAACAGAGAGCGGGCGCGGGTTGTGCGCAGGTTGTCCGGATTCTCGTCTTTTTATTAATTTAATTTAATATCAACAAGTTAATTAAAATCAAGCCGGCGAATAGGGTTAGCGCGCCGATCAGCGTTTTTTCAGCCAGGTTACAGCCAAAAGTTAATTCGTGCCGCAATCTGGGGATAACACGGTGATTGACAATAAAAATGTCATGATATTGTCACCTTACCGGTGCGCTCGCGCCCCGTTAACGGACGTGAATAGCATAAATCCGCTTGAAGCTGGTTTTATATCCAGTATCATACGCACTGGCGGAAATCTTCCGGTCTTTCCATAATTAGGCCGCTACCGTCTGGCCGCAAACCTGAAAGATGATGGGGATATGAGCAAACATTTCAAACTGCATTCCGAATTCAAACCGGCCGGCGATCAGCCGCAAGCCATCCAAAAGCTGGAAGAGGGCCTGGAAGACGGCCTGGCGCACCAAACGCTGCTGGGGGTAACCGGCTCAGGTAAAACCTTTACCATCGCCAACGTGATCGCCGATCTCAACCGGCCTACCATGGTGCTGGCACCCAACAAGACGTTGGCGGCGCAGCTGTATGGCGAGATGAAAGAGTTCTTTCCCGAGAATGCGGTGGAATATTTTGTCTCCTATTACGATTACTACCAACCCGAAGCCTATGTGCCAAGCTCCGATACCTTTATCGAGAAAGACGCCTCGATCAACGAACATATCGAGCAGATGCGTTTGTCGGCCACCAAAGCGCTGCTTGAGCGGCGCGACGTGGTAGTGGTAGCTTCGGTTTCCGCGATCTACGGTCTGGGCGATCCGGATCTGTACCTGAAAATGATGCTGCACCTGACCAAGGGCATGATCATCGATCAGCGTTCGATCCTGCGCCGCCTGGCCGAGCTGCAATATACCCGCAACGATCAGGCTTTCCAGCGCGCCACCTTCCGCGTGCGTGGTGAAGTGATTGACATTTTCCCGGCGGAATCGGACGAGCTGGCGCTGCGCGTTGAGCTGTTCGATGAAGAGGTCGAACGCCTGTCGCTGTTCGATCCGCTTACCGGCCAGATTGAGCAGGTGGTGCCACGCTTTACCATTTACCCGAAATCGCACTACGTCACCCCGCGTGAACGAATCGTGCAGGCGATGGAAGAGATCAAGGTGGAACTGGCTCAGCGGCGCAAGGTACTGCTGGAAAACAACAAGCTGTTGGAAGAGCAGCGGCTGACCCAGCGTACCCAGTTCGATCTGGAAATGATGAACGAGTTGGGTTACTGCTCCGGTATCGAAAACTACTCGCGCTATCTTTCCGGGCGCGGTGAGGGCGAGCCACCGCCAACCCTGTTCGACTACCTGCCCGCAGACGGGTTGCTGGTGGTGGATGAGTCCCACGTGACCATCCCGCAGATCGGCGGTATGTTCAAAGGTGACCGCTCGCGTAAAGAGACGCTGGTGGAGTACGGTTTCCGCCTGCCTTCGGCGCTGGATAACCGGCCGATGCGCTTTGAAGAGTTTGCCGCCGCGGCACCGCAGACCATCTACGTCTCTGCCACGCCGGGCAAATATGAGCTGGAGAAATCCGGCGGCGACATTATCGATCAGGTGGTGCGCCCAACCGGCCTGCTGGATCCGATCGTCGAAGTGCGCCCGGTCACTACTCAGGTGGACGATCTGCTTTCCGAGATCCGCAAACGTGTCGCCATCAACGAGCGCGTGCTGGTCACCACGTTGACCAAACGCATGGCGGAAGACCTGACAGAATACCTGGAAGAGCACGGCGAGCGGGTGCGCTATCTGCATTCGGATATCGATACGGTCGAGCGTGTCGAAATCATCCGCGATTTGCGCCTTGGCGAGTTTGACGTGCTGGTGGGCATCAACCTGTTGAGGGAAGGCCTGGACATGCCTGAGGTGTCGCTGGTGGCGATCCTGGATGCAGACAAAGAAGGGTTCCTGCGTTCCGAGCGTTCGCTGATCCAGACCATTGGCCGAGCGGCACGTAACCTGAACGGTAAAGCGATCCTGTATGGCGATCGCATCACCGATTCGATGGCCAAGGCAATCGGCGAAACGGAACGCCGCCGTGCCAAGCAGCAGGCGCATAACGAAGCCAACGGCATCGTGCCGAAGGGCTTGAACAAGAAGATTTCGGATATTCTGCAGCTTGGGCAGCCAAGCAGCCGTGGCAAGAACAAAGGGAAGGGCAAAGCGGCAGAGAATGCGGCGCAATACAAGCTGCTCACTCCCAAAGCGCTGGAGCAAAAAATCCAGGAGCTGGAGGCACAGATGTATTCACATGCGCAGAATCTGGAGTTTGAACAGGCCGCTGCGGTGCGTGATGAGATCCACCAGTTGCGTGAGCAGTTTATCGCGCTTTCATAACGGATCTTCACTGAACCTGAAGGGCGTGGCATGCCGCGCCCCAGTAAATTTTCTTGCCGTACGCCCGATTGCTGATTAAGGTGTGCCCCCAATATTGAGACGAGTAGCCGCCATGACCCCATCCAAAGACCCGTTACACGGCATCACGCTAGAGCAACTGCTGAACAAGCTGGTGGCACAATATGGCTGGAGTGGGCTGGCAGAGCGTATTCGCATCAACTGCTTCAGCAGCGATCCGAGCATCAAATCCAGCCTCAAGTTTTTACGCCGCACGCCGTGGGCGCGCAAGCAGGTAGAAGATCTCTACATCGACAGCGTTAGCGAGAACCCTTGGCTCCGTGGCCAGGATTAATCGCGGCTAGCCAGCTCCACCAACGCGGTATCCAGCGCCTGGCGCAATAGCTGGCGATCGTGGCGATACGGGATATCGCTGGCTTCCAACGGTTGTTTCACCACAATGCGATCCTGTATTGCGCTGGTATCTACCGCCGGGCCGACGATCACCGCGTCGATCATTTTACGGCCAATCTTCTCTTCCATCAGAGCCAATTTATCCTGCAACGTCAGGGCAGCAGCGGCGACGCTCAGCTCGCGGCCCAGATTACCGATGTACACCATATTGGCGCTGCTGCGGCGCAGGGCCTGAGTCAGATCCTCCAGTAGCAACAGCGGCATCAGGCTGGTCAGAAAACTGCCCGGCCCGATCAGGATCAGATCGGCCTGTGCGATCGCCTCAACCGCTTCACGGGTGGCATGTACCGGCGGTGAGAGCAGCAACTCTTGCGGCATGATCTTCAACTGATCGATATTCACTTCACCATAGACCTGGTGCCCTTCGTGATCGTGGGCCATCAGATCGACCGGCTGTTCCGACATTGGGATCAATGCCGCGTCGACCTTCAGCAGGCTACGCACCAGATTGATCGCCTCCAACGGGCGTACGCTCAGGTGATCCAAGGCTTTCAGCATCAGATTCCCCAGGTTATGCCCTGCCAGCTCCCCATTACCGCTAAAACGGTATTCAAACATCGCCGAGGCGACGCTAGGCTCGGTAATGAGCTGATTGAGGCAATTACGGGTGTCACCCCAGGCAATGCCGCCTTCAGAACGGCGGATGCGGCCGGTTGAACCGCCGTTATCGGTAGTGGTGACAATGCCGGTCAGGCGCGAGCCCAACGACGACAGCGAAGACATCACACGGCCAAGACCGTGACCACCGCCTAGTGCCACGACCCGATCAAGATCGGCCAGGGTACGGTTGCGCATAAAATTCCTTAACTCAGGGTAGGTAGACTGCCTGCTTAAAGTAGCGGATTTGACGCAAAAACGCGATAAAGAGTGCGATTTGCGTGATTCTGGTCAATTCACTGGCGTAACGGTTGTTTATTATGGTTATCCAGACCTGAGGGGATGAAAAACGCTGTATACACAGATATATAGCGTAAATCCACATTGGCTATCGCGGTTGTTTAGCGCTAGAATTCTCTGGAAAACCACGGTTTCGTCCCGGCTACTTGAGGTAGTGGGGAGGGGATCAAAACTCCTAGCCTTGGTGCCTACGTTGTTCTTTGGAACGATAGGGTACCCTGGCCGTGGCGATGTCAGCCACCAGGGTGCAGAGTGGAAACGCTCGCATCTCCCGTATTTGGAAGGTGTTACAGGTGCCGCAACTCATTGATGCTTTTGAGCGCAAATTCTATTATTTGCGCCTGTCGATCACCGACGTGTGCAACTTTCGTTGCACCTACTGTCTGCCGGATGGTTATAAACCCAGCGGCAGCCCGAAGACCTTCCTCTCTCTGGATGAGATCCGGCGCGTCAGCCGTGCCTTCGCCGAACTGGGTACCGAAAAGGTACGCCTGACCGGCGGTGAGCCTTCTTTACGCCGCGATTTTACCGACATCATTGCCGCCGTGCGTGAAAACCCGGCGATCCGTACTCTGGCTGTCACCACCAACGGCTATCGCCTGGCGCGTGACGTTGCCAGTTGGCGCGATGCGGGCCTTACGGCCATCAACGTCAGCGTAGACAGCCTCGATGCACGCCAGTTTCATGCCATCACCGGTCAGGACAAGTTCCGCCAGGTGATGGAAGGGATCGATGCCGCCTTTAGCGCCGGATACAGCAAGGTAAAGGTGAATGCCGTACTGATGCGTGATGTTAATCATCAGCAACTGGGCAGCTTCCTGCAATGGATCAAGGATCGACCAATCCAACTGCGGTTTATCGAACTGATGGAAACCGGTGATGGCAGCGATTTGTTCCGTAAACACCATGTTTCTGGCGAAGTGATCCGCCTGCAATTAGAGCAGCAGGGTTGGCAACGCCAAATCCGTGGCCGCAGCGATGGCCCGGCGCAGGTATTCAGTCACCCGGATTATCAGGGCGAGATTGGGCTGATCATGCCGTACGAAAAAGATTTCTGTGCCAGCTGCAATCGCCTGCGGGTTTCCGCCATTGGCAATCTGCACCTGTGCCTGTTTGGTGAACAAGGGATCACCCTGCGCGATCTGTTGGCGGATGACGGCCAATTGGAACAGTTGAAGATGCGTATTCAAAGCGGGCTGCAAACCAAAAAGCAGACTCACTTTCTGCATCAGGGCAATAGCGGCCTCACCCAGAACCTATCGTTTATCGGCGGCTAATACGATCTCCTGTAGCTGCGGAGAACGTCAGATGATTAATACGAGCTCGATCGGTTCCCTCTCCCTGTAGGAGAGGGTTAGGGTGAGGGGCCATCGATAATAAGGAGCACAACACACCATGAGCCAAACCAGCAGTGAATTTATTGCGGCAAAGATTGCCATTCTGACCGTCTCGGATCGCCGCACCGCAGCGGAAGATACTTCCGGCCAATATCTGCAAGAGGCCGCGCTTGAAACCGGTCATCTGGTGGTGGCGCGCGCCCTGGTCAAAGACAATATCTATCAGATCCGTGCACAGGTTTCCGCGTGGATTGCCAGCGATGACGTGCAAGTGGTGTTGATTAATGGCGGCACCGGCTTTACCTCCGGGGACAATACGCCAGAAGCGCTGTTGCCGCTGTTTGATCGTGAAGTGGAAGGGTTCGGCGAACTGTTCCGCATGGTGTCGTTCGAAGAGATTGGCACGGCGACCATTCAGTCACGCGCCGTAGCCGGTATTGCCAACCAGACGGTAATGTTTGCCATGCCGGGTTCTACCCGCGCCTGTCGTACTGCCTGGGAACGTATCATTGAAAAACAGTTGGACGCGCGCCACCGCCCGTGCAACTTCTTACCTCATTTGAAGAAGTAATCCATGACGCAACTTACTCACATTAATGCCGCTGGCGAAGCCCATATGGTCGATGTCTCGGCCAAAGCGGAGACGGTGCGTGAAGCCCGTGCCGAAGCCTTTGTTGAAATGCAGGCGGCCACGCTGGCGATGATTATCGACGGCAGCCACCATAAAGGCGACGTATTTGCCACGGCGCGCATTGCCGGTATCCAGGCGGCGAAACGCACCTGGGAGCTGATCCCGCTTTGCCATCCGCTGATGCTGAGTAAAGTGGAAGTACAGCTCGAAGCACAGCCGGAATTCAACCGCGTGCGCATCGAAACCTGCTGCCGTTTGACCGGTAAAACCGGGGTGGAAATGGAGGCGTTGACCGCGGCTTCGGTCGCTGCGCTCACCATCTACGACATGTGCAAAGCGGTGCAGAAAGATATGGTAATTGGCCCGGTACGGCTGCTGGCGAAAAGCGGCGGCAAGTCCGGGGATTTTAAGGTGGGATCATGATTAATATTCTGTTTTTCGCCCAGGTGCGTGAACTGGTTGGCACCAGTACGCTGAGCCTGCCGGCACAATACCTTACGGTGGAAGAACTGCGTAAATCGCTGTGTGAGCGTGGCGAGCGTTGGGCGCTGGCGCTGGAGTCCGGTAAATTGCTGACGGCGGTAAACCAATCGCTGGTGGCCGCAGAGCATCCGCTGCACGCTGGTGATGAAGTCGCTTTCTTTCCACCGGTAACCGGAGGTTAACAGTGGAAAATACTCGTATCCGCGTTGGCCAGGCCACCTTTAACGTAGGTGAAGAGTACCAGTGGCTGGCAAAGTGTGATGATGACGGCGCGGTGGTGACCTTTACCGGCAAGGTACGCAATCACAATCTGGGGGATGACGTCAGCGCGCTGTCGTTGGAGCATTACCCCGGCATGACAGAAAAAGCACTGGAAGAAATCGTTGCAGAAGCTCGTGCCCGTTGGCCATTGCAGCGGGCCACGGTGATCCATCGCATCGGTGATTTATTCCCTGGCGATGAAATTGTGTTTGTCGGCGTGACCAGCGCCCACCGCAGTATGGCCTTCGAGGCGGCACAATTCATCATGGATTACCTGAAAACCCGGGCTCCTTTCTGGAAACGTGAGGCGACCGGGCAGGGGGAACGCTGGGTAGAGGCTCGCGATAGCGATAAGCAAGCCGCCAAGCGTTGGTAAATCGCGCCTCAACAGCGGAAATAAATCAATACCTTTGTCCGTTTCGCGCGGTGTTTTATGTGATACGCTTATCATTGGCAGGGGATAATTCTCCCCGAAACTTAGTTCACATGTAAAAGGTAACCGTCATGGACCGATATCCACGTAATGGTTCGATCGTTGAACGTGCCAACAGCGGCATTCAGGCTTATATGGCGCAGGTGTATGGCTGGATGACCTGTGGCTTGCTGTTGACGGCGTTTGTTTCCTGGTATGCAGCTCACACGCCTGCAATCATCAATTTTATTTTCTCTAGCCAGATCACCTTTTTCGGGCTGATTATCCTGCAGTTGGGCCTGGTATTCGTGATTTCCGGCATGGTTAACCGCCTGAGCGGTACCATGGCAACTGCGCTGTTTATGCTGTATTCGGCGCTGACCGGGCTGACGCTATCGAGCATCTTTATTGCCTATACCTATAGCTCGATCGCCAGCACCTTTGTGGTTACTGCGGGTATGTTCGGTGCCATGAGCCTGTATGGCTACACCACCAAGCGCGATCTGAGCGGTTTCGGCAGCATGTTGTTTATGGGCCTGATCGGGATTGTATTGGCTTCGCTGGTGAATATCTGGCTGAAAAGCCCGGCGCTGATGTGGGCCATCACCTATATCGGTGTGCTGGTGTTTGTGGGCCTGACGGCGTATGACACCCAGAAACTGAAAGCGATGGGCGAACAACTGAATGCTGATGATAAAGACAGCTTCCGTAAATACGCCATCGTCGGTGCATTAACGCTGTATCTCGACTTCATCAACCTGTTCCTGATGCTGCTGCGTATCTTCGGCAACCGCCGTTAATACCCGAAAATACTGCCAAAAGGCTCTGCTTGCAGGGCCTTTTGTATTTGCACTGATGCCATTGCAGATGTGGTCTGTTTTTCTATAAATATTAAAGGCCAGAGAGTGGTAATTCCCTGGCCTTAGCTACGTTTCAGCCGTTATCTATCGATAAACCGGCGGATCAGTTCCAGCAGCGCAACCAGCGCTTTCAGAACGATGAGAACTTTATCAATAAAAGTTTCCATCCGTTTCTCCACAAGTGGAGAGAGAACGCCGAAGTTCGCTCCTACACTGCCTGTCACAACGGCTATCTTCATTGTCAGGTGAGGATCGTCCCTCTCCGGCCAGAGCACTGAAATCGGCACCACCCGTCTTTCAGCCAGGGCTTTAAATCGTTCATACCGCACTGGGCGGGATGCCGAAGAAGAACTATCACCAGAGCTAACTCGCTGATTATATATAATTTGCCTATAATTTATACAGAAAAAATACCCATGTGTTGAAAAAAAAACGCTCGAGGCCTATTATTTAATCGTCAGATGAGGATCGTTCCACTCTGGTCAGAGCCACCAACTCCGTGCCGGAAAGTAAAAAAACCGACTTCACCCGTCGGTTTTTTTACGCCCGAAATTCAGGCAATCTTGCGCCGGAACATGGCATAAGCGGCGCTGCCGGTGGTGGCGGTGATCGCCAGCAGCGGCCACAGGCTATGCCAGATAATGCTGAAACCCGCATCCTTGAGATAGATCTGTTTGGTGATATCGGTGAAGTGGCGGATGGGGTTGGCCCAGGTGAGATGCTGTAACCAAACCGGCATATTCTCTACCGGTGAAACATAGCCGGAAAGCAGTATCGCCGGCATCATAAACACAAATACCCCGATAAATGCCTGCTGCTGTGTCGCGCACAGCGAAGATATCAGTAAGCCGAAGCCCACCAATGAAAGCCCGTAAACCAGCATGGTGCCGTAGAACAGCAGCAGCGAACCGGCAAACGGGATCTGATAGGCAAAGATACCGATAAACAACACGATCGAGGCCTGGAAAGTGGCAATGATCAGCGCTGGTACCGCTTTGCCGATAAAGATCTGCCAGGTTGTCAACGGGGACACCAATAACTGCTCCAAGGTACCTTGTTCGCGTTCACGCGCTACGGAAAGCGAGGTTACGATCAAGACGCCGATGGTGGTGATCATCGCAATCAGCGAAGGCACCACGAACCATTTGTAATCCAGATTCGGGTTATACCAGTTGCGCACCACCAATTCGCTATTGTTGGGTTTGGCGCGTTGCCCAATCAGCTCATTTTGATAGTCCTGCACGATTTGCTGCACATAGTTGGCAGCGATTTGTGCACTGTTGGAGTTACGCCCATCGAGGAGCAACTGCAACGGCGCGGTGTTTCCGCTGGCGATATCCCGTGAGAAGTTGGCCGGGAAGCGCACCAGCAGCAACGCCTTCTGGTTATCAATGGTGGTTCTGATCTCCTGCGGGCTGCGTAATAACAGCACGTGAGAGAAGGCCTTGGCCTTGGCCAGACGCTGGGTCAGTTCCACGGAGTGCGGGCCGCTGTCTTCACTGTACACCGCGATAGTGGCGTTGGTGACTTCCAGCGTGGCCGCGAACGGAAACAGCACCACCTGCAATAGCACCGGCATAATCAGAATGGCGCGGGTTTGTGGATCGCGCAGCAATGACTGCATTTCTTTGACGATCAACGTCCAGAGACGGTGAAACATGGCTTCCCCTTAATCCAGCCGCCGCTGGGTTTTCCAGGCCGTCAGGCCGATAAACACCACCGCCGAGGCGACCAAAAACAGCAGGTTGATCACCAATACGGTGCCGATATTGCCCGCCAGGAACAGCGTTTGCAGCGTACTGACAAAATAGCGCGCCGGAATGATATAGGTCACCGCGCGTACCACGGCGGGCATGCTGTCGATCTGGAAGATAAATCCGGATAGCATAATCGATGGCAAAAAGGCGGCGTTCAGCGCCACCATGGCAGCGTTAAACTGGTTGCGGGTGATGGTCGAGATGAGCAGCCCCATGCCGAGCGTACTGGCCAGGAACAGGCTGCTGATCACAAACAGCAACAGCAAGGAACCCCGGTAGGGCACGCCAAGCACAAACACCGAAACCACCATGCATAGCACCATGGCGATCATGCCCAGAAAATAGTAAGGCACCAGCTTGGACAGCAGCAGCTCGCTGCGCGTTACCTGGGTGGAGAGCAGCGCCTCCATGGTGCCGCGCTCCCACTCGCGGGCGATCACCAACGAAGTCAGAATGGCACCGATCACCGTCATGATAATGGTGATGGCCCCCGGGATAATAAAGTGCTGGCTGATGGCCGCCGGGTTAAACCAGTAGCGCATCTGGACCTCAATCAGCGGTTTGTCTTCACGCCCCAGATCGGTGGCGCGCTGTTGCTGCCAGATTTGCCAGATCCCTTGGGCATAGCCTTGCACGAAGTTGGCGGTATTGGGTTCGCTGCCGTCGGTAATTACCTGCAAGGGGGCGCGATCGTTAGGCCGTGCCAGGTGCTCGGCAAAATCGCTGGGGATCACCACCAGGCCACGAATGCTGCCTGCCTGCATTTTCTGGATCAGTTGCTGGCGGTTATCGCTGACGGTCGGCTCGATATAGGGGGAACCGATAAAGGCATTGGCCAGATCGCGCGCCTCTGCACTCTGTTGCTCCATCAGGATCCCCAGCCGTAGCTTGCTGGAGTCCAGATTGATGCCGTAGCCGAAAATAAACAGCAGCATCAGCGGAATGACGAAGGCAATCAACCCGCTGCTGGGATCGCGCAGGATCTGTCGGGTTTCTTTCAGGCACAGCGCCCGCAGCCGTCGCCAGGAAAAGCCGTTATCGCTGTTCATGCCGTTTCCTCCCGATCGTAGCCTTGCACCAGTTCAATAAACGCCTGCTCCATCGAAGGATTGGGATTTTGCTCGTTGGCTATCTGCTGTTTGAGATCGTCCGGCGTACCAGCGGCGATGATTTTGCCGCGATAGACCAGACCGATGCGATCGCAATATTCCGCTTCATCCATAAAGTGGGTGGTGACCATCACCGTCACCCCTTTATCCACCATGCCGTTGATGTGCAGCCAGAACTCGCGCCGGGTGAGGGGATCGACGCCCGAGGTGGGTTCATCAAGAAACAGAATGTCCGGCTCATGCATCAGCGCACAGGCCAGCGCCAGCCGCTGTTTGAAACCGAGCGGCAGTGAATCCGGTGTTTGGTCGAGGATCGGGCCGAAGTTGAAGGCGCGGGACATCTCGTCGATTTTATCGCGCTGGCTCTTGCCACTTAGGCCATAAACGCCGGAGAAAAATTTCAGGTTCTGCGCCACCGTCAGGTTGCCGTACAGCGAGAATTTCTGCGCCATATAGCCCAGATGCTGGCGCGCCTTGCCGGAGCTGGTTTTCAGATCCATCCCCAGCACCAGCGCTTTACCATCGCTGGGGACCAGCAGGCCACACATCATCTTGAAGGTGGTGGATTTACCTGCGCCGTTGGGGCCGAGCAGGCCAAAGATCTCGCCGCGCTGTACCTTGAAATCCACGTGATCGGTGGCCGCAAAATCGCCGAATTTTTTGGTCAATCCCTGCGCTTCGATCACCGTTTCCGAGCTATCGCCCGTGACCGTCGGCATGATCTCGGCCAGGGCTGATTTGCTGTTTGGGCCTCCGCCAAGCAGATCGATAAACGCATCTTCAAAACGCGGATCGGCTTCGGTCAATTCGGCTTCAGGCAGATCCAGATCGCGCAATACTTGTTGATGATCTTCACCTGGCTTGAGGATCAGCCGTAGATATTTCCCCTGGATCACCCCGTCGCTGACCGCAGGCAAGCAGATCGCGCGCTGCAATAGTGCCCGATGGCTACCGGCTGGGGTATCGATCAAGATGGTACGGCCAGCCATACGCTGGGTCAGATCCTGCGGGGCGCCGCTGAACAGCAATTCGCCCTCGTTCATCAGCAGCACTTCGCGGCACTGTTCGGCTTCGTCGAGATAGGAGGTGCTCCACAGGATCAACATGCCGTCGTTGGCCAGTTCGTGCACCATTCGCCATAATTCGCGGCGTGAGATGGGATCGACGCCAACGCCAGGCTCATCCAGCAGCAGCACCTGAGGTTGGCCAAGCAGCGTACAGGCCAGCCCGAGCTTCTGCTTCATACCGCCTGAAAGCTTGCCCGCCAGCCGTTCGGTAAAACGGGTCAGATCGGTAAACGTCAGCAACCGCTCAAAAGTTTGCTTACGCAGATCGCCCGTTACGCCGCGCAGATCGGCATACAGCGTGAGGTTTTCCATCACCGTCAGATCTTCATACAGCCCGAACTTCTGCGGCATGTAACCGAGAATGGCGTGCAATTGACGATCCTGCGCGATCGGATCCAACCCGGCGACGGTCAGCTTGCCGCTGCTGGGCTGCATCAAACCCGCCAACATGCGCAGCAGGGTGGTTTTACCCGCACCATCGGGGCCAACCAGCCCGGTAACTGCGCCGCTGCGCAAGGTGGTCGTCAGGCTGGCCACCGCCGGTTTATCGAGTGATGGAAAGCGTTTTTCCAACGCGACCAGCTCGATGGTATGTACCTGTGCCATCACGGTTCCTTACTGCTGTGCGAAATGGACGGTAACCGGCATCCCTTGGCGCAAGGCATCGTCGGCATCGTTGACGATGATCCGCAAGCGGTAGACCAGATCGGTGCGCAGATCCGGCGTTTCTACGCTTTTGGGGGTGAACTCTGCGGTGGGCGAAACAAAGCCAATTTTGCCGTGGTAAGGCTTGCCAGGGCGGCTGTCGGTCTCGATCAAGACTTTGCTACCCGGCGTGGCCTTGCCCAGGCTAGCCTCGTTAATGTAGGCGCGCACCCACACCGGGCGCGTCAACGACAGGGTAAAGACCGTGCTGCCCGCGCTGAGCATGGTGCCCGGCTCCACGGCCCGTGTCATTACCGTGCCGACCGAAGGGGAGACCAGGGTGGTGTCATGCAGATCCAATTGGGCCTGTGCCAGTGCTGCTTCGGCCTGTGCCAGATTGGCGTTGGCCTGTTCGATTTCCTGCGGGCGATTACCGGATAGATATTGTGACAGTTTATCTTTCGAGGCCTGCAAATTGGCCTGTGCCTGATTACGTGCGGTACGGGCATCTTCCAGGGCATCGGCCGAGGTGGCCTTTCTCGCCCACAGACCCTGCTGGCGCTTTAAGAAACTGTCGGCATAGCTGAAGGCTGATTGCCGTTGGGCGACTTCCGAACGCACCTGGGCAATCTCTTCATTTCGGTAGCCAGCCTGCAATAAATCCAGTTTGGCTTTGGCGTTGGCTACGTTGGCCTGCGCCTGTAGTAATGCGTTCTGGTAGGGGGCATCGTCCAGTTTGCCCAGCAACTGCCCAGGTTGCACGCTGTCCCCTTCGTCTACCGCCAGCGTGGCCAACCGGCCATTAACCCGGAAGCCCAGATTGACCGTGCGGATATCGACATTGCCATACAGCGTCAGGGGCTTATCCTGCTGGCGTTGGTAATACCAGAAACCGTAGGCCGCAGCGGCAATCAGCACGATTGCGACACCCAGAATGGCAACTCTTTTCTTGTTCATAAAACTCCCAACTTGTAAGACGGAAAGTTATACGGCGTAACGCTGACGTAGCCCGTTGACCAGAATGTCGATATGTTCGGCCAGCACCTCGCTAATCTGCCGGGCTTCTTCTGCCGCTATCTGCTGCCAGCCAGCCTGGCGTAGCAGGGTTTCGCGGCCGACGCGGAATGCCAGCACCTCACCGATCAGCGCATGGGTATGCAAGACGATTTTGGTGGAGCGTTCATCGATGCCGGTATAGCCCGCGAGCAGGCGACAGAGTAAACGGTGCAGCGGGGCTATCACCTGTTGGTGGATCAGCGGGTAGGCATCGGTTGGCGAAAGCTGCTCGCGGGACATGATCTTGCTCAGGTTGAGCGTGTGGGGCTGGGTCATCAGTTCGCTGAAGGCCAGCAACCCACTTTTGAGATGGTACAGATAGCGTTCTGGTGGGCGTTGCTCGGTGGGCAGCAGGTAGAAATGTTCGATCTCTTCGCTGAGTGGGCGGAAGCTTTGCTGAATAAAATCGGCAATCCACTGCGCCACTGCCAGGTACAACCCCTCTTTCGAATTGAAATAATAGGTGATGGCGGCGATGTTCTGACCCGCTCGTTGGGCGATTTGCCGCGTGGTTGCGCCTGAAATACCGTATTCGCCGAACACTTCTATCGCGGCAGCAAGGAGCTGCTGGCGGGCTTGCTCACCGCGCGACAGGGGAATGACAGGTTGGTTTTCTGAAGCAGTCATTGGTTGACCTGAAAAGTTAATCAATCATATGATTAACTTTAGTCTGAGCAGTACAAAATGTAAACCACAGCCCAGAATATTATTGTTTGTCACTAGCGATATCGGAGAAATGTGCGGCGAACACGTAAAATTGTCTTTTCCGCTCGGATTTCTGCTACACTCTGGCGCTTGGTGCACTGCAGTTTGTGCCAATCCCTCGAGGTCATGCCGAGGATGTGCCGCAAAAAAGTGCGAGTGCCTCCTTATGCCCCGTCTGATCATCCTCCCGGAAACTGCACCGAACGTTTGTTTAGGTTAGGGGGGATCTGGAGTTTTTCTCTACTATGTCATTTGAAACCCTCGGCTTAAGTGCTGAAATTCTGCGCGCTGTTGAAGAACAGGGCTATCGCGAACCTACGCCAATTCAACGCCAGGCTATCCCGGTGGTATTGGCAGGCCGTGACCTGATGGCCAGCGCCCAGACCGGTACAGGTAAAACTGCCGGTTTTACCTTGCCGCTGTTACAGCTGCTGAGCAAACACGATCATCCAATCAAAGGCCGTCGTCCGGTACGTGCGTTGATCCTGACGCCAACCCGTGAACTGGCCGCACAGATCGGCGAAAACGTTGAGGCTTACAGCAAACACCTGCGCCTGCGTTCGCTGGTGGTGTTTGGTGGTGTGAGCATCAACCCGCAGATGATGAAACTGCGCGGCGGCGTCGACATTCTGGTGGCAACACCGGGTCGCCTGCTGGATCTGGAACATCAGCACGCGGTTGATCTGTCTAAAATTGAAATTCTGGTGCTGGACGAAGCCGACCGCATGCTGGATATGGGCTTTATCCATGATATCCGCCGCGTGCTGTCCAAGCTGCCTGCCAAGCGTCAGAACCTGCTGTTCTCTGCCACCTTCTCCGATGAGATCAAAGGCCTGGCCAGTAAACTGCTGACCAACCCGGCCTCGGTAGAAGTGGCTCGCCGCAACACCGCCTCCGAGCAGATTGAACAAAGCGTTCACTTTGTCGATAAGAAGCGCAAGCGTGAACTGCTTTCCCAGATGATCGGCGAAGGTGACTGGAAGCAGGTGCTGGTGTTTAACCGTACCAAGCACGGTGCCAACCATTTGGCCGAACAGCTGAATAAAGATGGCATCACCGCTGCTGCTATCCACGGTAACAAAAGTCAGGGCGCACGTACCCGTGCACTGGCAGATTTTAAAGACGGTAAAATCCGCGTGCTGGTGGCTACGGATATCGCTGCGCGTGGCCTGGATATCGACCAGTTGCCACACGTTGTGAACTACGAACTGCCAAACGTACCGGAAGACTACGTGCACCGTATTGGCCGTACTGGCCGTGCCGAACGTACCGGTGAGGCGATCTCACTGGTGTGTGTGGATGAACACAAACTGTTGCGGGATATCGAACGCCTGCTCAAACGTGAAATTCCACGTATTGCCCTGCCAGGCTATGAGCCGGATCCAAGCATCAAGGCTGAGCCGATCATCAATGGTCGTCAGGCTGGTGGTGGCCGTGGTGCTCCACGTGGCAACGGCGCTCCGCGTACCGGTAACGGTGGCGGCCAGCGTAGTGGCAATGGCGGCGGTCAGCGTGAAAATCGCGGCGGCGGCAGTGCTCGCCCACAGGGTGATGGCAAACCGCGTTCAGGTGCTCCATCGCGCCGTCCGCATAGCCGCAAACCGTCTGAGTGATCATGTCGAGTTGAGCTATACTAAACCGCCATTTGTTGGCGGTTTTTTTTCGCCTGTTTGCCAGGAGTTACCGATGAAATTGAAGTGTGCAATTCTTGATGATTACCAAGGTGTGGCGCTTTCGATGGCGGATTGGTCTGCCCTCGGCGAGCTGGTCGACGTCTTTTCCCTGCGTGAGCATATTGACGATGAGGATCAGTTGGTGAACCGCATCAGTGACTGTGAAATCGTGGTGATTATGCGGGAGCGCACGCCGTTCACTGCCGCATTGCTCTCCCGTTTGCCAAAACTGCAATTGCTGATCACCTCAGGCATGCGAAACGCTTCGATCGATCTGCCAGCGGCAACCCGGCAAGGTGTTACCGTGTGCGGTACCGCCAGTGGTTCTGCAGCGCCGATGGAACTGACCTGGGCGCTGATCCTGGGTTTGGCTAAACATCTGGTGGCCGAAAGTAGCGGATTGCGGGCCAACGGGCCTTGGCAGCAGCATGTCGGCATCACCTTGCATGGCAAAACCTTAGGTTTACTGGGATTAGGCAAGATCGGCGGCCAGATGGCGAAAGTGGCGCAGGCGTTTGGCATGAACGTGGTGGCCTGGAGCCAGAATCTGACGGCGGAAAGAGCACAAGAGTTCGGCGTGCAGCTTGCTGAGTCAAAACAGGTGTTGCTGGCAGTGAGCGACTTTGTTTCCGTTCATCTGGTGCTGAGCGATCGCAGCCGTGGGCTGATCGACCGTCAGGCGCTGGCACAGATGAAAAACAGCGCGTTTCTGATCAATACCTCACGTGCGGCGATTGTCGATCAGCAAGCGTTGGTGGAGGCGCTGCAATCCGGGCAGATCGCCGGTGCCGGGCTGGACGTGTTTGAAGTCGAACCGCTGCCTGCCGACCACCCACTGCGCCGCTTGCCCAATGTACTTGCGACCCCGCATGTGGGCTATGTGGCGGATGATAATTACCGCACCTATTTCCGGGAAGCGATTGCCGATATCCAGGCGTTTATGGCCGGTGAGCCGCTGCGCAAGTTAACGAGTTGAGTAATAAATAATGTCATTGCCTTCCCAAGTTCTAGGGACACACCTTAGAAGTCCTTGGTGGCGGTAATAGTTATCACCAAAATGGCCGTTGTCTCCCACCCAACCGAAGTGCAGTTAGGAGAAGTATTTTGAACATCAATTTAGATTTCCTAATCATACCGGCTTACAAGTTGTTATCCTTGGCTGGCTTGTTCACTGTTTCTGTGTGTGGTTCGATAGCGTCGGCGTCCACTGCACCCGACTACAGCGCTTATCATGCAGGTAGCTATCTCACGTACCTGCCAAACGTTGACGACACTGACCCCTCCCGTTTGGCCCATGTTCCAAAATTGCGGATTGCCTTCGGTGACGGCAGCGGCGGGCTGCATCCCATCGTCATGGATACTGGTTCAACCGGCATAGTTGTTTCTGCAAATCGGATCCCCCATTTCGATCAACTCCCCGCGACTCCGGGGCGTCTGACTTATAGCAGCTCGGGTCGGATCATGATTGGCGTTTGGGTTACCGTGCCCGTGACCATCGCTGGAGAAAATGGTGCCAGCGTTACGACCACGCCGATCCCCGTTTTGGCTGTAACGCGTATTGAATGCCTGCCTGATGCTCGCGAGTGTGAGCCAGATGACGCGCCTCGCGGTATCGCCATGATGGGAGTTGGGTTTGATCGGGAATCCGATGGGCAAGCTCAAAGCACACCGCGCAACAATCCTTTCCTGAATGTAACCAGCGAGCAGCCTATACGTCATGGTTATATCGTTACACGCAACGGTGTTCATATTGGACTCACTTTGGCTAACACCCAGCGTCAATTCAGTTACGTCAAACTCGCGCCGAACCCTAACGTAGAGCACGAATGGATGAGTGCCTCGGTCTGCATGACGATTAACCACAAACCGCCAGCGGCCTGCGGTATTTCGTTAGTCGATACCGGAGTGACCGCGATGTTTTTGACTCTGCCACCAGCCATGCTTGCAGGGGCAAAGACGCTTGCATCAGGTACTATCCTGAGTTTGAAATTTCCTGGCGTCGATAACGCAGCCAACGCAGCGCAATATGAATTGACCGTAGGTGGCGAAGCTACCCCACTCACACCGACGTCTATCCATCTCAACACCACGCGCCCGACTCCATTCGTCAATACAGGCGTGCATTTTTTAAATGGTTTTGATGTCCTTTATGACGCCGATGGCGGTTTTATTGCTTATCGGCCTGTCGAATAGAGAGTTCTGCCCTGGTGTTGCAGGGCAGTCCCAACAGCTTTTGCTAGCTCATTCGGCCATCTCATATTGCTGGCACCACTTTTCGCCCGTATCATTGCGCCCTCTTTGATAGCAGAGGTAGGCATGCGCGTATTATTGGCTCCAATGGAGGGGGTACTCGACTCTCTGGTGCGGGAATTGCTCACCGAGGTGAACGATTACGATCTCTGCATCACCGAATTCCTGCGGGTGATCGACCAACGGCTGCCGGCTAAATCCTTTTACCGCCTGTGCCCGGAGCTGCACCATGCCAGCAGAACGCCTTCCGGCACTCTGGTGCGGGTGCAACTGCTTGGCCAGTATCCTGAATGGCTGGCGGAAAACGCGGCTCAGGCGGTTGAACTTGGCTCTTACGGTGTCGATCTGAACTGCGGTTGCCCGTCCAAACATGTCAACGGTAGCGGCGGCGGAGCCACCTTGCTCAAAGATCCCGAACTGATTTATCAGGGGGCCAAAGCAATGCGCGCTGCGGTGCCGGCAGAGCTGCCGGTCACGGTAAAAGTGCGTCTGGGATGGGATTCGGATTCCCGCAGCTTTGAAATTGCCGATGCGGTACAGCAGGCGGGGGCAACCGAAATCACCATTCATGGCCGTACCAAAGAGGACGGCTATAAAGCCGATCGCATCAACTGGCAGGCGATCGGGGAAATCCGTCAGCGTTTAACCATTCCGGTGATCGCCAACGGGGAAATCTGGGACTGGCAAAGCGCGCAAGACTGCATGGCGGCAACGGGTTGCGATGCGGTGATGCTGGGGCGCGGCGCATTGAACATCCCCAACCTGAGCCGGGTGGTAAAATATAACGAACCGCGTATGCCTTGGCCGCAGGTGGTGCAACTGCTGCAAAAGTATGTGCACCTGGAAAAGCAGGGTGATACCGGTCTGTACCACGTTGCCCGCATCAAACAGTGGCTGAGCTACCTGCGCAAAGAGTATCAGGAAGCCACGGAGCTGTTTACCGAGATCCGCACGTTAAACAACTCCAGGGATATTGCGCGAGTCATTTGCCGCTAGGCTGTGGCAGCTCAATAGCAAAATAGTGCCGTAGCGCCTCTAGCCGTTCCTCTTCTGAATGCAGCGTTGATTCCTTACGATGATGGTCCTGGGTTACGATCAGCTTTAACTCGCTGAGGGTGATACGGCCATCCTCTATTGGGCGGGAGCACACCAGCTTTTGGGTAAAGTGTGACTGTGGTGAAGTGCTGTGATAGTGACACATGTCGTCAAACTCTTTTGGCTGACGGGGTTGCAAGGTAAAGCGATAAAGCGTCTTGGCGTGGGAAGCCCGATCGCCATTGCGCCGCTCCAGGTGATACCAGTCGCCGTGTTGTTCGAGATGAAAGGTGCCGCTGGCCTGGGGCTGTTGTTCGCTGGTGGTAATTTTCAGCGGCGCGAGGAAGGAATCGCCAAACCCGACATCGACCAGATATGGCTGATCCAAGGTGACCATCAGCGCCATATGGTCAAACGGCGGGCCAAAAGAGCCGTCTCTGGCGTGGACTTCCCCGGAGATAAACGTCACCTGAAAGCCAATCTGCTGCAACAGCAGGGCGAATATCCGGTTCAATTCATAGCAAAATCCGCCGCGATTATGATCGACGATTTTGCTGAGCAGCCCGGCCTCGCTGAGATCGATCCCCTGATGATAGATGATGCTCAAATTCTCAAAGGGGACCGCCAGCATGTGGCAGCGATGCAACTGTTGCAGGGTTGGCAGATCGGCCCGTAGCGAGCCTGAGAAGCCAATATGTTGTAGATAGCGCGTTATATCCACCAGAATTCTCGCTGAACGGGAAATTTTGCCTAAATTAGCGGGATTTTCGGCGGTGGGGAGAGCAATACGTGCGGTGTTAAAATTTGCTGGTGTAAAGCCGCTGGCGCTAAAACATCTCATCTTCTTGTTAACGGTCGTAGTTTCCTATGTTGCAAACGTGGAAATAAAAGAAAGCTAAATGCTACTCGATTTCACTTCGTTTAAAATTAGCCACTTAGAGAATAAAAGCATGTTGTTAAAAACAGTATTGACTTAGTTTGAAAACACCGTAGATTAGTATTCAGCAGCAGGAAATTGATAGTTGGCTGCTTAGCTAAATAACAGATTGAAAGGGTATCTTTAATAAGTTGTTTAGCGATATTGCGATAAAGGCCACGAAATTTGTTGTATGGGGAAGTTGCCGTTGAGTAGCCAGTCAGGACTCACTCGGCAATGTTCTAAGGCCACGTAGTCAGTTTCTACTATCGCAGGGTGTGAACGACAACGCGATGATGTAAGGCTCTGTTTTTTAAGTGTTAATGTTGCAATTTGTGAGGTTTTATCTGTAAGTGTGTTGCAACGAAAGTAAAGCCATGCGTCAAATAGTTTATATCGCGAGGGGGAATGTACCCGTTTAACTTGCTGTATCTCTGTAAATGAAGAGGTAAGTAAGTGAGCGTTTTGTAAATCAGCCAGTATAGGGGAGGTTGTAGTTAGCTGTTCAATACCCAATATTATCTGTGATAAACAAGTACATTTTTACGTAGTATCGAAAGTAGTACCAAGTTAGTAAGTCGATGAATGTTGAATTTTAAATTGATAGTAACCTAAAAGCCCTGGCAAATAATGTCAGGGCTTTTTTGTTTCGTCTTTTGCTCGGTTGGAGGATCACCACTGCCAGAAACTGTCATGATCAAGCCTTAGCCTTGACGTCTCACTCAAGCGAACAGGGGGCGTCATGCAAGATCTCATGGGTAAAGTTGCGTTGGTGACCGGTGCGTCAACCGGTATTGGTGAAGCCATTGCTCAAGAGTTGCTGGATCGTGGGGCGAAGGTGGCCATCACCGCCAGAAACCATGCAAGGCTGGCAGCTACGGCACAACGTATGGATCCGTCTGGCAAATCGGTATTACCGTTAACTATGGATGCCCGCGAACCTGAGTCGGTACGCAATGCGGTAGAGCAGACGCTGGCCTTCTACGGGCAGTTGCATCTGCTGGTCAACAATGCCGGTATTACCGGGCCACATGACGTGCCGCTGCATGAATACTCCATTGAAGATTGGCACGCGGTGATTGAAACCGATCTCAGCGGTACCTTTTATGGTATGAAGTACGGATTGCCCGCTATCGCGGCGGCAGGGGGGGGCGCGGTAGTGAATCTCTCTGCGGTCAATGGCATGGTCGGTATTGCAGGCATTGCCCCTTATACCGCGGCCAAGCATGGCATCATCGGTTTGACGCGGGCCGCTGCCCTGGAGTTTGCCAAACAAGGGATACGCATTAACGCCGTCGGGCCTGGCTATGTTGATACGCCTTCAATGGGCAAATTACCCGCCGTAGTACGGGAGAAAATGGCCGCTACCCATCCAATGGGGCGCATGGCTACGCGTGAAGAGGTGGCGAAAACGGTGGTTTTTTTACTTTCTGCAGACAGCAGTTTCACCACCGGGGCCTTTTACAGCATTGATGGCGGTTATACCGCGCAATAAACCACGGTTGTGCTCACTGGTAGCGGCGCCGCATGCTGCGCCCGTTAATCGTTAACAGCGCTCGCTCTGACTTTCTCTGGGTGAACTATAATTTTCATCAATTTAGCTGGTAACTAATTGATGAGTGGCTCTGTGCGTATGACTAAACCTTCGTTCTCCCGCTTTATGGCCTTGTGGCTGCTGGCTATTGCCGCTCCGATCGTTGCCGCGCCGCTGCCTGCGGTGACCGTGGCGCTGATTGAACAAAGCCAACCCGAACGTGCGTTGCACTATCTTGGCCGTATCGAGGCTATACAAACCGTGGAGGTGAAGACCCGTACCGAAGGGTTTATCGCCCAGCGGCCATTTACCGAAGGGCAGATGGTCAAGGCGGGAGATTTGCTGTACGAAATCGAGCCAGCCTTGCATCATTCTGCCGTAGCGCAGGCTCAGGCGCAGCTCGACAGTGCCACGGCCACGGCAAACCTGGCGCAGGTCAACCTGACGCGCTTGCAGCAGTTAGGTAACAACCGCGCGGTCAGCCGGGCGGATATCGATGCGGCGGCGGCTGAACGAGATAGCACCCGGGCGGCGGTAGCCCAGGCGCGGGCGATGCTTGACACTCAGCAGCTACAGCTCAGCTATACCCGTATCTATGCGCCGATTGCCGGTCGCATTGGTCACAGCCGTTTTCATGTGGGCAGCTTGGTCAACGCGGCAAGCGGCACGCTGGTTAACATTATTCAACTCGATCCGATCCGCGTGGCGATCTCCATCAATGAACGGGACTACATTACCGCCGCCTATCAGCGCCAGCATGGGGAGGGCAAGCTCGCCGCAGGGCAGTTTTCCGCCCGTCTTGAACTGGCTAACGGCAAGTCCTATCCAGAACCGGGCAGTTTTGAATCGGTAGATAACCAGATTGATGCCCACACCGGTACCGTCACGTTGCGCACCCGCTTTGCCAATCCTAATCATCTGCTACTGCCCGGGGGGGTGGTGAACGTGATCCTGACCGCCGAGCAACCGCAGACGGTCACGCTGGTGCCCATCGCCGCGCTTCAGCAAAACCAGCAAGGTCACTTTGTCTTGGTGGTTTCTCCGGAGAATATCGTTGAGGTTCGTGAGGTGAAACTGGGTGAACAGCACCAGCAATATTATCAGGTTAACACCGGGCTTAGCGCTGGCGAAAAGGTGATTATCGCCGGTGTGCAGCACGTCAGACCCGGTATGCAGGTAAACGCCATTCTCTCCAGCGCCAACGCGCAACCATAAGGGGACGCTGATGCTGCACTTCTTTATCCAGCGACCGAAATTTGCCATCGTGATTGCGCTGGTGATCACCCTGGTGGGAATAGTTTCCCTCAAGGTGATCCCGGTGGAACAGTATCCAGATATCACACCGCCGGTGGTTTCCGTCAGCGCGCTCTATCCTGGGGCCAGCGCCCGCGATGTGGCTCAGGCAGTGGCATCGCCAATCGAAGCGCAGGTCAACGGCGTCAGTAACATGTTGTATATGGAGTCGACCAGCGCCAACAACGGCGGTTACCAACTGAGCATCACCTTTGCCAGTGGTACCGATCCTGACATGGCCGCCGTGGAGGTGCAAAACCGTATTTCACAGGTGAGCGCCCAGCTACCGGCTGAGGTGAA
The DNA here is from genome assembly GCF_051654945.1 of Serratia sp. (in: enterobacteria). Lineage (GTDB taxonomy): Bacteria > Pseudomonadota > Gammaproteobacteria > Enterobacterales > Enterobacteriaceae > Chania. The sequence goes on from NZ_JBOFZA010000042.1 coordinate 52,108, forward strand.
TAACAACGGGGTTTCGGTGCGTAAACGGGCCTCGAACCTGCTGCTCGGCGTCAGCGTGTTTTCTCCCAAAGGCAGTCGCGATACGCTGTTTCTGAGCAATTACACCAGCATCCAACTGCGTGACGCGCTGGCCCGTATCAGCGGCCTGGGGGATGTGCAGGTGTTTGGTGCCCGCGATTACAGCATGCGTGTCTGGCTCGATCCACAGCGTATGGAATCGCTCAATATCAGCGTGCAGGATATCGTCCAGGCATTGCAGCAACAGAACGTGCAGGCTGCCGCAGGTCAGATCGGTTCCGCGCCTTCGCCTTCAAGCCAGCAGCAAACTCTGACCATCAGCGGGCAGGGGCGGTTAACCGATCCGCAGGAGTTTGCCAGAGTGATCATCCGCAGCGGTGCCAATGGTGGCACCGTGCGGGTGGGCGACGTGGCAAGAGTGGATCTGGGGGCGCAAAACTACCAGGTCAATGCTTCGATGAACCAACAGGAATCGGCATTTTTGGTGGTTTACCCCACGCCGGGGGCCAATGCGCTGAATGTCGCCAATGCGGTGCGCCAGGAGATGGCACGTTTGTCGCAGTCCTTCCCCAGCGATATGAGCTATGACATCAAATATGACTCCACCCGCCCGGTAACGGCAACGTTGCATGAAATAGCCATCTCGCTGGCATTGACCTTGGCGGTGGTGCTGCTGGTGGTTTACCTGTTTTTGCAGAGCCTGCGGGCCACCTTTATTGTGGCGTTGACCATTCCGGTTTCGTTGCTCGGCACCTTTGCCGTGTTGTACGTTTTTGGCTATTCCGCCAACACCTTGAGCCTGTTCGCCATTATCCTGGCGCTGACCATCGTGGTGGATGACGCCATTGTGGTGGTAGAAAACGTCGAGCGCCTGCTGGCACAAGATCCCGCGCTTACCCCAGCCGATGCTACCCGCAAGGCAATTAGCCAGATTGCCGGGCCGATCGTGGCCACAACGCTGGTGCTGATGGCGGTATTTGTCCCCATTGCGGTGCTGCCGGGTATTACGGGCGAGCTGTATCGCCAGTTTGCCGTAACCCTGTCGGCGGCGGTTATCCTGTCGAGCATCAATGCGCTGACGCTGTCCCCGGCGCTGTGCGCCACGCTGATCCGGCGGCGTGAACTGGCGCAAACCGGCTTTTTTGGCGGCTTCAACCGGGGTATGGACCGGATGCGCGATGGCTATGTCCGTCTGGCCGCATTGGCCGGCAAGCGGGCGTTAACCACGGTGATTGCCCTGCTGGTTGTTGGTGTGGCGACCTGGTACGGCTATAGCCGCCTGCCAACCTCTTTTCTGCCGGAGGAGGATCAGGGCTACTTCTTCGTTAACGTCCAACTGCCGGATGGCGCTTCCCTTGAGCGAACTCAGGTGGTCATGGATCAGATGCATCAACAGGTAGCGCAAAATCCGGCGGTAGAGGACGTAATCAAAATTACCGGTTTCAGCCTGCTGAGCGGGGGTAACTCTCCCAATGCCGGTTTTGCCATCGTGATGCTGAAACCCTGGGGCCAACGTGAACATGTTGACCAGGTATTGGCCGATCTTCAGGGGCGGCTGGCGGCTATCCCTTCGGCGATGATCATGGTGGTGAATCCACCGGCAATCGCCGGGCTGGGCAACGCCGCCGGTTTTGATTTACGCCTGCTGGCGCTGGAAGGGCAAACGCCACAGCAGATGGCTCAGGTGGCCCAAGGGGTTATTTTTACCGCCAACCAACGGCCAGAGTTGAGCCGGGTCTTTACCACCTTCAGCGCCGTGGTGCCGGATATCGATCTGGCGGTCGATCGTGAACGTGCGGCGCTGTTGCAGGTGCCGGTCAGCCGGATCTTCAATACGTTACAAGTTTCGCTCGGTGGCCTGAACGTAGGGGATTTCTCGGTCAATAACCGCATGTTCCGGGTGCAGTTGCAAAATGAGATGGATTTCCGGCAACGCACCGAGCAAATAAACCGCCTGAACGTGCGTAGTGATACCGGCGCACTGGTGAGCCTGGCCAATCTGGTTCGACTCACCCCTTCCATCGGCGCACCTTTTATCAACCAGTTCAACCAGTTTCCGTCGGTTTCGGTGAACGGTTCTGCGGCCGAAGGGGTTAGCTCCGGGCAGGCGATGAAAACCATGGAGTCCTTGCTGGCCGAGCAACTGCCAAAGGGCTATGGCTACAGTTGGAGCGGCCTGTCCTGGCAGGAACAACAGACTGGTGACCAGGCGCTGCTGATCTATCTGGCGGCGCTGGTGTTCGCCTATCTGTTCCTGGTAGCTCAGTATGAAAGCTGGAGTATCCCGCTGGTGGTAATGCTCTCGGTGATTTTCGCGGTGGCGGGGGCGGTTGCCGGTTTACGCATGATGGGGTTTGCCAACGATGTTTATGTTCAAATCGGGCTGGTGTTGTTGATCGGTCTGGCCGCCAAAAATGCCATTCTGATCGTCGAATTCTCCAAGGCTCGGCGCGAAGAAGGTGCCAGCATTCGCGAAGCCGCGCAGGACGGCGCCCGGCAACGTTTTCGGGCGGTGATGATGACGGCCATCTCCTTTATTCTTGGTGTGATGCCTTTGGTATTTGCTACCGGGGCCGGGGCGATGAGCCGCCAGATTATCGGCATTACCGTGTTTGGCGGGATGCTGCTGGCGACGCTGGTCGGGATCTTCTTTATCCCTGCGCTATACCTGCATATTCAACGGTTGCGCGAGTGGGTTAAATCACGTTTCGCCTAGCCAGATCTACCCAGCGGGTGTGCCGGGTAGATCAGCCGGTGGCATCCGTTTAATGCCCGCTCTGCTGTTCGTGAGCCTGTTGTTCCAGTTTCACCTCTGCGGCACGCTTGCGCAGGCCAAACCAGCCAAGCAGCAGTAGCACCGCCAACACAGGGATAGTGGCAATAGTCCAGGTGCCGTTCGGGTAATCAAAGGCCATCATGATCACCACCGCTAACAGGAACAGCAGCGTCAGCCATGAGGTGAAGGGGGCTCCCGGCATCTTGAACGCCACCGGCTTGGCTTTCCCCGCCTTGATGGCCTTACGCAGTTGCATCTGGCAGACGATAATAAACGCCCACGAGCAGATAATGCCCAGCGAGGCGATATTCAGCACGATTTCGAACACCTGTGAAGGCACCAGATAATTCAGCACCACGCCAATTACGTAGATACCGCAGGTCACCAGAATACCGGCGTAGGGTACCTGCTGGCTGCTCATTTTAGCCATCAGCTTGGGGGCTGAGCCGCCCATGGAAAGTGAGCGCAGGATACGGCCAGTGGAGTACAGACCTGAGTTCAGGCTGGAGAGGGCCGCAGTCAGTACCACGATATTCATGATGGTACCGATGTAAGGCACGCCAAGCTTGGAGAAGAAGGTGACGAACGGACTTTGCCCGGCCTGATAGGCGTTCCACGGTAACAGCAGCACCAGCAATACCACCGAGCCGACATAGAACAGGCCGATACGCCAGATCACGCTGTTGATCGCTTTCGGCATCATTTTTTCCGGATCCTTGCACTCGCCGGCGGCGGTGCCGATCAGTTCGATACCGGCAAAGGCGAAGATCACCCCTTGCACCAATACCAGCGCAGGCAACAGGCCGTGTGGGAACAGGCCGCCGTTATCGGTGATCAGATGGATGCCGGTAGGATTGCCGGCTACCGGCGTACCGACACCAAGAAAGATGACCCCCACCACCAGGAACAGAGAGATGGCGGCGACCTTGATCAGTGCAAACCAGAACTCCATTTCGGCGAACCACTTCACGCCGATCATGTTCATGGTAGCCACAATGCCGAGCGCCCCCAGGGCAAACAGCCACTGTGGAACCTCGGCAAAGGTCCCCCAATAATGCATATACAGCGCCACGGCGGTGATATCGACAATGCCGGTCATCGCCCAATTGAGAAAGTACATCCAGCCCGCAACGTAGGAGGCCTTTTCCCCCAGAAATTCACGCGCATAGGAAACAAAGCTGCCGCTGGAAGGGCGGTGTAACACCAGTTCCCCCAAAGCGCGCAGGATAAAGAAAGAAAAGACGCCGCAAACCAGGTAGACCAGCGCCAGTGCCGGGCCAGCCATCTGTAAACGTGCCCCGGTACCCAGAAACAGACCGGTACCAATAGAGCCGCCAATGGCGATCATTTGTATCTGCCGTTTACCCATGCTTTTGTGGTAACCGGATTCGTGCGAATCCAACCAACGTTTTCTCGCCGCCTGCTTATCTGGTGCAGACGTTTTGTCTGAGTGCATTATTCGTCCCGTTTCCTGTCTGTTTGCATTGTGGGGATGACGTCATGGCATCATTCCGCTGTTAGCCGTAGCGTAAATAACGGCGAGGCATGCTACCCGTTCTGCACAATTGAGGCAAAAAAACTGCGGTTCAGAGGGATTGGTGTGAGAAAGACGAGGATTATCGGGTGAAGGGGGAATGAAGATTTATCGGCCAATAGACTCTCCTTCTGCCCATTGCAGGGCAGAAGGAGAGCTTCACTCAGGCCGATTCGGCGGCAGGCAGGGCGGAGGTCGGCAAGCCGAATATCTTGTCGAAGGCCCAGTTAAACACAAAGGTATAGCAGGGGATGATCACGATCAGCGCCATATCCAGCAGGAAGGCCTGCACCAGAGAAATCTCCATCCACCAGGCGATCAGCGGGATCAGATAAACCACCAGCGTCAGTTGGAAGCCTACCGCGTGCAGAATGCGGCGTTTCAGCGTGCGGGTGCGCGAAGCCTGGCGGCTTTCCCAGAATTCGAACAGGTAGTTGTAAATCACGTTCCAGCTGACGGCGATGGTGGTGATGATCACCGCCAAAGGCCCGGTGCTGCTGGGGGCGGTGCCGGAAAGCAGTGCCAGCCCAAGGGCCGAAATGACCATGCCGATAATTTCATAAGCGGTCACGTAGACCAGTTTGCGTTTCACGCCTTGCATGCTTTTCTCCTGCGTTATGTTTCGTGCCTGATGACGTCCGGCAGCCCGATGCGTAAGATAACGTCAATACTATTGATAGATAAAGTCAGGAGCTGTCAGTTTAACTGATAGATGAGGCGATGAATTTTTCCAGTGACAATATCGAACTGTTTTTGGCGGTGCTGGATCGCGGTTCTTTTTCTGCGGCGGCCAGGGCGCTGCGGCGTGTGCCTTCGGCGGTCAGCATGGGGATTGCCAATATGGAAGCGGAGCTGGGCTTTCAGCTGTTTGACCGCTCGCACCGCGAACCGGTGCCCACCGCGCTGGCTTTGGCGCTGGCTCCCCACGCACGCCTGATCGCCGAACAGCTCAAGCAGTTGCAGATCCATGCCATTGAGCTTTCCCAGGGGTTGGAGGGCAGGTTGTCGATCGGTGTAGCATCGGATATCAACAGCAGTGGTTTGCTGGCGGCGGTGAAAACGTTGGCCGAACGTTATCCCTTGTTGGATATCGAGGTGCTGACCGCGCCGCAAGATGAGGTGTTGCATCTGCTCCATCAGCAGCGGGTTAGCCTGTGTCTGGCGTTCGGTGGGCTGGATGTTAACAGCCAGGAGCAGTTTCACTTTGTGGGCAGCGAGTCGTTGGTGGCAACCATAGCGGCACAGCATTCGGCCCTGGGAGCGACGGGTGCCGAGTTGTTTCTGGAGGAACTGGTCAATGTGCGGCAGATCGTGGTAGCCAGCCGTGACTTGCCTATGGCCGACAAACGCCCACAGGTAGCAGAATTCTTCTGGCGTACCGACAGCTTGCCAATGGCGTTAAGCATGGTGGAGGCAGGGCTGGGCTGGGGCAATTTCCCGCTATCGTTAACGGCACCTTTGCTGGAACAGGGCCGGCTAATCCGGTTGAAATTTAAAAATACCAAAAACGAACTGCGCCTGCCGATGCACCTGATCTGGCTGAAGAACCAGCCGCAACAAAAGGCAGCGCGGGAACTGGTAGAGTTGATGATGCATCCCTCACACTAGTCTACTCCCTGTACAGTTCGGGGACATGGTAGACAGGTGTTCAAGGACATGGTGAACACTTTTTGTGTTGCAGCACTGGCCAACCAAGTGTGCCGGCCAGCTTCCTCTCCCTGTGGGAGTGGGCTGGGGGGAGGGGCATTTTGACTCCTGTATCTTCACGTTTCTATTGCTTTTATTTTGGCCGCCGCGTTAATTTGAATGACGGGATATGGCGAAGGGAAAGGACATGATCAACGACACGCTGCTATCGGTACTCAGTATTACCGGGGCGATAACGCTAGGGGCGATGAGCCCAGGGCAAAGTTTTATTCTGGTAGCGCGCACTGCGGTGGCTTCATCACGGCGCGATGGGATGGCGGTGGCATTGGGGATGGGGATCGGCTGTTTTATCTTTGCCTTGATTGCGCTATTGGGGTTGCAGTCGCTGCTGGTGGCATTGCCTTGGCTGTATACCACACTGAAAATGCTGGGGGGCGCCTATCTGATCTATCTGGCGTTCAAAATGCTGCGTGGAGCCAATCAGCCTTTGGTGATCGAAGCCGTTGGCGGCCAGCAGCTAGGCTTTCGCCGGGCGTTTACCACCGGGCTATTGACCCAGTTGGGCAACCCGAACACCGCCATCGTGTTCGGCAGCGTATTTGCGGCATTGCTTAGTCATAAAATACCGATGGTGTTGTACATCGTGTTACCGTTGATCGCATTGGTCGTCGATCTGTTGTGGTATGCCTTTGTGGCGTTTGTGCTGTCGTCACCGCGTCCGCGCCGCGTGTACCTGCGTTTCAAAGCCTGGTTCGATCGCCTCGGCGGCAGCGTATTGGCCCTGTTGGGCCTGAAGCTGATGTTTAACAAGTAGCCTTATTGAGGTTGCCGCCGCCGCCACCAGTAGCGCAGCAGCAGGATGGCGGCAATCACCACCACGCAGAACAGCAGGCTATACAGCTTTTTGTCACTGCCGCTGACGAAGCTGCTGATGGCCTGCCCACCAAAATAGCCGAGCAGAACAAATAGCGTTGCCCATAGGATGGCTCCCAGGATATTCAGCGGGATAAAGCGTGATGGGGGCAGCTTGCTGGCGCCGATCAGCACCGGGCCGATAAGACGGAATCCGTACATAAAACGCACGCCAATCACAAACAGGATCGGGTGGCTGGCAATCAGCTTTTGGGCGCGTTCAATACGCGCCTGTTGGCTCTCGATACGGGCAAGCACCCGCCCGCCGAAATGGCGTCCGGCAAAATAGAGCACCTGATCGCCCAAGGCGCCGCCAATCGCCACCACCGCAATCACCAGCGGCAGGCGTAGCAACCCGTTATGTGCCGCAATCCCCCCCAGCAGGGTGATGGTTTCACCTTCAAGCAGGCAGCCGATGAACAGCGCCCAGTAGCCGTATTGGGTAATGTAGTGGGCCAAATCTGTCATTGTTGTTCCTTGGTCACGATGAAATAGGATTATAACACCCTGTCCTGGCAACGGCAGATGAATTGAGGCAGCCCGATCTTAATAATAGATTCTTGCATTGGCATAGTGTTTAATCCGTTATTAATAAAGGCGTCTGCATGACATGGAGTTATTATGCTCAAAGTAGGTCTCTGGTTGTTTTTATCCCTGCTTTCAGGGAGCGGGGTGATAATTTATGCCTTGCAACAGCAATATGAAGAGCAATCAGTTACCTATCGTATTTTATATCGCGAGGTCACGGTTAAATTATCCCAGCTTGAAACGGTGCTTTCTTTGCTGTCCGTGACCAGCGATCCTGCCATTGTCCAGCAAAAATTCCCGCAGATTGTTGCCTGGAAACCGGTGCCCAAGGCGGATACCAACCCAACGTTGATGCCAACCGGCGAGGGAACTTATTGGCTGGCGAACCCGAATTTTTCGCTGTTGATTGATCTCGGCACACTACTGGCAGACATTCCTCAGAGTCATAACTTTCGCCATATTAGCCTGAGTTGGCGCAATACACCTTTGTTTGAGCAGGGAAAGGGGGCTCAAACCAGCTACTGGCGTTGGGATAAAGGAGTAAACAGCGCCTTGCAGCCTTTTGAATTATCCGCCGGAAACGATCCGGATATGGCCCGTTTACCTTGGCTGATGTGCATACTGCTGTCTGCTTTCTGGGCTGTCATGATTTATTTTATCGGCCAGTATCGGTTACAAAAACACCAACATCATATTGCCGTTTTGCGTGAACATTTCTCCCAATTGACGCGGCTTAACGCCATGGGGGAAATTACCGCCGGTATGGTGCATGAATTGAATCAGCCACTGACGGCCATCTTGAGTTATAACCAGACAGCCCTGCGCCTGATTAACCAGCAGCAGCCGGATCAAGCTGCACCATTGCTTGATGCTGCGGTGATACAAATCAAACGGATCGGCACGTTGCTGTTGCAGTTTCGGCAAAAGTTGGCTCATGACCATGTGGTTTACCAGCAGGTCGATCTGCATCAGGTCTGGCTGCGTGTCACGATGCTATTGGAAGAGGAGATAAGCCGCGGAAAGGTCAAAATCATTAACCGGTTACCGGCCACGTTGCCTGCATTGTGGGCCGATCCTTTGCAGGTTGAACAGATTTTCCATAACATCGTGACCAATGCCATTCAGGCCCAGCAACACCACAACCCGGGTAGGGCGTGGATAGCCATTGATGCCGAGCATGCGGATCAAACTATCCGTCTGAGGATCACCGACGGCGGCCCCGGCCTTTCTGATCAAGCTTTGCAACAGATCTTTATCCCCTTCTTCACCACCCGCCAAGAGGGATTGGGGCTGGGAATGGCGCTGACAGAAACCCTGGTTCAGCGTCTTGATGGTACGATCACCGCGGAAAATATTGCCAGCCAAGGTGCCTGTTTTACCCTGTGTTTCCCGCTTAACACTCAGGAGGAGTGATGGAACAGCTTATTTATCTGATTGATGACGATCATGCCATCCGCTGTTCACTCAGTTCGCTATTGGCCACCATGGGCTGGCGAACGGTAACATTCCAAAATACCCTGGATTTTCAGCAGAATATTTCTGACCCGCAGGCGTTATCCGGCTGCTTGTTGCTGGATATCCGTATGCCGGGTAAAAGTGGTTTAACGTTGCTCGAAGAGTGGCAACAGCAAGGTCTGGAGTTTCCCGTGATCATTATGACGGGGCACGGAAATATTGAGCTGTGTCGCCGGGCCTTCAAAAATGGCGCATTTGAATTCCTGACCAAACCGATTGACGCCGATTTGCTGATCGAAACGGTGAGTGGTGCCCTGGAGCATCAGCGAGTTTTACAGCAACAGCGGCAAGAAATGGCTGAATTGAAAGAAAAAATCAGCACCCTGTCGGCACGGGAACAAGAGGTCACCGGGCTGATTATGGCAGGGAAATCGAGTAAGGAAATTGCCAATGAGCTGATCCTTTCACCACGCACGGTGGAGGCTCATCGTGCCAATGTGTTTGCCAAATTGGGTATTAATTCTTCGGTGAAGTTAATGAAGATCTATGGGGCGTTATTCTCCCTGGAAAGGGTTAAGTAAAAATACCTAGAGGGGTAGGTAGTTGACCGAATTGTTCTACTGCACCTCGCTGGTTATTTTAGATGAGTCTTTATTACTCATCATAAATAACCTTTTCAAGCGAGGAACGCATGAATATCAAACCTGTCTTAATGATGGTTTCTTTAGCCGCTATTTCCTGTAGTGCTGTCGCCGATGATTATTTGTCCGGCTATTACGCAGCGGCCAAATTACTGCATGCCAGACAATCCGCCGAGAATATGGACACCAGCAGCCGCCCTGGAGTCGGTCAATTTGTCAGCGGTGATGAAAAACATAACTTCTATAACGGGTCTATCGCCGCAGGCTACCAATTTGGCAATGGCTGGCGCAGCGAGGCGGAGTATGTGTTCAAAAAGAAAAGTGAATACACCAGCGGTTCAACGACCTTTGCCAGCAGCTACAACCACCATAAAGTGGACGCAGAGCGCCTGATGCTCAACGTTTATCGCGACTATGCGTTAGGCTACAATTTCTCGCTGTACGGTACGGTGGGTTTGGGGGTCGCCAAGGTGAAGTCCGATGGTTGGCAGGGTAATACGTCACGTCAATATGCCTCAAGCACGCAAAATAACCTGGCTTATGCTATAGGTGCCGGGGTCAGCTATGCCGCGATGGAACGCCTCAGCTTTGATTTAGGCTATCGCTACGTTGACATGGGCAATATTGAAAGTGGTTATAATAACTTCACCAACGCCCGTGGATTGAAAGATGAGCAAATGAAAGCACGTTTGGTTTCCAGCGAGTTTGCTTTAGGCGTGCGTTATCTGTTCTAACCTTATCGTTGATGTCGGGCCGCCAGGCTCGGCAATCATCAAGCAGGCCCTCCAGAAGCATCAATAACCTCAGCATTACCTCTGCCATGATAGTCACCTCGGTTTTTGAGTTCGATCTGAGTGATAATAGTCGCCATGCGGTTAAGATGGGATCATTCGGCCATGCCCCGGCGGCGTGGCGTAGTAGAGGAGTAACTGATGTATCAGGATTTTGACAGTGAGTTGAAATGGGCCATGCGACATATGCCGCGTACCCGAGCGGCAGTGGCAGCGTTACCGGATCTGCACGGCGTGCGTCTGGCGTGTAACATGCACCTGGATCTGAAAATGGCCCCGTTGGTTGCCGGGTTATTGGATAAAGGGGCCGCCATCTATCTCACCACCTGCAATCCGACCACGGTGCAGGATGACGTAGTGGCCTGGCTGGAACGCCACGGTGCCGAGGCGCACGCCTGGCGTGATATGAGCGATGCCGATTGGTCTGACTCTTTCGATCGTGCGCTGGCCTGGGGGCCGACTCACCTGTGCGAGATGGGGGCCGATCTGACCACCCGCCTGCACCAATCCGCTAACGGCCCGCAGATCAAGGCCGGGCTGGAAGCAACCGGTTCAGGCATCAGCCGCCTGGGAGGTATTGCCCCACGTTACCCGATCTTTAACTGGGATGACCTGCCGGTAAAAGAAGGGCTGCATAATCGCCATATGGTTGGCTTGACCGCCTGGCATACCTTCTTCCAGACCACTCACCTGACGCTGCACGAAAAATGTGTAGTGGTGATTGGTTACGGGCTGGTTGGTCAGGGTGTGGCCGCTTCTGCCAAGGCCTACGGTGGGCAAGTTATCGTGGCGGAAATCGATCCGGCCCGTGCTTTGCAGGCGCGTTACGATGGTTGGGCGGTGGTTGATTTAGCCACTGCCATAGAACAGGCCGACGTCATTGCCACGGCCACCGGGGCCAAGAACGTGCTGTCTGCACGGCACCTGGAGCGGGCCAAGGATGGGGTGTTTATCCTCAACGTTGGGCATGTGGCGGAAGAGATCGACGTTGCTTTCCTGCAAGCCTTGCCGCACCGCGAGCCAATGCCATTTGTGAATGCTTACCAACTGGCAGACAAAACGCTGTATCTGCTGGCCAACGGGTCGATGTTCAACCTGACGGCGGGTTACGGCGACAGCCTGAACGCCTTCGATGTGACCCTGGCCGTGATGGCCGCCGGGATCGGGCATATTGTTGGGGCCGGTGAGCAGCATGAGGCCGGATTGTACCTGTTGCCTCAATCTGCCTGGCAACCAGCGCTGTAACTTTTATCTCGCGGGCGTACAAGCCAGTACGCTCGCGGTTTGCACAAATTTTGTGCCGTTAAGATTTGTCACAAATAGCTACTCACAATCACAGTGCAATTCTATAGCCCTCACTTATAATTCATCGCAGTCGGTTCTCTCCTCCGTTACAGAGTAATACTTGTGAAAATCCGTGTTTTGGTTCTAACCCTGCTCGCGTTACAAGCGGGTACCGGCTTGGTGCCGCGTGCATTAGCCAGTGAAAAAACCGCCGCAGTGCACGCCAGCCAACCGGAGTTGGCTTCTGGCAGCGCTATGGTGCTGGATATGCAAACGCATCGGGTGATTTATTCACGTAACCCTGATGAAGTGGTCCCTATCGCCTCAATCACCAAGCTGATGACGGCGATGGTGACTTTGGATGCCCGCCTGCCACTGGATGAAATGCTGTCGGTTGATATCAGCCAGACGCCAGAAATGAAAGGCATTTACTCGCGGGTGCGTTTGAACAGCGAAATCAGCCGCAAGGATATGCTGCTGTTGGCGCTGATGTCGTCGGAAAACCGTGCTGCGGCCAGTTTGGCGCATCATTATCCCGGCGGCTATGGGGCATTTATTCGGGCGATGAATGCCAAGGCCAAAGCGCTGGGCATGACCAATACGCATTACGTTGAACCGACCGGACTTTCGATTCATAACGTCTCTACTGCCCGTGACCTCACCAAGTTGATGCTGGCGACCAAACAGTACCCGCTGATCGGCCAGTTGAGCACCACCACCGAGCGGATGGCGACCTTCAAGGATCCCAACTATACCTTGCCGTTTCGCAATACCAACCACCTGGTCTACAACCAGAAATGGAATATCCAGCTGACCAAAACCGGATTTACCAATCAGGCGGGGCATTGCCTGGCGATGCGTACCGTGATCGGCAACCGTTCCGTTTCGCTGGTCGTGTTGGACGCCTTCGGCAAATACACCCATTTCGCCGATGCCAGCCGTCTGCGCACCTGGATTGAAACCGGCAAAGTGACGCCGATCCCAGCGGCGGCGCGAGATTATCGCCGTCAGAAAGATGCCGCCCTGGCGAAGAACGACACGGAATAACGTTTTTATTAACCTGCCGTCTAGCGCGGCAGGTTATCGTTTCCCCATCCGTAGGTTAAAACCTCCGTTCTTTCATTAAGATTTCCCCCCTTCATGTTTTCAACCCGCTATGCTAAACCGGTAGGGTGATTTCACCTTTTGATAAGGAAAGTGCATTTTGGCAGGCAGCAGCTTATTAACCCTGATCGACGACATCGCTTCGTTACTGGATGATGTTTCGCTGATGACGAAAATGGCGGCCAAAAAGACCGCCGGGGTGCTGGGAGACGATCTGGCGCTCAATGCCCAACAGGTCAGCGGCGTTAAGGCCGATCGTGAAATACCCGTGGTGTGGAAAGTGGCCAAGGGATCGTTTATCAACAAGGCGATCCTGGTGCCGCTGGCATTGTTGATCAGCGCTTTTGCCCCGTGGGCAATTACGCCGTTGCTGATGGTCGGTGGGGCTTACCTCTGTTTTGAGGGATTTGAAAAGGTTTACCACAGCTTGATGCACCGCAAGGGCGCAGCGGCAGAAGAGCAAGCGGAATTGGATACCAGTGAAGACGTCGCGGTCTATGAACAGCGCAAAATCAAAGGCGCAATTCGCACCGACTTTGTGCTTTCCGCTGAAATTATTGCCATCACGCTGGGGACCGTCGCCGGGGCTACCTTTAGCCAGCAGGTGATTGTGTTGTGTGGCATCGCCATTGTGATGACGGTTGGGGTGTACGGCATCGTGGCGGGTATCGTCAAACTGGACGATCTGGGGTTTTGGTTGGCCCGTAAGCGTAGCGCGATGGCACAATCGATAGGGCGCGGTATCGTCAGTGCTGCACCTTACCTGATGAAAACGCTGTCGGTGGTGGGGACCCTGGCCATGTTTATGGTGGGGGGCGGGATCCTGACCCATGGTTTACCGCCGGTGCATCACCTGTTTACCGACTGGGCGAGTTATTCTACGGTAGTGCCAGGCGTTGGTGAAATCCTCGGGGGCGTCACCCCAACGCTGCTGAACGCGGTGTTTGGCCTGATAGCCGGTGGCGTGGTGATGGTGGTGGTTTCCGGGATAAGCGCACTACGTTCCCGTTTTAAAGCATAACGCTAAAAGGCCCTGCGGGGCCTTTTAGTTTGCTGGCAAACCTTCACCAGACTCACACTTTGGGCGCATTAATGCGCCCAATCATGCAGATAATGAGTACTAGAAGATCAGTTTAAATACGCCGGTAATGGTCAACAGGCCAACAATAAAGATAATCGCAATAATCCACAGAAAAATTTTCATCCGTCTCTCCCGACTGAGTATGTTTAGTGAGTGCGTGAATACACGCTGAGATCGCTAAGCCACGACAGAATTAACTATAGATGAAAATCAGCAGCTTGCCCGGAAACGGCTTAAGGCAGCGAATGATTACCGTCGCTCAGTGGCCGCTGCATGATGTGCGTATCCAGCCAGCCGCCAAATTTAAACCCTACTCCGCTTAAGGTGCCGATGCTGGTGAAGCCCAACTTACGGTGCAGGGCCAGGGAGCCAACGTTGCCTGCGGCATCGCCAATCATCGCCAACATTTGCCGCCACGGGCCGTCTTCACAGCGGGTAATCAATGCGCCAAGCAATGCCTTGCCAATACCGTGCCCCTGCATGCCTTCGGCGACATAGACCGAATCTTCGATGGTATAGCGGTAGGCGGGCCGTGGCCGGTACGTGGTGGCATAACAATACCCCACGACGCGCTCTTCCATTTTCGCCACCAGCCACGGCAACCCCGCAGCCAAGACGTTATTACGGCGTTGTTGCATCTCCTCCAGCGTTGGGGGCGCTTCTTCGAACGAGGCAGGCCCGTAAAGCACATGATGGGCATAGATCTGTTGAATGGCGGCCATATCCTCAATGCTGGCATCGGTGACGCTCAGCGTGGTCTGCGGCAGGGTGGCAAGTGACATAATGTTCCCTTTTATGATGAGAAATCAGAGCATGAAGGCATTATGCACTTTCTCCGAGGGCCAGATAAATTGGCTTTTTATCTGACGGTGATAAGCAAACTCGATAGACAATTAGTTCATGTGCCTGACAGCTGCTCCGTACCAGCTCCCTCGCCCTGTTGGAGAGGATTGGGGTGAGGGGAAATCGCTTATCCCCGCATCAGCTGCATGACGCACTGGCGCAGATAGTCCAGCAGTGCAGGAGTGAGCCAGGTACCTTCGGTCAAGGTCGGCTCCTGCTCCATCGCCTGGCGGATCTTCATCTGGGTGGCCGGATTGTCACTGGCATAGGACTGGAACAGCTCCAGCCAAAGGGCCGCCAACCGTTTTGCCTGGGCCGAATCGGGTGAAACCTCCTGCTTCATGGCCTGCTGGAATTGGGCGATGAGCGGTGGCCATTCGTGAATGCGGTCAAAATAGTGAGCGCGTACATAGGCATACTCGTCGGCAGAAAGATATTGCTGATAGATTTGCAGCTTGGTTTCGGCGAAGGCACGGGTGATGTAATCGGTCATGGCTGGCGTGATCCCCGTTTGTTCGCGCATCGAAGGCTCATCGGCGTGCATGGCATTGAGGCGAGTCAGGAAAGCTGGATTGCCTGCGGTATCACGCTCCAGCGTGCACATCCAACGGCGGCCAATGGCCTGAGCACGCGGATCTTCGGCCAGTACCCCACTATCCATCAACAGCCGTACGCTGCTGACCATCTCCTGCCATTCCCGGTTACGCGTCTCATCGGCCTGATAGAACGGCAGTTGCGCCAGTTCGTCGGCGGTAAAGTATTTGTCGTACATGGTCATCATCTCCAACGTGGTCAGCCAATCATTCAATTCGGGTTCATCACCCTGGGTCAATTGAGCATGCATATGCTGTAAGCGGTTGCGCAAGGTGGTTATTTGCGTCAGTTGCCGCTCAAGCATGGCAATCTGCTGTTCAATCACCGTTGGCAACGCCAGGCCGGAGTGCGCCAGAATGGATTCGATTTCCGCCAGCGCTACCCCCATCCGCCGCAAGGCTTGAATATGATGCAGGCGAGTAATATCTAACCGGTTATACAAACGATAACCCGCATCGGAACGCGCAGAAGGGATCAACAGCCCAATGCTGTGGTAGTAATGCAAGGTTCTTACGGTGATCCCCGAACGACGAGCCAATTCACCTACTTTCAATAACATGCTGAATATCTCCCTGGTGTGTGCAGAGATACTACAGCCTGACGTAACGTGAGGGTCAAGCAGGGAGGAGGGGAATTTTCGTGAAACGTTGCAGGCACCGCTAACCGGCACCTGCAAGAGATAGAGAGACGTTACCAGCCTTTGACAGCACCGCCGTTGAAGATTTTCTCTGCCGCTTTGGCAACCTCATCGGACTCGTAGGCTTTGACGAAGTTCTGCACGTTCTGCGCATCTTTATTATCTTCACGCGCCACCACGATATTGGTGTACGGTGAATCTTTATCCTCGATAAAAATCCCGTCTTTGGTCGGCGTCAGGCCAATCTGGTTGATGTAGGTGGTGCTGATCACCGCCACGGCAACTTTAGGATCGTCCAGCAGTTGGGGTAGCTGCGCGCCTTCCAGTTCCATTATCTGGTAGTTGTGCGGGTTGGCACTGATATCCAGCGAGGTGGGCAGCAGGCCTTTGCCCTGCTTAAGCTCGATCAGCCCAACCTTTTGCAGCAGCAACAGTGCGCGGCCCAGGTTGGTCGGGTCATTGGGGATGGCAATCACCGCGCCGTCCTGCAACTCTGACAGTGATTTGATCTTCTTCGAATAGCCCGCCATCGGGAAGACAAAGGTATTGCCTACCACCACCAGTTTGTAGCCGTGATCTTTATTCTGCTGTTCCAGGAAGGGGCGGTGCTGGAACACGTTGGCATCCAGTTCACCCTTATCGGTGGCATCATTGGGCAGCAGTGAACCGCTGAAACCGATGAGTTCAACGTCCAGGCCGTATTTCTCTTTGGCGACCCGTTTGGCGACTTCTGCCACGTCCTGCTCGGCGCCGTTAATCACGCCAACTTTGATATGGTTCTGATCGGCCTGCTGATCGCACCCTTGTAATAATAGCGTTGCTGCCAATGCTGCGGCCAAAGCCGTGCCGCGCCAAACAATTGCCATGAGTGACTCCCTGTAAAAACAATAAGATCGGTCAGTATTGTGTCAACAGCTAAACCTATGGCCGTAGCCAAGTCAAATGGTTGTTAAGCATAAAATCATCTAGTTAATAACCCGCCGATCAGCGTGGCCGTAACACCACGATGCCCGGCGTATTCAGCACATAGCTGGCAAAGGCCGAGTCCATCACTTTCCTGTTTTCCGGGCGTGAGGAGGCATGGCGCAGCACGGGCCCGCTTTGGGTCATGATAAAGAAGCCGGTATGAGTCACGTCCAGGCCAGGCAGCTTGGTGTAGATGCCGATATAGTCGCCGGTCTGTAATTGGCTTATCAACTGCTGGTCAATAAATTCGCTGGGGATGTAGCTTACGCTACGCTCGGTGACCGCGATGCCAGGCAGGTAAAGTTCCCCATCCGCTTTGCGGTTGAGCTGTTTGACCACGGTGACGGCGTGCGGGCTGAGCTGTGTGGTGACGTCGTCGGCAAGTATCTGGCGGGTGTGCGCCCAGTCGGTGAAGAAATGCTTGCGCTGCTGGAAACTGACATCGCCATTGATGTAGCGCGTCTGGATCACATTCTCGACAAACTGGCTTTCGCTGGTGGCGGTTCTGAGCGCCTCAACGTAATCCAGATAGGTAAAGCAGTCCACCCCGCGCAAATCGATCACCAACTGTTCTGCGGTGGATGCGGAACCGATCAGCCGGTTGGCGACGTAAGGGGTATCGAGGAAAGTCTGTGAGAGCAGCTCGATGGCCTGCCCTTTGTCGATCATTGGCACCGCAGCACGCAGTGCCAGCGCCGCTTGCAGTTTGTTTACTGTGTCATCGTCCATTGCTATCGCCATTGTCAGAGATTTCACCTGTGTTGGTGGTGATTCTACCGGGATTTTGGCCGGTTGTTTACCGCTGCAACCCATCAGGAGCGCGGTGAATAGTATCAGGACCAGGTCACGCATCCCTCTCTCCCAAACGATCATTTGTGCGGCCAGTATGGCTTGCGCCAGCTAAACCAGGCGTATCAATAGCCCACTTCGTTATTGAACGGCAGATACCAGAACAGGGCGATTTCATGATCGGCAATGTCCGGTTGCCCACGATAAAGTAAATGATCGATGCCGCCCAGCACAAAGCCATAGCGCTGATAGCAGCGGCAGGCGTTCAGGTTATTGTTTTGCGTTTCCAGCATCAGCCCGGCGGTGTCCTGATCCCGCGCCCACAGGCGTGCGGTATCCAACAGCGCCGTGGCCACGCCCTGGCGGCGGGCATGGCGGCTAACGGCAATTTCCTCGATCAGCGTGTAGTCGTTCCAGTTTTTGCTGAGCGTGATATGCCCGACGGCCTCCCCCTGATAACGAGCGAGGAAGGTTTCCCCATCGTCATTAAGGAACGGGGCCAGCGGGTAGATTTTATTGAAAGGGAGTACCGGCTGGGTTGGCCAAAGCTCAACGGGCTTATCAAAACAGGGCTGAGCGTAGCAGGCGACGGAAAAGGAAAAATCACCGTATTCCAGGTAACCGAAGGGAAGTGCGGTGATAGCTTCAATGTCGATCGCCGGGTTCAATTATTCCAGCTCCCTTAGCAGTTTGGCAGGATTGCCCGCATAGATGCCTTTGCGGGTAATACTCTTGCTGACCACCGCACCGGCACCAATCACCACGTCATCGCAGATATCTACGGCCAGTATGGTTGCGCCAGAACCCACCGAAACCCGGTTACCGAGCCGCGTATGTCCCCAGCTTGCCGGATTGGCGTTGGGAGTTCCCTGTTTGAACAGGTCGTTGGCAAACATCACGCCGTGGCCGATAAAGCAATCTTCGCCCAGGGTAACGTATTCACAGATAAAGCTGTGCGACTGGATCTTGCTGCGAGCACCTACGCTGACGTTTTTCTGGATCTCGACAAACGGGCCGACGAACACGTCGTCACCCAACTGGCAGCCGTACAGATTGCTGGGTTCGATCACCATCACGTTCTGGCCGGCCTGCACGTTATTGATCCCGCTTTGGCGGGTGCGGATCTTGGCTGTCATGGTTTCCCTCCATCGGGTAGCGCAACATATTGATTATAGTCAGAGTAACCTACTGGCTGCCGGGAGCGTACGTTTTTTCAGCCAAAGACTATAATTGATCCAGGGGCTAGAGCCCGCTAACCGCAACCCTCGCGCGGTGTCAGCGCCGCCAGTGGTGTGTTTCCGTTCGCCGATCGCGGTTGCGGCGAAAAGAGGAGGTGTCTCATGGTCAATCATGTCTGGGGTCTGTTGGCCCATCCCAACGCCGAGCTAAAACAGATTAAAAGCGAGAATGAAACCGTCTCGCACCTATACACCCATCACGTGTTGCTAATGGCGTTGATACCGGTCATCAGTGCGTTCATCGGTACCACCCAGACGGGCTGGCTCTCTGGTGAAGGGCAGGCGATCCGCCTGGATATGTTCACCGCGTTCTACACTGCGGTGGCCTTTTACCTGCTGATGCTGGCCGGTGTGGCGATTATGGGCAAAGTGATCCACTGGATGGCCCGGCGCTATGAGTCACGACCAAGCCTGCATTTGTGCATGGTGTTTGCGGGCTATGTTGCGACCCCGATGTTCCTCAGCGGATTGGTCGCGCTGTATCCGGTGGTGTGGCTGTGTCTGTTTGTCGGGATTATCGGGCTGGCCTACTCGGGTTATCTGCTGTATCTCGGTATTCCGCACTTCCTGAATATCGATCGTAAAGAAGGGTTTCTCTTCTCCAGTTCGACCTTGGCGATCGGCATTCTGGTACTTGAGCTGCTGCTGGGGCTGACGGTATTGCTATGGGGGTATGGTTCCTGGTTATTCTGAAGTGACTTTCGGTAGTTGCCCCTCATACCGTTGCGGCATGAGGGGCATTTTATTTAAAGCATCAGCTGTTACTCACCACCACCAGCTTCTGATTCACGAACTCCTTAATCCCCAGGTCTGACAGTTCCCGGCCAAATCCGGAGCGTTTCACCCCGCCGAACGGCAGTTCAGGTGCGGTATCGGTCAATGAGTTGATATACACCATGCCGGTTTCGATACGGGAGGCCAGCTTTTTGGCGCGCTCGATATTGGTACTGAAGATGGCACCACCGAGCCCGTAGTGAGAATCATTGGCCAGCTTGACGATCTGTTCGTCATCTTTCACCACGTAGACCTGAGCCACCGGGCCGAAGAACTCGGTGAAATAGGCCGGGTTGTCACGGCTGATATGCGTGAGGATGGTAGGCTCAAAGAAGTTACCCTCATGCTGTAACGCCTTACCGCCCAGGTGCAGTTTGGCCCCTTGTTTCACCGCGTCTTTGACCTGTTCGATCAGCCCTTCCAGGGCAGACCTGGAGGATAGTGGGCCGAGCGTAGTTGATACGTCCAGCGGATCGCCCATTTTCACCGCGCGGAAATGGTCGGTGAGTTTTTGCAGGAACTGCTCCGCCACTTTCTCCTGCACGATAAAACGCTTGGCGGCGGTACACACCTGCCCGGCATTGTTCAGCCGTGCCTGAGCGCCCACCTTGGCGGCTTTATCGAGATCGCTGTCATCCAGCACCACGAAAACGTCGTTACCACCAAGCTCCAGCGTCGCCTTTTTCAGCTTCTTGGCAGCCTGAGCCGCCACGATGCTGCCCGCTTTTTCCGAGCCGGTCAGCGCCACACCTTGCACCCGATCGTCGGCGATAATGTCGGCTACCTGATCCTGGGAAATATACAGGTTGGTATAGGCACCTTTTGGCGCACCGGCCTCATGCACCAGCTTTTCGAACGCTTCGGCGCAGTGGGGCACGATGCTGGCATGCTTGACCAACACCGGGTTGCCGGCCGCCAGATTAGGGGCGAGCACGCGCATCAATTGATAAAAAGGGAAGTTCCAAGGCTCGACCGCCATCAACACGCCAATGGGATGATGTTCCACCCAGGCTTCGCCAAGGCTGGACTCATAGCGCACCGGAGCCAGGAATTTTTGCGCATTATCGGCGTAGTAACGCGCAATCTGGGCGCACAGTTTGACTTCGCCACGGCTTTGGGCGATGAGCTTACCCATCTCAACGCTGGCAATGTTAGCCAGTTCCTCTACCCGGCTCTCCATCAGATCGGCCAATTTGTGCAACACCGGCAGGCGCTGAGTGATGTCACCCTTGGCCCAGTCGGAATGATACAGCGCATCGGCCTGTGCCAAGGCCCGCTCCACCTGATCGTCATTATGCGGGGTATATTCTTTAATTAGCTGATTGTTAAAAGGATTTACTGTCTGGTACGGCATGAAATGCTCCTTTCGTCGCTCATGTTGACGCCTGACAGACGCCTTATTCAGAACATTAAGTCTAGACGACAGGGCTGAGGAGGAGGGGCAAAAAGGGCGGTAGTGTGCCAGAACCCCGCTTGCAGAGGCTTAATACAAGTTTGCTGAGATGATCCTTTGAACCCAAAAGGGCAAGATCTACCGGCTCCCTCTCCCTGTGGGAGAGGGGGGTAAGATAAAATGTTACTGGATGTTGTTACCCCAGTGTTTTTGCTTACTGGTTTTGCCGATACCGGGGTTAAAACTGTTGGTGGGATCGGCATCCTGATAGAACGCCTGTAAATCGGCTTTGGCGTGATACAGATGGCCAACGTTGTGCTCGGCCGGATACTCCGCACCACGCTGATTGAGGATCGCCAACATTTGCTCCTTCAGCGCATGGCTGTCCGCGCCTTTTTTCACCACATAATCCTGATGGAATACGTGGCACATAAAGTGGCCGTAATACAGCTTGTGCACCAGTTGGTTATCGATCTCCGGCGGCAGGGTTTCAAACCATTCGCTATCGTTGCGGCGCAGGGCGATATCCAGTGCCAGAATATCCTCCACCTTATCGGCATGTACCGCCTGATAACGTATGGCGGCGCCCGCTGCCGCAAAGCGGTGCAGGAACGCCTTCTTACCTTCTTCAGGCGTACAGACGAAAAAGTCCCCATCGATCTCGGCAAAGTAGCTTTGCAGATACTGTTGGGCTTCCTCCACCCCCGGTCCGGCCATTTTCAGCAGCAGATGGTGTTCAAAGCGTTGGCGATACTCTTTCATTCGTTGCGGCAGATGGTTAGGGGCCAGCTTGCTCAGCTTTTGCATCAGATTGTCGGTGAGGTTGTGCGGTAACAGGGGCAGTTTGTTCAGCGTGGCATCCACCCGACCCTTCAGGGTGAAGAAGCGCGGCATTTGATCGGTGCCCAGCTTGTCGATCATCATAAAGGTGTCTTTGCCATACACCTCGGCGATATCGAAAATATCGCGGTGCATATACTCGCCAGCCACCGGCAGATTCTCAAACTTGCTGAGCATATGGCGGCGCAGTTCGGTCAATACCGCGGTGTCGTTGGTGCCGATATAGAACACCTGCTCTTTGTCTTCTTTGGCGAAGGTGTCCAGACGTACCGCAAACACTGCCAGCTTACCGGCACAGCCGGAGGCTTCGAACAGGCGGCGTTTATCGGCGTTAAAACGGGAAGGGGTGTCGGCATCCACATCGCGCACCCGCCTGGCGTATTCGTTATCCGAAGCGCGCAGCTCGCCGTGTTCAACGTCCGTTGGCCGGTAATCACCCTTTTCTAACCGGGTGAGGATCTCTTCGGGCGTATCGCCCAGATTGATCCCCAGATGATTGACCAACCGCAGTTGCCCATCGGCATCCAGCTTGGCGTACAGTGCCATTTCGGTATAGGCCGGGCCGCGTTTGACCAGCGCCCCTCCAGAGTTGTTGCAAATGCCACCAATCACCGAAGCGCCAATGCACGAAGAACCGATCACCGAATGCGGTTCACGGCCATAGGGTTTCAGCAACCTTTCCAGCTTATTGAGCGTGCTGCCAGGGAAACCGACCACCTGCTTGCCGTTATCCAACACCTGAATATGATCGAGCCGCAAGGTGCTGACGATTACAATTTCACGGTCATAATCCTGGCCGCTGGGGGTGGAGCCTTCGGTCAAACCGGTATTGGCCGCCTGCATAATGACGATCTTGTCGGCAGCGACGCAGGTTTGCAGGATCTGCCACAATTGCAGCAGGCGGGTGGGGAACACTACGGCTAGTGCCTTGCCACCGCCGGAGCGGAAGCCTTTGCGATAACGTTCGGTGCTACGCTCGCCGGTCAGCACTTGCGCACTACCGACGATATTTTTCAACTGAGTGATAAATGCCTGCGTCATGCCCATCTCCATGTCACCCGCCTGATTGCCACGGGAGTTTAAGTGTTAATAGCGTTGCTGATATCCCGCCTCACGTTCTTCTGCGCGCAGCGTCAGGATCTCCACGCCGTCGGCGGTGACCGCCACGGTATGCTCCCATTGGGCGGAAAGTTTTTTATCGCGGGTCACCACGGTCCAACCATCTTTCTTCTGTTTGATGCGGTGGTCACCCTGATTAATCATCGGTTCGATGGTAAACACCATGCCTTCCTGCAACACCGTGCCGGTGCCAGGCTGGCCGAAGTGCAACACCGCCGGGCCTTCGTGCATTTCGCGGCCAATGCCATGTCCGCAATATTCCCGCACCACGCTGTAACCCGCCTGTTCGGCATGGCGCTGGATGGCGTGGCCGATGTCACCTAGCGTAGCACCGGGCTTCACGGTTCGGATACCTTGCCACATCGACTCATACACGTTATTCACCAGCCGTTTGGCCACCGGGGTGATCTGGCCGATGCAATACATCTTACTGGAGTCGGCAATAAACCCGTTATTTTCCAGTGTAATATCTACATTGACGATCATCCCGGAGCGCAGGATTTTGCTGGCAGAAGGGATGCCGTGGCAGATCACTTCGTCGACCGAAGTATTGAGCACGTAGGGGAAATCATATTGGCCCTTGCTGGCAGGGCGCGATTTCAGTTCATCAACGATAAACGCTTCGGTACGGTCATTGATTTCCATGGTGGTGATCCCCTCACCGATCACCTCGTCGAGCATGGCAAACACCTTGGCCAGCAGTGCGCCGGAGTGGCGCATGATGGCAATCTCCTGCGGCGTTTTGATCACAATATCTTTCACCCGACAATCTCCTTTAGCGTCAGCGCATTCTCTTTCATCATTTTCTTTACCAGTTGCGGATAGGTCAGCTCAGGATTGAGCTCTGCCAACATGCCGATCCTGATCCAATGTTCCGCCTGTGCGTTGATAGAACGCGACATGGTCAGGCTGGCGAGCCTGAGATCGTCATGCAAGGCATCAGAAATTTTTACGATCCCCATAACCTACTCCTGAAGTCAACAATATACGAAGTGTATACGTTTTGGATGCTGCTGGTTTGGCATTCTGTGGCGCAGGTATTTTCGGCCGAATGGTCATTGCCGGGGCTGCACAATGCGTTTATTGTGAGGGTCGGCTTTGTTGCCATGACATTTTCAAGAAGGATTTAGGGCGTGACTAAACTACGTGTTGGGGTGATCTTTGGGGGCAAATCGGCGGAACATGAGGTTTCGCTACAGTCGGCAAAAAACATTCTGGATGCCATCGACAAAGACAAGTTTGACGTCACGCTGCTGGGGATCGATAAGCAGGGGCAGTGGCACCTTAACGATGCCTCCAACTTCCTGCTGAATGCAGAAAATCCGGCGCTGATCGCGCTGAACCACTCGAATAAAAACGTGGCGCTGGTCCCTGGGTATGAGAAACAACAGCTGATCGAGGCCGATGGTGCCGGTGCCTTGGGGCAGCTCGACGTGGTGTTCCCGATCGTGCATGGCACACTGGGGGAAGACGGCTCGCTGCAAGGGTTGCTGCGTATGGCCAATATGCCGTTTGTTGGTGCGGGCGTGCTGGGTTCAGCGGTCAGCATGGACAAAGACGTCACCAAACGCCTGCTGCGTGATGCCGGGCTGTCCGTGGCACCCTTTGTGACGCTGACGCGCTCTAATCGCAACAGATACACTTTTGCCCAATTAACGGCAAGCCTTGGGTTACCGCTGTTTGTTAAACCGGCGAACCAGGGGTCCTCCGTTGGCGTCAGCAAGGTACATGATGAGGCAGAGTTCGCACAGGCCATTGCTCTGGCATTCAGTTTTGACCATAAAGTGCTGGTGGAATCAGCCATTGTGGGCCGCGAGATAGAATGCGCGGTGCTGGGTAACGATAATCCGCAGGCCAGCGTGTGTGGTGAAATCGTTCTGAGCGATGAATTCTATTCATACGATACCAAATATATTAATGAGCAGGGCGCGCAGGTGGTGGTACCCGCGGCGCTTGAGCAGGACGTCAGCGATAAAATCCGCGAGGTGGCGTTGCAAGCCTTCAAAGCGCTGGATTGTTTAGGTATGGCACGCGTCGACGTGTTCCTGACGCCGGACAACAATGTCATCATCAACGAAATTAATACGTTGCCGGGCTTCACCAATATCAGCATGTACCCGAAATTGTGGGGGGCCAGCGGGGTGAGCTATACCCAGTTGATCACCGCCTTGATTGAGCTGGCGCTGGAGCGGCATCAGCAGGATCGCGGGCTGAACAGCTCGGTGTTTGATCGGGATTAAGCTGGCGGGCAACAACGTGACACAGGTTGTTGCCCTTCCTTGGCTATCTCCCTTGCCGTTTACTTTCAGTTTGGGTACAAACGAAGGCTGGAATGAAGGCGGTGGAGATTAAGATATCGTCCCCTAGCAGCTGCTCCACGCGTAGCGTCACTTTTTTGCCAAAGGTAACTGCATCGTCCGGTGCGGTATCGGTGTCACTTTTCCTGTTCACGGTATCGGTCAACAACAGGAATTTCCCGTCTATTTCATAATGAAAATCCAGGTTTCTTGAGATCACAGAAGATTTAACACCATCATGCATGACACCATACAATGAGATAGTACCTTTATCATCACTTTTGAAATAGATAGAGGCGTCCAACATGCTATCAACTGAGCCTTTATCCCTGATCTCATAAGAGTTTAGTTTGGTTGCACAATGTAAGCCGCGATAGATGTTTTTCGTTGATGGCCAATGAATAGCTAATGTCATCAGTAGAGCTAGAGAACATAGCACCAATAAAACCCATGGCTTAAAGAACTTTTGAATTATAGGTATAGGTGGTTTCACATTGTTCATTTTTGCTATTTCCACATAAAGCGTATATGAAGTGGCCCTGTTCTGATTTATTGGTTGAACGTTTGTTTATATAAACATATACGACAGGGTTTTTATATTTGCTGCTGGCTATTTTTTTGATTATGGCATCTTCCTCAACAGTTCCGGTTTCTAGCTCGATTAATGATCCCTGTAAAAAATAAACATCACTATTGTCTATTTTTTTATGGAAGGTGATATCATTTTTAATCATCTTTCCCGTGTTTTCGATATGGAAATAAACCTCATAGCTCGCAGTTATCAAGGTAGCCACGAACAATAGCAGGGCGAATGTGGTTTTATAGCCTGGGCGGATACGTAGTGCTGAAATGCCGGTTTTTGAGTGGTTTTCTGGTTGGGTTGAAATTTCAAATTCGTTCTTAAACGATTCTGTAGTGGCAGGTACTTCTTCTTCAATCGTCTCAATGCTGTCTATTTTTAAACAAAAACCAGATCTAGGGATGGTGATAATCACGTCAGGCAGGCCAAGTCGAGCCAATTTGCGACGTACCATCGACATATAGTTGTTAAGATTATTTAAGGATGGCGTCAGGTCGTTTTTTTCCCAAACTTCGATTAACAACGTTTCACGCGAAACGACGACATTCGGATTGTTGACAAAAAAACCAATCAGGCGGATCTCGGTAAGAGAAAGGGTTTTACCCGCTTCCTCTTGGTTAACCTCCTCAAGCATTCCCTGTTCTTCATCAAATACCACCATTTTATTGAGAATAAATCGCATTGTGGCTACCCCAAAAGATAAAATTTACTGAATGTTAAATTTAGCACTTTTCCGGTGTCTATTTAGTGACTGAGAGTTCGCTGATATCAGCTAAGTATAGTGCATCACGGATGACTGATATGGGTTAATGATCAGTGTAAAAACATGATTTACTCTAATTCATAGGTCGATTCTGCTATATGGTTTGGTTTGTTGATATAAACTACCGATCATGAGAATTATCCCATACCATGGTTTGCATCAGGATAACCCTGGTGTCAGTGAGAGGTGACGGCCTGGTGGCGAATGCTGCATAAGGCATTATGAAAGCTGACTATCAAAGAGAGTGGCTAGCGATAGGTAATTAGAGAGCAAGGTTATCGAGTTGGAGTCGTTATTAATCACCAGTAAAGTGCCTGTTATCAAGGTAAGACAATTCTAATTAAACGTATATTCATGTATAATTGGGATCCGTGGTTGATCGTTTAAAACTCCGCGTAAAATACTTCATTGCACTCATTAAATTATCAAATAGTTAATGTGCTGGCTATACCATTATTTAATTATTTTGGAGAAGTAACCGTGTTTAAGTGCTTAATTGTTACGCCAGATCTGTTTTTAAGGCAAGGATTGTCAACCTTGATCAAGGAATCGTTAATCGATTTTAATTTCAAAGGTGAGTCTAAATTTAGTCGCAGTGCGTCAACCTATGCCGATGCCATTTTTATCGATACCGATGTGCCAAACTTCTACCGCAGCTTGGAAAAAGCGGTGAGCTTTAATCGCGGGATAGAAATATTTATTATTTGTCATGAGAAAGAAAATAATCTCATGCTCAGTTCCATCAGGAAAGATATTGCTAATATTATCTACAGGGAGGAGGGAATAGATTCAATCAAGCTAAAAATTTCCAGCGTTCTGCAACAAGGGTTTTTCTTGGACTCGCCCCTGTTGTTAAAACGTAACGAACAAATAAAACACCAATTGACCACTCGTTTTAATGAAAACCTGACCACCAACGAGTATGAGGTCATCAAGTTGTTTATACGCGGATTTTCCGGCAAGAGTATTGCCCAGATTTTGCGTAAAAGTGAAAAGACTATCAGTACACAAAAAAGGTCGGTAATGAACAAATTGGGTGTTAAAAGTAATCAGGAGTTATTACGTAAAATGACATCAGCTTAATTGAGTGGTCTTGTCCTAAAAACAATAAAACTATTTTCTATTCATTTATAGTATTTGCTATAAGCATGTCCTTGTTTTAAATAAAAACGCCATTGATTATATGATTAGTGGCGTTTTCGTTTATAGGAAAATTAAATTTTAGTTTAATGGGGGAATATGAAATTGATAGGGGATATTAAAGGTATAGGAAGAGGAAATTCATAGGAAATAAGTAATAGTGTGGAATGATATTCTCTCACCTCTCCCAGAGGGAGAGGGAGTTGGAACTGCGGCGGCCAGGTCTTCATCGCAGGACGTTGGCAACGAGTTACTCACGGATAAGCGACGGTGAAAATGGCGTCGGCTTTAACAGAACCCGCTTCAATTTTCCCATCGGTTCGCACATAGGCCGCATTCAATTTTATCGACATCGGCGTGTTGTCCGCCGGTGAGGTGCCTACCAAAAACTGGCCGACGTTATTTGAACTTACCGACGTATTCTGTGCCCCTAGCTGTAACGCACTGCCGTCGCCCTTGGTCAGCCTGATACGCACCCCTTTGGCGGTGCTGCTCGGTGCAAGTGTCAGATCGCTGGTGCGGTTGCTGATATTGGCACTGTCCGTCAGCGTAATATAGGGTTTGGCATCTTTACCGCAGTTACCCAATGGGATAGTGAATCCGGTGGTGCTCGCCGTGTTACCGGTAGTCGCTAGCTGCGAGGCATCTACCGGATCTAACGGAACCAAAATCTCCTTGGCACCCAGTGAGCAGGTAGGCAAGGTAGGCGGCGGCAGGACTGGCGGGGCCGTTCCCCCTAATGAGAGGGCTTGAGGTGGCGAAATCGCGGTTGAGGATCCGCAACGAGTCCCACCGTTGCTCACGTTTTTTTGATCCCAGGCATCGGCGTTGCCCATGGCAATAGTGATCGAGGGAGCTTTGAAAGCGACGGGTGAGCCTCCTACATAGAGGCTGGCATCGATAACCACGAACTCCAGATTATAATTTTCTAGGATGCCAAAGGTACCTGGTTGGTTTTCAAACCACCAGTGCAGCATATTATTGCTGGTTTTGGTCGCGGGGCTACCGGTTGTTGAGTTAGTCAATCGGAAACCCAAGCCAGGGATAGTCTTCCCCCCACTATCTAATACTGGAATGGTTGAGTACGCCCCTAGCTCGCCACCTGCGAACCAAGCGCCGCTGGCCAGCATGTCATCGTTGGTGCCTGTTTTCTGGTAATTAAAACGGAACATCACGGTCTTGCTGGCTGCCACAAAACCGTTATACATTTGTGCTGGGGAGGGATATATAGAAAAAACCGTGGCGAATGCAGCGTCGAAATTACAACTACCCGGCACGATCGCCGCTGAGCTCTGACTGTTGTAGCCCAGTGCGATCAGTAACAACGGCATAGCCATGGTTAACCGTTGCCAGCGTTTGTTAACACGCAGTGAACTTTTTGCTTTGTTTATCAACATGAAAAATTTCTCCGTGTTAAACCGTTTTGGCAAATTGGCAGCGTTCGCCACTGCAGCTAAAGGCCAGTTCCGGGCGGCCGCCGTAATCATTAATAAAGGTCAACACCGGCACGGCGAAGGGGGCAGATTTAAGTTCTACGCTGGATTTTGGTGCCACCATCACCGGCTCAAAATCACCGGCAACCTTGTCGCCAGCTTTTCCCTTGATGCCAACCACCGTCACGTAGTAGGGCGTTGGGTTCTCCACCCGGTAGCCCTGTGCGGTTTTATGCAAAACGATCTTTTCCTGCCACACCTCATCCGCTTTAGGGGTGATGGCCTGCGGGCGATAGAACAGTTTGACCTTGGTCTGCAGAGCAATTTGCATCACGTTGGGTTTATCACTGCGCGGCGGAATTTCGCGCAGGTTGAAATAGAACAGGCTTTCGCGATCCTGCGGTAATTTTGCTATCTCGGGAGCAGCAGCGATGCGCACCATGCTTCTGGCACCCGGCTCAACGCGCTGTACCGGTGGTGTCACGATCAGCGGGCTGGTGACTTTTTGCTGTTGCGCATCCTCAATCCACGCCTGGGCCAGATAAGGCAGTTGCTTATTTTCATTGCTGATATTCAGGCTGATCGACTTATGCTGGCCGTCGTAAATCACGCGGGTGCGATCGAGAGTAATGGCGGCTTGCACCGCGTTGCTGGTGAGTGTAATAGCGCAAAGCAGCGCTATTTTATTCAATAAATTCATACAGTTTCTCTCATGGTATTAGAGCGGTCGACAAGGCAGTAATAACTGCGATTGCACCGCCAACTTTTCAGGGATGACGACCTGGCATTGCTTTTTCCCGTCCCAGACCGCCTCTAAACGTTCACCGGGTTGTATCCCAGTCAAATAGGCAAAACCGGCATCGCTGACAATCGCCAGCTCTTTTCCTGCCTGGTTAACAATGCTGCTGCCAAACGGCGGATGACTGCCATCGGCGAGGCCCAGCGTGGCCAGAATTTTTTCACCTTTCAGCATGCCAAAGCGGCGGTAGCCAATGGCTCCTTCCGTCAGTGCAGACTCCACCACCGGTTGGGTGGCTTCGACATCGTCATCCAACTTGCTGATGTCAATCCGGGTATCAACCCGGTAATAACTTTGCATATCGTTTAACACCGCAATGCCAAAGGCATTGGAGCGTGCCCGGCCACCTTCGATCGGCACGCCGGCAATGCCGTCGGTATCTACCATCAACCGGGTACCGCCGTTGGCTCCGCGCGCATGCAGCGCAGCCCCTTTGCCGGTGACGGTAGCGCCACCCTGCAAAGACAGCCCTGCCGAGGTGAAGCTGTTTTGCATATAGCTGGCGTTAACGTTGATATCCGCTACCGGCGTATTACGGCTGTAATAGCCGCTAAACTGGCTACGTACCCCGTCGTCATTACCGGTATTAATACCGGTTGAGAGCCGATAGGCGGTGCCCAACTGGCTGTTGTTCAGATAACTGACCGTCTGGCTGGTATTACCCTGGCCATTACGTTGGGCGTTATAGCTGAGTGCCTGTTGGTTACCCAGGGGGACGGACAGGCTCAGATATAGCGCATTGTCATTTCTGCCGTCGTTCTGTGTACGGCTAGCTGACAGGTTGACCGATAAATCCTTCATCGAAAAAGCATCGAAATAGCGGCTGGCCGCGATGCTGTAATAGTCCGCCGTTTGCTGATCCCAATAGGTCTGATGACTGTAGTTGAGATAGAGCCCGATCCTGGCATCCTGAAAGTTCTTGTTCGCCGTAACGGTGTACATCGCTTTGTCACTGGCGATAGTATTGCCGCGATAACGGGTATCGATGTATTGCGACATCGTCATATAGTTACGCTCCGAGAAGCGATAACCGGCAAAGGTGATCTCACTGTCGATCTTTTCGAAGCGCTTGGCATAGCTGATACGGTAAGACTTGCCGCTGTAGCTGCCCTGGCTCGGTAAATCGGTCGCGAACGACTGGGTGATATCGGCAGAGACGGCGCCCATGGCGAATAAATCTCTGCCCACACCCATTGATAGGGCGTTGTAGCCGTTACTGGCTATTGCGCCACCATACAGTGACCAACTGTTGCTCACCCCCCACGAGGCTTCACCACTGGCAAACACCGGCCCTTCGGTACGATGATTAAAATCGGACGGCTGGCCAACGGTGGTTTTATAACGTACGGTGCCTGGGCGGGTCAGGTACGGGATAGTTGCGGTATCAACCTGGAAGGTCTGTTCGGTACCGTCTTGTTCTTCGACCCTGACGTCCAGTCTGCCGCTGATGCTGCTGTTCAGATCCTGAATACGAAATGGGCCTGAAGCCACGGTGGTCTGGTAAATCACCCGTCCTTGCTGGGAAACCGTGACCTTGGCGTTGGTACGAGCGATCCCGGCAACTTCCGGCGCATACCCACGCAGGTTGGGCGGCAGCATCCTTTCGTCAGTGGCCAGGCTAAGCCCGGTATAACGGAAGCTGTCAAAAATATCCGAGGCAAAGAAGCTTTCTCCGAGGGTCAGCGTCGAGGCCAACCGTGGGATCGCCCGGTACATATACACCCGGCTCCAGTCGAAATTGCTTTGGTTACCGGTTTCACCACCCCGGGTGTTGTTACCCTGGAAATCTGCTCGTACCCGCCATGGCCCGACGTTGTACCCGGTAGTGCCATTCAAGCTGGTATTTTGCGTGGTACTACTCTGGTTTGGCTTGCTGACCAGGGTGTTGATATTGTAGTCCAGCAGGATCCCCTGAATGCCGTTATCCCAGCGCGATGGGGGCAGCCAGTTGGCATCGCTGTATTCCAACCAGGCCTGCGGAATAGACAGGTACAGGGTGCCGGTAGCCAAATCGGGTTTTGCCACCATGCCTTCGATACTGCTCAGTTCGGCGCATAGTCCGTTTTGCCAATAACGTACTTTGGCCAGTGCCTCAGGTTTCAAGCCAATCTGCCCCATCAGGGCAGGGGAGAGGCAAGGTTCGCTGCTTTCCGGTTGGCCCTCGCGTGCGTAAAAATGCATTGGTTGTTCTGGCAGCACATAGTCATTAATGTTGATCGCCATCAGATATTCGCCAGGCATCACATAATTCGCCTGGGTAAAACGGGATAAATCGATATTTTGCTTGTCTTCGGCATTCAGGACATCGGTATTAAATTCAATGGCATGAGCTATGCCACTCCAGTTGATTAACGAGATAGCAAGAGCCAGCCTGGTTTTGTTAATTCCTTTTGTTTTTTTTCGCACAATGACATCCTGAAATTTATATTCTCAAACCGAAGACCTTGACCGAAAGAATGCTGGGTAAAAAGGCTATTTATAATCAATAATAAAGCTAAACGTGGCGCTAACTTCTCCCGCTTTAAAGTAGTCAGCGGTTTTAACCAATGACGCGCTATAGCGTAATACATCATCATTTTTTAGCACGTAACCCGAGTGTGCAACACCTGGCTGAATAATATGGTCGTTCTGATCCTTTATTTTCATCCCCACGCCAATACTATTGCCCTGCAGGTTAAACCAGGGATTGGTGCCCTCATATTGGCCCATAAAGGTTACCGCTAGCGTATGGTTAGTTTCCTTTTCTTCTTCGGTAAGGCAATTGATTAACCGGATAGAAAAGGGGTAGCTGGGTTCAGCCCCGCTCGCCATACGGGTTTCATCGACCACGCCAAGGTCGATGCTTTGGTCTTGTGCTTCTGCCGCGATAGCACAGGCAGGGACTATTATTACGCCATTCAAGTTAACGCGGGTTGTCTCCTGCTGGAATGCAGCAGTATTGGCCGACAGTATTCCGCCGAATAAAATTAATAATAATCTCTTCATTTTTAATCGGTTATGTCATCAATAATGATTGGGATAACAAGCATACGGGCGGACCCGTATGCTTTGGGGAACGATTACTGATAGGCCAGAGTAAAGTCAGCAACGCTGCTGAAAGAACCTGGTTTTACGCTACCGGCTGTGGCGCTGTTACCCTGCAGGTAAGCAGAGTACACCAGGGTATTGGAGCCTTCGCCCAGTGCGCGGTAAGTAGAAGCTACGCCCAGTTTGATCGGTGAACCGCTACCGTCGGTGATGACGATACCGGCGCCTTTGGCAGTCCCGGTGATGCCCAGCAGAGCGGTGTTAACCACGTCTGGTGAACCATTGAAAGTGATAGCAACTTTACTCTTGTCAGTCAGATCGCAGTTCTCCAGATTGATGGCGAAGTTACGTGGGGTAGATGTCCCCAGGTTAGCCAAAGAGGTCTGAGAGATTTCACCCAGCTCAACGGTTTGGTCAACGCTGTCTGAATTGATTGAGCAAGGTGCATCAATGATAGAACCAGTGAAAGTCACGGTACCTGAACCCTGATCTGCCGCGTTTGCAGCGAAAGCAGAAGAAACCAAAGCCAGAACCAGCATATTTTTTTTCAAGATAGACATAAATAACGCTTCCATGTTTATATCGCTTAGTGAGTATAAGAATCTAATAACTTTGTTATCTCGTTTCTTATAGAGAAATTCCCTTAAGTCAGACAGCTCGCAGCATTGTTATAAGGGGAGAACTTGGTCGTCGGGAAAGCGCGGTGCAAAATAGATAATATAAATTTCAGCTATCTATAATAACGCTAATTCCCTCGGGTTGTGTTGCTCTTCCTTTATAGAAGTCTCTCGGTTTTTGCCGTAATCATACATTTCAATGCACTGCGTTCTTCTCAAGAGATGGATGCATCATACACGATATCTTAGGTTGGTAAATACGATAAATTCGATATAATGATCTGTAAATTAAATTTACAATAGCATAAATAACTGTTTTATTGATTTAAATTGGAGTTATTAATTAGGATACTAGAAAAATCCTAATTTTAGACTCTTGATTATGTGATGCTTTAGGTTGGAAATAATTTACAAAACAATGTGTTTTTTTTGAAAAATAGGGGTGTCTATAGAAGAAATAGAAGTTGATAGGGCGGAACTGGCGGAAACTAGAAGAGGGCTGTAACGGCTTAAAACCGTTACAGCCAGGCATGCTTGAATGATAACGGCTTATTTCACCGTCACATCGATATCGCCAAAGTACTTCTTGGAGAGCTCGCCAATGGTGCCTTGCTGCTTCACCTTGGCAATGGCCTCGTTGAGTTTTTTCAGCGTTGCGGTGTCGTCTTTGCGCAAGCCGAAGGCGATGCCCTCACCCAGGATTTTGTCGTCCTGTACCGCATCTCCAACAAAGGCAAAGCCTTTACCATCCGGATGCGCCAGGAAACCGCTCTGCCCGGCTGGGGCCATGATCAAGGTGGCGTCCAGGCGACCAGCGGTAAGATCCAGATAGACCTGATTCTGATCCTGGTAGGACACCACATCGACTCCCTCTGGTGCCCAATGCGCCTTGGCGTAGTTTTCCTGAATCGATCCCTGCAACACGCCGACATGTTTACCTGCCAGAGATTTGGCATCGGGTTTCAGGCCGCTGTCGGCCTTGGCGATCAGGCGGTTGGGTACCTGATAGATCGAATCGGTAAACGCAATCGCCTGCCTGCGCTGTTCGGTGACGTTCATCGCCGAGTTGATTACGTCAAATTTGCGCGCCTGCAACGCCGGGATCAGACTGTCGAACGAGGTTTCTACCCAGCTGCACTTGACCTGCGCGGCGGCACACACGGCGTTACCCAGATCGATATCAAATCCTTCCAACTGGCCGCTGGCGGATTTGGACTCGAAGGGCGGGTACAGCGCTTCAAGGCCAAAGCGCAGGCTGTTCTCTGCCGCTAGCGTGGAACCGGCTGCCAGTAAACATCCTGCGGCGATCAGCGTCTTTAATGTTTTCTTCATCGAGGTCTTTTTCCCATGGTAAGCAATCAATGGATCACACCTGGCACAGGCGGCGAGCGCCTTCTAACAGGGTGTCATTATCTTTTGAGAAGCTAAGCCGGATAATGCCGGTATCGGTGCCGTCGCTGTAGAAGGCCGACAGCGGGATGGTCGCAACCTTCGCTTCGCGGATCAGCCGCACCGCAAAGTCGTTGTCGCTTTCATTACTGAAACCGCTAAAGCGGGCCAGCATAAAGAAACTGCCATGGCTGGGCAGTAATTCAAAGCGCGAACTTTGCAGCGCGTTGGCTAGCAGATCGCGTTTTTGCTGGTAGAACTCCGCCAAGCCCAGGTAGCTCTGTGGATTATTCAGGGCGGTGGCAAAGGCATATTGCATCGGCGTATCGGCAGAGAACACCATAAATTGGTGCACCTTGCGGATTTCTTCCATCAGGGTAGCCGGTGCCATGCAGTAGCCCACGCGCCAGCCGGTGACGTGATAGGTCTTACCGAAGGAAGAGACGATCACGCTGCGCTCTGCCAGAGCAGGGTGGCAGGCCATGCTGTGATGGATGCCGCCGTCGAACACCACGTGCTCATACACTTCATCGGAAAGAATGACGATATCGGTGTTACGGGTCAGGGCCGTCAGGCGCTCGATATCATGATCGGTAAATACGCTGCCGGTAGGGTTGTGCGGACTGTTGACGATGATCATGCGGGTTTTGCTGTTGATTGCCGCGGCGACCTCATCCCAGTCAATGGTTAAATCCTGTAGGGAAAGCTTGATGGCTACCGGCGTGGCACCTTGCAGGCGCACGATAGGGGCATAGCTGTCGAAGGCCGGCTCGAAATAGATCACTTCATCACCGGGATGCACCAACGCACTGATGGCGGAGTACAGCCCTTCGCTGGCGCTGGCGATCACCGTGATCTCGTCGTCGGCGTCGAAGCGTGCGCCATACAGACGTTCAACTTTGTCCGCCAGTGCATGACGTAGTGCGGCCACGCCACTCATCGGGGCGTATTGGTTATGACCTGCACGCATGGCTTGGGCAACACCCTCGACCAGTTGCACATCGCAGGCAAAATTGGGGGCACCCTGCGACAGATTCAGGGCGTGATGTTCGGCGCTCAGTTGGCCGATAACGGTGAAAATGGTGGTGCCAACGTCCGGCAGTTTCGAACGTTGCGAGCAGGCGCTCTGCATGGTGGGCTCCTGGCAAAAGAATCGGGTGTCGAATGATTAAGCATCAGTTAGGATGGGCTAACAAGAGAAAATTCGTCATGCTTGCCATGCAGTCAGATCATGGCTAGCAATGAAAATAAATGCAGCTATTGAGACTCGTTATGCAAACATCGTTGCCCTCGCTCGACGTGCTGAAAACCTTTGTGGTGGTGGCCGAGCGCCTCAATTTTACCCATGCAGCCCAAACGCTGCATCTGACACAGGGCGCGGTCAGCCGCCAGATCCTGGGGTTGGAGCAGCAGTTGGGTTATCCGCTGTTCAGCCGCCGTGCACGCGGGCTGACGCTAACGCCACAGGGGGCGCAACTGTTGGCACCGGTACAGCTGGCGTTAGAGCAATTGGCACAAGCGTTGGCCAAGGCCGGGGAACAGCCGGGGACGCTGCGCGTCAAATGCCCAACCTGCGCGATGCGCTGGGTATTGCCGCGTATTATTCGCCTGCAGAATGAACGGCCTGAGATGCACATCGAACTGACCGCGTCGGTGTCACACGGGCTGGATTTTGGCAGCGAACATTTCGATGCGGCGGTGGTGTTTGGCAAGCCGCAGGGCAAACGGCTGGTGGTACACCATTTATTTGATGAGATCCTGACGCCGGTCTGTACCCCAAACTATCTGCCCGATCTGGCTCAACCTGTGGAACCTGCCGACTTGGCAGAGACCACCTTGCTGCATCCCACGCGCGATCGCCGCGACTGGCTGCTGTGGTTGAAGGCAGCGGGGCAGACCACCTTGCCTTCCGCCAAGTCACAGCATTTCGACACGCTCGATCTGGCCATGAGCGCCGCATTGCAGGGCTGTGGCATCGCCATCGGCGATTTGTGCCTGCTGGAGGAGGATATTCAGGCTAACCGCATCATCACGCCGTTCCCCATCAGCGTGGTCAGCGGTGCCGCCTATTATCTGGTTTATCCCGAACACGCGGTGGTGCCTGCTGCATTAACCCGGCTGGTGGAGTGGCTGGGGGCCGAGGCGCAAGCCAGCCGGACCAGATTGCATCATCTGTTGACGTCAACGCAGACGAATTGATTCTGCTATGGCAAACTGCGTGCTCACATCTATTAATACGCCTGGCCGCCACTGGCGGCGGGGACGTGCCTGAGAATCAAAATATGAAATGGCTTTGTGTGGTGAGTATGTTGTCCGGTCTGGCTATCAGCCCGGTTTTTGCGCAGGAAACCAGCGTGACGCAAGGGAGCAATGCGCAGCAGCGTGATGCCTTTGTCGCCAACCTGATGAAACAGATGACGCTGGAAGAGAAAATCGGCCAGTTGCGCCTGATCAGCGTTGGGCCGGATAACCCGAAAGAGGCCATCCGCGATGGCATCAGTAAAGGGCAGATCGGTGCCATCTTCAATACCGTGACTCGCCATGATATCCGCGTGATGCAGGATCAGGCCATGCAGCTCAGTCGCCTGAAGATCCCACTGTTTTTTGCCTATGACGTGGTACACGGTCAGCGTACCGTGTTCCCGATCAGCCTGGGCTTGGCAGCCAGCTTTGATATGGAGGCTATCGCTCTGAGTGGTCGCGTTTCGGCACAGGAAGCCAGCGACGACGGCCTCAACATGACCTTCTCGCCGATGGTGGATATTACCCGCGATCCGCGCTGGGGCCGGGTCTCCGAAGGGTTCGGTGAGGATACCTGGCTGGTATCGAAGATCGCTAAAGTGATGGTGGACGCCTACCAGAATGGCGATCCGTCCAAGCCGGGATCGGTGATGGCCAGCGTGAAACACTTTGCCCTGTATGGTGCTACCGAAGGGGGGCGCGATTACAACACCGTCGATATGAGCCCGCTGCGGATGCACCAGGATTACCTGCCGCCGTATAAAGCGGCGGTGGATGCCGGCAGCGGTGGCGTGATGGTATCGCTCAACTCGATCAACGGCGTGCCTGCAACCGCCAACCCGTGGCTGCTGAAAGATCTGTTGCGCGACCAATGGGGTTTCAAAGGCATTACCATCAGCGATCACGGTGCGATTAAAGAGTTGATTAAACACGGCGTGGCACAGGATGCGCGCGACGCGGTGCGCCTGGCGATCACCTCCGGTGTCGACATGAGCATGAGCGACGAGTATTACGACCAATACTTGCCGGGGCTGGTGAAGGAGGGCCTGGTTTCAGAAAGCGAGATCGACCGCGCCTGCCGCGACGTGCTTAATACCAAATATGATATGGGCCTGTTTAAAGATCCGTATAACCACCTTGGCCCGGTGGGCTCCGATCCGCAGGATACCAATGCCGAAAGCCGTCTGCACCGTGCGGAAGCCCGCGTGATTGCCCGCAAGACCATGGTGTTGCTGAAAAATGACCACCAGACGCTTCCATTGCAAAAGCAGGGCACCATTGCGTTGATCGGGCCGATGGCCGACAGCCAGCGCGATATCATGGGCAGTTGGTCGGCGGCAGGCGTGGTGAAGCAGTCGATCACCGTGCGTGAAGGGTTGCAGAACGCGGTGAAGGATAAGGCCAGCATCCTGTATGCCAAAGGGGCCAATATCACACAGGATAAAAGCATTATCGATTATCTGAATGAATATGAGCCAGCGGTGGCTTTTGACACGCGCTCGCCACAGCAGATGATCGATGAAGCGGTGAACATCGCCAAACAGGCCGACGTGGTGGTGGCTGTCGTGGGGGAAGCGCAGGGGATGGCCCATGAAGCCTCCAGCAGGGCAGATATCACCATTCCGCAAAGCCAGCGCGATCTGATTGCGGCGTTGAAAGCCACCGGTAAGCCGCTGGTGCTGGTGCTGATGAATGGCCGCCCGCTGGCCTTGAGCTGGGAAAGTGAACATGCCGACGCCATGCTGGAAACCTGGTACAGCGGTACTGAAGGCGGCAACGCCATCGCCGATGTGCTGTTTGGCGACTATAACCCTTCCGGCAAGCTGCCCATGACCTTCCCACGTTCGGTGGGGCAGATCCCGATGTATTACAACCATCTGAATACCGGCCGTCCTTTCGGCAAGGAAAACCCAGGCAAGTACACCTCGCGTTACTTTGACTCGCCAAATGGTCCGCTGTATCCGTTTGGTTATGGCCTGAGCTATAGCCAGTTTGAACTGTCGGACTTCAAGCTTTCCAGCCCGGAAATGGCGCGCGATGGCAAAATTACCGCCAGCGTGATGCTGAAAAATACCGGCAAGTATAACGGCGCTACCGTGGTACAGCTGTATGTGCAGGATGTGACCGCCTCGGTCAGCCGCCCGATCAAAGAGCTGCGTAACTTCAAGAAAGTGACGTTGCATGCGGGGCAGCAACAGCGGGTGGAATTACCTATTACCGAGGACGATCTGAAGTTTTATAACGCCAGCCTGAAATGGGGCGCGGAGCCGGGTAAATTCAACGTGTTTGTCGGTCTGGACTCGGACAATCTGCAACAGCAGAGCTTTACTCTGAAGTAAGTTTGTGAGTGTTTACACTCGCTGTATCCCCCTCACACCAACCCTCTCCCACAAGGAGAGGGAGCTGAAACGGTGTCGTGGTTAGATACGAGGCTACATTTGTAGCACATTCGGTCCCCTTGCCTTTTGGGTGAGGGGATCCCGCGACAACAGAAGCCTCATTCGCCTCCAACAGGTTCGATAAAAAACCATCGGGAGAGTACACCATGAAGAGATATCTGGACTGTAGCGCCAGCGATCTGGCCAACATCGGCAAAGATGAGCTGATCTACGCCATCCGTGCCAGTGAAGGGCGCATCCTGGTCAGTGAAAGCATTGCGGTGACTCAGCCGTTGCTCAATAACGTTACCAATGCCGAACTGGCCGCCAGCCAGGGGGCCGACCTGCTGCTGTTGAATCTGTTCGATGTCAATCAGCCGCATATTGCCGGGCTGCCTGCCGATGTTGTGCCAGAAGACGCTATACGCGAGCTGCAACGGCTAACCGGCCGGGTTATCGGGGTGAATCTGGAAGCTGTCGATCCGGCGTTTGCCACCGCGCATAATGAGTTCTGGCAGATGACCGCGGGGCGTGCCGCCACGGCAGAAAACGCCCGTAAACTGTATGAGCTGGGTGCTCGCATGGTGGTATTGACCGGCAACCCGAATAACGGCGTCAGCAATCAGGCCATCGCCGAAGCGCTGAAGCACATTCGTGATGAAGTGGGCGACAAGCTGGTGCTGGTCACCGGGAAGATGCACGGTGCCGGGATTGTGCGCGAAAGCGGCAGCCAGTTAATCACCGAACAGGATATTGCGTTGTTTATCGAAAACGGTGCCGATATCGTCCTGCTGCCCGCGCCGGGAACTATCCCCGGCATGTCGCAGGAAAAGGTCGCTGCGTTGATTGCTTTCACTCAGCAGCAGGGCGCGCTGGCGATGACCGCTATCGGCACTTCTCAGGAAGGGGCCGATGTGCAAACCCTCCGCCAGATTGCCCTGATGAGCAAAATGGCCGGGGCCGATCTGCATCATATCGGCGATACCGGCTACCTTGGCCTGGCACTGCCGGAAAATATTTTTGCCTACAGCGTGGCGATCCGTGGCGTACGGCATACCTATACGCGTATTGCCCGCTCGGTTAATCGCTAACGTTTATTCCCCCTCTCCCCAAAAAGGAGAGGGAGCAGTACGGAGCTGCGTTCAGATACCGGAGTTTATTGGTAGCACATTCGGTCCCCTCCCTTTGGGAGAGGGCTAGGTTGAGGGGGGCGCTCTCGCTATCTATTCATCTTTTCATGTGTTGTTTGATCCAGCTGATTGTTTCAATGTGGCTATCGCTATATGATTTTATATATAACGATAGCCCATAGAGACAGCCTTATGTTTAAACGTATTCCTCGCCTATTACTGATTTTGCTTGTTTTCTCCTCCAGCGCTTTTGCGGATCGCCAGGTCACCGATCAACTCAACCGTACCGTCACGCTGCCCGATCACATCACCCGCGCCGTGGTGTTACAACATCAGACGTTAAACCTGTTAGTACAGCTTGATGCCATGCCACAGGTGGTGGGTGTGCTCAGTAGCTGGCAGAAGCAGCTGGGGCCAAACTATCTGCGTCTGGCTCCGAGCCTGGCCAAGATGCCAATGCCGGGCGACCTCACGGCGGTCAATATCGAAAGCCTGCTGAGCCTGCATCCGCAGGTGGTGTTTGTCGCCAACTATGCTCCGGCGGATATGATCGCCCAGATCGAGCAGGTGGGAATTCCGGTGGTAGCCATTTCTTTGCGTCGTGAACCGGCGGATCAGGCCGGGAAAATCAATCCGATGCTGGAAAATGAAGATCAGGCCTATAACCTAGGTTTGCAGGATGGCATTCGCCTGATTGGCAAAGTGATGGGGCGTGAGGCTCAGGCGGAGGCAATGGTGAAAGATGTCTTCCATCAGCGCGCCCTGGTGGCCAATCGCTTGCAGGACATTTCTGAAGCGCAACGAGTTCGGGTCTATATGGCCAACCCGGATCTCACCACTTACGGTTCGGGTAAATATACTGGCCTGATGATGCAGCATGCTGGGGCCGTCAACGTGGCGGCCAAAGATATCCAGGGCTTCAAGCAGGTTTCGATCGAGGACGTACTGAAGTGGAACCCGGCGGTGATCCTGGTGCAGGAGCGTTATCCAGAAGTCGTGCAGCAGATCCTCACTTCGCCACAATGGCAGCCAATCGAAGCGGTGAAACACCGACGGGTTTACCTGATGCCAGAATATGCCAAAGCCTGGGGCTACCCTATGCCAGAAGCGTTGGCGCTGGGGGAACTCTGGATGGCAAAAGTGCTCTACCCACAGCGTTTTCACGATATCGATCTACAGCAATATGTCGATAGCTACTACCAGCGTTATTACCGTGCCAGCTGCTGCCAGACTGTGAAATGAAGCTGGGGATATTGCTTCTGCTAACGGCCTGTTGCGCACTGCTTTCTTTGGGCATTGGCCGTTATCCGGTTACGGCAGGCCATAGCCTGATGATTTTGCTGGAGCCGCTTATCGGCCAGCATGCTGATATCACAGCAATCGAACGGCAGGTGATCCTCGGTGTACGTGTGCCGCGCGTGCTGTTAGCCATGGGGGCAGGGGCGGCTCTGGCGTTATGTGGGGCGGCACTGCAAGGGGTCTTTCGTAACCCGCTGGTCGATCCGCACATTATCGGCGTTTCCTCCGGGGCCGCCTTTGGGGGCACCTTGGCGATCCTGCTGGGCTTGCCAATGTTGATGCTGCTGTTTTGCGCCTTTGCGTTCGGCATGTTGGCTTTGCTGCTGATTTTTGCCATTACCAGTGCCATCGCCCGGCGCAATATTCTTTCGCTGGTATTGGCCGGGGTGATCCTCAGCGGCTTCTTTTCCGCCTGCGTCAGCCTGGTGCAATATCTGGCCGATAGCGAAGAAAAGCTACCCAGCATCGTATTTTGGTTGCTGGGCAGTTTTGCCACCGCCAATAGCCATAAGCTACAGATGTTATTCCTGCCGTTGCTGCTGGCCGGTGGCCTGTTGCTGGCCCTGCGTTGGCGCATCAACCTGCTTTCCTTGGGGGATGAAGATGCCGCCGCGCTGGGGATTAACGTTGAACGCACCCGCTGGCTGATCCTGACGCTATGCGCGATGATTGTGGCCGCACAGGTGGCCGTCAGCGGCAGCATTGGTTGGGTGGGCCTGCTGATCCCGC
This sequence comes from Serratia sp. (in: enterobacteria), assembly GCF_051654945.1. GTDB lineage: Bacteria > Pseudomonadota > Gammaproteobacteria > Enterobacterales > Enterobacteriaceae > Chania. Next base: position 94,894 of record NZ_JBOFZA010000042.1, read on the forward strand.
ATTTGGCCCGTTTGCTGGTGGGGCCAGACCACCGGCGTCTATTACCGGCTGCCATGTGCCTTGGGGCGCTGTATATGGTGCTGATCGACGATTTGGCACGCACCTTGAGCAGCAGTGAAATCCCGCTGGGCATTCTCACCGCGTTGATCGGTGCGGCTTTGTTTGCTTTGCTGTTACGGCGTGCGCAAGTGAGAGGTTGGAATGGCTGAAACACTATTACAGGTCAACAACCTGAGCTTTGGTTGGCCAGGACAGCCAACATTGTTCCAACGGCTCGATTTGCAACTGCAACGGGGTGAAGTGGTGGCGGTGCTTGGCCCCAACGGTCGTGGCAAAAGTACCTTGATGCAGCTGTTGTTGGGCACTTTGCCGTTGCAACAAGGGAGCGTGTCTCGTCACTGCGGGCTAGGGTTTGTGCCGCAATATTTCACGCCGCCGTTTGCCTACAAGGTGCTGGATATTGTGCTGATGGGGCGGGCGCGGCATGTGCAGCTATTCCGCTCGCCTTCGGCTCAGGATCACCAGTTAGCCAAACAGGCGCTGCATGCGCTGGATATGCTGGCATTCGCCGATCGCGAGTTTGGCAGCCTTTCCGGCGGGCAGCGCCAATTGGTGCTGATAGCCCGTGCGTTGGCGATGGCCTGTGAAGTTCTGATCCTTGATGAGCCGACCTCGGCATTGGATTTGCACCATCAGGACAAGGTGCTAACGATGATCGACCAACTGGCGCGTGAACGGCATATGGCGGTGATCTTTTCTACCCATCAGCCCAACCACGCCCATGCGGTGGCGGATCGGGCATTATTGCTGGGAGCGGAAGGGCGGCATCAGTTAGGCCATTGTCAGCAGGTGCTGACGGCGGAAAATCTCTCGCCGCTGTTTCACCTGCCGATTGAGCGGATATCCGTTCCCTTTGCCGACGGACATCTGGAAACGTTGGTGCCCATCTTCCACAGCCTGCGGGAGCGCGACCGTGAATAGCATAACTCTGTTTGCCGCAGGTAGCCTGCGGCTGGCGTTCACCTCACTGTTGGCAGAGTTCGAGCAACAAACCGGTCAGCGAGTTGAAGCCACCTTTGGCCCGGCAGGATTATTACGGCAACGTATTGAACAAGGCGAAAGGCCGCAGATATTCGCCTCTGCCAATCTTGAACATCCACAGCGATTGGTGGCTAATGGTATTGCGCAGGCGGTGCAACCGTTTACCCGTAACCGCCTATGTGCCACGGTGCGCAATATCCCGGCGTTAACGCAGCCGGATTTACTGACGTTACTGTGCGATCCCCAATGGCGGGTCGGTACCTCGACGCCGGTCGCCGATCCTTCCGGCGATTATGCACAACTGCTGTTTGATCGTCTCGAGCAGTTATTACCGGGGCAGGGGAGTGCGTTACGAAGCAGGGCGGTGGCGTTGGTCGGTGGAGCCGATTCGGCACCAATACCGGCTGGTCGGTTGGCAGCGGAGTATCTGATTGCAAAACGTCAGACCGATATCTTCCTTGGCTACGCCAGTTATGCCGAGGCATTAGCCCCCTGCCCACAGGTTAAAGTGCGTCTTTTGCCAGCCGAGCTCGACTGCAAAGTGACCTATGGAATGTGTCTTTTGGAGGAGGGCAGTCAGGCCGCGCAGCAGTTGATGACCTTCATTCTCAGCGCGCAAGGGCAGCAGGCTTTGCAGCGCATGGGGATGTTATCGTTAATTTAATGTTTAAATATCAATAACATTAAGTTATTAAGTCAATAAGCTACCAGCTTGGTAGCTTAATTAGGTTGCTGATGTAGGGGCGCTGCATCCTGTGCCCACGACAAGATATCAATCAATAAAATCGGGGCGAACATGTTCGACCCCTACTCATTCAGCGACATTACCAACTTACTTAATTGTTAACTTATTAAGCTAGCAGTTTAGTGAGTTATCAAATCTTCTTTAGCAGCGCCAGCAACTGTGCCTCGCTCTTGTCGGCTAAAGTATCTATGGCCAACTTGATCACGTCGGAACGGGTGATACGCACGATGCCGTTGCGCGCGGCATGACCAATGACATCGTCAATCATTTCCACGTGGTTATCCGTCAGGCTGACGGACAGCGCTTTATAGATGCGCTTACGGCCCTGGGGTTTTTCGGTAACGGCAGCAGGGGCGGGAACAATCAACGTATGCGAAGTGGCGCTGTTGATAAATTCATCTTCGGACATGCGGTGCGTTGGGGTGCGTTTTTTCACAGGATCACCTCGGTTACCAGGCTTTCGATTTCGTGCTGAGCCTTTTCATTGTGCGCTTCATGCACGGTTAGCGCTTCGCCCCAGGCATCGCGATAAATTTTGCGATCGCACAGGCGGTTGTTCACCAACTTCAGCTCTGGATATTCGCTCAGCACTTCGGCCGCTTCGTTGGCTTCGTTAATGAAAATATTGGTAGGGCACAGGTTCAATACGATGTGGCCTTTCACCTTTTCATTGTATTCCTGCGCGGTGGAGAACATTTCGGACAGGTAGCCGATGGTATCCAGGTCCATTTGCGAAGGGCGCAACGGCGAGATAAACAGATCGGCGGCCAGCAGCCCGGAGCGCAGTTCGGCACTGTCGCGGCCAGCGGTATCGACAATCACATAATCGTAATGACGATTCAGTTCCAGCAGGGTTTCTTTGATCTTGCCAGAGGCGGCTACCACCGGGATCTGTGGCACGCCTTCGACATTCTGGCGGTCATTGAACCAGGTCATGATGGATTTCTGATCGTCGGCATCGACGATGATGGCCGTTTTTTTCTTTTTGAGGATCAGATATCCGGCGATGTTTACCGCCATGGTCGATTTCCCGACACCACCTTTCTGCGAACCGATCAAAACAATCATGCTGCCATCTCTCAAGTTGCCAAGCGGATAACTTATCAACCAACTAACTTAATAAGTTAATGCGCTTGTTAGGTTGGTAATTAAATGAGTTAACAAGTGCGTATGACGACAATATGCCCCATTGGCGGCGGCTTGCCAAGTAGCTAAAGTCTTAACTTGCGGGTTTGTTTATCTAATAACTTACTAACTTGATAGGTTGGTGAGTGGAATGAAAGCCAGCGAAAGAGGCTAGTTCAGCCTAAGTTAATAGTTTGGCAAGTTGTCAATTTGAGCGGTGATTAAGGTAGCAAACAGGTGAAGGGAGGGCTGGGCGCAGCATCGGGCTAATCGGGCGCAGCATGCGGCGCCCCAACAGATTATGAGCGGAGTCTATTTTTTCATCATGTTTTTCAGATTGGCAAAGGGGTTATGCGTGGCTAGCCCCATGTCTTTCTGTGCATCTTCACCGGCGACCACCGTGGAACCATACTGATCGGCTTCGGTGTATTTTGAGTGCTCGTGATCGTGGCAATACAGACACAGCATTTCCCAGTTGCTACCGTCCTCTGGGTTATTGCTGTGGTCATGATCGATGTGATGCACCGTTAGCTCACGCAGGTTGGAGTATACAAATTCGCGTGAACAGCGCCCGCAAACCCACGGGAAGATTTTCAGTGCTTTTTCGCGGTAGCCGGTTTCCAGCCTCGCGTAGTTTTTTGGAATGAATGCCATGGTGTGCCTACAGGATCAAAATGATATTACGCTCAATATTACCACAGACTTCGCGTAGATCCTTCAGGCAAGCGATTGGAATCGCCTACCCCGAGGCCGATCGACAGCTGTGCGAGTAACCGAGATCATCATTGCCGCTCTGATCGCCGAACCCGAACCGATCGCTTCATCAACTGCAACACTAAAATAAAAAATGAAAAAGTGTTTTACAAAAACAAAACAATGTTTCATTTTTCGTGATTGAGATCTCGAATCAATCACTTGCCAGCAGTAAAAAAAAATTCCGCGTGGTATCACTGTGCCCATCGAAGGCACATTGCTCCCTTCACCTTTCAAGCCATAGCACGAGCAGGGCATTTATTGCCTAATTAAACCGTGGTTTGAAATCTATCGGGTAACAAGAAACAAGTCCTTCTGACATAAGTATTATTTAATAATGAGGGATATTGTGGACATATTGTTAAGCTTGGTAAAAACACCTGCGGTGATCATTGCGATCGTCGCTTTGCTAGGGCTGATTTTTCAACGAGCGCCGATTTCAAGGATTATCACCGGGACCTTACTCTCTTTTATCGGTTTCACCATGATCAAGGTGGGCGGCAGCATTCTGATGAAGGTGCTTACTGCCTTTAGTTCGCTGTTTTCTAATGCATTTAATATTGTTGGGGTGGTGCCGAGTAACGAAGCCATCATGGCGGCGACCATCGATAAATTGGGTGCGACAGCCGCCCTGATTCTGCTGTTCTCGATGGTGCTGAATATTCTGCTGGCGCGCTTCACTCGCTTTAAGAATATTTACCTTTCCCTGCACCTGGTGCTGTTTATGGCCTTTGCGCTGACGGCGGTGCTTGCCGAATTAGGCTATAGCCATTTTGCTATCGTGACTATCGCTTCCATCTTCATTGGTTGTTATATGGCGATATCCCCGTATATATTGAGCAAGTTCAGCCGGGATATTATCGGTTCGAATGATTATGCCATTTCCCATGCGGCGATTTCCTCTTATATCATCGGTTCTTATATGGGGAAATGGTTCGGTAATAAGAAACACGATACCGAACACGTCGTGATCAGCAACAAGTTTGATTTTATCCGCGAACCAAACGTCGCCACGCTGTTAACGATGCTAATCCTGCTGATCATCTCCAGCATCTTTGCCACGCAGCCGCAGGTCAAGGAGGCTATGGTCCAGGTTTATGGGGCTGGGGCAGCAGATAAAAACGTACTGATCTTTGTGCTGGAACAGTCGGCGATTTTCGCTTGCGGCCTGTATATGGCCAAGGCTGGTGTCAACATGTTTACCGCCGAGATCGTGCCCGCATTTAAAGGGTTTGCCAAAGTGTTTGCTCCAGGCGCGGTTCCCGCGGTCGATGTGATGGTGCTGTTCACCAAAGCGCCTAACGCCACCCTGATTGGCTTCCTGGTCAGTTTCCTGGTGGAGCTGGTTTGTATCCTGATTTTCCCGTTTATCGGCTTGCCGATTATTGTGCCCGGTATTATGGCCAGCTTTATTACCGGCGGTGCGGCGGCGATCTTCGGTAATGCTACCGGTGGGTTCCGTGGTGCTATCATCGCCAGCACCATCAACGGCCTGTTGCTGTGCGTATTCCCGGCTCTGACGCTACACCTGTTCGCGGGCCTGGGGGCCAACGGCGTGACCTTTGCTGACCCGGACTTCACCATTTCATCGATGTTGGTCAACACCGTATTTGGTTGGTTTAAATAAGCTTCTCCTCGCCCGTAACCCCGCATACTGTCAGTCGGTAGCCACCTCTTGGGAGGTAGCTACCGATAATCTGCTAAAACGTTAATCAAACTTTGCATCGCCAGGGTGATAATGTTGCCCACTCCAGTTATAAATGATAATAGCCCCCACTCTAATTACCATTTTATTGGCGAATTAAGAATAGCACCCATAAATCAGTCGTTATTCCTAATTGCCAAGAAGGTGTTTAAGATTTGCATCTTCAAAAAGCTATTGATTTTTTTAACTAAAACCCCAATTTCAAGACTTTTCCTAGAAACTATCAACCTTGTCTTACATCTTCCTCGGAGTCGTTCCTATCTAATAACCTCAGTTGCAAAGGGTTGTGAGCTTATATCCGGCCGGAGTGCCAGGAAACCACAACACTGCTAATACCCGTTTTCCAGGGCAGTACCAAAAAAGGGACTTGAAGATGAACCAGGTAAGGGTCGCTTGCATCACGAATAACTATTATTTAAGACTGGCATTACTGTATGTCTTTTCGACGTTAAGAAAAGAGCGCAGCTATTTACCTGAGGTAAAGCTGGTTTTTTTTTACAACTATCGTGCCTTTAAATCCCGGCAGGATGACAATAACTACTACAACGGCGTTGTTATTGATAGCTGTGGTAATTTCTTTGATTTGGTAAAGCTGTTTGAAAGCCTTCCCCAGCAGTTTTGCGATGAGGAAGTCATTACCCATTGTGTTTTTTTACATGACAAGAAATATCTGACGACATTAATGAATGATACCCAGGACGAATCTATTGTTTGCATCGATAAAGATGTGGATATGGCTTCGTTCTTTCGTCAATCCTATGTTTTTATTAAAAAAATAGAAACCGCCATGAACGGCGGCATGCAGTCTGGCCGCAGCGAAAATTTCAAATGTTATGACTTTTATAAGAGAAAGTTAACCACGCCGGAGTTAAGTACCTTGAACGATATAATGAGGGGTATCTCCCTCATTGATATTGCCTTAACACGTAATCGAAGTGTTAAAACTATCACCAGTCATAAAATAAACGCCTTAAAAAAGCTTGGTGTAAAAAGTATGTCTGATTTGTTAGTAAGACGCTAATAACGTGATGGGGAATTTAATATGGAATTTAGAGTAAGTGAGTCACACCCAGGGAATCTAATCTGAAATTTATTTAAATTTCACTGAATTAGATAATCACGCGAGTCACTGCGCGTGCATAATACTTTTTATTGGAACAAGCTTATGAATACGATATATCGTTTAGTCTGGAGTGCCGCGCAGCAAGCCTGGGTGGTCGCTAGTGAATTCGCCTCGGCCAAAGGTAAAGGCAAAGATGGTAGCAGCACTCGTCGTGCGCGCCGGGCTTTGATGCGTGCTGGCGGTATGGCTGGTGCGTTTGCAGCGGCGTTGGTCAGTATTGAACCAGCAGAAGCTTGGACGGTTACCCCAGGCAGTGTTACCAATGGTGGTACTGCGGCCTCTGATGGCACCATGTCAAACAATACTGCAATAGGTTCTGGAGCTATAGCCACTGGCGCTAGCCTTGGTACAGGTTTTGCCACAGCGGTTGGCTTTAATGCGTCGGCAGTGGGTGACAAAGCGACTGCGATAGGTGATACCGCTTCCGCAGGTGGTGTTCAGTCCACCGCTATCGGTACTCATGCCAATGCTTCAGCACTGTACTCATTAGCCATTGGTTCTGGTAACCAGGCGACGGCCCAGGCCGCGACCGCTATTGGTTACGGTGCTAATGCTTCAACCGCAGGCGCGATAGCACTAGGTTACACGGTAGCCAGTACGGGGAACGGGTCGATAGGTATTGGTCAGAGCGTTGTTTCATCTGGAAAATATTCTCTCGCCATCGGCTATGCTACTCAGGCGTTAGCTGAAGGTGCTACTGCTCTTGGTGATAGCAGCTATGCCAAGAATGTAGCTGACACTGCACTAGGCTATGGCGCTATTGCTACCGGTGGTACTTCTGCTGCAATGGGTAACCAGTCAACCGCTTCAGGCGCTTACAGCACTGCAATTGGTGGCGGTGGCGCGAAAGCTACGGGTACTACATCTACCGCATTGGGCTCTTCATCTAACGCCACGGGAAGTTATTCAACCAGCCTTGGTGGTTATAGCACCGCTGGTGGTAACTCCAGCGTAGGTATTGGTTACGACTCCTATATCGGTAGTACCGCAGATAATGCTGTTGCCGTCGGAGTCAGTACTCGGGCGGGTAAAAACTCTACCGCACTGGGTGGTAATGCCAAAGCCACCAACACCGGTGATGTTGCGTTGGGTGCCAACTCAGTAACTGCGGAGACCGTGGCTACCAGCAGCATGGTTATCGCTGGCAAAACTTATAATAACCTCGCTGGGGCTGCACCAAGCAGCACCGTGAGCGTAGGCGCAACGGGAGTCGGTAACCAACGTACCATCACCAACGTAGCCGCTGGCCGTGTCGACACTACCAGCACCGATGCCATCAATGGTTCGCAACTCGCAGCCACTAATCAGGCCATTGCCGATAATAAAACCCACTACTACAGCGTCAATGATAGCGGTACTCCGAACGGCAACTACAACAACGACGGTGCTACGGCTGTGAGAGCGCTTGCGGCTGGTATTAATGCTAGTGCCACAGGAATTTCCGCAACGGCGATTGGCGATCAGTCACAGGCCTTGTCGGGAGCGGATATTGCGCTCGGTTTTAATAGCTTGGCCAGTGGAAGCAACAGTGTGGCACTGGGGAGCAATGCTAAAGCGACCAACGGTAATGACGTGAGTGTCGGCTTTAACTCCAAGGCATCAGGGGGGAATTCCGGGGCATTCGGTAATGCTTCCAATGCCTCCGGTCAGTCCGCATTTGCCTTGGGCGGCGCAGCTAAAGCATCAAATACTTACTCTCTGGCCGTTGGCGTGCTGGCAAACTCTTCAGCGTCTAAATCTGTCGCCATTGGCTATAATTCCGTCGCCGATGTAGCGAGAAGTGTTGCGCTGGGCGATGGGGCAAAAACCAACGCTGCCGTTACAACGGCGGGGACACAGATTTCCGGGAATAATTATGCTTTTGCGGGCGTATCTCCTGTCGGCACCGTCAGCGTGGGCGATAAAGATGCAGAACGTACTCTCACCAACGTGGCCGCAGGCCGTGTCGATGCTACCAGCACCGATGCCATCAATGGCTCGCAATTGGCGGCGACCAATCAGGCCATTGCCGATAATAAAACCCATTACTACAGCGTAAACGACTTTGGTACTGCGGGGGGTAACTACAACAATGACGGTGCGGTGGGGATGAACTCACTTGCTGGCGGTGTCGATGCTTCTTCTGTGGGCCAGGCATCAATGGCAATGGGTTATCAGGCAACCTCTACAGGGGAATCCAGCATTGCGACAGGTATGCGTGCTCACACAACCGGTATTAACAGTATTGCCTTTGGTGTTGATTCTTCTACCTCCGATCCCACCAGCACTGGTGCAATTGCCATTGGGTGGGAATCTTTAGGGGCCGCGACCGATGCGACTGCTATTGGTTCAGGTGCCAAAGCACAAAAAGAAGCCACTATAGCGATTGGTGCTTTTGCGGGTGCCGAGGGCGTGAGTAGCATTGCACAAGGTAATCGTGCCATTGCATCGGGTGACAGCGCTATTGCTGTTGGTGAGCGAACACAAGCAATAGGTGAAGGTTCTCTGGCGCTGGGTGCAAACAGCATTGCTACTGAGGATGGCAGTGTTGCCCTGGGTTCTGGTTCTGTTACCGCAGCAGCGGTGGCGACAACCGGCGCTGATATTGGCGGTAAACCTTATACTTTCGCAGGCAAAGCGCCAACCAGCACTGTCAGCGTGGGCGATAAAGATGCGGAGCGTACTATCACCAACGTGGCAGCCGGGCGTATTAGTGACACCAGCACCGATGCCATCAATGGTTCGCAGCTGTTTGCCACCAACCAAGCCATCAACGATAGTAAAACTCACTACTACAGCGTGAATGATGGCGGCACCCAAGGTGCCAACTACAACAACGACGGTGCAACGGGTGTTAATGCGTTGGCTGCTGGTGTTGGCGCATCTTCAAATGGTCAGGATTCACTGGCTATTGGTACCGCGTCCAGTGCAATTGGCGACACGGCCATGGCTCTGGGTAAATCTAGTCAGGCTCTCTTCAACGATAATATTGCAATGGGTAATTCTGCCATTGCGGGATATAGCGGTACCGACGGATACGGTACTTACAAAATAGCCGAAAAGGCAACGGCTATTGGTTTTGGTAGCCAGGCTCTGGGCAATAATAGTGTCGCCTTGGGGGCAGGAGCAATTGCGGGTGGTCAGCTATATTTTGAACTTGCTGATGATGCAATTGCGATTGGTAATAATAGTCGTAGTACCGGGTTACATTCAATTAGTCTGGGTTCAGAAAGCTCTGCAGGCGAAAACGGAAGTATAGCGATGGGCTACTCTGCAACCGTTGCAAGGAATGTCAGAAACGGCTTGGCATTGGGTACAGGTGCTAAAGCAATTAAAGACGCAGCTGAGGGGATTGCAATCGGTGCTGATGCGACAGTAACAGAGCAAAGTGGGATTGCGATAGGCAATGGATCAAGATCTTTTGGCCATCAATCAATCAGTATTGGTAGTGGTAGCTCAATAACTAATAAATATAGTTCCGGGGTGCTGGGAAATAATACCACAGTAGATGGTGAAAGAAGTTATTCAGTGGGTGACTCTAATTACATTGGCTCTGACAATACAGTTATTCTTGGTAATAATGTCCGGGTGAACGCCGGCCTGAATAATTCTGTTGTATTGGGTGATAATTCCACAGTAGACGCTGCCGTGGGAACAAGTACCACGACTATTGCCGGTAAAGATTATACCTTTGCAGGAACGACTCCTGTCGCATCTGCCAGCATAGGTAGTGCAGGTAATGAACGCACACTCACCAATTTGGCGGCAGGGCGTATCAGCAGTTCCAGCACCGATGCCATCAATGGTTCACAGCTGTTTGCCACCAATCAGGCCATCGCTGATAGCAAAACCCATTATTACAGCGTTAATGATGGCGGCACCCAAGGTGCCAACTACAATAACGACGGAGCTACGGCCGAGCGTGCGCTTGCAGCGGGTATTAATGCCAGGGCAACGGGAATTTCCTCCACGGCTATTGGTGAGAACTCTCAGGCTTTGTCTGGTGCTGATGTTGCAATAGGCATAGGCAGTTTGGCCAGTGGCAGCAACAGCGTAGCATTGGGGTTCAATGCCAAAGCGACAAACGGTAATGCCGTTAGCGTTGGTTTTAACTCCAAGGCAACAGGGGGGAATTCAGGAGCGTTTGGTAATGCTTCTACGGCCTCCGGCCAGTCCGCATTTGCCTTAGGCGGTGGATCTACAGCATCAGATAATTACTCTTTGGCTGTCGGCGTGCTGGCAAACTCTTCGGCGTCTAAATCTGTCGCTATTGGCTATAATTCCGTCGCCGATGTAGCGAGAAGTGTCGCGCTGGGCGATGGGGCAAAAACCGACGCTGTCGTTGCAACAACGGGCACTCAGATTGCAGGGAATAGCTATACCTTTGCAGGCGGATCCCCTGTTGGAACCGTTAGCGTCGGTGATAAAGATGCAGAGCGTACCATCACCAACGTGGCCGCAGGCCGTTTGAGTGACACCAGCACCGATGCTGTCAACGGTTCGCAACTGAATGCCACCAACAAACAGGTCACCATCAACACCACCGATATTGCTAATAACACCACCAATATTAATGAGCTGAAGGATGATGCACTGCAGTGGGATTCGGCGGAGGACGGAGGAGCGGGGGCTTACAGCGCTAACCATAAAGGCAATGGCACGTCCAAGATCACTAACGTCACAGCGGGCGATCTGACAGACACCAGTACCGATGCGGTTAACGGTTCACAGCTGAAAGCGACCAACGATCAGGTCGATATCAACACCACCAACATCGCAGGTAACACCACGGCGATCACCAACCTGGGCGATACCGTAGACAATATCTACAACACCGGGACCAAGTACTTCCACGCTAATTCTACCGGTACCGACTCTGTCGCTTCTGGCCTGGATGCGGTGGCAATCGGTATGGGTGCTATCGCCAGTGCTGATGGCAGCGTCGCGCTGGGTGCCGGTTCTCTGGCAGACGGCAGCACCTTGTCGCATGAAGCGTATCTGGTCGGCGGCAAAGCGAAGGGTGAAGTGAACGTGGGCGATCGTCGTATTACCGGGCTGGCTGCCGGTGCGGACGATATGGATGCGGTCAACGTCGCACAGTTGAAAGCGACAGCAGCAAGTTCTGTTGCGGATGCTGTGATGTACGACAACAGCACCCACAATAACATTACCCTGGGTGGCAATACCTACGACAACAGTACGCACACCGGTGGCACTACCATCACCAACGTGGCGGATGGCGTAGCGCCAAGCGATGCGGTGAACTATTCACAGCTGACCGAAACCAACAATCAGGTGAGCACCAACACCAACAACATTGCCAACAACACCACTAACATTAATGGGTTGAAGGACGATGCGCTGCAGTGGGATGCGTCTCTGAATGCCTACAGCGCCGACCATATGGGTAACGGCCCGGCCAAGATCACCAACGTAGCCGCCGGTGACTTGACGGATACCAGCACCGATGCGGTGAACGGTTCCCAACTGAAAGCCACCAACGATCAGGTGGAGATCAACACCACCAACATCGCGGGTAACACCACGGCAATCACCAACCTGGGTGATACCGTAGACAACATCTACAACACCGGGACCAAGTACTTCCACGCCAACTCCACCGGGACAGATTCGTCCGCACTGGGTCAGGATGCGGTGGCGATTGGTATGGGTGCCATCTCAACGCATGACAACGATGTTGCATTGGGTGCCGGCTCCGTGACTGCCGCAGCAGAAGCGACGGCCAAAGCGACCATCAACGGCAAAGAGTATGATTTTGCCGGGGTAGCCCCAACCAGCACCGTCAGCGTGGGCGACAAGGATGCAGAACGTACCATCACTAACGTGGCCGCAGGCCGCCTGAATAGTGATAGCACCGATGCGGTGAATGGTTCACAACTGTTTGCGACCAACCAGTCCATCGATACTCTGGGCACGCAGGTAGATACCAACACCACCAACATCGCGACCAATACCACTAACATTGCCACCAACACCACCAATATTGCGGGTAACACCACCAATATTAATGAGTTGAAGGATGATGCACTGCAGTGGGATCCGTCTCTGAATGCCTACAGCGCCGACCATATGGGTAACGGCCCAGCCAAGATCACCAACGTAGCAGCCGGTGACTTGACGGATACCAGCACCGATGCGGTGAACGGTTCCCAGCTGAAAGCGACCAACGATCAGGTCGATATCAACACCACCAACATCGCGGGCAACACCACAGCTATCACCA
>NZ_JBOFZA010000043.1:0-383280 GCF_051654945.1 Serratia sp. (in: enterobacteria)
GGCTCGAACCTTTGACGGTTCTCATCCTTTACGATTCCACACTATACCAACTCTTCGAAAATTGGTGGGTCGTGCAGGATTCGAACCTGCGACCAATTGATTAAAAGTCAACTGCTCTACCAACTGAGCTAACGACCCAATTTCCTAGCTGCTTTAACACTTTGCAAGTTGTCTTGGCAACGGCGGCATATATTACTAATTTATCTCGGCAGCGCAACCTAAATTTTGGTGCAGTAGGTTCAACTGCTTGTTCTTCACGCGAATGAGCCCAGAATTCGGTCAAATCGACTAACTTCTGGGCTCATTTTTTTACTTACAAACTGGCTTCGCGTTTCTTGGCCTGCTTGGCCGCATCGCTGGTCGGGTACGATTTGATCACCTGCTGGTAAACGGCTTTGGCTTTATCAGCCTGACCTTTTTCCTGCATGATCACCCCAACTTTATACATTGCGTCCGGCGCCTTGGGTGATTTTGGGTAACTCTTGACCACCACTGCATAATAGTATGCCGCGTCTTCCTTCTTACCCTTGTTGTAGAACAACTGCCCCAGCCAATAGTTGGCATTAGGCAGGTAAGTGGATTTCGGATACTGCTTTATGAAAGCCTGAAAAGCGGAGATCGCCTGGTCGTACTGCTTTTTTTCCAGCGCCAGTGAAACAGCGGCGTTATAGTCGCTGTTTTCATCGCCCGTACTAGCCGCAGCGGCTGTCGCCCCCGCAGGAGCGCTGCCAGCGCCGTCAGAGGACGCCGCGGCGGCTGTACCACCTGCGGCCCCTGCTGCTGCGCCAGCGGAATTCTGTGCGCCACCCTGGCTAAGGCTATCCATCTGTTGATAGATCTGTTTCTGGCGTTCAACCACCTGATTCAACTGATACTGACTTTCCTGGATTTGCCCACGAAGCGTATCGATATCACGTTGATTGTCAGAGAGTTGTTGCTGGAGTTGGTTCAAAAGCTGGCCCTGAGCATTACTGATACGCTCAAGTGATGTGACACGGTCTTCGACCGAGCCGGAGCCGACATTACTGATTGGCGCTTGGGCAGTAGCGGCCCATGGGACCGCTACGCCAACCAGTAACGCCAGACTCAACAGGTGATGTCTGAGGTTACTGTTCATGCGATTCTCTTAGTAAACCAGAACTGCACGACGGTTTTTAGCATAGGCTGCTTCGTCGTGGCCCAGTACTGCTGGCTTCTCTTTACCGTAAGAAACGATAGAGATCTGGTCAGCAGAAACGCCTTTGCCTTGCAGGTACATTTTAACTGCGTTAGCACGACGCTCACCCAGAGCGATGTTGTATTCTGGCGTGCCGCGCTCATCCGCATGACCTTCAACAGTCACTTTGTAGGATGGGTTGTTACGCAGGAAAGCAGCATGCGCATCCAGCATCTGAGCGAACTCAGAGCTAACGTCATACTTGTCCAGGCCGAAGTAAACAATGTTGTTACGTTGCAGTTCTTGCATCTGCAAACGTGCTTGTTCTTCAGAAGACAGGTTGCTGCTGCCGTTTTCTGTACCAGTGCCAGCGCCCATACCGGATTGATCGTTATTCGCGCTTTTGTTAGAACTACAAGCCGCTACAGCCAGAACTGGCAGTGCCAGCAGAAGCCCTTTCAGCACTTTGTTCAGTTGCATTTCTTTGATCCTTTTATAGTTTTTGCCATACATATTTTACACATGCATCACAGATACGGCGACCAGGCAGGGAATTTGACCTGTCCATCGGTTGCCGGAAGACGCGCTTTGAAACGCCCATCAGTCGATACCAACTGCAGCACGGAGCCCATACCTTGCGTGGAGCTATAGATCACCATGGTGCCGTTTGGTGCGATACTAGGCGTTTCATCCAGGAACGTGTCCGTTAACATTTGAACGGCTCCCGATCCGAGATCTTGTTTGGCGATATGCTGAACCCCATTGTTGGAGCTCACCATCACCAGGAATTTGCCATCAAAGCTCACATCGGAGTCCTGATTCTGGGCTCCTTCCCAGGTTAGGCGCTGTGGTGCGCCGCCGTTAGCGCCAACCTTATAAATCTGTGGGCGACCGCCCTGGTCAGAGGTATAAGCCAGAGATTGACCATCTGGGAACCAGCTCGGTTCGGTGTTGTTGCTACGGCCATCGGTGATCTGGCTGATTTGGCCAGAGCCGAGGTTCATCACATACAGGTTCAGGCTGCCGGTTTTAGACAGCGCGAAAGCCAGGCGACTACCGTCTGGAGAGAACGCTGGAGCACCGTTGTGACGTGGGAATGAGGCAATCTGACGGATTGCGCCGTTAGCCAACGTCTGCACAACCAGCGCTGATTTACCGCTCTCAAAGGTTACGTAGGCCAGCTTGCTGCCATCTGGTGACCAGGCTGGTGACATCAGTGGCTCTGGTGAGCGATGCACTGGCACCTGGTTGTAGCCGTCGTAATCCGATACGCGCAGTTCATACGGGAATTTCCCGCCGTTGGTCTGCACTACGTAGGCGATACGGGTACGGAATGCGCCCTTGATGCCGGTCAGCTTCTCAAATACGCCATCGCTGGCGGTATGAGCCGCATAACGCAGCCACTGTTTGGTCACTTTAAACTGGTTCTGCGCCAACACGGTGCCAGGCGCGCCTGACGTATCGACCAGTTGGTAGGAAACCAGATAGCTGCCGTCGGCACCAGGCTGAACCTGACCAACCACGACGGCATCAATGCCCAGCGCAGTCCAGGCCGCAGGCGTAACTTCGGCCGCGGTAGTCGGCTGCTGCGGCATACGTGCCACATCAATCGGATTGAATTTGCCGCTGTTACGTAGATCTGCACCTACGATCTGGCCAACATCTTCAGGAGGCGTGCCTGGACCCGCCCATTTAAATGGCACCACGCCAATCGGGCGAGCGGAGTCGACCCCTTGGGTGATTTCAATGCGAACTTCCGCATGCAGCACGGACGCCCACAGAACAATAAGACCTAACGCTACTCGAAATGCCTGCTTCATCTCATCTCCCTTATCCAGGCGGGATGCCTGCGATAATTTAGCAGAATTTTAACAAACCAACGCCAACAAAACTACATATTCCCTGTTGGCTACCTTGGCACATCCATGCACTTTACTCGGTTAAAACAATCATTATTACGGCTTAAATGTAAGGGGAGCATTCTTAAATACCTCATACACTGCCTGGCTCGGTGGCTTAGGAATACGAGCCTGGTTAGCCGCCGCGATTGCAGCTTGGCACAAGGCGGGATCTCCCCCCTCAGCTTTTACGCTTTTCAAGAATCCATCTGGTGCTAGTTGAATACGTAAGTCACAAGTTTTTCCTTTGTAAAGGTCAGCATCATAAAACTTGTTTTCTATTGCCTGCTTAATCTGCCCCAGATAGCTATTAATTTCAGCACCACTTGCCCCCGCAGTCTTAGCATTACCCTGCCCTGCCGGTTTACCGTCACCTTTCGCTTTGGCAGCTCCGCCGCCTTTCGGCGCGTTTTTACCATCAGCTAAATCACCAAACAGATTATCTACGTCGGCTGACTGCTTAGCAGCTTCGGCGGCCTTCTTCTTGGCATCTGCGGCTTTCTTGGCAGCAGCAGCCTTCTCGGCAGCGGCGGCTTTTTTCGCTTCCTCTGCTGCGGCCTTCTTCTCGGCGTCGGCAGCGGCTTTCTTCTCTGCGGCCTCGGCAGCTTTTTGTTCAGCTGCCGCTGCGGCTTCTTTCTTCGCCTCTTCCGCCTGCTTCTTGGCAGCGGCGGCGGCGGCAGCTTCTTTCTTGGCTTGCGCCTCGGCTTTCTGCTGTGCGTCTGCCTGAGCCTTGGCTATTTTATCCGCCTCGGCTTTGGCTTTCGCCGCAGCCTGTTCGGCTGCCTTCTGTTGTTCTTTGGCCTTCGCCGCGGCGGTTTCTGCCGCTTTCTGCTGTTCAGCGGCCTGTTGCTGCTGCTCGGCGGCTTTCTTCTGCTGTTCGGCCTGTGCCTTGGCGTCCTGCGCGGCTTTTTCCTGCGCGGCCAAACGCTCTTGTTCCAGTTCTTTCAGGCGCTGCTGTTCCGCCGCCTGCTTCTGCTGCAGCTCTTCAGCCTGCTGCTCCGCCTTCTTCTGGCGCTGCTTTTCTGCACGCTGTGCATCGCTGCTCTGTTGCTGCTGGCGATTGTACTGCTCAACCACCGCCCCGGGATCAACCATCACGGCCCCAACTACAGAACCATCACCGCCGCCGCCTGCACTACTCATTTCAGTATTTTCGTACAGCGAACCCCAGATCAACAGGGCAATCAATAGAATGTGCAGAACCACCGAAACAATCACGGAACGGTTCAGCTTATCATTTTGCTCAGTTGCCTTTACCAAAATAGAATCCCAAAAACTGCTGCTTAAACGGGGTTCCTGCGCCACAGGGCAGGAACCGGGTTGCCACTGACCTTACGGTTAGATTGGCTGGGTCATCAACCCTACGGAAGCGACTCCCGCCTGATGCAGAATATTCAATGCCTTGATAATCTCATCGTACGGTACTTCCTTGGCCCCACCGATCAAAAACACCGTCTTCGGATTAGCTGCCAGACGCGACTTGGCCTCGGCCGCCACCTGCTCAGGCGGCAACAGCTCCATACGGTTGTGATCCACCACCAGGGTGTACTGACCCACGCCGGAAACCTCCAGGATCACCGGTGGGTTATCGTCGCTGGACACCGTTTTAGAATCGGTGGCATCGGGCAAATCAACTTCAACGCTTTGAGTGATAATGGGCGCGGTTGCCATAAAGATCAGCAACAGCACCAACAAGACGTCCAGCAGCGGAACAATGTTGATTTCCGACTTCAGCTCACGCTTGTTACGACCACGAACTCTCGCCATGCTACCTCCTACTTCTTATTTGCTGTCGCTGGAGAAGGCCTGACGATGCAGAATAGCGGTGAACTCTTCCATAAAGTTGTCGTAATTCTGCTCAAGCTTGTTAACGCGCTGGTTAAGACGGTTATAGGCCATAACGGCAGGGATCGCGGCAAACAAACCGATAGCCGTGGCGATCAGCGCTTCGGCAATACCCGGTGCAACCATCTGTAAGGTGGCTTGTTTCACCGCGCCCAGGGCGATAAAGGCGTGCATAATCCCCCACACGGTACCAAACAGGCCGATATACGGGCTGATGGAACCGACGGTGCCGAGGAACGGAATATGGTTTTCCAGCGTTTCCAGCTCACGGTTCATCGAGATGCGCATCGCACGCGTAGCCCCTTCAATCACCGACTCTGGCGCATGGCTGTTGGCACGGTGCAAGCGGGCAAACTCTTTGAAACCGGAATGGAAAATCTGCTCTGACCCAGTCAGGCTATCGCGACGTGCCTGGCTTTCCTGATACAGACGAGAAAGCTCGATACCAGACCAGAATTTGTCTTCGAAGGCTTCGGCGTCGCGAGTGGCCGCATTGAGAATGCGCGTCCGCTGGATGATGATCGCCCAAGAAGCCACTGAGAAGCATATCAAAATCAGCATGATAAACTTGACCAGCAGGCTCGCCTTCAAGAATAGATCTAGGATGTTCATGTCAGTCACTGCTTAAACTCCGCGACAATAGACTTAGGAAGCGCTATCGGCTTCATTTGGTGTGGATCAATGCATGCAATCAATACATCGGCCTGACTCAAAAGAGTACCGTCAGAATTAACAATGCGTTGAGCAAACGTAAGAGATGCCCCGCGTATCGAGGTGATATTGCTCTGCACTTCCAGCAGATCGTCAAGACGTGCAGGGAACAGGTAATCCACCGTCATACGCCGGACAGCGAAAGCGACATGGTCTTCACTGAGCAGCTGCTGTTGATGAAAGTTGTGCTGACGCAGCATCTCAGTGCGCGCTCTTTCATAAAAAGCGACGTAACGGGCGTGGTAAACCACACCACCGGCATCTGTATCCTCAAAGTAGACACGAACCGGCCATCGAAACAACTTATTACTCACTCGACTTCCCAGCAAGACAATTTGACGATTGCTACTATACGCAAGACGGATCGGGTTGGGAATGGGTTACTTAATGGGAATGAAAATAATTATGGGCCTGAACGGCCCATAATCAGGGGGATGCGTAATAGATTATAAAGAAACGTAAAGTAATCCTGCGGCCAGGATCACAATTGCAGGTAATGGCGCGAAAAATGCACGCCAAAACGTGCTCTGAGACCGGAAGCCGACACCGTGAACGATGCCCGCACACACCGCCCAGATCAGCAAGATGCCTTGCCAAATCTCTATCGAGCTGGTGTGTGCAGCAAAGCGGCTAGGATCCCAAAAGATACATCCCGCTAAAATCACCGCCAGTACCAATGAAAGGGCCCGAACCGGACCCTTGTCGGTGATGGCGTACAGCTTGTCAGCCAGTGACGAACTCATCACTTACCGTCTTGCTGCGCTTTTGAATCTTCACTGTGCTCAAGCGCCAGCGCCGTGATGATACCGAAGGCACAGGCAAGAAGCGTTCCGAGGATCCAGGCAAAATACCACATGGTTTAGCTCCTTTTGCTTAGTACAGCGAATGCTTATTTTTTTCGATGAAGTTCTTATCCAGGCGACCAAACATTTTGTAGTACGCCCAAGCGGTGTACGCCAGCACGATTGGCACGAAGATAATCGCAACAACGGTCATCACCTGCAGTGTGAACATGCTGGAAGTCGCATCCCACATGGTCAGGCTGACGTTAGGCACGGTGCTTGATGGCATAACGAACGGGAACATGGTTACCCCAGCCGTCAAGATCACACAGGCAATCGTCAGTGATGAACTCAGGAACGCCATCGCAGCTTTGTCCAAACGGGCAAACAGGATGGTGAACAGTGGCAGAACCACGCCCAACGCCGGCAGTGCCCACAGGATTGGATACTTGTTGTAGTTGATCAACCAGGCACCCGCCTGATGAGCCACTTCTTTACGCAGCGGGTTGGATTGCGCCGCCGTATCCAGTGCTGAGGTAACCACGAAACCGTCGATGCCGTTCACCAGCCAGATACCCGCCAACAGGAAGCATACGCCCATCACCAGCGCAGAAATCTGCGCCGCTGCGCGTGAACGCAGGTGGATTTCGGCAGTCGTACGCATCTGCAGGTAGGTTGCCCCCTGAGTCACCAGCATGGTCAGGCTGACAATACCGGCCAGCAAACCAAACGGGTTCAGCAGTTGGAAGAAGTTGCCGGTGTAGAACAGGCGCAGATATTCGTCGATATGGAACGGCACGCCCTGCAACAGGTTACCGAACGCGACACCGAATACCACCGCAGGCACGAAGCTACCGATAAAGATGCCCCAGTCCCACATGTTACGCCAGCGGCTGTTCTCCAGCTTCGAACGGTAGTCAAAACCGACCGGGCGGAAGAACAAGGAAGCCAGCACCAGGATCATGGCCACATAGAAACCAGAGAACGCGGCGGCATAAACCATCGGCCAGGCGGCGAACAGTGCGCCACCGGCGGTGATCAGCCACACCTGGTTACCGTCCCAGTGCGGGGCGATGGCGTTGATCATTACCCGACGCTCGGTATCGGTTTTACCGATGATGCGCATCAGAATACCGACACCCATATCGAAACCGTCGGTGACGGCGAAACCGATCAGCAGGATGCCAACCAGGAGCCACCAGATAAATCGCAGTACTTCATAATCAAACATATCTTGGACTCCTGTTTAGCGCGCTTCCTGCACGGCGGCAGTCGGTTGTTCAAAATGATAGCGGCCAGTTTTCAGGCTGCTTGGACCCAGACGTGCAAACTTGAACATCAGGTACATTTCAGCCACCAGGAACAGGGTGTACAAGCCGCAAATCAGCCCCATCGAGAACAGAATGTCGCCTGCGGTCAGCGAAGAGGTCGCGACTGCGGTTGGCAGCACCTCACCTATCGCCCACGGCTGACGGCCATACTCTGCCACGAACCAGCCCGCTTCTACTGCAATCCAAGGTAATGGCAGACCGTACAGCGCGGCACGCAGCAGCCATTTCTTCTGGCCGATACGACCACGTACGACGCTCAGGAACGACAGGCCGATAATAAACAGCATCAGCACACCACAAGCCACCATGATACGGAAGGCGAAGTACAGTGGAGCCACACGCGGGATAGAATCTTTGGTTGCCTGCTGGATCTGCGCTTCCGTGGCGTCGCTGACGTTTTCGGTGTAGCGCTTGAGCAGCATGCCATAGCCCAGATCCTGCTTGGTATCGTTGAACGCACTACGCACTGCCGGATCGGTATTGCCGCTGCGCAGCTCTTCCAGCAACTGGTAAGCCTTCATACCGTTACGGATACGCACCTGATGCTGAACCATCAGATCGCGCAGGCCGATAACCGGGGTGTCGATGGAACGGGTAGCGATCAGGCCGAGCGCCCAAGGGATCTGGATCGCGAAGGAGTTCTCCATTTTCTCCTGATTCGGAATACCGAACAGGGTAAATGCAGCCGGAGCCGGTTGAGTTTCCCATTCCGCTTCAATGGCAGCCAGTTTGGTTTTCTGCACGTCCCCCATTTCGTAACCGGATTCATCACCCAGCACGATCACGGAAAGGATAGCAGCCATACCGAAGCTGGCAGCAATGGCGAACGAACGCTTGGCAAAGGCGATGTCACGCCCTTTCAGCAGATAGTAAGAGCTGATACCCAACACGAACATCGCGCCGGTGGTGTAGCCAGAAGCCACGGTGTGAACAAACTTCACCTGTGCGACCGGGTTCAGAACCAGTTCGGAGAAGCTGATCATCTCCATACGCATGGTTTCGAAGTTGAAGTCGGAGGCGATTGGGTTTTGCATCCAGCCGTTAGCGACCAGGATCCACAACGCAGACAGGTTTGAGCCAAGGGCGACAAACCAGGTAACGGTCATGTGTTGGATCTTGCTCAGGCGGTCCCAGCCGAAGAAGAACAGACCAACCAGCGTCGATTCCAGGAAGAACGCCATCAGACCTTCGATAGCCAGAGGGGCCCCGAAGATGTCACCGACGTAATGAGAGAAGTACGACCAGTTGGTCCCGAACTGGAACTCCATGGTCAACCCGGTGGCCACACCCAGAGCAAAGTTGATTGCAAACAACTTGCCCCAGAATTTGGTCATATCTTTATAAATTTGTTTGCCGGACAGCACATATACCGTTTCCATAATCGCCAGCAAAAACGCCATACCCAGCGTTAATGGGACAAACAGGAAGTGGTACATCGCCGTTAAAGCAAACTGTAAGCGCGACAGTTCGACAATATCAAACATCTTGACTCCTTGCTCCTCGCAGGAAGACTCCGACTTGCGGTTATCGGTATTACTCCCGAAAGAGTAGCCGGTAACGCCCCGCAGTGAATGCCCTTAAACACAACAAAATTTGATCCAGCCTCTCCGCTTTCAACCGTACATTCAGTGCCAGACCACCAGGGGCAGGAGCAAAACGCACCAATGAAAACCGACAGCGGGTAACAAATGCAACAAGATCAACCATCCGTAATTACACAATGGCATGATACTCGCCAAAGCCCTCACAATAAATAGGTATTTACGTGACACAGGTTGGACTTTTGGCTACAGGTCAAAAATCAGCCTAAATAGGTAGTTAGGCCTATATTGATCCAGGACAATTTAAGCATATCTGCATATTATTTCCATATCGATTGTCGCTTTTCCGCTAATTTACCTAGTGTCATGTTAAGTAATTTCTCAATTGTTTTTTATTGGTATTTTTGTGTTAAATAAATGTGATTTAAAAGAACCCCCATTGTATTAATTAAGTCATTAACTGCGTCGTGTATTAACTTTTTATATTCAATGGCGATTGTAGTGAGTTAACTCACAAATCTGCTTTTTGCTAAGTAATCATAGACCATGTTGCGAGGTTGATCTCAGAAGCTGTAAATGCTGGGCTTCCCGTTATCAACTCTAGCACCAGCGCCTTGCAAAACACGTTTTGTTGTCAAACGCTTACATAAAAAAGGCCGCCCAATGGGCGGCCAAACATGTCGAGATAATATTATTTACTATGCGGTATTAACGATTCAGGATCGCTTTCACGGCATCACCGATATCAGCCAGGCTGCGTACGGTTTTCACTCCTGCCGCTTCCAGAGCCGCGAACTTCTCATCCGCAGTCCCTTTACCGCCGGCAATGATGGCACCAGCGTGGCCCATACGTTTGCCTTTAGGCGCGGTAACGCCAGCGATATAACCCACAACCGGCTTGGTGACGTGCTCTTTGATATAGGCTGCCGCTTCTTCTTCCGCGCTGCCGCCAATCTCACCGATCATCACAATAGCTTCGGTTTGTGGATCTTCCTGGAACAATTTCAGGATATCGATAAAGTTGGACCCCGGGATCGGGTCGCCACCGATACCCACGCAGGTAGACTGCCCCAGACCGGCGTCAGTGGTTTGTTTTACCGCTTCATAGGTCAGAGTACCTGAACGAGAAACGATGCCCACTTTGCCTGGCAGGTGGATATGACCAGGCATGATACCGATTTTACATTCTCCCGGGGTGATCACACCTGGGCAGTTCGGGCCGATCATGCGCACGCCAGCTTCATCCAGTTTCACTTTCACGGTCAGCATATCCAGAGTTGGGATACCTTCGGTGATGGTGATGATCAGTTTGATGCCTGCATCGATGGCTTCCAGAATGGAGTCTTTGCAGAACGGCGCAGGTACGTAAATAACTGACGCGGTAGCGCCGGTCGCTTCTACAGCTTCACGCACGGTGTTGAACACCGGCAGGCCCAGGTGCTGAGTGCCCCCTTTCCCTGGAGTTACGCCACCGACCATTTTGGTGCCGTAAGCGATAGCTTGTTCGGAGTGGAAGGTACCCTGGCTACCGGTGAAACCCTGGCAAATTACTTTGGTGTTCTTATCGATTAAAATGGACATTATTTACCCTCCACTGCCGCAACAACTTGCTGAGCCGCATCAGTCAGGCTGGTCGCAGCAATGATATTCAAACCGCTGTCCGCCAGTTTCTTGGCGCCCAGTTCGGCGTTGTTCCCTTCCAGACGCACCACCACCGGGACGTTAACGCCCACTTCGGCTACCGCGCCAATGATACCGTCGGCGATCAGGTCGCAACGGACGATACCACCGAAGATGTTAACCAGAACCGCTTTCACCTTGTCGTCAGACAGGATGATTTTGAAGGCTTCGGTCACGCGTTCTTTGGTTGCGCCACCGCCCACATCCAGGAAGTTGGCAGGTTCGCCACCGTGCAGTTTCACGATGTCCATGGTACCCATGGCCAGGCCGGCACCGTTCACCATGCAACCGATGTTGCCGTCGAGAGCAACATAGTTCAGCTCCCACTGGGCCGCACGGGATTCACGCTCGTCTTCCTGCGAAGGATCGCGCATTTCACGCAGTTCAGACTGACGGAACAGGGCGTTACCATCGGCACCCAGCTTACCGTCCAGGCAGATCAGATCGCCCTGCTTGGTCACCACCAGCGGGTTGATCTCAACCATCGCCAGGTCTCGTTCCAGGAACAGCGTCGCCAGCCCCATGAAGATCTTGGCAAACTGGCCAACTTGCTTACCGGTCAGACCCAGTTTGAACGCCAGCTCACGACCCTGGTAAGGCTGTGGGCCTGCCAGTGGATCGATGGTCATTTTGTGGATCAGCTCCGGAGTTTCTTCCGCAACTTTCTCAATTTCAACGCCACCTTCGGTGGATGCCATAAACACCACGCGACGGCTGGCGCGGTCAACAACCGCACCCAGATACAGCTCTTTGTCGATATCGGTGGCCGCTTCTACCAGGATCTGGTGAACCGGTTGGCCCAGCGCATCTGTCTGGTAGGTCACCAGGCGTTTACCCAGCCAGGCTTCGGCAAAGGCACGGATATCTTCTTTGCTGTTAACGACTTTAACGCCACCAGCTTTACCACGGCCGCCAGCATGAACCTGACATTTTACCACCCACGGGCCGGAGCCGATTTTAGATGCGGCTTCTTCTGCTTCGCGCGGAGTGGTACAGGCGTAACCGGTTGGTGCTGGCATGCCATACCGAGCAAACAGCTGTTTTGCCTGATATTCGTGTAAATTCATGATGTTCTATCCATTCAGGTCTGAAAGTTTCAGCCGGGTCATTTTTGCGGGTTCCCGCATGACTTGTCGGCCACATAGCACAGGGTGTGGGCGCGGCAACACCGCGCCCTTGCAGGGATTAAACGTCCAGCAGCAGACGAGCCGGGTCTTCCAGCATGTCTTTCACCGTCACCAGATAACTCACCGACTCTTTGCCATCGATCAGACGATGATCGTAAGACAGAGCCAGATACATCATCGGCTGGATCACCACCTGACCATTGACCGCCATTGGGCGATCCTTGATGGCGTGCATACCCAGGATGGCGCTCTGCGGTGGGTTGATGATCGGGGTAGACATCAGTGAACCGAAGACGCCGCCGTTGGTAATGGTGAAGTTACCGCCGGTCAGTTCTTCCACGGTCAATTTGCCGTCACGGCCCTTGATCGCCAGCTCTTTAATTTTCTTCTCGATGTCCGCCATGCTCATGGAGTCGACGTCACGCAGTACCGGGGTTACCAGGCCACGTGGGGTCGATACCGCAATGCTGATATCGAAGTAGTTGTGGTAAACCACGTCGCTACCGTCGATGGAGGCGTTCACTTCCGGGAAGCGTTTCAGCGCTTCGACGACCGCTTTGATGTAGAAGGACATAAAGCCCAGACGGACACCGTGGCGTTTTTCGAAGGCTTCACCGTACTGCTTGCGCAGATCCATGATCGGCTGCATGTTGATTTCGTTGAAGGTGGTCAGCATCGCGGTGCTGTTCTTCGCTTCCAACAGGCGCTCGGCCACGCGTTTGCGCAGGCGGGTCATCGGCACACGTTTTTCACTACGGCCGCCCAAGGCAGGCTGTGGCGCAGCAGCAGGCGCTGCCGCCGGTGCCGCTTTCTTGCTGGCGGCCAGGTGCGCTTCAACGTCTTCACGAGTGATACGGCCACCCACGCCGCTCCCTTTGATGGCGGCAGCATCGAGGTCGTGTTCGCCAATCAGGCGGCGGATCGCCGGGCTGAGTGCATCGTTGCTCTCTTCTTCCAGGCTGGCGGTCGCACGCTGTGCCGGAGTGGCCTCAACGCTCTGCGCCTTCACTTCGGTCGGTTTGCCAGAGCTATCGCCCTGACGGATGCGCCCGAGGAGCTGGCGTGAAGTCACGGTTGCCCCTTCGTCTTCCAGGATCGCTTCCAGCACGCCGGCTTCACTGGCTGGCACTTCCAACACCACTTTATCGGTTTCGATTTCAACCAGTACTTCGTCACGTTGGACGGTATCACCCGGTTTTTTATGCCAGGTGGCGACGGTTGCATCGGCAACGGATTCAGGGAGGTCAGGAACCAGAATATCTACGCTACTCATTAGCTTTCCTTTAAATTTTTATTCAATATTCAGCGCGTCATTCACCAGAGCCTGTTGCTGCTTCTGGTGTACGGACATATAACCCACTGCCGGAGAGGCAGAGGCTGGACGTCCTGCGTAACGTAAAGAGGCCCCAAACGGGATCACTTCACGGAAGTTGTGTTGGCTGCAATACCAGGCGCCCTGGTTCAACGGCTCTTCCTGACACCAGACGAAATCATGTACGTGAGCATACTGCTCCAACACCGCCTGAACGGCCTGGTGCGGGAACGGATACAGTTGCTCGATACGTACAATGGCCACGTCTTTCTGGTCGTTCTTGCGGCGTTGCTCCAGCAGATCGTAATAAACCTTACCAGAACAGAGCACTACGCGTTTAACCGCTTTGGCATCCAGCTCGTCAATTTCACCAATTGCCGGTTGGAAGGTGCCGTTTGCCAACTCTTCCAGAGAAGAGATTGCCAGCGGGTGGCGCAGCAAGGATTTCGGTGACATCACCACTAACGGACGGCGCATACCGCGCAACGCCTGACGGCGCAGCATGTGGTAGACCTGTGCCGGAGTGGACGGAATGCACACCTGCATGTTCTGTTCTGCACACAGCTGCAGGTAACGTTCCAGACGCGCAGAGGAGTGCTCTGGGCCCTGGCCTTCGTAACCGTGCGGCAGTAGCATCACCAGGCCACACATACGGCCCCATTTCTGCTCACCGGAACTGATGAACTGATCGATCACCACCTGAGCACCGTTGGCAAAGTCACCAAACTGCGCTTCCCAGATGGTCAGGGTACGCGGTTCTGCGGTGGCGTAGCCATATTCGAAGGCCAGAACGGCTTCTTCTGACAGCACCGAGTCCCAGACTTTGAATTCGCCCTGGCCGCTGTGGATGTTGGCCAGCGGGACATAGACAGAACCATTTTTCTGGTTGTGCACCACCGCATGGCGGTGGAAGAAGGTGCCACGGCCAGCATCTTCACCGGAGATACGGATCGGGATGCCTTCATCTGCCATGGTGGCGTAAGCCAGCGTTTCTGCCGCGCCCCAGTCGAACGGTTTGTTGCCTGCGGCCATTTCGGCGCGATCGCCGTAGATTTTCGCTACGCGCGACTGCATTTCAATCGCTTCAGGCACGGTACTGATACGACGAGCCAGTTCCTGCAGACGCTTCATCTCAACCTTGCTTGGGTACTCTTCGTCCCACTCATGGTTCAGGTATGGCGACCAGGTAAAGGAGTGCAGGTTCATCGGACGCCACTCTTCAACCACGCAGTCACCGCGATCGAGAGCATCGCGATACAGGTTGACCATTTCCGTGGCATCTTCCAGGCTGGCAACCTTCTGTTCGGTCAATACGTCAGCGTAGAGTTTGCGTGGCGTCGGGTGTTTCTTGATCTTCTGGTACATCACCGGTTGGGTTGCACTTGGCTCATCGGCCTCGTTATGCCCATGACGGCGGTAGCAGACCAGATCGATCATCACGTCACGTTTAAAGGTGTTACGGAAATCCAACGCCAGGCGGGTAACAAAGGCTACCGCTTCCGGATCATCAGCGTTCACGTGGAAGATCGGCGACTGCACCATCTTGGCAATATCGGTACAGTACTGGGTGGAACGCGCATCCAACGGGTTGGAGGTGGTGAAGCCTACCTGGTTGTTGATGACGATACGCACCGTGCCGCCGACTTCATAACCGCGAGCCTGCGACATGTTCAGGGTTTCCTGCACCACGCCCTGCCCGGTGATTGCCGCGTCACCGTGAATGGTGATTGGCAGCACCATGTTGCTGCGCGCTTCGTCCAGACGATCGCGACGGGCACGAACAGACCCCATGACCACCGGGCTGACGATTTCCAGATGCGACGGGTTAAACGCCAGCGCCAGGTGAACCATGCCGCCTTCGGTTTCAACGTCGGAGGAGAAGCCCTGGTGATATTTCACGTCACCGGTGCCCAGATGTTCTTTATGTTTGCCAGCAAACTCGTCGAACAGGTCGGCCGGTTTTTTACCCAGCACGTTGATCAACACGTTCAGACGACCACGGTGGGCCATGCCCAGCACCACTTCACGCGTGCCGTTTTTGCCTGCGTGACGCACCATCTCTTTCAACATCGGTACCAACGCATCACCGCCTTCCAGCGAGAAGCGTTTGGCCCCAGGGAATTTGGCACCCAGGTAGCGCTCCAGCCCTTCGGCTGCCGTCAGTTCACTCAGGAAACGGCGTTTCTCGTCGTTGCCGAAGCTGGCACGCCCCGCTACCGATTCTATGCGCTGTTGGATCCAGCGTTTCTCTTCGGTATTGGTGATGTGCATGTACTCGGCGCCGATCGAACCGCAGTAGGTCTGTTTCAGCGCGGCGTACAGGTCGCTCAGCTTCATGGTTTCTTTGCCAATGGCAAAAGAACCCACGTTGAAGGTTTCCTGGAAGTCGGCTTCGGTCAGGTTGTGATACGCCGGATCGAGATCGGGCACACGCTCCTGTTTCCACAGATCCAACGGGTCAAGGTTGGCGTGCTGATGCCCACGGAAGCGGAAGGCGTTGATCAGCTGCAAGACCTTGACCTGCTTGGCATCGGTTTCTGGATCGTTGATGGTGGTGTTATAACGAGCAGAATCTTTCGCCAGGCGGCGGAAGTAATCTCGCGTTTGGGAGTGGAGCTGATCGGGTTTGACACCCGCAGTTGGTAGTTGCTGGAAAATTGAACGCCAACTATCTTCAACGGAACTCGGATCGGTTAAAAAGTCTTCATAGAGCTGCTCTATGTAGGACTGGTTCGCGCCCGCCAGATAGGAGGAATCCAGCCAGGCCTTCATTGCGCCGTTCTGCATTTTGATCCCTTAAGCTTTAAAGCTTCAGTTTTCGCCGTGGTTAACATAATTACCGTAATGGTACGTTTAACGGTTCACTCGACGTGCTTATCACGCTAATGCACGTTCTGTTTTGGACCTTGCGGCCCCTTACAAGGAACCTCTAAAAACCGGCGGGACAAACCTGATTGCCTGTAACCACAATCACGGGTCAGTTTTTAGAGATGCCCTCTGGTGATGTGCGCCGGAAACCGCACCGGCGCAGCATCTCGTTCTGTTTATGCGCCGCGTTGCAGCAGCATAGACTTGATATGACCAATTGCACGGGTCGGATTCAAGCCCTTAGGACATACACTGACACAATTCATAATGCTATGGCAGCGGAAAACACTGAAAGCGTCGTTCAGATCATCCAATCGTGCTTCAGTTTCCGTATCACGGCTGTCGATCAGGAAGCGGTACGCCGCCAACAGACCTGCCGGGCCAACGAACTTGTCAGGGTTCCACCAGAACGATGGACAAGAGGTGGAACAACAGGCGCAGAGAATACATTCGTACAATCCGTCCAGTTTTTCCCGCTGATCCGGCGTTTGCAGGTGCTCACGCGCCGGAGGATTCTTGCCATCATTGATTAAGAACGGCTTAATCTTTTCGTACTGGGTGTAGAACTGCCCCATATCCACCACCAGATCGCGCACCACCGGCAGCCCCGGCAGCGGGCGGATCACAATCTTGTTGTTGCCTTTACGCAACGACGAGACCGGGGTAATACAGGCCAGACCGTTCTTACCGTTCATATTGATGCCGTCTGAGCCGCACACGCCTTCACGGCAGGAGCGACGGAACGACAAGGTCGGGTCTTTTTCTTTCAGCTGGATCAACGCATCCAGCAGCATCATGTCACGCCCTTCTTCCGCTTCCAGGGTGAAATCCTGCATATGCGGGGCGCTATCGACATCCGGATTGTAGCGATAGATAGAGAATTCAAGTTTCATCAATCGAGCTCCGCAATTAGTAAGAACGCACTTTCGGCGGGAATGCCGCGCGCAACTTCGGTTGCATGTTGACTTCACGACGCGTCATGCTTTCCGATTGCGGCAGATACAGCGAATGGCACAGCCAGTTGGCATCATCACGTTCCGGGTAGTCAAAGCGGCTATGGGCGCCACGGCTCTCGGTGCGGTAATTGGCCGACACGGCGGTGGAATACGCGGTCTCCATCAGGTTATCCAACTCCAGGCATTCGATGCGTTGGGTGTTGAACTCGCTGGAGGTATCGTCCAGGCGTGCGTTCTTCAGACGTTCACGGATCACTTTCAACTCTTCCAACCCTTTCGCCATCGCATCACCTTCACGGAATACCGAGAAGTTATGCTGCATACAGGATTGCAGTGCCTTGCGGATCTCCACCGGATCTTCACCCGAACGGGTGTTGTTCCAACGGTTCAGACGATCCAGCGAGGCCTCGACGTCCGATTCGCTGGCGTCACGGCTTTCGCCCTGCTCTGCCAACGACTCTTGCAGGTGCATACCGGCTGAACGACCGAACACCACCAGGTCCAGCAGCGAGTTGCCACCCAGGCGGTTGGCGCCGTGTACCGATACGCAGGCAATTTCGCCAACAGCGAACAGGCCCGGGATCACCACATCTTCGCCTTTCTCGTTCACGGTCAGCGCCTGGCCGGTCACTTTGGTCGGAATACCGCCCATCATATAGTGGCAGGTAGGAATGACCGGGATAGGCTCTTTGACCGGATCGACGTGAGCGAAGGTACGGGACAGTTCCAGAATGCCCGGCAGGCGGGATTCCAGCACTTCCTTGCCCAGGTGATCCAGTTTCAGCTTGGCGTGTGGGCCCCAAGGACCGTCACAGCCGCGGCCTTCACGGATCTCAATCATGATGGAGCGAGCGACCACGTCACGGCCCGCCAGATCTTTGGCGTTTGGCGCATAACGTTCCATGAAGCGTTCGCCATGCTTGTTCAGCAGGTAACCGCCTTCACCACGGCAGCCTTCGGTCACCAGCACGCCCGCACCGGCAATACCGGTTGGGTGGAACTGCCACATTTCCATATCCTGCACCGGCACGCCGGCGCGCAGCGCCATACCGACACCGTCACCGGTATTGATGTGGGCGTTGGTGGTGGATTGGTAAATACGCCCTGCCCCGCCGGTCGCCAGGATGGTTGCCTTGGCCTTGAAGTACACCACTTCACCGGTTTCGATACAGATCGCGGTGGTACCGACGACCGCACCATCCTGGTTTTTCACCAGATCCAGCGCATACCATTCGGAGAAGATGGTGGTGTGGTTTTTCAGGTTCTGCTGATACAGGGTGTGCAACAGCGCGTGACCGGTACGGTCTGCCGCCGCAGCGGTACGGGCCGCCTGCTCGCCACCAAAGTTCAGTGACTGGCCGCCAAACGGGCGTTGATAGATACGGCCATCGTCCAGACGGGAGAACGGCAGGCCCATATGTTCCAGTTCCAGAATCGCTTCCGGGCCGGTTTTACACATATATTCAATGGCGTCCTGGTCACCGATATAGTCGGAACCTTTCACCGTGTCGTACATATGCCATTCCCAGTTGTCTTCGTGGTTGTTGCCCAGGGCTACGGTAATGCCGCCTTGTGCAGACACGGTATGGGAACGGGTCGGGAATACTTTGGACAGCAGGGCACAGGTTGAGCCTGCCTGGGAAATCTGCAGTGCCGCGCGCATACCTGCGCCACCTGCACCGATAACAACTGCATCAAACTCTCTGACTGGCAGTTTCATTTACGCACCCCACACTACGATTGTTCCGTACAGTAAATAGACCAGCAACGTGACAACAATCGCCAGTTGCAGCACCAGGCGTAATGCCAGAGGCTTGATATAGTCCGTCAGCACCTGCCACATTCCCACCCAGGCGTGAACCAGGATCGACAGCAATGTCAGCAAGGTGAATACTTTCGTGATGGAGGTGGCGAAGAAGCCGCGCCAGATTTCATAGGTGATGTCCGGAGCCGTAATGACGAAGCCCAGGATATAGATAACATACAGGGTGATGACGATGGCGGAAGCACGCAGTAACAACCAGTCGTGTACTCCGTTACGCCCTAATGCAGAAACGTTGCTTACCATACGAGGACTCCAGCCAGAATTGACAGCACGACGGTCAGACCGAACGCCACCTGGGCAGAACGGGTACCTGCGGCTAAACTCTCTTCGATATAGCCAAAATCCATTAACAAGTGGCGAATGCCACCGCAAATGTGATAGGCCAGCGCGGTGAGGATCCCCCAGAAAATGAATTTGACGAAGAAGCTATTCATGATGGAGGCAGCGTACAGGAAGCCCTCTTGAGAAGAGAGAGAGATGCCCAGCAGCCAGAGGAGAATGCCCACGGCAACGAAAGTAATTACGCCAGAGACTCGGTGTAAGATGGACGCTATCGCAGTTACAGGAAACCGGATCGTTTGCAGATCCAGATTGACAGGTCTTTGTTTTTTCACGGTTTTGCCCACACAGCTCTTATTATTTTCCTTCCTCCGGGCCTGGGTGGGGATCAGACAGCGTCAAGAGTTTTCACTCTTACACCTCACGCGCTCAAACATGGACATCCTAGTGCTTAAACGGCGCGTAGTAATAACGCTGGGTGCTCCTACTTCAGGGTAATCCGGAGACCTGGCGGCAGTATAGGAGGTTCACATTCTTATTACAATTCCCATACAATCCCTTTGGTCACATTTCCCCTAAACAGTGATTTAGATCACGATTATTACATTTAACACTAAATTAATTATCTGATTTGACAAGAGATCAACATTTCCATTACAAATAGGGTAGCGATCAGCCCTATGATGCACTAGCGGTCACCGGATACACTTCCCCCTACGCGTAAGTTATGCAACAGTGTATGTGGTTAAAATTCCAAACATATCGTAGGTTAATGATTAAAAGAAAATAACGAATCCCGATGAATCGTTAACGGCTGCTAACCCGTCTTGTTCGCCTGGTGCGCACTCTGTCCCCTACCAGCGTAAATGCGCTGTCGCTCACAGAGTTAGCGTTCGCTCGACTTTAATGCGGGCAACCTGCGGAGATTTAAGGTATTTCAGTTGTTAGAGGTTTTTAAAATAAGGCGTTAAGGAGATTGTAAATGACTGATAAGAAAGCGACGCTAAGCATCAACAACGGCGAAGCTCCGATCGAACTGGGCGTACTCACCCCTTCACTGGGTCCTGATGTGATCGACGTACGCGCCCTGGGCTCCAAAGGTTATTTCACATTTGATCCCGGCTTTACCTCTACCGCATCCTGTGAATCCAAAATCACGTTTATCGACGGCGACAAAGGTATCCTGCTGCACCGTGGCTTCCCGATTGAGCAGTTGGCGAAAGACTCTTCCTACCTGGAAGTGTGTTACATCCTGCTGTACGGCGAAACCCCGAGCGCGGAAGAGTTCGAAACCTTTAAAACCACGGTAACCCGTCACACCATGATCCACGACCAGATCACCCATCTGTTCCGTGGTTTCCGCCGTGACTCGCACCCGATGGCGGTGCTGTGCGGCGTGACCGGTGCTCTGGCGGCGTTCTATCACGATGCGCTGGACGTTAACAACGAACGTCACCGTGAAATTACCGCGTTCCGTCTGCTGTCCAAAATGCCGACCGTGGCAGCGATGTGTTACAAGTATTCTCTCGGCCAACCGTTTGTTTACCCACGTAACGATCTGTCCTACGCCGGTAACTTCCTGCGTATGATGTTTGCCACCCCTTGCGAAGAGTACGTGGTAAACCCGGTGCTGGAACGCGCCATGGACCGTATCCTGATCCTGCACGCCGATCATGAGCAGAACGCCTCAACCTCTACCGTGCGTACCGCCGGTTCTTCTGGCGCCAACCCGTTTGCCTGTATCGCGGCCGGTATCGCCTCTCTGTGGGGGCCTGCACACGGCGGTGCCAACGAAGCGGCACTGAAGATGCTGGAAGAGATCAAAACCGTTGAGCACATTCCTGAATTCATCAAGCGTGCCAAGGACAAGAACGACTCGTTCCGCCTGATGGGCTTTGGCCACCGCGTGTACAAGAACTACGATCCACGCGCCACCGTGATGCGTGAAACCTGTCACGAAGTGCTGAAAGAACTGAACAAAAAAGACGACAACCTGCTGCAGGTCGCGATGGAGCTGGAACACATCGCGCTGAACGACCCGTACTTCATCGAGAAGAAACTGT
Source organism: Serratia sp. (in: enterobacteria) (assembly GCF_051654945.1). Taxonomy (GTDB): domain Bacteria; phylum Pseudomonadota; class Gammaproteobacteria; order Enterobacterales; family Enterobacteriaceae; genus Chania. The sequence goes on from NZ_JBOFZA010000043.1 coordinate 21,375, forward strand.
ACCCGAACGTCGATTTCTACTCAGGTATCATCCTGAAAGCGATGGGTATTCCTTCTTCCATGTTTACGGTGATCTTCGCCATTGCCCGTACCATCGGCTGGATCGCTCACTGGAACGAAATGCACGACGAAGGCATCAAGATCGCCCGCCCACGTCAGCTGTATACCGGCTATGCCGAGCGTGAGTTCAAGTCTCAGGTTAAAAAGTAAACCTTGGCAGGGGCGTTATGTTCGCTCCAATACTGCTAATGACCAACGCTGCCTCACCGGCAGCGTTTTTTATGGGTTATCGCTGACAAACCGGGCACCAATAGAATGGCCGTGAGGATAACGCCATTTTCTCGATCATCGCCCCACAACGTGGGCAAGGCTCACCGCTGCGATGGAACACCTTGAAGCTGAATAGCGTGCCGTGATGGCGATTTTCATCGACCTGACCACGGGTGTGATAAGAAATTCGCGGAATTTCCAGCAACGCCTGCGCCAACTTATCCAGCGCCTCAGGAGTCAGATCCTGCGGCTTATGCTTGGGCGCCAGCTCCGCCTGCCATAAAATCTCGGCGCGCAGATAGTTACCCAACCCCGCCAGAAAAGACTGATCCAACAGCATCCCGCCCAGCTGACGTTTACAAAACGCTGGCGAAAGCAGACGCTGCTTTACCTGCTCCACGGTCAGCGCCATATCCAGCACGTCAGGTCCAATACGCTGTAAAAACGGATGCTGTTCAATCTCACCGCGTGGTGCGATGGTGATATCCGAAGCGCTGTACAGCAAAATCGCCCACTCTGCCGTCTCCAACCGTACACGCAAATCACGCTTGGTTTCCGGCGTTTCACCTGCCTGCACCACCTTCCATACGCCATAAAGCTGGTTATGGCTGTACATGGTCAACCCATTGGAGAAATCCGTTAACAAGGCTTTACCACGCGGTTCGATGGCGGTGATACGTTCGCCGATCAGTTCGTTCTGATAGTGTTTCAGTTGGGGGAAAGCAAACCAGACTTCGGTCAGCGGATGATCGATCATCACCGCCGCCAGCTTATCTGCCGCCCGGCGGATCTCCGGCCCTTCCGGCATAGACCACTCCTTAATTGAAAAGGGTCCGGCAAGCCGAACCCTAAGGTTAACCTTGAGGTAGCATAAATGACCTCAGTGCGTGGCGCCACCCACCACTTTCAAGTCATGCTCTACCTGCAAGGCAATCGAAATCGCCATTTCCAAGGCAAACAGCACCGTCTGGGCAGCCATACTCGGTGCACCAGGATGCTGTGCCGCCTGTTCAGGCAGATAAGGGATATGGATAAATCCCCCTTTCACCGCCTGCTGCCCGCTTAAACGATGCAACAGGCCATACATCACATGGTTACAGACATAGGTTCCGGCGGTTTGTGATACCGAAGCCGGAATGCCGGCCTCACACATCGCATTCACCACCGCCTTGATCGGCAAGGTGCTGAAATAGGCCGCCGGGCCGTCTGCCACAATGGCCTGGTCGATCGGCTGCTGCCCCTGATTGTCGGGAATACGCGCGTCATCGACGTTAATGGCAACCCGCTCCAGCGTAATGTCGGTGCGTCCACCGGCCTGGCCGATCGCCAACACCATGACCGGCTGGACTTCGTCAATGGCCGCGTTCAACACCGTCAACGCCTCTCCGAACACACAAGGCAGTTGGCGCGCAATAATATGCGCCCCACCAAGCTCCAGATCGTTAAGCTGCTTTACCACTTCCCAGGAAGGGTTAACACGCTCGCCGCCAAACGGCTCAAAGCCGGTAATCAATACTTTCTGCATGCGTTCTCCTAGAGGAACATCAGGAAATAGAGCAGGAATACGTTAACCAGCAGCAACGTGACCCCGGTCGGTATCTGCGCCTTGATGACCGCATTTTTGTCCGGCAACTCCAGTAACGCCGCCGGTACAATATTAAAGTTAGCAGCCATCGGCGTCATCAGCGTGCCGCAATAGCCGGAGAACATACCAATCGCCGCCATCACCGCCGGATTACCGCCGTGTTGCAGCACCAGAATGGGAATACCAATCCCCGCAGTCACAATCGGGAAGGCAGCAAATGCGTTGCCCATCACCATAGTCAGCACCGCCATACCGATGGCATACACCGCCACGGCAACAAAGCGGTTATCTACCGCCAGGTATTCCTGCGTCAGATGAGAGACTGCGGTACCGACACCCGCCGTGGTAAACAGCAGGCCGAGGGTTGCCAGGATCTGCGGCAGGATAAAGGCCCAGCCGATGGAGTCCAGTAAGCGACGGGCTTCCTGCACTGGCTGCGATGCCTTCTCATGCGTCATCTTCACCGCAATGAGCAAGCCAAGCAGACAGCCGACGGTCATGGAGAACAGCGTGATCAAGGTAGAGTGGTTGCCGCTGCCAAACACCGTGGTTTGCAAGGCAGGGATATTGTTGAACATCAGCACGCCGATCACCGTTACGACTGGGATCGCCAACGCAGGAACAAACAGACGGTTGCCCAGGCGTTTAGCACTGGTTTCACGCTCTTGCTGACTGCGCTGATGATAGCTGCCGAGGCGAACGCCGCCAAAACCGGCAATCAGGGCCATCACGACGACCAGCCCCCCGACGACGATATGCAATTGACGTTTGGCCTCCGCCCCGCTGCCAAATAGGCCGTAGGTCCAGTCGCCAACCAGGAAGATCAACCCGTACAAGGCCCAGAACAGGCCGGTAGTCACACGGCGCGGGTTGGCCTTATCACGAAATGACATCGCAGCGACGATCAGTAATACCGCCCCCGCCAGCCAGTAGAGATACTGTTGTTGGAAAATCATTGGCCTTCTCCCTTCGCCTGCATCGCTGCCTGATTAAGCTTGTTCAGTTCGGCAGTGAGTTGTTTATCCATGCGGTACAAGCGGAAAGAGTGGATCAGGAAGGCAAAGATCGCCGTTGGGATCCCCCACAACGCAATATGCAGCGGCTCAGTCTGAATGCCGCCAGATTCCAGCATAAAGTTATGCATAAAGATGATCGCGCCAAAGGCGACAAAGATATCTTCGCCAAAGAACAACCCGACGTTATCGGTTGCAGCGGACATGGCACGCAGACGGTGACGTACATGGTCCGGCAAATCGCCATAGCGGTTTTCCGTGGCACCTTCCGCCATCGGTGCCAGCAACGGACGCACCATCTGCGGTTGGCCACCCAGGCTGGTCAGCCCCATTGCCGCAGTCACTTCACGGACAAACAGGTAGACAATCAGCAAACGTCCGGCGGTAGCACTTTTTATTTTGGCGATCCACGCCTGCGCCCGCTCTTTCAGGCCATGGCGCTCCAACAGCCCGATAATCGGCAGTGGCAGCAGCAGGATCAGTGGCAGGTTGCGGGTATTGAGAAAACCCTCACCGAGTTTTTCCAAAATCACGTCTAACGGCATCAATGCCGCCAGCCCGGTGATAATGCCAGCGGCGATCACCACCAGCACCGGGTTAAAACGTAACACAAATCCAACCACGATGGCGGCGATGCCAATCAGTGGCCAGAGGTTTACTGCTTGTTCCATATCCATTTCCCTCTTATCGCCCTGGGTGTGATGGGCAATGTTGTGTTTGCTGTCATCATTATTTTTTATGCGGCACTGACGCCAATCTGCTGCAGAGCAAAGCTCTCTCTCAGCTTCCTGGCATAGGCCAGCGCATGTTCGCCGTCGCCATGCAGGCAGACGGTTTCAGCCTTGACGCTGGCCCAGCCCCCCTCAACGGTACGGACACGCTGATGGCGAACCATTTCCAACGTTTGCTCCAATGCCAACTCATCACTGGCGATCATGGCTCCTGGTTGCCCACGAGGCACTAATGTTCCATCGGCCTGATAGCCGCGATCGGCAAACACTTCCTGGCGCGTTGCCAACCCCAGTTTTTCACCGGCGCGGATCAACTCACTGCCAGCCAGCCCCACGAGACGTAATGCAGGATCTACCGCATATACCGCACGGGCAATGGCTTCGGCCAATGCAGGTTCTACCGCCGCCTGGTTGTAGAGCATGCCGTGTGGTTTCACATGCACCATTACGCCGCCTTCAGCTCGGGTAATGGCGGCCAGCGCTCCCAGTTGATACACCACTTGGGCATAGACCGTTTCCACCGGTAGCTGCATCCGGGTACGGCCAAAGTTTTCCCGATCCGGGAAGCTGGGATGAGCGCCGATCGCCACGCCATATTGCAGCGCCCAACGTACCGACTGACGCATAGTCTGTGCATCTCCGGCATGGAAGCCGCAGGCAATATTGGCCGAACTCACCAACTGCAACAGCGCGTGGTCATTGGCGCAGCCTTCACCGAGATCGGCATTTAAATCGACGATCATTGAACCCCCCAGGCAATCTGTTGAATAAAGTGATCCTGCTCGGCCTTGGCGCGTTGTGCCTCTGCCAAAGTGCAGGGAATAAAATGAATCGCATCCCCCAGACGGATCTGCGCCAAATGGAAGAGATCGGCTTCGATCACGCAGGCAATGCGTGGGTAGCCGCCAGTTGTCTGAGCATCGGCCATCAAGACGATCGGTTGCCCGTTATGGGGAACCTGGATGACGCCAGGTATCAGACCATGCGAGAGCATTTCCCGTTCAGTGGTACGTGTCAGGGCGCTACCGCCGTGCAGGCGATACCCCATGCGGTTACTCTGCGGGCTGAGCTGCCAGGCGGTACGCCAGAAGTCGTCCTGCGCCTGTTGGCTGAACTCGTCATACTCCGGCCCGGTCAAGACCCTGATCCGGTTGTTGAACAGCGGTTGTTTCACGCCAATGACCGTACTTGGCAACGCCTGCGGCTTACCCGCTGGCAACACGTCGCCTTCTTTCAGTTGCCGACCTTCCAATCCACCGAAGCCGGCTTTCAGATCGGTACTGCGTGAGCCAAGCATTTCCGGCACGTTGATACCGCCAGACACCGCCAGGTAGCTGCGCATCCCGCGTTTCGGCATTTTCAGCGTCAGCTGCTGGCCTTTTTTGACCGGATAGCGCCAACCCGTCCACAAGGATTTGCCGTCCAGTTGTGCATCACAGCCTGCTCCGGTCAGCGCGATCCAGCCATTATGGGTAAATTCGGCACTGAACTGCCCCAGCGTGATCTCCAGCCCGGCCGCTTCGGGCGCATTGCCCACCAGCAGGTTGGCTATTTTCAGCGCGGGGAGATCCAGTGCTCCGCCCTGGCTGATGCCCAAACGCCGGAAACCGTTGCGCCCCAGGTCCTGGACGGTGGTGTAAATACCGGCTCGCAAGATCTTCAGCATACGCCCTCCTTCTGTGGCACAAAGCGCACGTTATCGCCTGGGCGCAGCAGCGTCGGTGGCATCTCGTGAGGGTTAAACAGCGCCAGCGGCGTACGGCCAATCAGTTGCCAGCCACCCGGCGTAACCAGTGGGTAGATCCCCGTCTGGCCGCCACCGATCCCCACGGAACCTGCAGCAACCGACAGGCGCGGTTCCGCACGGCGGGGAGTGGCAAGACGCTCAGGCATCCCCCCCAAATAGGTAAAGCCAGGTTGGAAGCCCAGGAAATACACCACATAAGCGGTCGATGAATGGCATTCGACCACCTGTTGCGGCGTCATCCCGGTATGCCGTGCGACTTCTTCCAGATCCGGGCCATATTCGCCGCCATAGATCACCGGGATATCCACATCACGGGATTCCGGTACCAGACTTTCGTTACCTTCCCATCCTTGACGCAGCAGTTCCAGCATCGCTTCGGCATCGGCCTGCGGCGTATACAGCAACAGCGTCAGGTTATTCATCCCCGGCACCACTTCCCGTACATCAGTGTGGTGATTTAACTTTTCTGCCAATGCCCAGATGCGCTGCTGGCTTTGCAGCGTCACCGGGGGTGCCAATTCAAGCACTACAGCGCGTTCCCCTAGCAGGTAATATTGTGCTCGTTGCACCCCGTTCTCCTTATCCTCGTCTTGTTGCAAGCCGCAGCACGACTGACCGCACACGAACGAATGCACGGGTCGCCTGAAGGCAACTTGCAGTTCACAAGGTATTTTATTATTTGAAAAGCGTATCAGTTATGCGGGACGCAGCGCCGGCTGTCAAGAGAGCAACCTTCGGAAAGATAAGGGATAAACAGGACAAAAGGGTTCGTTTTTCCGAACCCTTTGGGAATTAGGCCGGATTAGGGATATCGATAAAGGTGACGTCAAAGCCGTGATGTTGCGCCAACCACTCGCCCAACGCCTTGATCCCACCGCGTTCCGTGGCGTGATGACCGGCGGCAAAAAAATGTACGCCCATCTCCCGCGCGGTATGGATAGTTTGCTCAGAAACTTCGCCGCTGATAAAGGCATCAACGCCAAATCGCGCAGCGCTATCGATAAATCCCTGGCCGCCGCCGGTACACCAGGCGACCCGGCGGATAGCCTGAGGCGCATTATCGCCACAGTGCAATACCGCACGACCAAGGCGGTTTTCAATACGCTGTTGCAACTCACCGGCGCTGAGCGGTTGCTCAAATTCACCATGTGGCACCAGAGGCTCGATTTCGCCAATTACCCGGATCCCGAGTGTCTGCGCCAGCTGCGCGTTATTCCCCAGCTGTGGATGAGCATCCAGCGGCAGGTGATAGCCATACAGGTTGATATCGTTGCTCAGCAGGGTTTTCAGCCGGTTACGCTTCATGCCGCGCACCGCTGGCGCTTCGTTTTTCCAGAAGTAACCATGATGCACCACAATGGCATCCGCCTGATGTTCTACCGCCGCATCCAACAGCGCCTGGCAGGCCGTCACTCCCGTCACGATGCGCTGCACATGTGCCCGCCCTTCCACCTGCAGGCCGTTCGGCGCGTAGTCCTGGAAGGCCGCACAGTTGAGTTCGGTGTTGATCAGATGTTCCAGATCGAGGTTACGCATAGTCATCTCACTGTTATTCAAAATTGTTGCCGATCGCCCTGTGCCATCAGGATAAACTTAACGCCCAGATCGTTGCCCTGATCCAGCTGTTGTTTGATGGTGGCACGCACATCCTCTCCCTGTTTCAGGCTCGGTTTGATGTGGCTGATGACCACCGGCAGATCTTTTAACGATCCCTCACCGCCGCTGTACTGCTGGAGGTTTTTCAGCTCCTTCAGTAGCCAGGCCGGGGTCAGATGGCCATACAGGTGCTTGTCGTCCACCTCGTTCGGGTAGGAGGTTTCGATAATCATGCCTTTCAGCTTTTTCTGCGCAATCAGCGGCCCCAACTCGCGCCAGGCGGTATCCAGATTGCGCGACTGTTCCAGCGCGTCTGGCCCGGTATCGCCAAAGTAGGCGAAGGAGCCTTCTCGGTCAGACACCAACAGCATCGAAGAAGGGTAGCGATCGTGGCTCAATGAGTACATCACGCCGCTCAAACCGGTCAGGCCCAGGGTAACGCGTTGCTGCGGGCGTACCGTTTGCAAACGGTAAGTGCCCAACCGTGAGCCGTTGCCAGCGTCGGTAAAGTTTGGCCAGGCCTTCCAGTTAAAGTAATGATTGCGCAACGTCAAGACGGTATCGGCCTGCGCATAAATGGTTTTCTTGCTGTCTTCCGGGGAACCCAGGATCAGCCCGGCAACGTGATCCAGATGGCCGTGACTGATGAAGTAACCGCCAATCAGCTGACGGAAAATATAGCCCTGAGGCGTGTAGGGAGCGGCCAGTTCGGGCGTAACCTGCGGAAAACTGCCCTTTTCCAGCCCTTTGGCAATGCCCGGCAGCAACGTACCGGCATCCAGTGCCAGATACTGCGTCTGGCTATCGCTGCGGATCAGATAAGAAGTCAGATTGCCATCGCTGACGCCGCCGTCGACGCCCAGCGCCACTACGTCAAAACCGGCCAAGGCCAGTGCGGAGTAGCCGCCCAGGCACAGGGCCAGTAGTTTCTTCATCATCAGGAAGCTCCTTGCTGTTGCTTTAAATGCCCCCTCGCTTGGCCGCTTCAAAAGCCGCCAACGTAGCCAGCCGAGCCTGCTGGTGTTGGACTATCGGCTGCGGATAGTTGAGTACCCGCTGCTGCTTTTCCGCCCAGCGATGGGGTTGATGGAGCTCATTGTCCGGTACTTCCGCCAGTTCAGGCAACCATTTACGAATAAAAGTGCCTTTTGGATCAAAACGTTCGCCCTGCGTGGTCGGGTTAAAGATGCGGAAATACGGTGCGGCATCGGTACCGGTGGAGGCCGCCCACTGCCAGCCACCGTTGTTGGCGGCCAGATCGCCATCCAGCAGCTGAGACATGAAGTAGCTTTCACCAGCACGCCAGTCGATCAGCAGATCCTTCACCAGGAAGCTGGCGGCGATCATGCGCAGGCGATTATGCATCCAGCCGGTGTGATTGAGCTGACGCATGGCAGCATCGACTATCGGATAACCGGTATTGCCCTGCTGCCAGGCCAGTAACGCCGCGTCGTTGCTCTGCCAGCATACCTTATCCGTCCAGGCGATAAAGGGACGGTGCTTGCATAACGCAGGATACGCCACCATCAGGTGACGATAAAACTCACGCCAGATCAGTTCATTAAGCCAACAGAAAGCGCCGCTCTCCGGGTTTTCCAGCACCTCGGGGCATTCCACTCGCAGACGGTTGACACACTGGCGCGGAGAAATGACGCCGATGGCCAGATAAGGTGACAAATTACTGGTGCCATCAATCGCCGGAATATCGCGCTGCTTGACGTAGTCTTGCACCTGCTCGCGGCAAAACGCCCGCAGCCTTTGCAACGCCGCCTCTTCGCCTGCGGGATAACGTTCGCCTACCTCTACCAAGGGATAATCGAACGCCGCCGGGGCGCTAAACTCAACGGCTTCCCCACGTGGACGTGGAGCAGGCAAAGAATTCACATCGGATTCGGTCAAGCGTTGAAGAAAGGCTTTGCGAAAAGGCGTGTAGACCTTGTACATCTCACCGTTGCCGGTTTGCACGCTGCCTGGGGGTAACAGCAGGCTATCGTCAAAACTGTGACAGCTCACCTGCCCGGCCAACGCCTGCTCAAGGCGGGCATCACGTTGGCGTTCGTTGATTTCATACTGGCGGTTGTAGAACAGGGCCGAAACCTGTCGCTGCTGGCAGAAATCCACCAGCCAGTTCACCGAACCGGAAAAATCGTCGCCCTGATGACAGATCAGCTCAATGCCCCGAGCCGCCAACGCCGCTTGCACTTGCAGCAGATTGGCGTGGATAAACGCCGCCTGGCGGGGAGCCATCTGATGCTGCCGCCACTGGTCAGGAGTGGCGATAAACACCGCCAGCACCTTGGCTTGCGGATCGCTACAGGCGGCAGACAGGGCTTTATTGTCGGTAATGCGTAAATCATTACGCAACCAGACTAAATGAGTGGTCATGACACTCCTTGCAGGTTAATGGCCGTATCGCAGGCGTAGCGCCTCTGGATAGGGCTCAAAATAGCGCTGTTGCGCCAGATAGCTATCAGGATATTCGGCCATATAATGTTTTAATAACGTAATCGGTGCCAGCAGCGGCTGCATTCCCTGACGATAATGGTCGATCAGCCGGGCCAGTTCCTGGCGCTGGGCACTGCTGAGCTGGCGACGGAAATAGCCCTGAACGTGCATTAATACGTTGGTGTGATTACGCCGGGTCGCCTTGTGTTGCAACAGCCTCATCAGGCGTTGACGATATTCCACCGCAAAGGCATCGAGCGATTGCCAACTTTCAATATCCGCGACAAAACGCCCCAGTTCGCGGTACTCCGGCTGTGAATGTGCCAACAGTGAAAGTTTATAACGGCTATGAAATGCAATCAGGCCACCACGAGTTAACCCCTTACGCCACAGCATATTCAGTTCATAAAGGGCAAACACCCGTTCAACAAAGTTTTCCCGCAGCACGGGATCGTTCAGGCGACCTTCCTCTTCCACTGGCAACCACGGCATTTGCTGGAGCAGCTCGGCGGTAAACAACCCTACGCCACTTTTACGCGCCCCCAGGCCGTTCTCCTCCCAGAGCTTGACCCGTTCCATTCCGCAGGTAGGCGATTTGGAACAGACAATGTAGCCGCACAGGTGTTGCAGCTGGCTCACCCGCTGTTGGGAGAACTGCTGCATCTGTTCAGTGAGATCGACGCTGGCATCGTTGCTGTAGCGCAGCCAGATCTGCTGCGGGCCTTTAACCAGACGCAGCGCAGGTCGTGGCGTTGGCAGGCCAATCGCCATCTCGGGACAAATCGGCTCAAACTGCACGTAAGGGGCCAATTGCTCCACGGCAAATTCACAGCGCTTATGGCCACCATCAAAACGCACCGCACTGCCCAACAGGCAGGCGCTGATCCCGACGGGGATCTTGTCATTCATGTCATGTCTCCTGCTCGGCGTATCTGGCTAAAAGTGTAGAGGAATTCGAGCGTTGCTGCAGCCTAAAACGCAAAAACCCCCGCCACAGGGCGAGGGTTCAGAGCTATGACGACAGGCCTGGATCAGTAAAAATCGCAGGACGCCGTTTCCGCCTGTTGCAGCCAGACCGGCTTATTGCTGGTTTTGGACCACACGCGGTGTAAATAGCTGTAAAAACGTGCGCGATCGTCACGGAACAGCATCACCGGCAGGGCAAGAACACCAACCAGGATCACTGCGCTGCGGCGCAGGAGGACCCGATGCAACGGATAGGCGTGATAGTTAGACATGCGAACCTCCTTAAAACATCCGCGTCAGGTTGTCAGGACCCGACGCAATGCCAAACAAAAATGATGACTAAATGGAAACTGAGCAAAATATTACCGCATAGAGTGTAATTTTACAACTCATCCGACCACTAAAATGGACAAAAATAGCGCAAAAAAGCCACCATAACGTAATTTTGTTACACTTAGGTTAATAACAAACTTAACATTGGTTGCATTGTGGTTATATCCCCTCACCCTAACCCTCTCCCACAGGGAACCGATCGTGCTACAAATTGACATCTGCGCCTGACTGCTGCTCGGGCTTGCCCCCTCTCTCTATTACAGTGCTCATTCGATCTCTGGAATTTATATTGGGAGAGGGCTGGGGGGCAACACTGTCAGTCTCGCGTTTTCTGCCGATATTTCAGTCATTTTTATACTTTTTTTACACCCGACCCCGCTATTTTTTCATCTTCTTTTTACTGCCCTCCCTACACTCAGGCTATCAAAAACAACACCTCTGGAGGTGTCCCGTGAGTTTCAGCGTTATTGGTGGTGCGCTGTTGGTCCTGCTGCTGTTGGGCTATCTGGTCTATGCCCTGTTTAATGCGGAGGACTTCTGATGGCAGCTTCAGCCTTCTTGCTGATCGCCAGCTTTATGCTGGTGCTTCTGGTGCTGGCCCGTCCACTGGGCAGCTTTATGGCTCGCCTGATAGAAGGAGAGCCTCTGCCGGTGCTACGTCATGTGGAGGCGGCCATCTGGCGCTGCTGCGGCAATGACACCGCCGAAATGACCTGGTGGCAGTATGCGCTGGCGATCCTGTGGTTCAATGTCCTCGGCCTGGTGCTGCTGTTGGTGCTGCTGATGGCCCAAGGGTCGCTACCGCTCAACCCGCAAGGGTTCCCCGGCTTATCCTGGGATTTGGCGTTTAACACCGCCGTCAGCTTCGTCACCAACACCAACTGGCAGGCTTTCAGCGGTGAAAATACCCTCAGCTATCTCAGCCAGATGGCCGGGCTGACGGTACAGAACTTCCTTTCCGCCGCTACCGGTATCGCCGTAGCCTTTGCCCTGATCCGGGCCTTTGCACGCCGTTCCAGCGCCACCATCGGTAACGCCTGGATCGATATCCTGCGCATTACCCTGTATGTGCTGTTGCCGCTGTCGCTGCTGATTGCGCTGTTCTTCGTCAGCCAGGGGACATTGCAGAACTTCCTGCCTTACCTGCATGTGACAACCTTGGAAGGCGCGCAGCAGACGTTGCCGATGGGGCCAGTGGCCTCACAGGAAGCGATCAAGATGCTCGGCACCAACGGTGGCGGTTTCTTCGGCGCCAACTCGGCACATCCGTTTGAAAATCCGACCGTGCTGACCAACTTTGTACAGATGCTGGCGATCTTCCTGATCCCTTGCGCCCTGTGCTTCGCCTTTGGGCAGGTAGCCGGTGAAAACCGTCAGGGCCACGCTTTGATCTGGGCCATGGCGCTGATTTTCATCATTGCGGTGATCGTGGTGATGAACGCTGAACTGACAGGCAACCCGCACCTGAGTGCGCTGGGCGGTAGCAGCAACATCAATATGGAAGGGAAAGAATCCCGCTTCGGCATTCTAGCCAGCAGCATGTTCTCAGTGGTGACCACCGCGGCCTCCTGTGGTGCCGTCAACGCCATGCATGACTCCTTTACCGCGCTGGGCGGCATGGTGCCGATGTGGCTGATGCAGATTGGTGAGGTGGTATTCGGCGGCGTCGGCTCTGGCCTGTACGGCATGCTGCTGTTCGTGCTGCTGACGGTGTTTATCGCCGGGCTGATGATTGGCCGTACGCCGGAGTATCTCGGTAAGAAGATCGATGTTTATGACATGAAAATGACCGCACTGGCGATCCTGGTAACACCGACATTGGTGCTGTTGGGAACCGCGCTGGCGATTGCTACCGATGCGGGCCGTGCTGGCATCCTCAACCCTGGGGCACATGGTTTCAGTGAAGTGCTGTATGCCGTCTCTTCGGCCGCCAATAACAACGGTAGCGCCTTTGCTGGCCTGAGCGCCAACACGCCGTTCTACAACCTGTTGCTGGCCTTTGCGATGTTTGTTGGCCGCTTCGGGGTGATCCTGCCGGTGCTGGCTATTGCAGGTTCGCTATGTGTCAAAAAACGCCAGCCAGCGGGCAACGGCACGCTGCCAACCTACGGGCCGCTCTTTATCGGTCTGCTGGTCGGCACCATCCTGCTGGTGGGAGCCTTGACCTTCGTACCCGCACTGGCGCTAGGCCCGGTAGCCGAGCATTTGCAATTGTGGTTGGCAAACTAAGTCATAACAGAGAGAAGAAAAAGATGACTCGCAAACAACGCGCACTGTTTGAACCGGCACTGATGCGTACCGCGCTGATCGATGCGGTGAAAAAGCTGGACCCACGCGTGCAGTGGCGTAACCCGGTGATGTTCGTAGTGTACCTCGGCAGTATCCTGACCTCGATCATTTGGCTGGTGGTCCTGTCGGGTAACGCCGAAGGCAGTGCGGCTTTTACCGGCAGCATCGCCATGTGGTTGTGGTTTACCGTACTGTTCGCCAACTTCGCCGAAGCGCTGGCGGAAGGACGCAGCAAGGCTCAGGCGGAAAGCCTGAGGGGCACCAAGAAAACCAGCTGGGCGAAAAAACTCGCCACGCCGAAGCATGACGGGGCTACCGAGAAAGTCTCGGCCGAGAGCCTGCGCAAAGGGGATATCGTGCTGGTGGAAGCCGGCGATACCATCCCTTGCGATGGCGAAGTGCTGGAAGGCGGTGCCTCGGTTGATGAAAGCGCCATCACCGGTGAATCCGCGCCGGTGATCCGTGAATCGGGCGGTGACTTCTCATCAGTGACCGGCGGGACACGTATCCTGTCCGACTGGCTGGTGGTGCAGTGCAGCGTCAACCCAGGGGAAACCTTCCTCGATCGCATGATTGCCATGGTCGAAGGGGCAAAACGCCGTAAAACCCCGAACGAAGTGGCACTGACCATTTTGCTGGTGGCATTGACTATCGTGTTCGTGCTGGCGACCGCCACCCTGTTCCCTTACTCGCAATACAGCGTGGAAGCCGCAGGCAGCGGCAGTATAGTGTCGATCACCGTGTTGGTGGCCCTGCTGGTCTGCCTGATCCCGACCACCATTGGTGGGCTGCTGTCCGCCATCGGCGTTGCCGGGATGAGCCGCATGCTGGGGGCCAACGTAATCGCCACCAGCGGGCGCGCCGTTGAGGCTGCCGGTGATGTTGACGTGTTGCTTCTGGATAAGACCGGCACCATCACCCTCGGTAACCGGCAGGCGTCCGAGTTCCTGCCAGCCCCAGGGGTCAAAGAGCAAGAGCTGGCCGATGCCGCCCAACTTTCTTCGTTGGCCGACGAAACGCCAGAAGGCCGCAGTATCGTGGTGCTGGCCAAGCAGCGCTTCAATCTGCGCGAACGCGACTTGCAGGCGTTGAATGCCACCTTTGTTCCTTTCTCTGCACAAACCCGCATGAGCGGCGTCAACGTGCAGGATCGGATGATCCGCAAAGGCGCGGTGGACGCCATTCGCCGCCACGTAGAATCTAACCAGGGCCACTTCCCACGTGCGGTGGACGAACTGGTAGAAAGCGTTGCTCGCACCGGCGGTACACCGCTGGTGGTTGCCGAAGGACCACGCGTGCTGGGCGTAGTGGCGCTAAAAGATATCGTTAAAGGCGGGATTAAAGAACGCTTTGCCGAGCTGCGCAAAATGGGCATCAAAACGGTGATGATCACCGGGGATAACCGTTTGACCGCCGCCGCCATCGCCGCCGAAGCCGGTGTGGACGACTTTCTGTCGGAAGCCACGCCAGAAGCCAAACTGGCGCTGATCCGTCAGTACCAGGCAGAAGGACGCCTGGTCGCGATGACCGGCGACGGCACCAACGATGCCCCGGCGCTGGCGCAAGCCGACGTCGCGGTTGCCATGAACTCGGGGACGCAGGCGGCCAAGGAAGCGGGCAACATGGTCGATCTGGACTCCAACCCGACCAAGCTGATCGAAGTGGTGCATATCGGTAAACAGATGCTGATGACGCGCGGTTCACTGACCACCTTCAGCATTGCCAACGATGTGGCGAAATACTTTGCCATTATTCCAGCGGCTTTCGCGGCAACCTATCCGCAGTTGAATGCGCTGAACGTGATGCACTTGCACTCCCCCGCCTCGGCAATTATGTCGGCGGTGATCTTCAACGCCCTGGTGATCGTCTTCCTGATCCCGCTGGCATTGAAAGGGGTGAGCTATAAGGCGATGAGCGCTGCCGCACTGCTACGCCGTAACCTGTGGTTGTATGGTGTAGGTGGCCTGCTGGTGCCGTTCGTCGGGATCAAACTCATCGACCTGCTGTTAACCGCGCTGAATATGGCCGGCTAGGATAATTAAGGAAATCATGATGTCTTATTTACGTCCTTCTCTGGTTATGCTGATCCTGCTGACGGCGATCACCGGTATCGCTTATCCTTTGCTCACCACCGGGCTGTCGCAACTGCTGTTCAGCGGTGCGGCCAACGGAACGTTACTCTATCAAGGGGATAAAGCGGTCGGCTCAGCGTTGATTGGCCAGAACTTCACACAGCCGGGTTATTTCTGGGGCCGCCCTTCTGCCACCAGCGATTCGGCCTATAATGCGCTGGCATCAGGCGGCAGTAATCTGGCAGCCACCAACCCGGCGCTGGATAAGGCTATCGCCGAGCGGGCCACGCAGCTGCGTCAGGCTAATCCGGCCATGAGCGGACCGATCCCGGTCGATCTGTTAACCTCTTCCGGCAGTGGATTGGATCCGCAGATTTCGCTGGCTGCCGCCCAGTACCAGCTAGCGCGTGTCGCCAATGCTCGTCAGTTGCCGCAGGAACAGATTGCCAAACTGATCGATGAAAACACCGATCGCGCCACGCCCAATTTTATGGGGGAATCGGTGGTCAATGTGCTGAAGCTGAATATGGCACTGGATGCATTAAAATAAGATCAACTTGCCTTATTGCATACCGCAACATCAAAAGGTTGAGACAGGTGGGCGTCATGCAGTTAACCGACCGTTGAGCGCATATACGGGTTCACGGCGTGCCGGTGATCTGCATGACGCCTACCTGTTGCACCATTAGGCGCAGCAATTATGGTTAAGACTAACTAGGAACTTTGATGGTGGATGACGAACTGCAACGCCCGGATCCGGACAGCCTGCTGGCACTGGCCAATGAAAAACCACGCGGCAAGCTGAAAGTGTTTTTCGGCGCCTGTGCCGGGGTAGGTAAAACCTACGCCATGTTGCAGGAAGCGCAGCGACAACGCGCGCAAGGGCTAGACGTGCTGATTGGCGTGGTAGAAACCCACGGCCGCGCCGAAACGGCGGCGTTGTTGCAAGGGCTGTCTGTCCTGCCACAAAAGCGTATCCACCATCGCGGTCGCCAGGTGCAGGAATTCGACCTTGATGCCGCTTTGGCTCGTCATCCGGCGCTGATCCTGATGGATGAACTGGCGCACAGTAATGCCCAAGGCTCGCGCCATCCCAAACGCTGGCAGGATGTGGACGAACTGCTGGATGCCGGTATCGATGTGCTGACTACGGTCAACGTGCAACATTTGGAGAGCCTGAACGACGTCGTCGGTGGCGTCACCGGAGTACGGGTGAGAGAAACGGTGCCCGATCACGTGTTTGATGAAGCTGCCGAAGTAGTGTTGGTCGACCTGCCCCCTGACGATTTGCGCCAGCGGCTGAACGAAGGCAAGGTTTATATTCCTGGTCAGGCCGAACGCGCCATCGAGCATTTCTTCCGTAAAGGTAATCTGATCGCCCTGCGTGAATTGGCTCTGCGCCGTACCGCTGACCGTGTAGACGATCAGATGCGGGCCTTCCGCGACAGCCAGGGCCGCGAAAAGGTCTGGCATACCCGTGACAGTATTCTACTGTGTGTCGGCCATAACAGCGGTAGCGAAAAGCTGGTGCGCATTGCAGCCAGGCTCGCAGCTCGCCTGGGTTGCGACTGGCATGCCGTGTATGTCGAAACGCCTAAGCTACACCGTCTGCCGGAAAACCAACGGCGGGCCATTCTGCAGGCGCTGCGGCTGGCACAAGAATTAGGGGCAGAAACCGCAACCCTTTCCGATCCCTCAGAAGAACGCGCGGTACTGCGCTATGCCCGGGAACACAACCTGGGCAAAATCATTATTGGCCGCCGCAGTGAGCAACGCTGGAGGCTGCGCGGCAGCTTTGCCGAACGCCTTGGCCAGCTAGGTCCGGATCTCGATCTGGTGATTGTGGCGCTGGAAAACGACACGCCGCAGCCGCAGGCAAAAGAGCACGATAACCGCACCTTTAACGAAAAATGGCGTTTCCAATTGCGGGGCTGTGCCGTGGCCGTTGCCTTGTGCGCCCTTATCACGCTGATGTCGCAATGGCTCTTGCCGGGCTTTGATTCGGCCAACCTGGTGATGGTTTATCTGCTGGGCGTGGCCATTGTCGCACTGTTTTTCGGGCGCTGGCCTTCGGTACTGGCTGCGGTGATCAACGTCGCCAGTTTCGATCTGTTCTTCGTGCAGCCCGAATGGTCGTTCGCCGTCAGCGATATGCAATATCTGCTGACCTTTGCCGTGATGCTGATCGTCGGTATCACCATTGGTAACCTGACCGCCGGCGTGCGTTATCAGGCTCGGGTAGCGCGTTATCGAGAACAACGGGCGCGGCATCTTTACGAGATGTCTCGCGGGCTGAGTCAGGCGTTGACCAAAGAAGACATCGCTAAAACCAGCCGTCATTTTATCTCCAGCAGTTTCCAGGCCAAAACCGTGCTGTTGCTGCCGCAAGAGGATGGTTCCTTAAAACAGATGGTGGGGGAAGAAGGCGGCCTGCTGTCGGTGGATGAAGCCATCGCCCGCTGGAGCTATGGCAAAGGCATGCCCGCCGGGGCCGGTACCGACACCCTGCCCGGTGTTCCGTACCAACTGCTGCCACTCAGTACCTCTAAACAGACCTTCGGCCTGCTGGCGATAGAGCCGAACAACCTGCGCCAACTGATGGTGCCGGAGCAACAGCGGCTGCTACAGACCTTTGCAGTGCTGATCGCCAGCGCCCTGGAGCGCCTGCATCTGGCACGCAGTGCCGAAGAGGCCAAGCTGGATGCCGAACGCGAACAACTGCGCAACTCGCTGTTGGCCGCCCTCTCTCACGATCTGCGTACTCCGCTCACCGTGCTGTTTGGACAGGCGGAAATTCTGACGCTGGATCTGGCGACCGAAGGTTCCAGCCACGCCCCGCAAGCCAGCCAAATCCGCCAACAGGTGTTGAGCACCACCCGTCTGGTCAACAATCTGCTGGATATGGCGCGCATTCAGTCCGGTGGGTTTAATCTGCGCAAAGAGTGGCAGTCGTTGGAGGAGATTGTCGGTGCCTCGCTGCATATGCTGGAACCGCTGCTGGTATTACACGAGATCAAGGTCGAGCTGCCAGCAGAAATGGTGCTGATTAACTGTGACGGCAGCCTGCTGGAACGAGTGTTTACCAATCTGGTGGAGAATGCCAATAAATATGCCGGTGCCGATGCTATCATCGGGATCCGCGCCCATGCCCTGCCAGAGTGGTTGGAGGTTGAGGTTTGGGATAACGGCCCTGGTATTCCGGTGGAGCAGACGCAGCTGATTTTTGACAAGTTCTCCCGTGGCAATAAAGAGTCGGCGATCCCTGGCGTAGGGTTGGGATTAGCAATTTGTCGTGCCATTATTGAAGTGCACGGTGGCCGTATCTGGGCCGAGAACCGTGCCGAAGGCGGAGCCAGCTTCCACTTCATGCTACCGCTGGAAAAACCACCCGAGTTGGATGGAGCAGATTTTGACTTATAACCGAAGAGCAGAGACCCCGTGACCACGTCGCCGACTAACATTCTGATTGTAGAAGATGAGAAAGAGATCCGTCGCTTTGTGCGCACTGCACTGGAAAGCGAGGGGTTACGGGTGTTTGAAAGTGAAACCTTGCAACGCGGGCTGATCGAGGCTGGCACACGCAAGCCGGATCTGATCATTCTCGATTTGGGATTGCCCGATGGCGACGGGCTGGACTACATTCGCGATCTGCGTCAATGGAGCGCCGTGCCGGTGATTGTCCTTTCCGCCCGCCATGCCGAAGAGGACAAGATTGCCGCATTGGATGCGGGTGCCGATGACTATCTCAGCAAGCCGTTCGGCATCGGTGAACTGCTGGCTCGGGTGCGGGTTGCACTGCGCCGCCACGCCAATAACCAGCAGGAAAGCCCGTTGGTCAGCTTCTCTGATATCACCGTCGATCTGATCAACCGCAGCGTCATGCGTAACGGTGAAGATCTGCATCTGACGCCCATCGAATTTCGTTTGTTGTCCGAGCTGTTAGCCAACTCTGGCAAGGTGATCACCCAGCGGCAGTTACTCAGCCACGTCTGGGGGCCAAACTATGTCGAACACAGCCATTATCTACGCATCTATATGGGGCATCTGCGGCAAAAGTTGGAAGCCGATCCGGCGCGGCCCAGGCACCTGCTCACTGAGACCGGCGTCGGTTATCGGTTTATGCCCTAACCCCGCGGAAAATGTGTTATGCAGTTGGCCCCTTCTTCAAGCCGATCATAAACGCCTTAAACGAGTCACGTAGCGGAGCAAACAGCGGGTGTTTGCGGTGTTCCATCATCACTTCGGAGAACAGCTTCAGCCCGACGGCAAAGGCCGCGCTGTTCTGTTCGCCAAAGTTCAGATCCTCTCGGCCCTGAATGCGCTCAACAATCTCCAGAATATCGTCGTGATTTTCTACCTCAAACACTAATTCTGGCTTGTCGACCGGTTCGCCTTTACGGTCTGTCAGGGCTTCGACGGTAATGCGGAAACGGTGGCCTGGCATCAGTTATCCTCCTGTGGCTGTGTTTGCACCATTTCAGCTTCGATAGCTTCCACGGCGGTCAGCAATGCCTGGTTAATGCGGCCAACCTGCTCCTGGGTCAAATCCGCGCGCATCATGTTGCCACGCAGCAAGTAGCGCAGGCGGTGCATGGCTTCGGAGATCCCTTCGGCCAGGTTCCCTTCATGGCGATGATCGCGTCCGGCGCCAGCCAAGCGGGCAAAAATCACTTCGATGGCCGCCTGATGCTTTTGCAGTTCCTGCTTGCCAAGATCGGTAATCTGATAGCTCTTACGACCGTTGCCAGCCACCGCCGGTTCCAGGAAATCCTGCTCTTCCAGCAGCGTGAGGGTTGGATAAATCACGCCCGGGCTTGGCACATACAGGCCTGAAGACGCCTCTTCAATCGCTTTAATCAGTTCATAGCCGTGGCTAGGTTTACGCTCGACCAGCGCCAACAGCACCAGACGCAGATCGCCATGTTCAAACAGGCGCTGACGCCCACGCCCGCCCCGGCCATGTTCTTCACCACCGCGCCCGTGTTCGCCACGGCCAGCAAAGTGGTGACGGCCGCCACGGCGGTGGTGGCAATGCCCCTCTTCCCGCTGTTGGTGATGATCATGGGAGTGATGACGTGCAAATCGGTTAAACATCATGGTGGTTACCTCTTGAGTTGATAATTTGAGCACCGATGGGTTTAGATATATCTAAATCCCTTCGATGACGATAATCTAGATCGATATATCTAAATGTGCAAGAGGCAAAGTCAATTTAGATATATCTAAATAACAGGCATAAAAAAAGCGCTGTAATAACAGCGCTTTATTCTTTACTGAAGCGAGATTTATTTTGCTGAAGCTAACACTTCGCTCACGATCTCAACCGCTTCACGTTCGATCTTAGCCCGGTGCTCGGCACCCAGGAAGCTTTCACAGTAGATTTTGTAAGCCTCTTCCGTGCCCGAAGGACGAGCGGCAAACCAGCCATTGTCGGTCATCACTTTCAGGCCGCCGATGGACGCACCGTTACCCGGTGCCGCCGTCAGACGTGCGGTGATAGGATCACCCGCCAGGGTACTGGCCTTCACCATCTCTGGTGACAGCTTGGACAATGCCGCTTTCTGTGCGGAAGTGGCCGGAGCCTGGATGCGGTTGTAGCTTGGCGCACCGAAACGCATGGCCAGCTCGTCATAGTGATGCTGCGGATTTTCACCGGTCACCGCAGTGATCTCTGCCGCCAGCAGGCACATGATGATGCCGTCTTTATCGGTAGACCAAGGCGTGCCGTCAAAGCGCAGGAAGGAAGCCCCGGCGCTCTCTTCACCGCCGAAGCCGAAGCTGCCATCGAACAGCCCATCAACAAACCATTTGAAACCAACCGGCACTTCCACCAGCTTGCGGCCCAGATCGGCCACGACGCGGTCAATCATCGCGCTGGAAACCAGCGTTTTACCCACGGCAACGTTAGCGCCCCATTGCGGGCGATGCTGGAACAGGTAATTGATGGCCACGGCCAGATAGTGGTTCGGGTTCATCAGGCCCGCAGGCGTGACGATACCGTGACGGTCATAGTCAGGATCGTTGGCAAACGCCAGGTCGAACTTGTCGCGCAGCGCCAGCAGGCCAGCCATTGCTGACTCCGACGAGCAGTCCATACGGATGATGCCGTCATGATCGAGGTGCATAAAGCGGAAGGTCTGATCGATAGAGTCATTGACCAGCGTCAGATCCAGCTTGTAGTGCTCGGCGATGCGCTGCCAGTAGGCAATGCCGGAACCGCCGAGTGGATCGACACCCAGCTTCAGGCCTGCGCGCTGAATGGCTGGCATATCGACAATGTCCACCAGCCCTTCCACGTAAGGCTGCACCAGATCCTGCGCATGCAGATGGCCGCCGTTCCAGGCCTGTTCCAGCGATTGGCGTTGCACGCCCTGCAGCTTGAGGCTCAGCAGTTCGTTGGCACGCTTTTCGATCACCGAAGTCAGGTTGGTGTCGGCTGGGCCACCGTTTGGCGGATTGTATTTGATGCCGCCGTCTTCAGGTGGGTTATGCGAAGGGGTAATAACGATGCCGTCTGCCTGTGCGCCCCCTTTACGGTTGAAGCACAAGATAGCGTGTGACACGGCAGGGGTTGGCGTAAAGCCGTTGTTTTCCTGCACCACCACGTCGACGCCGTTGGCAGTCAGCACTTCCAGCACGGAAATAAAGGCAGGTTCGGACAGCGCATGGGTGTCTTTACCGACGTAGCAAGGGCCAGTGGTGCCCTGTTGTCGACGTACTTCGGCAATGGCCTGAGCGATCGCCAGGATATGTGCCTCGTTAAAACTTTGGCGTAGCGCACTGCCACGATGCCCTGAAGTACCGAATTTTACCGCATGAGCGGCATTACCGACCTCGGGTTGCAGTACATAATACTGCGACGTCAGTTGGGCTACGTTGATCAAATCACTTTGCTGAGCGGGTTGCCCGGCACGTGGGTCATTCGCCATCGACTACTCCCTATAATGCCAGTACTGTGGCCGGGCAATGAGTCGCTTACGGCCACCGTGACGGGCTGTTCGCTAAATTAGACGGTGCCGCAAACTTTCTCGATCAGCTCTGCAGGGAACTGCATGGCCTGCATGATGTGTTCGATCATGCTGCGTTTGCGGCCGGTATTGGTATTGGTGATCACCCAGTAAGGGGTACCTGGCACGTGCTTGGGCTTGGTATGCGTCCCGTTGGCCAGCAGCGTTTGCTGATCGCCGGCGAAATAGGTCCGGGTACGGCCATGCAACGAATCCGTTGCGGCGGCGAAACCGGCAGCATCCAGCGTGTACAAGGTGGAAAGTACCAGCATAAAACGATTTACAGCCTTGTTCTGTTCGGCATATTCGTCCGACAGCAGCAGCTCGCGCACGGCACGTACGCGATCGCGTGGCCGCGGTGCGGCAACGGTAGCCGCAGACGGCTCTGCCTGCCCACCGGCAACCACAGGCGCCGTGCGTACGGGCTGGCCTGCGGTAAACTTCAACATACGCCGTAAAATATCAGACGCGCTTTCACCGATATGTTGCGTATGGCTGGCAATATAGCGGTAAAGTTCTTCGTCGACTTCAATAGTTTTCATCTTTATCCAGTACGTTTTTTCTACTTATGAACCTGAAGCCACTTGGTGCATTCAAGCCATGGGATTATAAGGTTAAAAGCGCGGGAGCGGACACCACAATGTTCCCTCAAACGGCAAAAGCAGACAATTGCCTACTGCCGCGGTTGCCAATCCCTCACCATACCATGAAATATCCGCCACATTCTGCAAGCAAACCAATATCTCTGCAATCATGATACCCTAACTCATTACCCCCAAGTCTTGAACTTTGCCATGAAATTACATTACCAATTACTGGCCTTCGATGCCGCCACACCCACGACTTTGCCCATCGTGCTGATCCACGGTCTGTTCGGCAATCTGGATAACCTGGGCGTACTGGCCCGCGACCTCAACCAGCAGCATACGGTCATCAAGGTCGATCTGCGTAATCACGGGCTGTCACCCCGCTCGGCAGAGATGACCTACCCGGCGATGGCGCAAGATTTATTGGCGCTGTTGGACGACCTGCAAATCGAGCAAGCCATCGTGATCGGCCACTCGATGGGCGGCAAGGCGGCGATGGCATTGACCGCGCTGGCCCCTGAGCGGATTGAGCGGCTGGTCGCGATCGATATCGCCCCGGTGGATTATGACACCCGCCGCCATGACCAGATCTTCACCGCCCTGCAAGCCGTTACCGATGCCGGTATCACCCAACGCCAGCAGGCTGCGCAGTTAATGCGGGAAACGCTGGATGAAGAAGGCGTGATCCAGTTTCTGTTGAAATCTTTTCATGCTGGCAGCTGGCGCTTCAACCTGCCGGTGTTGATCGAGCAATACGCCAATATCATCGGCTGGCAGGAAGTTCCACCTTGGCCACATCCGACGCTGTTTATCCGCGGAGGCCTCTCGCCTTACGTACAAGACAGCTATCGCGATGATATCGCCCGCCAGTTCCCGCAGGCTCGCGCCTATGTGGTTGCCGGCGCTGGTCACTGGGTGCATGCGGAGAAACCGGACGCCGTGTTACGGGCAATTCACCGCTTTATTGACCAGCCCGGAGCCTGACTGGCGAAAAAACGCGCTAGAGAGAACGGCTTAGCGCGTTTGTGGCTAAGTTAGGCATTGTCGTTGCTCCACCTGCTGGGGTAATATGGCGCGCTATAATTTTGCCACCCTGTCCAGGTGTGAAGTTGCGCTTGGCTGGGGGTGAATTTGGGTTAGGGTTTTTTAGCCCGAATTGTGTAAATCGAACCGTCTGGAAGCGTAAACCGCTTTTTGATGCAAACTCCCTTGCAGTAGCGCAACAATGGCAAAAGAACAAACGGATCGCACGACGCTGGATCTGTTCGCAGATGAACGCCGTCCAGGGCGCCCGAAAACCAACCCGCTTTCCCGTGATGAACAGCTTAGAATCAATAAGCGTAATCAGCTACGACGGGACAAAGTACGTGGATTACGGCGTGTGGAGCTGAAAATCAACGCAGACGCGGTAGATGCTCTCAACAAACTGGCAGACCAGCGCAATATCAGCCGCAGCGAATTGATCGAACAAATGCTGTTGGCCCAACTGGCGGAAGAACAGCCAGAACACTGATCTCTGCTGCCGCACGCGCAGCACGGCGTTAAGGATGACGCCAGATCGGTACCACTTTTATCAATCCCCACAGGTATCGCATAAACGCGATAAAACCTCAGGGCAAATTTCTGGCATGATATGCATTTACGGCTGAGCAAACCTGCCCCTGGCAGCACCTCAGGCCGCGTTTACGCAACACATTCATTTGAATTAAAAGGTTATTTTTACTATGGCTCATGTAGGCATTTTCTTTGGCAGCGACACTGGCAATACCGAAAACATTGCCAAGATGATCCAAAAGGCACTCAACCAAAAATTCGGCAACGACGTGGCAGAAATCCACGACATCGCCAAAAGCAGCAAAGAAGATCTGGCAGCCTTTGATATCCTGCTGCTCGGCATCCCGACCTGGTACTACGGCGAAGCACAGTGTGACTGGGATGATTTCTTCCCGACGCTGGAAGACATCGATTTTAACGGCAAGCTGGTAGCACTGTTCGGCTGTGGCGACCAGGAAGACTACGCGGAATATTTCTGTGATGCGATGGGCACCATCCGCGATATCATTGAACCACGCGGTGCGGCCATCGTCGGCCATTGGCCAACTAAAGGCTACCATTTTGAAGCCTCCAAAGGTCTGGCAGATGACGATCACTTTATCGGTCTGGCCATTGACGAAGATCGTCAACCAGAGCTGACCAACGAACGTGTAGACGCCTGGGTCAAACAAATCAGTGAAGAGCTGAGCCTGGCCGAGATCGTCGGCTAACGCCCTGCTACGGCGACATGACAGGGGTGCCGCATACTGCGCCCCCTGTTTTAAACGCTATATCACTGCAGGACTGTTATCGGCTTCACGGATTAGAGCAATAGAAGCTACAAGTTTGTAACTTCCTACCTCGCCAAGGTAAACTGAGACATCTGTTTATCCCACCCATCAAGACGTTGCATGTGCCTCATGCAATAGTGCAAAGATATCTTTGTTAACAACCGGCAGTTTCTATTTACGGCAACCGGTTCTATAATGAGACGCAATTAACTCTTTGTGCCGACCGATGCCATAGGCGAAAACGCCTCAACTTGATTAGCATAGTAACAGGACTGAATCCGCATGACTGATAACAACACCGCACTGAAGAAGGCTGGCTTGAAAGTCACTCTTCCGCGACTCAAAATCCTGGAAGTCTTGCAGGATCCGGAATGCCATCACGTCAGTGCGGAAGATCTGTACAAGAAACTGATAGATATGGGCGAAGAAATTGGTCTGGCCACCGTGTATCGCGTGCTGAACCAGTTTGACGACGCCGGCATTGTGACCCGCCACAATTTTGAAGGTGGCAAGTCGGTATTCGAACTGACTCAGCAACTTCACCACGATCACCTGATTTGCCTGGACTGCGGCAAAGTGATCGAGTTCAGCGACGAATCCATCGAAGTGCGTCAGCGCGATATCGCCAAACAACACGGTATCAAGCTCACCAACCACAGCCTGTACCTGTACGGCCACTGTGAAACCGGTGATTGCCGCGAGAACGAAACGCTGCACAACAAAAACTGATCCTGGCTCGCCAGAACGCAAAAACCGCCTAGCTGGCGGTTTTTTTATGGCCGAGAAATGCCCTCACCCTAACCCTCTCCCACAAGGAGAGGGGACTGATTGTGCCACAATTTGAATCCCGCGTCTGGCCTCAACACGGGCGCAGCATGCAGCGCCCCTACGCAGTGCCACATAACCTGCCGACGGTGCTGAACCAGCTCCCTCGCCCTTTGGGAGGTTGGGGTGAGGGGAAACGAGCAAACTACAGACAAAAAAATCCCCGGACAGCACCGGGGAAAAGTATCCACTCAATTAACACAATTGCAGTTTTCTCTCACAGCGCACTACCTTGGCCCAGCTACCGACACGTAGCTGGACCAATCTTACTTATGCCTTCACCGGCTCGGCGCGGCTGAAGCGCTTACCATCCGGGCTAATCGCACGGATTTGCACATCACCAGCCACCGCAGGGCGCGCTTTATCGTCATAACGCTGCCACTGTTTGCCACCGTCGGTAGAGTATTCAATGCCCAGGCCCGGCAGAGAAATATTCGCCTCCAGCTTGCCAGCCACGATGCGCGCCCCTGGCACCGGCAAGCGATAACTCACGCCCGCTTTATCCATCTTGGCCAACTCACGTTGCCCAATCAGGTTGGCAAAGCGCAGCCAGTCCTGATCCAGGGTTTTGGTATCAACCTGATGGGTTTCGCCACCTTTGTACTCACGGCCAGCTTTGTAATCCTGCTCCCAGCTCGCGCGGTGCCATGCACGCTCTGCTACCGACACGGCACGTGGATAAATCATGTATTCCATCTGCTGATCGGTACGCACCACCTCACTCCACAGTTGGGCGGAAAGACCATAGGCACCCGGCCATGGTTTGTCGCTTTTGGCGGTGAAGTGGTTACCGTCGCGGTCCACCGAGGTTTCGGCATTCTGCGGCAGGTTGTTCGGCGCGAAGCTGAAGATCTTCTGCTCATCGCTGAAGCGGGTGCCCCAGTAGTAACCGTGCTCATCCGGGCTGACTTCATAAGGGAAGTCCATATAGACGTAATCCGGGTTGGAGATCACCACGTCGTAGCCTTTGTTCGCCCAGTCGTTAGCAGAGTCGAAACCGCCCCAGTACAGGGTGTCCCAGAAGTTCACGGCAACGTGCTTGGTTGCAAAGGCCTGCGAGTCTTTGGCATCTTTCAGGCCATCTTGCCACGCCTGCATTCTGTCAATGCCGTGCGCTTTCACCAACTGGCTGACTTCCAGACCGAAGTAGCTTGGCAAGTGTTCCATATCGGCCACTTTGCCGTCTTTGATGATGGCCTGACAAACCTGCGACTTGGCCCACGGCTTGTCTTCTTTGCTCAGGTCGAGGATGCCCTTGCCGGCTTCCGGATTTTTCACGTCGGTATAGCCAGCGCCCAGGCGGATGTTTTTCGCCTCGTCGCCACCAAAGTGCCAGGTTTGCAGCGGCTGGCCAGCTTCCTTGTGCATCTGAGCCACTTCGCCAATCACTTTATCCACAAAGTTCTTGGATGAGTCCAGGCAGGGGTTCAGGTAGCTCTGACGGTTGAAATACTGTACCGAGGTGGTGTTGGAAGTATCGGTCGGATCCACCAGGCGGAACTGATTAGCCTCTTTCTCTTTCCCTTCGGCAAGCAGTTTCTTGTAGCGTGCTTCCATGGAAACGATCGCCGCGCGGGCGTGCGCTGGCATGTCGATCTCAGGGATCACTTCAATCTGGCGAGCCTGAGCATATTTGACGATATCAATATAGTCCTGACGGGAGAAGAAGCCGCCGTGCGGTGCCGGGCCAGAGCCGTATTGCGGCATCAGACAGGTGGTTTCACTCAGATCATGGCAGCGCTGGCCCCCCACTTCGGTCAACTCTGGCAAGCCAGGGATCTCGATGCGCCAGCCTTCGTCATCGGTCAGGTGGAAGTGGAATTTGTTCAGCTTGTACGCCGCCATCTGATCCAGCAGGCGCAACACGGCGTCTTTATGATGGAAGTTACGCGCCACGTCCAGGAAAATGCCGCGATACTGGAAGCGCGGTGCATCTTTGGCATCCAGCGTGGCGATCTTCATGCTGCCATCCGATGGGATCAGCGACAGGATAGATTGCAGACCATAGAACACCCCGGTCTGATCGAAACCAACGATCTCGGCCCCTTTCTCACCAATCTTCAGCTGATAAGCTCCCGGAACGGCCAGATCGCCTTTAAATGCGGCAGGCTTGATATCCGTCTTGATCGGATAACCACCAGCCTGGTTCTTAATGCCCAATAGAGCAAAACGCTCGGCTGCCGCATCCGCCGCAGGTTTGGTCAAGGCGCTCAGTTCCAGTGCCACGCCCTTGCTCAGATCAACATCCTGCGAATGGACTTTAACCTCCATCGGCGTTGGGATGATCTGGCCGCGCAGCGTCGCCGCTGGCAACACTTTCAGTTCCTGATTCTTGGTGAAGCGGCTTTCTGGCACCATCAGGATATTGTTGTCATCCTTGGTACGCTTCCACTGGTCACCGGTGAACGGAGCCACAAACTGGTTAACATCTTCGGTATCGGTATTCGACAGGATCTTCGGCTGGGCATCGCCGGAAGTGGCATACCAGCGCGGCAGGAAGTCGGTGCGGAACAGCTGCCAGTATTCCGCGATAATCGGGATTTCCACCGCCTGATTGGCCGGGAAGCTGGTGAATTTATCCGTCGGTTCCAGCTTATACAGATCGCCGGTCAGGTGGGTGATGTTGAACTGGTCGTTATCGACCTTCAGCGTTTGGCGCGGGCTGTGAAAATAGATCGCCCAGTCTTTGTCTTTGATTTCCTGGTTGCCGTTGGTCAGGGTGATTAACACCTTGTGGCAGGATGCCCAGTCGGCACCCAGTTTGGCACAGTCTACGCCGTTCTCGGCTGCGCGGTTGTCCAGCATCTTCAGATTGACCTGCAACTGGCTGAGTTGATCAACCACCTGCTGATTGGCCATGGCAGAACCTACGCTGCCCAATAGTCCAACGGTAGCCGTCAGGGCGGCGAGAGCACTCATCTTAAACTTGTTCATCTGCAATCCTTTTGCCTGCTCAGTTGTTGTTAGCGCGAATTTCTTGCCACAGTTTGCCGCACTTGGCGTCATACGCCTGGCCATTGCCGGTGTGGGCGGCCTGAATGCAGCTTTGATAATCCAGCACCCGTACGGTTTCCTGTTGAGCAAACTGTTGGTGCTGCTTCTCTTGTTTCAAGACGTTCAACACTGCCTGGCAAGCCTGCAATTTTTCTGGTGACCCTTCTGCGGTATTGATACACGCGGTGTAGGCCTGGCGCAGCTTGGCATCTTCCGGTGGCGCGACAGATTGCGAGCAGGCGCTAAGCCCGGCAACGGCGGCCAAAATCAACATCAGTTTCTTCATGGTTATAGTCCTGTGACGTTTCCCCGGCAGCCTGAGCCACCGGGGAGAGCATTAGAAGATGGTGAACGGTGCAATAACGATGAATTTGACGTCTTTCTCGTCCTGGAAGATGTTGCCGTAACCGCCGCCCCAGCTTGGGATATCGGAGTGGTTGTCATACTGCGTGAAGTGCAGTTTGAACAGGGTGCCTTTGGCGCGCCCTTCCTGCATGGTGTACATCGCATCCAGGCTGTAAGCGCTCTCTTTCAGGCGCTGGCTCTGATCGTAAATCGGGTTGGTGCTTGGCTTGGCATCCCAGGCGTAAACGTAGGAAGCACCGACGGCCATGCCAGGCAGGTTCCAGTTGCTCAGGTCATACATCACGCCACCGAACAGCGCTTTCTCGCCGTTGGCGTTAAAGTCGGAGCGGTTATCCCACCAGATATCCAGGCGGCCGTTGGAAGAGGCGTAGGTAGGGGTCATACGTTGCAGGAAGAAACCCTGGTTACCTTCCGCCTTGACCATGGTGCCTTCCAGACGCCAGTTGAATTGACCGGTGGTATAGCCGAAGGTCAACGCCTGCAACCATGCCAGACCATCGTAAATGCTGTTTGGATCGTTATTGTCGCCGATGCGGTCTTCGGCACCGTAGAACTGGTAGCTGGTGGTCAGTGGATTGCCAGCAACATCAAACTTGTAAGACGCTTTGGTGAAATACTGATTCACGTAGCCTTGTGCCTGGCCGAACGCAGCTTCCAGCACCAGGTTGTTTTTGAAATCATATTTGGCACCCAGTGAGTGCAGGTAGGAAACGTCGGTCTTGCGATCGTTCTGACGGAAGTCATCCATCTCGATATGCCAAGGCGCTTTGTACTTGTTGGTCCACATGTAGGAGAAACTCAGCGCACCCGAATCGCCATAGTCAAAGTTGGCACCGGCTTCAGCCCCCTGATAGGTACCCGGCATAAAGCTCCAGTGCGGGGCCAGCAACGTTTGCCCGCTAGGCTGGATATAACCGGCACGCGCCCAGACCGGGCCATACTTGAACTTACCGGCTGCTTTATACAGGCTGATGCCGCTTTTATCGCCTGAGTAATCTTCATCATAGGTACGGTTACTGCTGGAGAAAGCGATTTCGTTCGGGTGACCACTCTCGCTGGATTCGGCCATTTCGATAGCGGTGAACGCCGCCACGTCGATACCAAACATATCCGCCGCATAGCCCGAATTGAAATCAAGGTTGGCGTTCCAGGTGGAGTGAGAGAGGTTGGTTTTAAACTCACCGGTTTCAACGTCTTTGCGATCGCGTTGACGTTGCCAGTAGTACACCCCACCGGTCAGGGTTGAGTCGTCGATAAACCCTTCAGCTTGTGCTTCCGGGGCCATGACAAATCCGCTTCCTAGTATTGCACCCGCGACAGCGAGCGCCAGCGTGTTACGCTGAGCACCGTGCGTACCCATAAGATCATTCCTCTTTTTGACTTGACTTTAAAGTGCGCCCGCCTGCGTTCACCACTGCCCTGCACGGTCGCTAATAAAAAACCCGAATCGGGTAAAATTGTGCCGGAGGGAGATAATTCTCCGCGGCCTTGGAACTGTAGCTAGACTATTTTTCGCGACGCGAATTATCAAATGAAAAATGCGATGACTTTGTCAAAGTATGACAAGGTGCACACATTGATGATATTTCGTTACAATACCGATCCAGGTCACTTTTTTGACAAAAAATACAATTAAATCAGTTGATAACAATTATTTAAATGCCAATCCCTTGCTAATTGAAAGGTTTCAGCACAATAAAGCAACTTTGCCACGCAAAAATGAGAGCGCTCTCTAAATGATATTAATTCGCATCGCGAATATATAGGTCAGCATGATTTGGTCAGGCTCCCAGCCCACCCAGGTTAATTCTTGGTAATTGACCTGCGATGCACAGGAGGAAAACGAGGGATTGGTTTTGCAGATAAAAAAAGCGCAGCCGAGGCTGCGCTATATCAAACGATGGCTAATTAACGCTTAGGCGCCAATCTTGGCCCAGGTATCGCGCAAGCCGACGGTGCGGTTAAACACCAGGCGTTCGGCCGTAGAATAACGGCTGTCGGCGCAGAAATAGCCTTCACGCTCGAACTGGTAGGCTTTCTCCGGCTGGGCACCCGCCAGGCTTGGTTCGACAAAGCCTTGCTTGATCACCAGCGATTCCGGATTGATGGTGGCGAGGAAGTCCTCTGCCGCCCCTGGGTTAGCTACGCTGAACAGGCGATCGTACAGGCGGATCTCTGCCGGTAAGGCGTGCGCCGCAGACACCCAATGGATCACGCCTTTTACCTTGCGGCCATCGGCAGGATCTTTGCTCAGCGTCTCTGGGTCGTAGGTGCAGAAAATGGTGGTGATTTCGCCCTCTGCATCCTTCTCTACGCGCTCAGCCTTGATCACATACGCATTGCGCAGGCGAACTTCTTTGCCCAGCACCAGGCGCTTGTACTGCTTGTTGGCTTCCTCGCGGAAGTCTGCACGATCGATATACACTTCGCGGCTGAATGGCACTTCACGGCTGCCCATTTCCGGCTTATTCGGATGGTTAGGCATGGTCACCATTTCCACATCTTGCGACATGTTTTCGATGATCACCTTCACCGGATCCAGCACGGCCATAGCGCGCGGTGCGTGTTCGTTCAAATCGTCACGAATACAGGACTCCAGCGCCATCATCTCGACGTTATTTTCCTGTTTGGTGACGCCGATACGCAGACAAAACTCGCGAATGGAGGCGGCCGTGTAGCCACGACGACGCAGGCCGGAAACGGTCGGCATACGTGGGTCATCCCAGCCCTCGACAATCTTCTCGGTCACCAGTTGGCTCAGCTTGCGCTTGGACATGATGGCGTATTCGAGATTCAGGCGTGAGAATTCGTACTGACGCGGGTGGCATGGAATGGTGATGTTATCCAGCACCCAGTCGTACAGACGGCGGTTATCCTGGAACTCCAGAGTACACAGCGAATGGGTGATCCCTTCCAGCGCATCGGAAATGCAGTGGGTGAAATCGTACATCGGGTAGATGCACCATTTGTTGCCGGTCTGGTGGTGTTCGGCAAACTTGATACGGTAGATCACCGGATCGCGCATGACGATAAATGGCGAAGCCATATCGATCTTGGCGCGCAGGCAAGCGGTACCTTCGGCAAACTCGCCGTTACGCATCTTCTCGAACAGCGCCAGGTTCTCTTCAACCGTACGGGTACGGTACGGGCTGTCTTTGCCCGGTGCCGTCAGCGAGCCACGATATTCACGGATCTGCTCGGGAGACAGTTCATCAACATAGGCCAGGCCCTTGTTGATCAGCTCAACCGCATACTGGTGCAGTTGATCGAAATAGTCCGAGGAATAACGAACGTCGCCGCTCCAGGTAAAGCCTAACCACTCCACATCGTGCTTGATGGAGTCGACAAACTCGATGTCTTCTTTAACCGGGTTGGTATCATCGAAGCGCAGGTTACATTGGCCCTGATAGTCCTTGGCGATACCAAAGTTCAGGCAAATGGACTTGGCATGGCCGATATGCAGGTAGCCATTGGGCTCCGGTGGGAAGCGCGTATGAACCGACGTATGCTTCCCTGATGCCAGATCTTCATCAATGATCTGACGGATAAAATTGGTTGGGCGGGCTTCTGCCTCACTCATGTCACTATTCCTCGAATGCATTGCGCTACACATAACCCCCTATGTTCCAATAAGCAGAGTCCAGAAACAACCGTTATTCGTCAAGTTCCCCTAGTACAAAAACAAAAAAGCGGGAAAAGATCGCTCTTTTCCCGCTCAGACTGTTCACCGCTCGTTTAACGCCCGGGCGGCTTCAGGGTTAAACCCCGTTATTTCTGGATTTCGAACAGCTTGGTCTGGCCTGCAACCACATTGCCGGTTGCCAACGCCGTCAGGCCTGCATAGTCATCAGCATTGCTGACCACTACCGGGCTGATCATCGAGCGTGCATTAGCGTTCAGGTAGTCCAAATCCATTTCCAGGATCGGTTGGCCTGCTTTCACTTGCGCACCCTCTTCCACCAGGCGTTTGAAGCCCTGACCGTTCAGCGCCACGGTATCGATACCCATATGCACGACGATCTCCGCGCCTTTGTCCGTTTCCAGGCAGAAAGCGTGGTTGGTGTTGAAGATCTTCACCACGGTACCATCGGCAGGGGCGACTACGGTTTTATCGGTTGGGCGAATAGCCACACCGTCACCGACCGCTTTGCTGGCGAAGGCTTCGTCCGGCACCTGATCCAGGGCAACCACTTCACCAGTTACCGGAGCGACTAACGCTTCCAGCACGGTTTTGGCTACGTTAGGAACAGCCTGCGGTTTAACTTCTGCCGCGGCGGCTGCGGCGGCTGGAGCAGCGGCTGCCGCTACCGGGCCTGCTGCGATGACTTTGGTCATGGCACTGGCAATCAGTTCGGCACGGGTACCGACAATGACCTGCACGCTTTGCTTGTTCAGACGGATCACGCCAGAGGCACCCAGGCGTTTGGCCAGAGCATCGTTCACCAGGGCAGAATCTTTCACGTTCAGACGCAAACGGGTGATACAGGCATCAATCCCGGTCAGGTTGTCGGAACCGCCAATGGCGCTCACATAACGACGAGCCAGGGTAGTGGTTTCATCTTCGTTGGTACCGGCAGCGGTATCCACGTCATAACCGTCGGTTTCGTCACCGGCCACGGCCAGTTCACGGCCTGGGGTCATCAGGTTGAATTTCTTGATGGTGAAGCGGAACACCACATAGTAGATAGCGAAGAACACCAGGCCTTGCGGGATCAGCATGTACCAGTGTGTGGCCAGCGGGTTACGCGATGACAGCGCCATATCCACCAGACCGGCACTGAAGCCGAAACCGGCAATCCACTGCATGCTGGCTGCGATGAACACAGAGATACCGGTCAGCACGGCGTGGATCACATACAGCACCGGAGCCACGAACATGAAGGAGAATTCCAGCGGCTCGGTGATCCCGGTGAAGAAGGCAGCGAACGCCCCCGCCATCATGATACCCAGTACTTTTGCTTTGTTCTCGGGACGTGCGCAGTGGTAGATGGCCAGTGCTGCACCCGGCAGACCGAACATCATGATTGGGAAGAAGCCCGCCTGGTAACGACCAGTGATACCCACCACGGCTTTACCCGCTTCGATAGACTGTGAACCACCCAGGAAGTTAGGGATATCGTTAATACCGGCAACGTCAAACCAGAATACCGAGTTCAGCGCATGGTGCAGGCCGACCGGGATCAACAGACGGTTGAAGAAGGCGTAGATACCGGCACCGGCTGAGCCGAGCTTTTGGATCTGCTCACCGAAGCTGACCAGGCCGTTAAACACCACCGGCCAGATGTACATCAGGATGAAGGCAACCAGGATCATCAGGAAGGAGATCAGGATAGGTACCAGACGGCGGCCACTGAAGAACGACAGCGCCTTCGGCAGTTCAACACCACTGAAACGGTTGTAGACTTCAGCAGAGATGATACCGACCAGAATACCCACAAACTGGTTCTCAATCTTGCCAAAGGCAGCAGGAACCTGATCGAGAGGGATCTTCTGAATCATGGATACGGCGGCCGGTGAACACAGTGTGGTCACCACCAGGAAACCGACAAAACCGGTCAGTGCAGCCGCACCGTCTTTGTCTTTGGACATACCGTAAGCCACACCAATGGCGAACAGGACCGACATATGATCGATAATGGCCGAACCGGATTTGATGAACAAGGCTGCCAGAGCGTTGTCCCCACCCCAGCTAACCGGGTCAATCCAGTAACCCACGCCCATCAGGATGGCCGCGGCTGGCAGTGTGGCAACCGGAACCATCAAGGCCCGACCCACCTTTTGTAAATAACTAAGAATGTTCACCTTTTCCCCCTATTCGTCCGATGCCGGACCCTATTGGCAGTTTATTGAGATAACTCACTACCTTTTTAGAAATAACGCTTGGCACGTATCACTCATGCGGAGTGTAAAAAAATTATTTCGTATCGCAAATTAAAACCTCCTTTTTTGTGACAAATGTCACCAAAAAGTAGTGTTAAACTGCCACATTGCTAGCCATCGCACAAAACTTATTTTATCATTCAAAAAATCAAACGGGCGTTAATGACTGACACCAGCTTCACAAAGCTGAGTTACGCTTTAAGCTAGGGCTGTTGCCCGTACCAGTATAGACACAGTTTATTCTACCTAGAGGTGTACGATGAGACTTATCCCACTACAAGACACAACTCAAGTCGGCAAATGGGCCGCACGCCATATCGTTCAGCGTATCAATGCCTTCAAACCGACTGCAGATCGCCCGTTCGTACTCGGCCTGCCGACCGGTGGCACCCCGCTGGAAGCTTACAAACATCTGATCGCGATGCACAAAGCCGGCGAAGTCAGCTTCAAGCACGTTGTCACCTTCAACATGGATGAGTATGTTGGCCTGCCGCAGGAACACCCGGAAAGCTACCACACCTTCATGTACCGCAACTTCTTCGACCACGTTGATATTCCACGCGAGAACATCAACCTGCTGAACGGCAACGCGCCGGACGTTGACGAAGAGTGCCGTCAGTACGAAGCCAAGATGAAGTCCTATGGCAAAGTGAATCTGTTCATGGGCGGCGTGGGCTTCGATGGCCACATTGCGTTCAACGAACCGGCTTCTTCCCTGGCTTCACGCACCCGTATCAAAACGCTGACCGAAGAAACCCGCATTGCCAACTCGCGCTTCTTCGACGGTGACGTCAGCCAGGTGCCAAAATATGCCCTGACCGTCGGCGTGGGTACCCTGCTGGATGCCGAAGAAGTCATGATCCTGGTCACCGGCCGTGGCAAGGCGCAAGCACTGGAAGCCGCCGTGGAAGGCTGCATCAACCACCTGTGGACCATTAGCTGCCTGCAACTGCACGCTAAAGCCGTGGTCGTTTGTGACGAACCGTCCACCATGGAACTGAAAGTGAAAACCGTTAAGTATTTCCGCGAATTAGAAGCGGAAAGCGTTAATAGTCTTTAATTTATTTGCAGGGGGCTACATGTTCGCTTTAACCCAATGCCGGATTTTTACCGGCCACGACGTGCTTGATGACCATGCGGTAGTGATTGCTGATGGCCTGATTGAACGAGTCTGCCCACTGGCCGAACTGCCAGCAGGCATCGAAACGCGCGATCTGGGTGGCGCCATCCTAGCCCCCGGTTTTATCGACGTGCAGCTTAACGGCTGCGGCGGCGTGCAATTTAACGACTCACTGGAAGCCATCTCGGAAACCACGCTGGAAATAATGCAGCGCGCCAACGAGAAATCCGGCTGTACCAGCTATCTGCCTACGCTGATCACCTGCAGCGACGATTATATGAAGCACGGCATCAACGTGATGCGCGCTTATCTGAAGAACCATCCCAATCAGGCGCTTGGTCTGCATCTGGAAGGGCCGTACCTGAGCCTGGAGAAGAAAGGCACCCACAACCCGGCGTTTATCCGCAAACCAACCAGCGAGATGATCGACTACCTGTGCGCCAATGCCGACGTGATCACCAAAGTGACCCTGGCACCAGAAATGGTGGAGCCACACTTTATCAAGCAGTTGAGCGACGCCGGGATCGTGGTTTCCGCTGGCCACTCCAACGCCACTTACGATCAGGCACGCGTTGGTTTCGCCGCAGGCATTACCTTCGCCACCCACCTGTATAACGCCATGCCGACTATCAGTGGCCGCGAACCGGGCCTGATGGGCGCGATCTTCGATACGCCAGAAGTGTATACCGGCGTCATTGCCGATGGTCACCACGTGGCCTGGGCGAGTATCCGTAACGCCAAACGGGTAAAAGGTGATAAATTGGTGCTGGTTACCGATGCCACCGCCCCTGCGGGCGCGGATATCGACCAGTTTATCTTCGCGGGTAAAACCATATATTATCGTGACGGCCTGTGCGTTGACGAAAACGGCACCCTGAGTGGCTCCGCACTGACCATGATTGAAGCAGTGCAGAACAGCGTAGAGCACGTCGGTATCGCACTGGACGAAGCACTGCGTATGGCAACGCTCTATCCGGCACGCGCCATCGGTGTCGACCAGCGCTTAGGCACCATCGAAGCCGGCAAGGTTGCGAACCTGACCGCATTTACCCGTGATTATCAGATCACCAAGACCCTCGTTAACGGCAACGAGGTTTAATCCATGAACAGCGAGTAACATTATTGATGAGCACTGGCGGACAAGCACAAATAGGGAATGTTGATTTAGTTAAGCAACTTAACGGCGCGGCAGTTTATCGCCTGATCGACCAGCAAGGCCCGATCTCACGCATTCAGATCGCCGAACTCAGCCAGCTTGCCCCCGCCAGCGTCACTAAAATTACTCGCCAACTGTTGGAGCGCGGGCTGATCAAAGAAGTCGATCAGCAAGCCTCCACCGGTGGTCGCCGTGCCATTTCCATTGTCAGTGAAACCCGCAATTTCCACACCGTTGCCGTTCGCCTGGGCCGGCATGATGCCACCATCACCCTGTACGATATGGGCGGCAAGTCGCTCGGAGAGGAACATTACCCGCTGCCGGAACGCACCCAGGAGACACTGGAAAACGCACTGCTCAACGCCATTGCCCAGTTTATCGACAGCTATCAGCGCAAACTGCGCGAACTGATCGCCATTGCCGTGATCCTGCCTGGCCTGGTCGATCCGGCTTTAGGCGTGGTGCGCTATATGCCGCACATCAGCGTCAACAACTGGGCTCTGGTCGATCATCTTCAGCAACGCTTCAACGTCACCAGCTTTGTTGGCCACGATATCCGCAGCCTGGCCCTGGCGGAGCACTACTTCGGAGCCACCCGGGATTGTGAAGACTCCATTCTGGTGCGCCTGCACCGGGGCACCGGCGCCGGGATCATCGTCAACGGCCACATCTTCCTCGGTAATAACGGCAACGTGGGCGAAATCGGCCATATTCAAATCGATCCACTCGGCGAGCGCTGCCATTGCGGTAACTTCGGTTGCCTGGAAACCGTAGCGGCCAACGCCGCTATCGAACAACGCGTACGTCACCTGCTGACACAGGGCTACCCCAGCAAAATGACGCTGGACGACTGTAGCATTGGCGCGATCTGCAAAGCCGCCAATCGGGGTGACTTGCTGGCCAGCGAAGTGATCGAACACGTTGGCCGTTACCTGGGCAAAGCGGTCGCCATCGCCATCAACCTGTTCAACCCACAAAAAGTGGTGATAGCCGGTGAAATCACCGAAGCGGACAAGGTGTTGTTACCTGCCATCCAAAGTTGCATCAACACCCAGGTGCTGAAGGAGTTCCGCAGCAACCTGCCGGTGGTCACTTCCGAACTCAATCATCGTTCAGCGATCGGTGCTTTTGCCCTGGCTAAACGGGCCATGCTCAACGGTGTACTTCTCCAACGGCTGCTAGAAAGTTAAACTGCCTGTTTGGCAGGGTGGCATTTCTGGCTTTTTGCCCTGCCGTTCATCATGAGACCAGCAACAATGACTATCAAAAACGTGATTTGTGACATCGACGGCGTGCTGCTGCATGACAATACCCCAATCCCTGGTGCCGATCTGTTCCTGGCTCGTATTCAGGAACAGGGAATGCCGCTGGTGGTGCTAACCAACTACCCTTCACAAACTGCGCAGGATCTGGCCAACCGCTTTGCCGCCGCAGGCCTGGACGTGCCGGAAAGCGCGTTTTATACCTCCGCCATGGCGACGGCCGATTTCCTGCGCCGTCAGGAAGGTAAGAAAGCCTATGTGGTGGGCGAAGGTGCGCTGATCCACGAACTCTACAAGGCCGGTTTTACCATCACCGATATCAACCCGGATTTCGTGATCGTGGGCGAAACCCGTTCCTACAACTGGGACATGATGCATAAAGCGGCCTTCTTCGTGAACAACGGGGCGCGGTTTATCGCTACCAACCCGGATACCCACGGCCACGGTTTCACTCCGGCCTGTGGAGCACTCTGTGCACCGATCGAGAAGATCACCGGCCGTAAGCCGTTTTACGTCGGCAAGCCTAGCCCATGGATTATCCGCGCCGCGCTGAACAAGATGCAGGGCCATTCGGAAGAGACGGTGATCGTCGGGGACAACCTGCGCACCGATATTCTGGCGGGCTTCCAGGCCGGGTTGGAAACCGTGCTGGTGTTGTCTGGCGTCTCAACGTTGAACGATGTCGAAAACATGCCGTTCCGCCCGAGCTATATCTTCCCTTCTGTCGCCGATATCAATATTTTTTAGGCCCCTCACCCTAGCCCTCTCCCACAAGGAGAGGGGACCGAACGTGCCACGAATTAACTCCTGTACCTGACATTCCCACGAAAACGATCCCCTACATCTGACCACGACTCCGTACTGGCTCCCTCGCCCTTTGGGAGAGAGGGTTGGGGTGAGGGGGAAGCACCGATCGCCGGATCCACAATGAACGCCAGAAAATTTCCCCCTGCCGCTACCCATTCGGCAAAAAATTAGCGATTCGATAATTTATATCCTTAAAAAATGAATATCCGCTAATTTTAACCACTCCCCTCCAGACTATTTTTCAGCGCAACGTTAAATCGCTTGCATGTACCTCGGCTTTTGACGCATTTTCATTATCAGAAGGCAGCAGAGCCGCACCGTTACTGAGTATGCAGGCGCGCTGTACAACATCACATCACCGCCACAAAATGTCGTTAGGAGAGTTTGTATGTGTTCTATTTTCGGTGTGCTCGATCTGAAGTCCGATCCGGTTGAATTGCGTAAAAGAGCGTTGGAACTGTCTCGCCTGATGCGCCATCGCGGCCCGGACTGGTCCGGCGTGTTCGCCAGCGATAAAGCCATTCTGGTTCATGAGCGTCTGTCGATCGTTGATGTGAACAACGGGGCTCAACCGCTGTATAACGCTGCGCACACCCACGTATTGGCGGTTAACGGTGAGATTTATAACCACCAGGCCCTGCGCCAGCAACTGGGTGAACGCTATGAATTCCAGACCGCCTCCGACTGTGAAGTGATCCTGGCGCTGTATCAGGAAAAAGGCCCGGACTTCCTGGACGATCTGCAAGGTATGTTTGCCTTCGCCCTGTACGACACCGAACAGGACGCTTACCTGATTGGCCGCGACCATCTCGGCATCATCCCGCTGTATATGGGCCACGATGAGCACGGTAACCTGTTTGTTGCTTCTGAAATGAAAGCGCTGGTGCCGATTTGCCGCAGCATTAAAGAGTTCCCGGCAGGCAGCTACCTGTGGAGCAAAGAGGGTGAGATCCGCGAATATTATCAGCGTGACTGGTTCGATTATGACAACGTCAAAGACAACGTTACCGATGCCAACGCCCTGCGCAACGCGCTGGAAGAGTCGGTAAAAAGCCATCTGATGTCCGACGTGCCTTACGGCGTGTTGCTCTCTGGCGGGCTGGACTCTTCGGTGATTTCTGCCATCACTAAAAAGTATGCCGCACGCCGGGTCGAAGATGATGAGCGGAGCGAAGCCTGGTGGCCGCAGCTGCACTCCTTCG
This sequence comes from Serratia sp. (in: enterobacteria), assembly GCF_051654945.1. Classification (GTDB taxonomy): domain Bacteria; phylum Pseudomonadota; class Gammaproteobacteria; order Enterobacterales; family Enterobacteriaceae; genus Chania. Next base: position 61,951 of record NZ_JBOFZA010000043.1, read on the forward strand.
CCGTCGGGCTGGAAGGTTCACCGGATTTGCGTGCTGCCAAAGAAGTGGCTAACCACCTGGGCACCGTTCACCATGAAATTCACTTCACGGTGCAGGAAGGTCTGGACGCTATCCGCGATGTGATCTACCACATCGAAACCTACGATGTGACCACCATCCGTGCTTCTACGCCGATGTACCTGATGTCGCGTAAAATCAAGGCGATGGGTATCAAGATGGTGCTGTCTGGCGAAGGGGCGGATGAGGTGTTCGGCGGCTATCTGTACTTCCATAAAGCGCCAAACGCCAAAGAATTCCATGAGGAAACCGTACGTAAACTGCTGGCGCTGCATATGTACGACTGCGCCCGTGCCAACAAAGCGATGTCTGCCTGGGGTGTGGAAGCCCGCGTACCGTTCCTGGATAAAAACTTCCTCGACGTGGCAATGCGCATCAACCCGCAGGATAAAATGTGCGGCAACGGCAAGATGGAAAAACACATTATCCGCCAGTGTTTCGAGTCTTACCTGCCGGCCAGCGTGGCCTGGCGCCAGAAAGAGCAGTTCTCCGACGGCGTGGGTTACAGCTGGATCGATACGCTGAAAGAAGTGGCCGCCAAGCAGATCAGCGACCAACAGTTGGAAACCGCACGTTTCCGTTTCCCGTACAACACGCCAACCAGTAAAGAAGGCTACCTGTACCGCGAGATCTTCGAAGAACTATTCCCTCTGCCAAGCGCAGCAGAATGTGTCCCGGGTGGCCCGTCCGTAGCCTGCTCGTCGGCAAAAGCCATCGAATGGGACGAGTCCTTCAAAAGCATGGACGATCCTTCAGGCCGTGCCGTAGGCGTACACCAATCTGCCTATAAGTAACCCTCTCACCCTAACCCTCTCCCACAGGGAGAGGGGACCGTACGTGCTACATTTTAACGCCAGAACCTGACCTCAGCACGGGCGCAGCATGCGGCGCCCCTACGGAATACCACATTACCTATCAACAACGCCAGACAGCTCCCTCGCCCTTTGGGAGAGGGCTGGGGTGAGGGGCATTTTTGTTGATGTTTTCAACCATTAATCGCCCGAACTGCCGCTTTTATCACCATACTGTTCACAACCCAGTCAAACAACGCGTGCAGTCGCTTTTTCGGGAAAAAACTAGTTGACGCAAATCGACCATATACGCATAATGCGCCCCGCAACGCCGATGAAGGTTGCGCGAAAAAAGATGGCTACGTAGCTCAGTTGGTTAGAGCACATCACTCATAATGATGGGGTCACAGGTTCGAATCCCGTCGTAGCCACCAATCTTTTTTGCGGGAGTGGCGAAATTGGTAGACGCACTAGATTTAGGTTCTAGCGCCGCAAGGTGTGCGAGTTCAAGTCTCGCCTCCCGCACCATTCTCTCTCATCGGTCTGCATACAGCAGGTGGGGTATCGCCAAGCGGTAAGGCACTGGTTTTTGATACCAGCATTCCCTGGTTCGAATCCAGGTACCCCAGCCATCTTTCAGGTGGTTCGCTGTAACAAGATGATATGCTATTGGGGTATCGCCAAGCGGTAAGGCACTGGTTTTTGATACCAGCATTCCCTGGTTCGAATCCAGGTACCCCAGCCATCTTTTTCAGGATGGGGCGCTGTAAAAAAGTTAATTGTGTTATTGGGGTATCGCCAAGCGGTAAGGCACTGGTTTTTGATACCAGCATTCCCTGGTTCGAATCCAGGTACCCCAGCCATACAACACCGTTGACCAGCATTAAGAAATAGTAAAACGGCTACGTAGCTCAGCTGGTTAGAGCACATCACTCATAATGATGGGGTCACAGGTTCAAATCCCGTCGTAGCCACCATACTGTTTTGTTTTACCATTGGGGTGTCGCCAAGCGGTAAGGCTCTGGTTTCTGATACCAGCATACCCAGGTTCGAATCCTGGCACCCCAGCCAAATTTAGAAAAGCTCGCTTCGGCGGGCTTTTTGCTTTTCTGCGTTTGGAATAACGGACGAACTAATCGGGCGCAGCGTGCAGCGCCCCTAGATTTGGCATGAGGAACCGAACCCGTTCGGTTTTTGCCATCACAGCCCTAATGCGTATTTCAATGCCCGCTCTTTCAGATTGCCCGCCCGCTCAGCTACCATCAACGCCAGATTGCGCGCCACGCCCAGCGGAGCCAGGTTATTGCTGAAAGCGGTATAGAACAGATCCATGCCGCTTTGCATCAGCAGGTTATCGGTACGACGACGGCGCTGATAGCGCATCAGCACCGGCTCACTCGCCCAATCCTCTCCCTGCTCACGGGCATCGGCCACGATCGCCAATAATGCATCCACATCGCGATAGCCGAGGTTTACCCCCTGCCCGGCCAGCGGGTTGATGGTGTGCGCCGCATCACCGAGCAGCACCAGCCCAGATTGCACATAGCGTTGCGCATGACGGCGTACCAACGGGAAAGATCCGGCGGCATGGGCTTTCACGTTACCCAGGCGAGATGGGAAGGCTGCCGCAATCTCCTGTTCGAGTTGTGCCATGGGCAGCGCCTGCAACTGCCGGATACGCTGCGGACTGTCGTACCACACCAGCGTGGCCCAGCGATCGTACAGCGGCAGGAACGCACGCGGGCCGGAAGGGAGGAACTGCTGCCAGGTCACGTCCTGCTGCGGTTGGTCAGTTTCCACGGTGATCAACATGCAGGCCTGACGGTATTGCCAACCGCTGGTGCCAATTGCCACCAACTTGCGCACCTGTGAGTGAGCCCCATCGGCACCCACCACCAAACGCGTCTGTAACGTCTCTGACGAGCTTAACGTGACCTGCCAGTGGTCATCGGCCCGCTGCAGCGCTTGCAGCCGGACAGGGCAGTACAGCGTTAAATTCTCGCATTGCTCCAACTGCTGCCACAAAGCGAGCTGCAAAATACGGTTTTCGACCATGAACCCCAATTCCGGCAACCCAAGCGTTGCCGCGTCAAACGCTACCCGCGAGGATTCCCATTCCCAGGTTTCCAGCCTGCGGTACGGAGCCGATCTCATCTGCAACACTGCAGGCCAGGCTTCAAGCTGCTTGAGCAGGCCAACGGAGGTACAGCCAATGGCGGAAATCCGCAGGTCCGGCGGGCTTTGGGGATCGAACGCCTCTGGGGCTTCGTGTTCTAACAGTGCCACCGTCAATCCGGATCGGGCCAGCCCCAGCGCGGCGGCAGCCCCAACCATCCCACCGCCAACCACCACGGCATCAAAGCGTTTCTGTGAAGTGTTCATTTGGCTATACTTTTCGTTAAATTGGCCAGTGAAGGCATATGGGATCAGTATACCGGATTTTTAGTCGCGGTCGCTTCGCTGGTCACCAGCGCGCCAAATGATTACAATGGTCTTCCTGCATGGCGCGTAACGCAATTTTCTCTCCGCACTGAGTAATGGCAAGTCAATGACGAAAAAACTACATATCAAAACCTGGGGCTGCCAGATGAATGAGTACGACTCATCGAAAATGGCGGATTTACTGGGAAGCACACACGGCTTCGAGTGGACTGAAAACGCTGAAGAGGCGGACGTGTTGCTGCTTAATACCTGCTCGATCCGCGAGAAGGCGCAGGAAAAGGTTTTCGCGTTGTTGGGCCGTTGGAAGCTGCTGAAGAAGAACAATCCCGACCTGATTATTGGCGTCGGCGGTTGCGTTGCTTCGCAGGAAGGTGAGCATCTGCGCCAGCGCGCGCCGTGCGTTGACATCGTTTTTGGCCCACAGACCTTGCATCGCCTACCGGAGATGATCAATCACGTGCGCGGTTCGCATAGCCCGATCGTTGACATCAGCTTCCCGGAAATCGAAAAGTTCGATCGCCTGCCGGAACCCCGTGCCGATGGGCCAACCGCCTTTGTCTCGATCATGGAAGGCTGCAACAAATACTGTACGTTCTGCGTGGTGCCGTACACCCGTGGTGAAGAAGTCAGCCGCCCCAGCGACGATGTGCTGTTCGAAGTCGCCCAGCTTGCCGCCCAGGGCGTGCGTGAAGTCAACCTGCTGGGCCAGAACGTCAACGCCTATCGTGGCGCAACCTATGACGGCGGCATCTGTTCCTTCGCCGAACTGCTGCGTCTGGTGGCCTCTATCGACGGTATCGATCGCATCCGCTTCACCACCAGCCACCCGATTGAGTTCAGCGACGATATTATTGCGGTGTATGAAGATACGCCCGAACTGGTCAGCTTCCTGCATCTGCCGGTACAAAGCGGTTCAGATCGTATTCTGACCATGATGAAACGCGCGCATACGGCGCTGGAATACAAAGCGATTATCCGCAAGCTGCGTCAGGCACGGCCGAATATCCAGTTCAGCTCCGATTTCATTATCGGTTTTCCAGGGGAAACCAACGCTGACTTTGAACAGACCATGAACCTGATTGCTCAGGTGAACTTCGATACCAGCTTCAGCTTTATCTACTCTTCACGCCCCGGGACCCCGGCGGCAGACATGGTGGACGATGTCAGCGAAGAAGAGAAAAAGCAGCGTCTGTATCTGCTGCAAGAGCGCATCAACCAGCAGGTAATGCAGTTCAGCCGCCGTATGCTGGGCACCGTGCAACGCATTCTGGTCGAGGGGACGTCCCGCAAAAGCCTGATGGAACTCTCTGGCCGTACCGAATGCAACCGGATGGTCAACTTTGAGGGGACACCAGATTTGATCGGCCAGTTCGTCGACGTCGAAATTACTGAAGTGTTAACCAACTCTCTGCGCGGCACCCTGGTCCGCACCGAACAGCAGATGGAACTGCGCGTGCACCAATCACCTCAAGCGGTGATAGCACGTACCCGTAAGGAAGATGAGCTGGGCGTCGGTAGCTACCAACCTTAATCGCCCCGCCACCTTGGCATTTTCCTTTTTCTCTGCCGGGCAGTCACTGTCCGGTAATTTTGTTTTTTTATTTTGATGATAAGGCGACACAATAATGCAACTCCCACACTGCCCGAAGTGCAATTCCGAATACACTTACCAGGATAACGCCATGTTCATCTGCCCAGAGTGCGCCCACGAGTGGAGCGATAGCGTGGCCGTTGAAGATGCCGATACCCTGATCGTCAAAGATGCCAACGGCAACCTGCTGGCCGACGGCGACGCGGTTACCGTGGTCAAGGATCTGAAGGTCAAAGGCAGCTCCTCCATGCTGAAGATCGGCACCAAGGTGAAGAACATCCGTCTGGTGGAAGGCGATCACAATATCGACTGCAAGATCGACGGCTTTGGCCCGATGAAGCTGAAATCCGAGTTTGTGAAAAAGAACTGATTTCGCCGCTTAACCTCCTGTTGGGCCAACTTATTTGGCCCAATTCTGCCCCATCCCCCCTTGAATTCCTTCCCCCGCGCACAGATAGATCAGAGGTAAACTTGCGTCGGTGCGGTACACCATGAATAATTCAAGGTAGTGTGCGCGCTGAAATCGCGTAACGTGACATCAACCAGGCCCTGTTGAGCCTTGAGGAATCGTTTGAACGTCGCAACACAAGAAATCCTGTTGGAGCCCGCAGATAATCAACGCCTGTTGAGCCTGTGTGGCCCGTTTGATGACAACATCAAACAACTCGAACGCCGGCTGGGGATTGAAATCAACCGCCGTGACAACCGCTTCAAGCTGGTTGGTAAAAACCTGTGCGTGGTTGCCGCCGCCGATATCCTGCGCCATCTGTATGTTGATACCGCGCCGATCCGTGGCGTGACGCCAGATATCGACCCGGAGCAAATCCACCTGGCCATCAAAGAGAGCCGGGTGCTGGAGCAAGTCGCCGAGAGCGTGCCGGATTACGGCAAATCGGTCACCATCAAGACCAAGCGCGGCATGGTCAAGCCCCGCACGCCGAACCAGGCGCAGTACATCGCCAATATTTTCGCCCATGACATCACCTTCGGCGTTGGTCCGGCGGGTACCGGTAAAACCTATCTGGCGGTTGCCGCAGCGGTGGATGCACTGGAGCGTCAGGAAATCCGCCGTATCCTGCTGACCCGCCCTGCGGTTGAAGCAGGCGAGAAGCTGGGCTTCCTGCCGGGCGACCTGAGCCAGAAAGTCGACCCATATCTGCGCCCGCTGTATGACGCCCTGTTTGAAATGCTGGGCTTCGAGCGCGTAGAGAAGCTGATCGAGCGCAACGTGATCGAAGTTGCGCCGTTGGCCTACATGCGTGGCCGTACGCTGAATGACGCTTTCATCATTCTCGATGAAAGCCAGAACACCACCATCGAGCAGATGAAGATGTTCCTGACGCGCATCGGTTTTAACTCGAAAGCGGTGATCACTGGCGACGTGACCCAGATCGACCTGCCACGCAATCAGAAATCCGGCCTGCGCCATGCGGTGGAAGTGCTGTCTGAAGTGGAAGAGATCAGCTTTAACTTCTTCCACAGTGAAGACGTGGTGCGTCACCCGGTTGTCGCTCGTGTGGTTATCGCCTATGAAGCCTGGGAAGCCGCCGAACAACAGCGCAAAGATGCCATCGCCGAACAACGTAGACGTGAGGCACCGGTTGCCTCCGAACAGGAAACGCCATGAGCCAGGTTATTCTGGATTTACAAATTGCCTGCGCCAGCAGTGAAGGATTACCAGATGAAGCCACTTTCCAGCGCTGGCTGGAAGGTGTGCTGCCACAGTTTCAGGAAGAGGCCGAAGTGACCATCCGTCTGGTGGACGAGGCGGAAAGCAATGAGCTAAACCTGACTTATCGTGGTAAAGACAAGCCCACCAACGTGTTATCATTCCCGTTCGAGGCGCCACCGGAAATCGAACTGCCGCTGTTGGGTGATTTGATTATTTGCCGTCAAGTGGTTGAACAGGAAGCGGTTGAACAACAGAAAGCGCTGGAAGCACACTGGGCGCATATGGTTGTTCACGGTAGCCTTCATCTGCTAGGGTATGACCACATCGAAGACGATGAAGCCGAAGAAATGGAATCTTTGGAAACCGAGATTATGCAGGAGATGGGTTACCCGGACCCTTACCTCGCGGAAAAAGATCCCACCTGATGTTAGCTGAGCACCCCGCAGCCCCCTATGGGGCTGTCGCTAATTTTGATAACTCAATAGAGTGATATTAACTAAAACGCCATGAGCGACGACCATTCATCCAACAATGACAGCCCCAGTCCCAAGAAGGGGTTCTTTACTCTTATCCTTAACCAGCTGTTCCACGGTGAACCGAAAAACCGTGGCGATCTGGTAGAGCTGATCCGTGATTCCGAGCAAAACGACCTGATCGATCCCGATACCCGTGACATGCTGGAAGGCGTGATGGATATCGCCGAGCAGCGCGTGCGCGACATCATGATCCCACGCTCCCAGATGGTGACGCTCAAGCGTAACCAGACGCTGGAAGAGTGCCTGGACGTGATTATCGAATCCGCCCACTCGCGCTTCCCGGTGATCAGCGAAGATAAAGATCACATCGAAGGCATTCTGATGGCCAAGGACCTGCTGCCGTTTATGCGCGCAGACTCCGAGCCATTCAGCATCGACAAGGTGCTGCGTACCGCGGTTGTGGTGCCGGAAAGCAAGCGGGTTGACCGGATGCTGAAGGAGTTCCGCTCCCAGCGTTATCACATGGCGATTGTCATTGATGAATTCGGCGGCGTTTCTGGTCTGGTGACCATCGAAGACATTCTGGAGCTGATTGTCGGGGAAATCGAAGACGAATATGACGATGAGGAAGATCGCGACGTTCGCCAACTGAGCCGCCACATGTTCACCGTGCGTGCGCTGGCACCGATCGAAGACTTCAACGACATCTTCGGCACCCACTTCAGCGACGACGAGGTCGACACCATCGGCGGCCTGGTGATGCAAGCCTTCGGCCACCTGCCTGCCCGTGGGGAAACCATTGAAATCGAAGGTTACCTATTTAAGGTTGCGATGGCCGACAGTCGACGTATCATCCAGGTTCATGTCAAAATTCCGGACGACGCCCCGCAACCGAAACTGGAAGAATAACTCACACATGGTTAAAGCCTCATTACTTGATCGCCAGCGGGTACGCGCCCTGCTGGCGCTTTTGACCGGTGCCTGTGGCACGCTGGCCTTCTCCCCTTATGATATCTGGCCTGCCGCCATTGTCTCGCTGTTCGGCCTGTTGGCTGTTACCCTCAACCGCACCACCAAACAATCCGCCCTGCTCGGCTTTTGTTGGGGTTTGGGGCTGTTTGGCAGCGGCGTGAACTGGGTGTACGTCAGCATTGCCAATTTTGGCGGCATGCCGTTTGCCATCAATATCTTCCTGGTCGTGTTGCTGGCCGCCTACCTTTCGCTGTATACCGGGTTGTTCGCCGGTTTGCTGACGCGCCTCTGGCCACGCACCACCTGGTGGCGTCTGGCGATTGCCGCTCCGGCACTGTGGCAACTGACCGAGTTCCTGCGTGGCTGGGTACTTACCGGTTTCCCTTGGCTGCAATTCGGTTACACCCAGATCGACGGCCCGCTGAAAGGCATTGCGCCGTTGCTGGGCATGGATGCGATCACCCTGCTCCTGATGTCCCTCAGCGGCCTGCTGGTGTTTGCCGTCAATCAACGGCGCATCACCCCGGCGGTAATTGCTATCGCCATGCTGCTGCTGCCGTGGCCACTGCGCCAGATCCACTGGTTTACACCGCAGCCGGATAAAGCGGTGAACGTCGCCATGGTGCAGGGCAATATCGAGCAGTCGATGAAGTGGGATCCGAAGGCGTTGCTCAGCACGCTGCAAACCTATCTGGATGAGAGCCGTCCGTTGATGGGCAAAACGCCGATCATCATCTGGCCGGAATCCGCCATTCCCGATGTGGAGAGCAATCAGAACGGTTTCCTGACCATGATGGACGATCTGATGCGCGCCAAGAACAGCAGCCTGATCACCGGTATTGTGGACGCACGCGCTACGCCGCAAGGCATAAAGTTCTTCAACAGCGTGATCGTGCTTGGTGAGGAAAAGCCTTACAGCTACCCGGCAGCCAATCGCTATGACAAACATCACCTGGTGCCATTCGGTGAATTTGTGCCGTTGGAAACGCTGCTGCGTCCGTTGGCTCCGTTATTTGACCTGCCAATGTCCTCGTTCAGCCGCGGTGACTACGTGCAGCCACAGCTCAGCGTGCGTGGGTACAACCTGACGGCAGCCATCTGCTATGAAATCGTGCTGGGCCAGCAGGTGCGCGACAACTTCCGTCCGGATACCAACTTCCTGCTGACCGTGTCCAACGACGCCTGGTTCGGCCACTCCATCGGCCCGTGGCAGCACTTCCAGATGGCGCGTATGCGTTCATTGGAGCTGGGCAGGCCGTTGCTACGCAGCACCAATAACGGCATCACCGCCGCCGTTGGGCCAACAGGCGAAGTATTGGCCTCCATCCCGCAGTTCACCCGTCAGGTGTTGGAAGTGAAGGTTACCCCAACCACCGGTATCACGCCGTATGCCCGCTTTGGCTCTGCGCCAGTGTGGATCATCACCGTGCTGATGGCGGGCCTCGCGCTGCTGGTTGGCCGCCGCAGCAAATAAACGCGCTCAGGGCACGGTGCCTGACCGTGCCCTTCTTCACTTCCCAGTAACATCTTCCCTCCTCGCCGTTTCTGGCATGCTCCTTGCTTTAATTAATCTGTCTAGCCGGTGAACGTCATCTTGCAGGGGCTAGGTTTATTCAGCCCTGTCCAGAGAGAGCCAATGATGCACAACCCCAGAGCAAGCTTCGCACCCAAGTGGTGCATCAGGGGTTTATTGCATTGATTTGGTGCGCGTGATGTCGCAAAAAATGAAACAACTTAGTTTCATCTTGTTCACAATCGGTTATTTTCTATCGGGAATCGGGTCTAAGACTATCTTTATAGTTCTAACCGCTTTCACCCGCACTCCCAGAGGGCGGGTAATCACAACAGCATAGGAGTTGGACCATGCAAATGCGTAAGTTGGCGTTATCGTTATTGCTGATCGGGATGGCGAGTAGCGTAGCCCATGCAGAAGAACTGACCGGCACGCTGAAAAAGATCAAAGATAACGGCGTGATTGTTGTCGGCCACCGTGAATCCTCAGTGCCGTTCTCCTACTATGATAATCAGCAGAAAGTGGTGGGTTACTCCCAGGACTATTCCAACCAAATCGTTGATGCTATCAAGAAGAAATTGAACGAGCCGAATCTGCAGGTGAAAATGCTGCCGATCACCTCGCAAAACCGTATCCCGCTATTGCAGAACGGTACCTTCGATTTCGAGTGTGGTTCCACCACCAACAACCTCGAGCGCCAGAAACAGGCCGCATTCTCTGATACCATTTTTGTCGTCGGTACCCGTCTGCTGGTCAAGAAAGGCTCGGACATCAAAGACTTTAAAGATCTGGCCGGTAAAGCGGTGGTCGTCACTTCAGGCACCACGTCCGAAGTACTGCTCAACAAGCTGAACGACAAAGATCAGATGAAAATGCGCATCATCAGTGCCAAAGACCACGGTGACTCATTCCGCACCCTGGAAAGTGGCCGTGCCGTGGCGTTTATGATGGATGATGCCCTGCTGGCAGGCGAACGCGCCAAGGCCAAGCAGCCGGATCAGTGGGAAATCATTGCCACCCCGCAGTCCAAAGAAGCCTATGGCTGCATGATGCGTAAAGACGATCCTGAGTTCAAAAAGCTGGTGGATGAAACCATCGCACAGGCTCAGACCTCTGGCCAGGCTGCCAAGTGGTTTGACGTCTGGTTCAAACAGCCAATCCCACCAAAAAATCTCAACATGAACTTCGACCTGTCTGACGACATGAAGCAACTGTTTAAACAACCTAACGACAAAGCACTGAACTAATCTAAAAGATAAAGCCAGCCCGAGCTGGCTGTTGTAGATGACTGTTAACAGGACAGACAGTGATGCGGGAGGCCGTTCCCCTCCCGCATTTTTTCCTGACACGGCCCGGCCTACCGGGTAGGCGAACGGTCATCAAGTTGTAAGGTGTTCTACACCTGTTTAGCGGAGTTTGTTATGTCAATAGATTGGAACTGGGGTATCTTCCTGCAGCAGGCCCCGTTTGGGAATACCACCTATCTGGGCTGGATCTGGTCTGGCTTTCAGGTCACGGTCGCCCTCTCCGTCTGTGCATGGATTATTGCCTTCTTTGTCGGTTCACTGTTCGGTATCTTACGCACCGTACCCAACCGTTTTCTCTCCTCACTAGGGACCTGTTACGTCGAACTGTTCCGTAACGTGCCCTTAATCGTCCAATTCTTTACCTGGTATCTGGTGATGCCGGAACTGCTGCCGGCCGAGCTCGGCATGTGGTTCAAGAGCGAACTCGATCCCAACGTGCAATTCTTCGTTTCGTCCATGCTGTGCCTTGGGCTATTTACCGCCGCTCGCGTCTGCGAACAGGTGCGTGCCGCGATCCAATCCCTGCCACGCGGACAACAGGCTGCCGGGCTGGCAATGGGTCTGACGCTGCCACAAACCTATCGCTATGTGCTGTTGCCTAACGCCTACCGAGTGATCGTGCCACCGATGACCTCGGAAATGCTCAACCTGGTAAAAAACTCCGCTATCGCCTCGACCATCGGGCTGGTGGACATGGCCGCGCAGGCCGGTAAGCTGCTGGATTACTCCGCACACGCCTATGAATCCTTTACTGCCATCACCCTCGCCTATGTCGCGATCAACGCCGTGATCATGCTGTTTATGCGCATCGTCGAGAAGAAAGTGCAGTTACCTGGCCATATGGGGAGTAAATAATGTACCAATTTGATTGGGGATCGATTGTCCCAAGCTTCCCGTACCTGCTGCAAGGGCTGGTCGTCACGCTGAAAATCACCGTGACGGCGATTGTGTTCGGTATCCTGTGGGGCACCGTTCTGGCGGTGATGCGCCTGTCGTCGATCAAGGTGATTAGCTGGTTCGCGGCGCTGTACGTCAACCTGTTCCGTTCCGTACCGCTGGTGATGGTGCTGCTGTGGTTCTATCTGGTGGTTCCAAGCTTATTACAACAAGTTCTTGGGCTGTCACCGAAAACCGATATTCGCCTCATCTCGGCTATGGTAGCCTTTTCACTGTTTGAAGCCGCCTACTACTCGGAGATTATCCGGGCAGGTATTGAGAGCGTTTCGCGCGGCCAATCCTCTGCCTCGCTGGCGTTGGGCATGACCCAGTGGCAATCAATGCGGCTGGTGATCCTGCCGCAGGCGTTCCGTGCCATGGTGCCGCTGCTGCTGACCCAGGGGATCGTGCTGTTCCAGGACACCTCGCTGGTTTACGTACTTAGCCTGGCCGACTTCTTCCGCACCGCGTCAACCATTGGTGAGCGCGACGGTACGCAGGTGGAAATGATCCTGTTCGCCGGTTTGGTCTATTTTGTTATCAGTCTCGCCGCCTCGGCGCTGGTAAGCTATTTGAAGAAAAGGACTGTTTGATGATATCCCTGAAAAATGTTTCTAAGTGGTACGGTCACTTTCAGGTTCTGACCGACTGCACCACCGAAGTCAAAAAAGGCGAAGTGGTGGTAGTCTGCGGTCCTTCCGGCTCAGGTAAATCGACCCTGATTAAAACCGTTAACGGGCTGGAGCCGATCCAGAAAGGCGATATCGAAGTTAACGGCATTCAGGTCAACAGCAAGAGCACCAACCTGGCGCAGTTGCGCTCCAAGGTGGGGATGGTGTTCCAGCATTTCGAGCTGTTCCCCCATCTGTCGATCATCGAGAACCTGACACTGGCACAGGTCAAAGTCCTCAAGCGCGACAAGGCAGCCTCGCAGGATAAGGCCCTGAAACTGCTCGAACGTGTAGGCCTGTCTGCACATGCCAACAAATTCCCTGGGCAACTTTCCGGTGGCCAGCAGCAGCGTGTAGCGATTGCCCGCGCGCTGTGCATGGACCCAATTGCCATGTTGTTCGATGAGCCAACCTCTGCGCTGGATCCGGAAATGATCAACGAGGTGCTGGACGTCATGGTGAAACTGGCACAGGAAGGGATGACCATGATGGTGGTAACTCACGAAATGGGCTTTGCCCGTAAAGTGGCCCACCGGGTGATCTTTATGGATGAAGGGAAGATTGTCGAAGACACCAATAAAGATGACTTCTTCAACAACCCGCAGTCCGAGCGTGCCAAAGACTTCCTGGCCAAAATCCTGCATTGATCCGCCAGATGCGCCCTGGTTCTCAGGGCGCATCAATAGTGCTTGTTTCTTTCACGCTTTCCCCCGATCCTCACAGCATAACTATAACGCTGAAGGAGAAAGTGATGCCCCGCCCCATTATTATCGATTGTGACCCAGGCCTTGATGACGCTATTGCCCTTGCCATGGCGCTACGCGCCCCAACCTTGGATGTCAAAGCCGTTACCACTTCTGCCGGTAACCAGACACCGCAAAAAACCCTGCATAACGCGCTCGGCCTGCTGACGCTGATGCAACGGCCAGACGTTCTGGTCGCTGGCGGTGCCGCCAAGCCCTTGATGCGCGATCTGGTGATTGCCGATTACGTGCACGGTGATACCGGCATGGGCAATACCCATCTGCCCGCCCCTAGCTTCCAGCCAGTAAAACAGACGGCGGTCGAACTGATTGCCGACCTGCTGCGCTCCAGCCCTGAGCCGATGACGCTGGTAGTGACCGGCCCGATGACCAACATCGCTTTGCTGCTATCACAGCACGCCGAGCTGAAAGAGAAGATCGAACGCATCGTGTTTATGGGCGGTGGGATGAATGCGGGCAACACCACGCCGGTAGCCGAATTCAATATCTATGTCGATCCGGAAGCGGCCGAAATCGTGCTGCAATCCGGCGTACCGCTGACCATGGCCGGGCTGAACGTCACCCATCAGGCATTGGTGTTACCGCAGGATATCGAACGCATCCGCAGCATTAATAATCCGGTGGCGGCAGCGGTAGCCAGCATGCTTGATTTCTATCTGCCGCTGTATCTCAGCCACCCACGTGGCCTGCCCGGTGCTGCCATGCACGATCCTTGCACCATCGCCTGGCTGCTGGCTCCGGAGCTGTTTGAAAGCCGTGAACTGTGGGTTGGTGTGGAAACCCAAGGGCAATATACCGTGGGTATGACGGTGGTGGATGAGTTTGGTCAAAACGGGAAACCGGCCAACGTCGAAGTGCTGACTCATATCAACCGCCAGGGCTTTATCGATCTGCTGGTTGAGTGCGTTTCCCGTTATTAAATTCCCCCTCACCCTAACCCTCTCCCCCAGGAGAGGGAACCGATCGAGCGGGCCTGAAAATACGGTGATACACCTTGGATGAGAGGACTTGTTGATTTTTCTGCGTAATTCCTTTACTCCCTACTTCCCGAAGCAGCACAAACCAACCAAGTGCTCCAGACAGTTCCCTCGCCCTTTGGGAAAGGGTTGGGATGAGGGAACCGAATGTGCCACAACTTTACGACACTCTCTGCATCAGCCCCGTGACAACTCCCCCCTGCACCTGAACACAACTCCGAACCCGCTTTTTACCGCTACGCCGAGGTCTCTGGCAGGTGGGGATTATGCAGGTTAGCCGACCGTTGAGCGCAGGGATGCGCGATTGCGAGCCCCCATGGACGGGTTTACGGCGTGTCGGCGTTCTACATAATCCCCAGCTGTAACATCCATCGTCACAGCTATTTAACCTAACATCTCTGCCAATATATCAAGGTTCAAACGGCCGGCGCTGGAACTGATCGTGACCGCACTTCGGGCATAGCGGCAGCACTTCTGGCGTATAGAAAGCCAGATGGTGATGACATTTCTCACACACCAGATTACCCAACCCGACCACCTCGCCGCTGTGATAGACACCGTGATGGCTGACATCCTTGAACACCTCGCGCCACTCCAACTGGGTTTTATCGGTGATATCCGCCAGTTCCTGCCACAGGCTCTCCTTGATCACGCGCATAAACACGCTGTCGGTGAAATCCTCGCGGCTTTCTTCATAGCTGCGGGCAAACTCCTCCAAATCGCGGCGCACCGCCCGGGTTAACTGCTCCACTTCCGTACGGCTTAGCTCCTCCACTTCGTTCAAGCGTTTCTCGGCGCTGGCGACCAATTGGTCAATATCACGTTCGCCGTTCTTTAAACGTTCCGTCAGCGACGTC
The DNA here is from genome assembly GCF_051654945.1 of Serratia sp. (in: enterobacteria). Classification (GTDB taxonomy): domain Bacteria; phylum Pseudomonadota; class Gammaproteobacteria; order Enterobacterales; family Enterobacteriaceae; genus Chania. The sequence goes on from NZ_JBOFZA010000043.1 coordinate 76,977, forward strand.
ACCAACTCGCGGTAATACTGAGCAACCTTGTTCATAGCTTCTCCTAGATGAACTACTGCGACAGGACTTCTCCCCTCAAACTACTCGTTATTATTTTAGTCGTAAATCACTGATGTGGCTTGGCAAGGTGAGGGATTGGCAGATTGTGAGTCGCATCATGGCACGGTTATTTTTTTAATACGCCGAGTCGGGGCGCTTGGTGTTGTTGCCGACAGGTCTTATCAGCTATGCTATGCAGATCTAAAGATACTCACAGAATGCTACGGATGTAGCTGTTACACACCTACAGGACCATCGGCCGCCATGCAAGAGCAATACCGCCCCGAAGAGATAGAATCGAACGTACAGCTTCACTGGCAAGAGAAGCAAACTTTCAAGGTTACCGAAGACGCCAGCAAGGAAAAGTATTACTGCCTATCCATGCTGCCCTACCCTTCTGGTCGCCTGCACATGGGTCATGTTCGTAACTACACCATTGGCGACGTGATCTCCCGCTACCAGCGTATGCTGGGTAAAAACGTGCTACAGCCGATTGGCTGGGATGCGTTTGGCTTGCCGGCAGAAGGCGCGGCGGTAAAAAACAACACCGCTCCGGCCCCATGGACCTACGACAACATCGAATACATGAAGAACCAGCTGAAACTGCTGGGCTTCGGCTATGACTGGGATCGCGAGATCGCCACCTGCGATCCTGACTACTACCGTTGGGAACAGTGGTTCTTCACCAAGCTGTACGAAAAAGGCATGGTCTACAAGAAGACCTCGGCGGTGAACTGGTGCCCACACGATCTGACCGTGCTGGCCAACGAACAGGTAATCGACGGCTGCTGCTGGCGCTGCGATACCAAGGTTGAGCGTAAAGAGATCCCGCAGTGGTTTATTAAAATCACCGATTACGCCGATCAACTGCTCAACGATCTGGACACGCTGGAAAGCTGGCCAGAGCAGGTGAAAACCATGCAGCGCAACTGGATTGGCCGTTCCGAAGGGGTAGAAATCACCTTCGACGTCGCCGACAGCGCTGAAAAAGTCACCGTTTACACGACTCGCCCAGACACCTTTATGGGAGCCACCTATGTGGCCGTTGCCGCCGGACACCCGCTGGCACAACAGGGTGCGATCAATAACCCGGCGCTGACCGACTTTATCGACGAATGCCGCAACACCAAGGTTGCCGAAGCCGAAATGGCGACCATGGAGAAGAAAGGCATGGCCACCGGCCTGTTTGCCATTCACCCACTGAGCGGTGAGAAGCTGCCGATCTGGGTAGCCAACTTCGTGTTGATGGAATACGGCACCGGCGCGGTGATGGCCGTTCCTGGCCACGATCAGCGTGACTGGGAATTTGCCACTAAATACCATCTGCAGATCAAACCGGTGATCCTGAACCTGGACGGCAGCAAGCCAGACGTCACCGCCGAAGCGATGACCGAAAAAGGCACGCTGTTCAATTCCGGCGAATTCGACGGTCTGGATCACCAGGCTGGCTTTAACGCCATCGCCGACAAGCTGGTCGCCCAAGGCGTGGGTCAGCGTAAAGTGAACTACCGTCTGCGCGACTGGGGCGTATCCCGTCAACGTTACTGGGGTGCACCAATCCCAATGGTGACGCTGGAAGACGGCACAGTGATGCCAACGCCAGCAGACCAACTGCCGGTGATCCTGCCGGAAGACGTGGTGATGGACGGTATCACCAGCCCGATCAAAGCCGATCCGGAGTGGGCAAAAACCACCGTTAACGGCCAGCCGGCGCTGCGTGAAACCGACACCTTCGACACCTTTATGGAGTCTTCCTGGTACTACGCGCGCTACACCTGCCCGCAGTACGATAAAGGGATGCTGGATCCGGCGGCGGCCAATTACTGGCTGCCTGTCGACCAATACGTTGGCGGTATCGAACACGCCATCATGCACCTGATGTATTTCCGCTTCTTCCACAAGCTGATGCGCGACGCGGGTCTGGTCGATTCAGACGAGCCGGCCAAACGCCTGCTGTGCCAGGGGATGGTGCTGGCCGATGCCTTCTACTACACCGGCAACAGTGGTGAACGCGTGTGGGTATCGCCGGTTGATGCTACCGTCGAACGTGATGAGAAAGGCCGCATTGTCAAAGCGACCGATCCAGAAGGCCGCGAACTGGTCTATGCTGGCATGAGCAAAATGTCGAAGTCGAAGAACAACGGCATCGACCCGCAGGTGATGGTAGAGAAATACGGCGCGGATACCGTGCGTCTGTTCATGATGTTTGCTTCCCCGGCAGAAATGACGCTGGAATGGCAAGAATCCGGCGTTGAAGGGGCTAACCGCTTCCTGAAACGCGTCTGGAAGCTGGCTTACGACCACGTTGAGAAAGGGGCCGTTCAGCCACTGGACGTCAGCGCGCTCAATGAAGATCAGAAAGCGCTGCGCCGCGACGTGCATAAAACCATCGCCAAAGTGACCGACGATATCGGCCGCCGCCAGACCTTCAACACCGCCATCGCCGCCGTGATGGAGCTGATGAACAAGCTGGGCCGTGCAGCGCAGGAAACTGAACAGGATCGCGCCCTGCTGCAAGAAGCCTTGCTGGCCGTGGTTCGCATGCTGTATCCGTTCACGCCGCACGTCTGTTTCACCCTGTGGCAAGCGTTGAGTGCTGAAGGTGATGTAGATACTGCTCCATGGCCTGAGGCAGACGAAGCGGCCATGGTGGAAGACTCCAAACTGGTCGTGGTACAGGTTAACGGCAAAGTACGGGCAAAAGTCACCGTACCAGCTGATGCCACCGAAGAACAAGTGCGTGAGCGCGCCGCTCAGGAACATCTGGTGGCCAAATATCTGGAAGGGGTCACGGTACGTAAAGTGATCTATGTTCCAGGCAAATTGCTTAACCTGGTTGTGGGTTAACTCAAGGAGGCTTTGTGCGACTTCGTATTCTGACGTTGTTGCTGGGGTTGGCGGTGCTTGTCACCGCCGGCTGCGGTTTTCATCTGCGCGGCAACGCGCAGGTGCCCACAGAATTGCATACGCTGATCCTGGACAGCTACGATCCCTTTGGCCCACTGACCCGTGCGGTGCGCGAGCAATTGCGTCTGAGCGGTGCCAGCGTGGTTAAATACGATCCGGCCCACAAGGAAGTCCCGTCACTGCGCATCGTCAATTCGACGCAAAGCCAGGATACGGTGTCGATCTTCCAGGATGGTAAAACGGCGGAGTATCAAATGGTGATGACGGTACAGGCTCAGGTGCTGATCCCAGGCCATGACATTTACCCGATTAATGTCAAAGTCTTCCGTTCGTTCTTTGATAACCCGTTAACCGCCTTGGCCAAAGACTCCGAACAGGAAATCATCATGCAGGAAATGCGTGAGCAGGCTGCCCAGCAAATTCTGCGTAAGATGCTGGCGGTGCACGCGGCGGTGCAAGAGACGCAAGAAAAAGCCGCGATCGCTGGTGAAAAAGCGGCCAGTACTGCAACACAATGATCCGTCTTTATCCTGAACAACTTGCCGCGCAGCTCCGAGAGGGGCTGCGCGCTTGTTATTTATTGAGCGGGAATGAACCCTTGTTGCTACAGGAAAGCCAGGATCTGATCCGCCAGGCCGCCCAACAACAACAGTTCACCGAGCATTACAGCATTTCGCTGGATGTGCATACCGACTGGGATGCCATCTTCAGCATCTGCCAGGCCATGAGCCTGTTTGCCAGCCGACAAACTCTGCAACTGTTTTTCCCCGAGAATGGCCCAACGGCCCCGATCGGCGAACAACTGGTCAAACTGGCCGCTTTGTTGCATGACGATATCTTGTTGGTTCTGCGCGGCCCGCGCCTGACCAAAGCCCAGGAAAATAGCGCCTGGTTCAAGGCACTCAGCCCCAATGGTGCCATGATCAGCTGCCAAACGCCGGAACAGGCCCAACTGCCACGCTGGGTAGCCCTGCGAGCCAAATCGATGCAGTTGGATCTTGATGACGCGGCCAATCAGTTGCTGTGTTACTGCTATGAAGGCAACCTGCTGGCACTTTCGCAGGCGTTGGAACGGCTGTCGCTGCTGCATCCTGATGGCAAACTGACGCTGCCCCGCGTAGAGCAGGCGGTTAACGATGCCGCCCACTTCAGCCCGTTCCACTGGCTGGATGCGCTACTGGCAGGCAAGAGCAAACGTGCCTGGCATATCTTGCGGCAACTGCAACAAGAGGATGTCGAGCCGGTGATCCTGCTGCGTACCCTGCAACGGGAACTGCTGATGCTGCTGAACCTGCAACGCCGCATGGCTAACACCCCGCTACGTACGCTGTTCGATCAGCTAAAAGTCTGGCAAAACCGCCGTAGCCTGATCACCCAGGCTCTGCAACGCCTGTCGGGCCAGCAGTTGCGACAGGCGGTACATTTACTGGCGCAAATTGAGCTCACGCTCAAGAAAGACTACGGTCAGTCGGTATGGCCGGAGCTGGAAACCCTGTCGATGCTGCTTTGCGGCAAACCTCTGGCCACGAGCGTCACCGATGCCTACTAGCCCACAACAGCCACATTCCCTGCACGCCTTCTTCGGTGGCACCTTCGATCCGATCCACTACGGTCATTTGCGCCCGGTGGAAGCGTTGGCTAAAGATGTGGGCCTTGATCGGGTTACATTACTCCCCAACCATGTACCGCCTCATCGCCCACAGCCAGAAGCCAACGCGCAGCAGCGGCTCGCCATGGTTGAACTGGCTATCGCCGGTAACCCGTTGTTTTCCGTGGACGATCGTGAACTGCATCGCACCACCGCGTCTTATACCGTCGAGACTTTCGAAACGATTCGTAAAGAACGTGGCGCCGCAGCGCCTCTGGCGTTTATTATTGGCCAGGATTCGCTGCTGAGCCTGCACAAATGGCACCGTTGGCAAGATCTGTTGCACTTCTGCCACCTGCTGGTGCTGGCGCGCCCGGGTTACCAGCAGCAGATGGAGACACAAGCGCTGCAACGCTGGCTGGAACAGCACCAGATCGATGATGCCACCTTACTCAGCCGCCAGCCGCACGGGTTTATCTACCTGGCAGATACCCCTTTACTGGAGATATCCGCCACCGAGATACGCCAGCGTCGCCATCAAGGCATCAGCTGTGACGATTTACTGCCACGCGCAGTGCAGCGTTATATCGAGTTACAGGGTTTATATCGATAGGCCGCATGCTATACTGCGCCGCTATTTTTCAGGTAGCCGCTGAAAACCCCAAGGACCTTGGCTAGCTGGGCAAAACCAGCAGGCTTTCAGCGGCATCCTGCCGAAACCATCACGATTCAGGCCAGTGACTTTGGGCAGTTGCCCATAGCGTCCTGATGAACAGAACACTCCCAAGGGGGAACCTTTGCAAGGTAAAGCGCTCCAAGATTTCGTCATCGATAAAATTGATGACCTGAAAGGCCAGGATATTATCGCTCTGAATGTTCAGGGTAAATCCAGCATCACCGACTGCATGATCATCTGTACCGGCACCTCGAGCCGCCATGTGATGTCGATCGCCGAACACGTCGTGCAAGAGTCCCGTGCCGCCGGTATGGAACTGTACGGCATGAAAGGCCAGGCCGTCTCCGACTGGGTCGTGGTCGATCTGGGTGAAGTGATTGTGCACGTGATGCAAGAAGAAAGTCGCCAGCTGTACGAACTGGAAAAGCTCTGGAGTTAAGCGGTGAAACTGCAATTGGTTGCAGTCGGCACCAAAATGCCCGACTGGGTGCAGACCGGCTTTATGGATTACCTGCACCGCTTTCCGAAAGATATGCCGTTTGAGTTGACCGAGATCCCGGCAGGCAAACGCGGCAAGAATGCGGATATCAAACGCATTCTGGAAAAGGAAGGCGAGCAGATGCTGGCAGCGGTGGGCAAAGGCAACCGCATCGTTACGCTGGATATCCCAGGAACCCCGTGGGAAACGCCCCAGTTAGCACAACAGCTTGAACGCTGGAAGCAGGATGGCCGCAACGTCAGCCTGCTGATTGGCGGCCCTGAAGGGCTGTCTCCGGCCTGTAAAGCTGCCGCTGAACAGAGTTGGTCGCTTTCCCCGTTAACGTTACCGCATCCTTTAGTGCGTGTTTTGGTGGCCGAGAGCCTCTACCGCGCCTGGAGTATTACTACCAATCATCCTTACCACCGGGAGTGACCGGTGGTGATAGTTACAGAGTGAAAAAAGCAGCGGGATGAAAATAGAACGTAACCCTTTTCGCGACTATACGGCCGAGTCTGCCCTGTTTGTACGCCGCGCCGTGGTGGCGTTTTTTATCATTCTGGTGCTGACAGGCATCCTGATTGCCAATCTGTATAATCTGCAAATCGTACGCGTTGAAGATTACCGCACCCGTTCCAATCAAAACCGCATCAAGCTGCTGCCTATCGCCCCCAGTCGCGGCATCATTTACGATCGCAACGGCACACCGCTGGCCCTTAACCGCACCATTTACCAGCTGGAACTGATGCCGGAGAAAGTGGACGATTTGAAAGCCACGCTGGAAGCCCTGCGCCCGGTGGTCGACCTCACCGACGAGGATATCGCCAACTTTGAAAAAGAGCGCAAGCGCTCGCGCCGTTTCGTGTCGATCCCGGTAAAAACACCGCTGACCGAAGTGCAGGTGGCCCGCTTTGCGGTCAACCAATTCCGCTTCCCCGGTGCGGAAGTCAAAGGCTATCAACGCCGCTATTATCCTTATGGTTCTGCCCTCACCCATGTGATCGGTTACGTATCGAAAATTAACGAACGGGACCTTGAGCGCCTGGATAAAGAAGGCCAATTACGCAACTATGCCAATACCCATGATATCGGCAAGCTGGGGATCGAGCGCTTCTATGAAGATGTCCTGCATGGCAAAACCGGCTATGAAGAAGTTGAAGTCAACAACCGTGGCCGGGTGATCCGCCAGTTGCATGAGCAACCGCCCTCCGCCGGTAAAGACGTCTATCTGACGCTGGATCTCAACCTGCAACGCTACATCGAGCAGTTGCTGGTGGGCAGCCGCGCCGCCGTGGTGGTCAGCGATCCGCGCACCGGGGGCATTTTGGCGATGGTTTCCAACCCCAGCTACGATCCGAACCTGTTTGTTGATGGCATCTCCAACAAGGATTATCAGGGGCTGCTCAACGATCCGAACCGCCCGCTGATCAACCGTGCCACCCAAGGGGTCTATCCACCGGCTTCCACGGTCAAACCCTATATTGCCGTTTCAGCCCTGAGCGCCGGGGTGATCACCAAAAATACCGTGGTGTTCGACCCGGGCTGGTGGCAATTGCCAGGTTCAGAGAAACGCTTCCGCGACTGGAAAAAATGGGGGCATGGCCGCCTCAACGTCACCAAAGCGCTGGAGGAATCTGCGGATACCTACTTCTATCAGGTGGCTTACGATATGGGGATCGATCGCCTGTCCAGTTGGCTGACCAAGTTCGGCTACGGTGAATACACCGGTATCGACCTTTCCGAAGAGCGCTCCGGCCTGATGCCAACGCGCGACTGGAAATTCAAACGTTACAAAAAACCTTGGTATCAGGGGGACACCATTCCGGTGGGCATCGGCCAGGGCTACTGGACCGCGACGCCGATCCAGATGTCCAAGGCGCTGAACACCCTGATTAACGACGGTAACGTCAAAGATCCGCACCTGCTGCAAAGTACCAAGATCAACGGCGTATTGGTGCCGTTCCGGCAGAAAGAGACCAAGCAGATCGGCGATATTCATTCAGGCTTCTGGGAAATAGCCAAAGACGGCATGTACGGCGTTGCCAACCGGCCTAACGGCACGGCACGCAAGTTCTTTGAAAAGACACCGTATAAAGCCGCGGCAAAATCGGGTACCGCGCAGGTATTCGGCTATGAAACCTATAACGCCCATAAACTCGCTGAACACCTGCGAGACCATAAATTGATGACCGCCTTTGCGCCGTTTGATAACCCGACGGTTTCGGTCGCCATCATTCTGGAGAACGGCGGTTCAGGTCCGGCGGTAGGCACTATCACCCGCCAAATCCTCGACCACATCCTGTTGGGCGACAACAATACGCAATTACCGGATGCAGTGCCGCTGCCGCCAGGTATAGAAGGTGATTAAGGGACAACATGACTGAAAGCCAACAAAAGGGCTCAATCTGGACCAAAATCCATATCGACCCCACATTCCTGTTGTTTATTCTGGCCCTGCTGGTCTACAGCTCCGTGGTGATGTGGAGCGCCAGCGGCCAGGATATGGGCATGATGGAACGCAAAATCGGTCAGATCCTGATGGGGCTGATCGTAATGGGCGTGATGGCGCAAATCCCACCGCGGGTTTATGAAAGCTGGGCGCCTTACCTGTATATTTTCTGCGTGATACTGCTGATCCTGGTGGACGCCTTCGGCCAAATCAGTAAAGGGGCACAACGCTGGCTGGATTTGGGCTTTGTGCGCTTCCAGCCTTCGGAAATCGCCAAGATCGCCGTGCCGCTGATGGTCGCTCGCTTTATGAACCGTGACGTGTGCCCACCTTCGCTGAAAAACACCGGCATCGCGCTGGTGCTGATCTTCTTGCCGACCTTGCTGGTTGCCGCACAGCCCGATCTGGGGACGTCGATCCTGATCGCCGCTTCCGGCCTGTTTGTGCTGTTCCTGTCGGGGATGAGCTGGAAGTTGATCGCCGTAGCTGCCGTGGCGTTGGCTGCCTTTATTCCCGTCCTGTGGTTCTTCCTGATGCACGGCTATCAGCGTGACCGCGTGATGATGCTGCTCGATCCGGAAAGCGATCCATTGGGGGCGGGTTATCATATTATTCAGTCGAAAATCGCCATCGGCTCCGGCGGGCTGTCAGGGAAAGGCTGGCTGCATGGCACGCAATCCCAGTTGGAGTTCCTGCCGGAACGCCACACCGACTTTATCTTTGCGGTATTGGCAGAAGAGCTAGGCCTGATTGGCGTGCTGGTACTGCTGTTGCTGTATCTGCTGGTGATTATCCGTGGGCTGATGATCGCCGCCAAGGCACAGACCACCTTTGGCCGCGTGATGGTCGGTGGGCTGATGCTGATCCTGTTCGTCTATGTGTTTGTTAACATTGGTATGGTCAGTGGTATTTTACCGGTAGTTGGCGTACCTTTGCCTTTGGTCAGTTACGGGGGTTCGGCACTGATCGTACTCATGGCTGGGTTCGGCATCGTGATGTCGATCCACACGCATCGGAAAATGTTGTCTAAAAATCTATAAGAGGTGTGCAATGCGTAAGGAATGGCTTTGGGTCGGCGCGGTTGCTGCTGCGGTATTACTTTCCGGCTGTGTGACCACGACGGAAGAAACACAGGCACCGGTGCAACAGGCCTACAACGGCCCGGTGACCGAAATCGGCGGCGTGGAGCCTCACTATGAACCCTATAACCCTGGCACGATGCAGGATTATAAGGTTAATGGCGACACTTATCGTATCGTGCAGAACCCGCAGAACTTCTCGCAAACCGGCCTGGCGGCCTGGTACGGCGAAGAGGCCAACGGTAACACCACCGCCATTGGTGAACAGTTCGATCCCAATGCGCTGACCGCTGCGCATCCGACCTTACCCATCCCAAGCTATGTGCGCGTCACCAACCTGGCCAATGGCCGTCAACTGGTGGTGCGCGTAAACGATCGTGGCCCTTACACCCCAGGCCGGATTATTGATCTGTCCAAAGCCGCGGCCGATCGCCTCAATCTGTCTAATAACACCAAGGTAAAAGTCGACTTTATCAGCGTCGCCCCAGACGGCACCCTGAGCGGCCCAGGCACCGTGGGTACCGTCGTCGCCAAACAGAGCTACGCCCTGCCTCCACGCCCGGATCTCGATTCCGGCGGCGGTATGGACACGCAGATGCAGCAAGCCGCACCGGTTGCCGCCCCTGCCGTGCAAACGATGGACAGCAACAGCATGAGCGGTAATGACAATATCCCTGCCGCCTCCAGCGGCCGCAGCGGCGGTTTCCTTGGTGCACCGCAGCCGTTAGCCCCTGGCGTCTTGGAGGGTACTGAACCTCAGCCGGTGATTAGCGCGCCAACTGCCGCCCCGGTCGTGGCCAGCGCCGCGGCAACCAGTAGTGCCAGCGGCAGCTATGTCGTCCAGGTAGGTGCCCTGAGCAATGCCGAACGTGCGCAAAGCTGGCAACAACAGCTGAGCCAGCAGTTTGGCGTTCCCGGTAAGGTTGACGCCAACGGGGCCGTCTATCGCGTGCAGCTTGGTCCGTTCAGCAATCGCCAGCAGGCAGCGCAATTGCAACAGCGCCTGGCCAGTGAGGCACAACAACAGTCCTTTATTACCGCTGCACCCTAGCCGTGAAACTTGGCTGGGCTAGGCCGCCGACAGCAGGTCGTTTACCTTCCTGAAACATTTTCTTTCAGGTAAATCTGTGTAAACCCCCCTCTGTCGGCCGAATGGCTAATGCCTGCCAAGGCCCCGTCTGCTATAGTGTGACTCGTTTTTTCACTTAACTTTTACGGTGTTGTAGTCCCGATCATGAAACAGGTAACCTCTTTTCGCTTAATCAAAAGCCTCACGCTTGGCACGGCCATCGCGCTCAGCGCAGCGTCAGTTGCCCACGCAGACGACGTTAATATTAAAACCATGATCCCGGGTGTGCCGCAGATTGATGCCGAGGCCTACATCCTGATTGATTACAACTCCGGTAAAGTGTTGGCGGAATCTAACGCCGATGCACGTCGCGACCCAGCCAGCCTGACAAAAATGATGACCAGCTACGTCATCGGCCAGGCGCTGAAATCCGGCAAGATTGGCCAGGAAGATATGGTTACCGTCGGTCAGGACGCCTGGGCCACCGGCAACCCGGTGTTCAAAGGGTCCTCTCTGATGTTCCTCAAGCCGGGTGACCGCGTACCGGTTTCCAAGCTGACCCGTGGTATCAACCTGCAATCCGGTAACGATGCCTGCGTCGCGATGGCTGACTACGTCGCTGGCAGCCAGGATGCGTTCGTTAACCTGATGAACACCTACGTTAAGCAACTCGGTTTGCAAAACACCCATTTCCAGACCGTACACGGCCTGGATGCTGAAGGTCAGTTCAGTTCGGCGCGTGATATGGCGTTGATCGGCCAGGCGCTGATCCGCGATGTGCCGGACGAATACGCTATCTATAAAGAAAAAGAGTTCACCTTTAACAATATCCGTCAGCTGAACCGTAACGGTCTGCTGTGGGATACCAGCCTGAACGTCGATGGGATCAAAACCGGCCATACCAACGCGGCGGGTTATAACCTGGTGGCGTCGGCAACCGAAGGCCAGATGCGTCTGATCTCCGCCGTGCTGGGTGGCCGTACCTACAAAGGCCGCGAAACCGAGAGCAAGAAACTGCTGACCTGGGGCTTCCGCTTCTTTGAAACCGTCGCGCCATTGAAAGCAGGCAAAGAGTTCGCCTCTGAACCCGTGTGGTTCGGTGATGCCGATCGCGTAGAGCTGGGCGTAGACAAAGATGCCTACCTGACCATCCCACGCGGCCGCATGAAAGATCTGAAAGCCAGCTACGTGCTAAATACGCCGGAAATCCATGCCCCACTGGCCAAAAACCAGGTGGTCGGCACCATCAACTTCCAACTGGATGGCAAAACCATCGATCAGCGCCCACTGGTGGTGCTGAACGAAGTGAAAGAAGGGGGTTTCTTCGGCCGTATCGTGGATTATATCCGCCTGATGTTCCATCACTGGTTCGGCTAACCCTTGAATCGGCTGATTTCAGCCCCATATAACAATTAACACTAACTCCCGCTCCGGCGGGAGTTATAATTTAGAGATCCGCCACAGCTGGAGCGCACCCACATGCAAAAAACTAAACTGAACGAACTGCTCGAATTCCCTTGTACCTTTACCTACAAGGTAATGGGCCTGGCACATCCCGAGCTGGTAGACCAGGTGGTTGAAGTGGTACAGCGCCATGCTCCAGGGGATTACAACCCGCAGGTTAAACCGAGCAGCAAAGGCAACTACCACTCCGTTTCCATCACCATCACCGCCACCCATATCGATCAGGTGGAAACGTTATATGAAGAGTTGGGCAACATTGAAATTGTCCGTATGGTGCTGTAATTACAGCATAACTCCCTGCCAGCCAACCTGGATCAACGCCACCGTTGCCCGGGTTGCCCTGGTTCGCCAGGGATAAATGCTGGTCGCGGGCCGGAGCGCCCGGTATAATGTTTTTACCACTTCTGTAACCTGACGATGCCCCGCTTGCAACACAATACGATCATTCTCCGTCAGCTGGGGTTGCAGCCCTATGAGCCTGTATCCCAAGCCATGCACAGCTTCACCAATCACCGCGACGAGTCCACGCTCGATGAATTGTGGCTGGTGCAGCATCAGGCCGTGTTCACCCAGGGCCAGGCCGGTAAGGCAGAACATCTGCTGATGCCTGGCGATATCCCGGTGATCCAGAGCGATCGCGGCGGCCAGGTCACCTATCACGGCCCCGGCCAGCAGGTGCTATACGTGATGGTGGATCTTAAACGCAATAAAGTGGGTGTGCGCCAACTCGTCACGGCCTTGGAAGAGACCGTTATCAATACCCTCGCCCATTTCAAGATCGAATCACGCGCGCGCCCGGATGCGCCCGGCGTGTACGTGGGTGAACAAAAGATTTGTTCATTAGGTTTGCGGATCCGCAAAGGCAGCTCATTTCATGGCCTGGCCCTGAATGTCGCCATGGATCTCACCCCTTTCCAACGCATCAACCCTTGCGGTTATGCCGGAATGCAGATGACACAAGTCAGCGCGCTGGCACCAGGTGTCGGGATTGCCGATGTGCATCCCCTTCTGGTACAGGAATTTGTACATTTACTCGGCTACCAGACGGTCGAGCTTCGTAACTGGAACCTGCACGATTATGAGTAAACCGATTCAGATGGAACGCGGCGTTAAGTACCGCGATGCAGACAAAATGGCGTTGATCCCGGTAAAAACGGTGGTCACCGAACGCCAGGAGCTGTTACGCAAACCCGAGTGGATGAAGATCAAACTCCCTGCCGACTCTACGCGCATCCAAGGTATCAAAGCCGCGATGCGTAAAAACGGTCTGCATTCGGTGTGCGAAGAGGCTTCATGCCCGAACCTGTCTGAGTGCTTTAACCACGGTACCGCCACCTTCATGATCCTGGGTGCCATTTGTACCCGCCGTTGCCCATTCTGCGACGTGGCCCACGGCCGCCCGGTAGCCCCCGATGCCAACGAACCGGAAAAACTGGGGCAGACCATTGCCGACATGGCACTGCGCTATGTGGTGATCACCTCGGTTGACCGTGATGATTTACGTGACGGTGGCGCACAGCACTTTGCCGACTGCATTACCGCCATCCGTGCCAAAAGCCCGAACATCAAAATCGAAACCTTGGTACCAGACTTCCGTGGCCGTATGGATCGTGCTCTGGAGATCCTCACCGCCACTCCGCCAGACGTATTTAACCACAACCTGGAGAACGTGCCGCGAGTCTATCGCCAGGTACGCCCAGGGGCTAACTACGAGTGGTCATTGAAGTTGCTGGAACGCTTTAAGGAAGCCCACCCGTCGATCCCAACCAAATCGGGCCTGATGGTTGGCCTGGGTGAAACCAACGCGGAAATCGTGGAAGTGATGCGCGATCTGCGTCGTCATGGCGTCACCATGCTGACGCTGGGCCAGTATCTGCAGCCAAGCCGTCACCATCTGCCCGTGCAGCGCTATGTCAGCCCGGCGGAGTTCGACGAAATGAAAGAAGAAGCGATGGCAATGGGCTTTACCCATGCTGCCTGCGGCCCATTTGTGCGCTCGTCCTATCATGCAGACCTGCAGGCCAAAGGGCTGGAAGTGAAGTAAACGCGGTAATCTTTTGTTACGCTTCGGCGGTTAAAAACGCTAAAAACGGATGTCCTTGCGGCATCCGTTTTTTATTGGTTAACAGCAAACGGCGTTAGACGTCTTTCTTTTCGACGCTCTGCTGTACCACTGGGGTTTCAGCCGTGTTCTGTGCCGGAGGGGTGTCGTCACCCACCGCTTTTTTAAAGCCTTTCAGCGCCGCACCCAGATCCGCGCCCAGAGTACGCAGTTTGCTGGTACCGAACAGCAACACGATCAACACCGCAATTACCAGTAGCTTGGTAATACTGATACCTTCCATATTCACCTTCTTTATTCATTAATGGCTGCAAGGGCGCAGCGCGGGAACAAACTTTGTCTGCAGGTATTTAGCGACTTTCTCGCGGTTGAAACAACAACAACATGTAACAGGATGAGATCTACCCGAGATGTTCTATGCTTAGATTATAGGGCATATATTTTACTCCTTTGCTTTTTTCCAGCGCCAGCTCGGTTGCTCAGTTCATCACAGGGAAACATTGGATGCCAACAGCTCCATCGGCTATTAACACCCGACGTTCAGGCCTCAACTTCGCCAGGCGACTCTACCTGCCACGTATTGTCGGCCTGGGGATTGGCTTCTTTTGCGTATTCACGGCACTCTACCCGCTGCACCCGCCGATTGGCGTGTGGATACTGTTGGTGATTAACGGCTTTATCTGGCCACATATCGCTTATCAGTGGGCCATCCGCAGTGAAAATACCTATGCCACCGAGATCCGCAACCTGCTGATCGACGCACTGCTGGGCGGTATGTGGATCGCCATCATGCAATTCAATGCACTGCCTGCGGTGGTGATCCTGTCGATGATGGGAATGAACAATATTGCCTCCGGCGGGCCTTCCCTGTTTGTTAAAGGACTGGTGGCACAAATCGTCGGGGCGCTGGCAACCAGTGCGCTGCTGGGGTTCCCCTTTACGCCACAATCTACGCCGTTGCAGGTTTATCTGTGCCTGCCAATGATCTTCATCTATCCAATATTCCTGGGCTACGTGACCTATCAAACCGCCAAACGGCTGGCAGAAAAGCAGCAGGAGTTATTGCGTATCAGCATGCGCGACGGTTTGACCGGCCTGTATAACCGCCGCCACTGGGAACACCTGCTGCATAATGAGTTCGATAGCTGCCGACGCTATAACCACACGGCGACGCTGATCCTGATGGATATTGACCATTTCAAAGCCATCAACGACACCTTTGGCCATGGACTGGGGGATGAGGCGCTGATCGTGCTGGCAGAAGAGTTGGTGCTGGGACTACGGGCGGTGGATATCGTTGGCCGCTATGGTGGTGATGAATTTGGCGCGGTGCTGCCCAATACCAGCGCCGAACAGGCCAGCCTGGCACTCCACCGCATTCAGCAACGCCTGAACGAAGTGGTTTTCCGTGAAGCTCCGGGACTAAAGTTGAATATCAGCGCTGGAATCGCCGATTATCAGTCCGAGATGCCCGGCTACCAAGAGTGGCTGAAAGCCGCCGATATCGCGCTGTACAAAGCAAAAAACAATGGCCGTAACCGCCAGGAACGAGCCGAACATCAATGCTAGCTCACTAGCTTATTAAGTTGGTAGATTAATCAGTTGGTAAAGTTACAAGGTGAGGGGGCTGAACGTGCCACAAATTAGCGCTTGTTTATGACTACGGCTCAGGACTAGCCCGCTCTCCCTAAACCAGAGTTAATGGGATACCCCGCTGGTATCGCGGGAGAGTGTTGGGGTGAGGGGAAATAACAACACCAGTGAACAGTTTCTCCGATTTCACCCGCCACTACAAAACGTCAACAACAAGGTGTAAAATCTGCCAGGCGCGATCGCTTCGTGCCAACAGACGGAGATGACATTCCTCCATAACCGCCTTCGCAGGCTGATGATGTCTACGTAACCTCTCAGAGAGGTGCGTAGGCCTGTGCCTGAACCTTTCTGAACATCTTCCCTCTTTATGAAAGGGTTTTAACACCATGTTGAGTTCTTTACTGGCAGTTTTTATTGGCGGTGGTTTGGGTAGCGTGTTGCGTTGGGCGGTAAGTCTTAAGCTCAATCCTCTGCATCAACATATTCCGCTGGGTACCTTGACGGTCAACCTGGTAGGGGGCTTTATCATCGGCCTGGCATTGGCATTGTTTACCCGTATGACGCACATTGATCCGATGTGGAAACTACTGATCACTACTGGCTTTTGCGGCGGGCTGACCACCTTCTCCACCTTCTCGCTCGAAGTAGTTTATCTGTTGCAGGACGGACGCCTGGTCTGGGCCGTCACCAATATGCTACTCAACCTGGCGGGTTCGCTGGCCATGACCCTGTTGGCCTTTATGCTGGTCAGAGCGTTCTACGGCCAATAAACTCGCGCAGCTTAATGTTGTCTTAAGCTGCCATCGGGATAATCCTCGCTCAGTAACCTGGCCTGAGTGAGGAATTGAATGTTTAGCCTGCCAAAAACCACCACTGAATGGATTGTCACCTTAGCGTGCGCGCTGATCGTGCTGGCCTTCATCAAGCTTTATCTGTTTCAGTAGATCTTCCCGCGGTCTGAAAAAAACGCATAAAAAACCCGCTCATGGAGCGGGTTTTAACAATTTTGGCTACTGTAGCTTAGATAGCGATAACGTTAGCAGCAGATGGCCCTTTGGCACCGTTCGTGATTTCAAATTCTACACGCTGGCCTTCAGCAAGAGTTTTGAAACCATTGCTAGCGATGGCAGAGAAGTGAACGAAAACGTCCTTGCTACCATCTTCTGGAGTAATGAAGCCGAAACCTTTAGATTCATTAAACCACTTAACGCTACCTTTAATCTTAGACATCAAACATACCTTTAACGTGAATGTAAGACACAGAATGTGTGTCCAATACAGTACAGCAATTAGACGGGATTTTGTCCACAACACAGATCACATAAAATCGATAAAAAGTGAAAAAGTCGGTTATTTGCGATGTAAATTGATGTCCTCGGTTACCAGAGATTGCCAAAGCAGCCCGAACCGCCAAAAAACCGTTGAGTCACCGATGAAACACCGCTCCTCTGTCACTGCGCGGCATTACGCGCTATCATTAGCGCTGTTACGAACGACCTGATGAGAATGACCATGAACGGCAAGATAACGACTTTTTTTGAGGACAAAGGCTTCGGTTTTATCACCGACGAGAACGGGGAAAATCGTTATTTTCACGTGATTAAAGTGCAAAACCCAGAGCTGATTAAGAAAAACGCGCTGGTGACTTTTGAGCCGACCAATAACACCAGAGGGCCATCGGCCTATGCGGTGAAGGTACAGGCGCCAAGCAAGTACATCACCATTGCCAACGAGAGAATTAAAATCTCCAGCATCAAATCCTTCACTACCTTTACCAAAGAAGTGCCGGTCAAGGTGGAGGTTGATAAAGAGAATACCGTGCTGTCCGTCGGGTTGCTGATGAACCGCATCCGCCCGCAGGTGGCCGAAGCACCGCCGCAGGCCACGGAAACGCTGCGTATGCTGTCGATCACCACCTTCCAGAACGCGACACATACCTTCTCCGAGCATGAAGTCGATATCGACGAAACGCTGGAAGCGTTAAACAACCTGTAACGCTGAAAACATTCAAAGCAATTTAATAGCACCTGTGTTAGCGTGGGTTTTCACCTGACACAGGTACGCACCATGTCTGAATCTACCAGCGTTAAAGGTTTCAATAACCGCACCACTCAAATTGCCTGCCCAAAATGTGCGTATGTCACAGATCAGCAATGTTCAAAACTGCGTAAACTCAGCACCCTGATTTGCCCTAACTGCGGGACACAATTCACGCCTAAACAGGGTTAAGAGGCTATTTGAATATCACATGGTTAAGGCCGTTACCGCTGACCCGGTTAAACGATTCGACGCGGTTACGCCCCTGGGATTTGGCGCGATACAACGCGATATCGGCCATATTCATCAACTGCTCCAACGACTTCATCTCATTTATCGCTAAACTCGCCACCCCCACGCTGATGGTGATCCGCAACGGTGCCTTACCGTTGGGGTTAAGTTCAGCGTTTTCTATCCGCTTGCGCAGATATTCCCCCAAAGCTACCGCCTGCGTTCCCAGCACCCGGGGCAGCATAATGGCAAACTCCTCGCCCCCCAGACGGCCAAATAACTGATCGTGGCGTAGCTCCCGCCGCAGAATATGGGCGAATGCCGCCAAAACGTGGTCACCGATGGCGTGCCCGTGGGTATCATTGATCAATTTGAAGTGGTCGATATCGATTAACAGCAGTGACACTGGCTCGTTGGCACGCCGCTTCTCCTCCAGCATTTCCCTGCCTTTACGCGTTAACGCACTGCGCGCCAACGCCCCGGTCAGGAAGTCGTGGTTGGCACTGTGTTCCAGCCGGCGTAGCAGTTTACGGCTCACGGCAATCGAGCTGGACAAGATCAATGGCCCCATCACCAGCATGGCAATCCCCAAGCGGGCCGACATCAGGGTATCCATCACCGCCCCACGCGATCCCGGCGTTTCATATAACATCAGATTGGCAGAAATGCTGACAATCTCCGTCACGCCAGTAAGAAACGTCAGCAAGGTGACGGTAAATAATTGGTAACGCACGGCGCACCATAGCAGTGCGGGAATGGGGAAGGCTATCGCGCCCGGCCCACCGATATACACGCTGAGCGTCAGCGAAAGCAACAGCGCCAGCAGAGGCATGCTGGCACGCCATTGCCAGCCAAATTGCAGGCGCAGCAGCTGCTTTAAACGTGGTGCGGCCAGCACCACCGGCAGGATTAACAGGTTGGTAGAGAACTGTTCGCTAAACCAGGATACCCAGGCAACGATCAGCGTATTGTTGTACTGGCTGTCCGTACGCAGCACCGAAAGCGTTGCCGACAAAGCGGCCCCCAGCAGGCAAGCGGTAAACATATAGAGGATCGCCTGGGGCTTACCCATACGGCGTTGAGACTTGGGTAACATCAACATCACGGCATAACCGGTGGCAATCAACGCCATATTGCAGGCATTCAGCCAAAGTGCCAATGGCCAGTTTTCACCGGTACTCAGATCGGCGGCGATCATGCCAAGGTAGGTTGCTCCCCAGCCCAGTGGCGTCGCATAGCCTGGTTTGCGCAGCATCAAACCAAGCAAAATGGCATTCACTGGCCAAAACAGCGAAAGTGACCCTAACGGGCGGGTAAAAATGCCAAATAAGGAAAGCAGATAGGCCAGTAAAAATACATTGAACAGCAGAACCGTCGCTGGCAAACGCTGTTTAACCTGTACTTCTTTGCTCATGAAATAACCCGCGAGGCAATGATAACAAAACTGACTATAAGCATGCTTTCTTTCCCCAAAAGTAACAATGAGCGACAGCACCACATTAAAATGATCAATCAAATCAATTAAAAAGCCGAACATGCCTTATTAGTTTAATTCGCCGTTGAAAATTAAAGCGATGTTCTCAAGACTCATCCGTTCAGCGAAAACGATTGTTAAAAGCATAGTCTAAATTGTTAACACCACAAAAATAGCCAACAAAGGGAAATTAAAGGGGAATAAATTAAGACTCTTCTCACTAGAGGATGGTTATTTTCCAGCAACGCTAACAGAAGCGCAATGGAAAAAGCCCGCAAAATGGCGTGGGCAGTCGCTAAATTGACAGTTACGACGCAGCTCAGAGGCCTGCGCGGTGGCTGATTGTAAAGCACCAAGCTTAAGCAGGCCTTGGGCGTAAAAAAGCCCGGCTAGGAACCGGGCACAAGGTTACGAAATGCAGTGTCAACCCAAACGGGCTAATAACCGGTTTATCATAACCTGCAATTGTGCAGAAAAAGTGGATCGCACCGGCCCCCCTCCCCGCTTGAACGGAAAAACCTCCCGCGATATCTCATCACTGTCGGGAAGGCTAACGCATTAAGCCAGCCTCTGGTTCAGGCAAAAAAAATCCCGCACAAGGCGGGATAAAGTCAAAGGGATGGTAATACACTACAGGACTAACACAACATCATCGGGCTGAAATCACTTTACCAGCGCGAGTGTATAGAATTGTCATGCCTGGGTAAGGATGATGCGACAGATGTAACGCTTGATGGAAGGCACTGACAAACCTGCGATTTTTCACTCTGGCAGGTGATTAATTGTAACCAATGGCAACATATTTTCTTTCACGCGTGTAGCGCGTCGATTGCCCCTTGCATAACAACCCTTGGCCCAAGCCATACCGCCGAAGTTTATTAACCTGTGATCCCCGCAACAACAAAAGTTAATTTGTAACAACACCGTTTCCAGTAAGAGCTATCTAATGTCTTATTCTACCGGATGGTGCTATATTTTTTCAGGCACAACTAAACCTACTTCATGATGGGAAGTATATGAAAAAAAATCGTTTTGGCGTTGCCGCGGCCGTTTTGGCTGCGGGTATGTTGTTGGCGGGATGTTCTTCCAAGGTCGCAGATTCCACCCAGTATTCTGGCTTCCTGCAGGACTACAGTAAACTGCAAAAAGTGACTACCCCCAGCGGGCATGAGGTGCTGCGCTGGATCTCCCCTGATTTTAAAGAGTCTAACTATCGTGGCATCTATATTGCCCCGTTGGTATTCTTCCCACCGGCCAAACCGACTGAGCGTGTAAGTCAGCAAACGCTGGATCAGATTAGAGAATACGCCAGCACCACGCTAAGAAATGCCGTGGCACAGCGTACTACCCTGCTGCCTAGCCCAGCAGGTAAACGTGTGCTGATCGCTAAAGTCGCCATTACCGCGGTCACCGCACAAAACGAAGATGTGCAATTCTATGAAGTGCTGCCTGTGACTGCCGTGATCGCCACCAGCATGGCGGCCAGCGGGCATAGAACGCAAGACACCGCGTTATTCATGGAAATCCAACTGGTCGATCAGGATACCGGTAAAACGGTGATGGCCGTAGTGCGTAAAAGCCTGGGTAAAACGGTCAGTAACGCAAACGCCCCAATCACCTTGGCCGACGTGAAGAAAGCCATTGATGATATGGTGACGGACATTGTGAACTTCCCTAAACAGTAAGTTGTGCGACAACCGATGGGGAATAGTTTCCCCATCGGCCTTCCTCTCCCACTTTCCCCATGTTATTTGTGAGCGCCATCACACCACCACCCTGCCAATAAACAAGTTGGGACAAATGTCCCGGCCAATATTCTAATATCAGAGCCAGCTTCCAGTTTTACCCTTCTTTTACTCTTGCCGTCGGACTGGCGTCCTGTCCTTACCTGCCGGAGAACTTTATAGTTAGCGCTATGCAGAACGACAAAAAAAACAGTGAGTGGCTGAGCGTTATCGAGTTAGTCACCGGGGATGCGCTACTTTACGACCTGCTGAAATACTGTCCGTTGGCTATTCTACGCCGCTGGCAGTTGCAGCAAGTCAGGCCAGGCACGCTGATCTGCCAACAGAATGAAATTTGTGATGAATTTCACCTGATCGCCCAGGGCAACGTAGACGTATTTATTCACGCCGACGACGGGCGTAAATATTTACAGGCGCGCTACCATGCCGGAGATATGCTGGGTGAGTTGGAAATATTTGAGCAACGGCCGTATATCTGCTCGGTTGAAGCGACCAGCGAGGTGACGCTACTGACGCTTTCACGCGCCGACTTCTGCCACTGGCTGACGGTCGACAATTACTTCAACCAGAAAATCATTCAGTCGTTCAGCAGCCAGTACTACCAACTCTCGAAAAAAGCCGGCGAAGACAGCCTCTATTCATTGCACCAGCGCGTCTGTCATGCGCTGTGGCAAAGCTACCAACACCAGGGAGCCAAAAGTGAAGAGATCACCATTAATAAACAACAGCTCAGCGAACAGTTTGCCGTAGCCCCACGCAGCATTAACCGCATCCTGTTTGAACTGCGCGAGCAGCAGATTATTACGGTCAATGGTGAACGGATTGCGGTGGTTGACCCAGCGCGCTTACACCAACAGGCCGGGTTTTAATTTTTGGCCATAGCGCCAACCCGTATAAACGCAGGTAAGTTCGATGACTCAACTACAACCCCATATCCGGCTTAGCCGGCAGATGACCCACGCCCATTACGCGCTGTTACCGGGGGATCCGCAACGCGTCGAACACGTTGCCCGCTTTCTGGAGCAGGTGGAAGATTTTGGCCAAAACCGCGAATACCGGGCGCTACGCGGTTGGTTTCGTGGTGTGGAAGTGCTGGTGATTTCCACCGGCATGGGCGGCCCATCGACGGCCATCGCCGCCGAAGAACTGCATCAGATTGGCGTAGATTGCCTGATACGCATTGGTAGTTGCGGCGCAATGCAAACCGCAATGAAACTGGGCGATCTGGTGATCGCCAGCGCGGCGGTGCGCGACGAAGGCACCGGCAACGCCTATATTCCTGCGGCCTACCCGGCCAGTGCCGACAGTGGCCTGGTCTACCTACTGCGCCAGCAGGCCAAAAAGCTGGGATACAGCACGCACTGCGGCTATGTCCGTAGCCATGATAGTTTCTACACCGATCGGGAACAGGAGATCACCGATTTTTGGTCGGCCAAGGGTATTCTCGCCGCCGATATGGAAACCGCCCCGCTAATGGTCGTTGGCGCACTGCGTAATATGCGCATTGCTTCTATCCTGAACGTGGTGGTGGAACATCAGGGCTACCTGGAGCAGAGCATCAACGACTATCAACAGCAGGAGCATTGCTGCCAACGTGGCGAGGAACGCGAAATCGTGCTCGCACTCGAAACGCTGTATCAGGATCATCTTGAGAGGACGCAATAATGGATTTCTTCAGCATCAATAACGTCATGGTCAATATTCCTCTGGGCGAAGGCGGCTATGCGCTGTCATGGATCGAAGCCATTGGTACGGTGTTTGGCCTGCTGTGCATCTGGTTTGCCAGCAAAGAGAAGATTATCAACTACCTGTTTGGTTTAATTAACGTCACGCTGTTTGCCGCAATCTTCTTCCAGATCCAGCTATATGCCAGCCTGCTGTTACAGGTGTTTTTCTTCGTCGCCAACCTGTACGGCTGGTACGCCTGGAGCCGTCAGAATGAAAATAATGAAGCCGCACTGAAAATTCGTTGGCTGCCACGGCAAAAGGCCCTCACGCTGCTGGTAGTTTGCGTGGTAGCCATCGGCCTGATGTCGCTGTTTATCGATCCGGTGTTTGCCGTGCTGACACGCATTGCCATCGGCATTATGCAGGGAATGGGGCTGTCGGTAGTGATGCCTGAGCTGCAGCCAGACGCCTTCCCTCTGTGGGATTCCACCATGCTGGTACTGTCAATCGCCGCCATGGTGCTGATGACGCGCAAATACGTAGAGAACTGGCTGCTGTGGGTGGTGATCGACGTGATCAGCGTAGTGATTTACGCCATCCAGGGGGTATATGCCATGTCGTTGGAGTATATTTTACTGACGGTAATTGCGCTGATGGGTTCGTTTGCCTGGATCAACAGTGCGCGCCAAAATGGCTCAAAACCGTTGGAACCATAGGCAGAACTCAGGGCAATGCCTTGAAAATGGTGGGGATCCCCCCCATGTAACCTGTGTTGTCTGCCATTTCGGTAGGTCTAGCGAAAGGAAATGAATATGTTAGAGAATTATTTTGGCTCTGGGATCGCTCCAACTGAAGAGCAAAAACGCAGATTACTGGCGGTGCAGGCAGCATTGGAACTGTTGAAAGCCACGCTGTCCGACACCAACGACGGTAACGGTGTCGAATACCAGCTGAAAACGGCAGAAAAGCACGTCAGCTCTCTGGCAGACGCCATTCAGGCAGCCGTAGAGAAGAAGTAACGTCCTTGCCTTGCTGAAGCCCCTGCACGATCCACGTGGTGCGGGGGCTTTTTATTGGTAAATTGTCTCCTCCTTGCCAAGAACAATACCCTTCATTTCACCCGCTATTTTTCTCCCTGACTTTAACTATGTGTCAGCACTCACATATTTAACCAGGGAATTGTTGATTCCCGTTCACAACAACTTTCGTCTTCCTATAGGGTATAAATTAATCACCAGGAGGACGATAACTAAAAAAGCAATTTTTAACTTCTTAGCAGAATGAAATCATGTGCATCGTAGGCTGCTCATTGGCAAGCTATTATCTGCTGGTTATTAAATAAAGAAAACTCATCACCTACCGCACAAAGCGTTAGATAAATTAACGCTTATCCCACAGCTCATGATGTTTTTCAGTGA
Organism: Serratia sp. (in: enterobacteria); assembly: GCF_051654945.1. Taxonomy (GTDB): domain Bacteria; phylum Pseudomonadota; class Gammaproteobacteria; order Enterobacterales; family Enterobacteriaceae; genus Chania. The sequence continues at coordinate 100,954 of NZ_JBOFZA010000043.1, forward strand.
GTCGCTTTAGTACGCCTTATTTTTATAAAAAATAACAAGAAAAACGTTTTATTTAACACAGGATGATAAAATGAAGATAATACCTCTGGCCCTACTCTTCCCTGCCCTGCTAGCCACCAGCGCCGCCGAGGCGGTAACGGTATATAACAGTAAAGGAACACAACTCGATATATATGGCCGTATCGAGGCGCAAACCGGCAATGAATGGACCGCAGAACATACCAATGCCACCAACCTGACCGGCCGGCTGGGCTTTGAAGCCAAACAACAGCTGGATGAACAGTTTGGCCTGTTCGGCAAATTGGAATGGCAGGTGAACACGCAAAAGAATGACACCAAGAACACCGAAGATAACTGGGATATCCGCTATGGCTATATCGGCATCGACGGTAAAGATCTGGGTAAATTCATGGTGGGTCGTACGCGAAACCCGATGTATCAGTGGATGGGGATCACCGATCGCTATATGAACTACACGGCTAACGTTTACTCCAACTGGGTTGGCACACGTATCGACTCTTCCTATCAATGGAACCGTCAGGACGGCACACTACAATATGAATATACCCATGGAGGGCTAGACATTCGCACTGCCTACGTCATGGGCAATGGCGCAGGTGACAGCACGGTTGACGATGGCTACATGGCCAGCCTGGGCTATGCTTTTGAACTGCCGGTGATGGGCACGCCACTAAAAATCAAACCGGTGATTGCCTGGCAGAAAATGACTAAAGATCCCAAGAATACCACCTTGAGCGGCAACTACACTGACTACACCCAGAAAGGGGCAGGCGTACGCCTCAATTACGGCAAGGGATATCTCGGTATTAACGTTGGCCGTCAAACCTATCAGCAAACTGGCAAGCCGGACAAAGATTACGATGCTTTCGACTCACTGGCTGAATACTGGTTTACCAGCAAAGTCGCACTGCGCGGTGGTTACTCTCAGTTGATAGAATCCGAGAATGATTATGCCCATCGCAAACAGTGGATCTCCGAATTGGAATACCGACTGAAAAAAGACGTCCACCTTTCTGCTACCTACATTTATGACGATCGGCAAAGCTATGACTCGGCAGAAAACCTGTGGGTACTTGGGTTACGTTACGAATTTTAATCACCGCACAAGGATGGAAAACATGTACAACAAACTCAGTTTATTCGCCGTGTTGGCATTGTGTGCCAACCTCAGCCACGCTGCCGCACTGCCCAAAGAGAGCGGCAGCTTCGATTTTACCGTGCCACAAACCGGCAAGAAGATGGAAGTCTTCAGCTACCAACCCCCTGGTGCCGATGCCAACACGCCGGTGGTCTTTGTCCTGACCGGTCTGAACCGTAATGCCGCTGAGTATCGTGATTCGTGGGTAGAAAATGCCAAGAAGAACCAACTTATCGTCATCGCCCCGCGTTTCTCCGAAGCCGATTACCCCGGCAATGACGGTTATAATCTGGGCAATATAGAAAATGCCAAAACCCACCAGGCCAACCCCAAAGGAGAATGGGCCTTCACGGTCATTGATGACCTGTTTGCCGACCTGCAACAACAAGGGATTACCAAGCAGAAGAACTATTATTTATTTGGTAACAGCGCTGGCTGCCAATTTGTTCACCGCATGCTGACCCTGGTGCCGGAGGCTAACGTCAAAGCCGCCATCTGTGCGGCAGCAGGATGGTGGACCATGCCAGATGTGGAAAACCTCTGGCCGTACGGCCTGGACAAAGCGCCGGTAAAAGTGACGCAAAAGCAGCTGGCCGACTACTTTGCCAAACCGGTGCTGATCACCGTTGGCGAAAAAGATAACGATCCCTACCACCCCTTGCTGCGTCGCTCTTATGAAGCCATGGCTCAGGGGGATAGCCGGTTAACCCGGGCACAAAACTATTTCCTGACGGCGCAGCAGAAAGCCAAACGCTATAAGGTCGACTTCAACTGGCGCTTTACCACCTTGCCCGACGTAGGGCATAGCGGCTCGAAAATGTCTGCCTACGGTGCCGAGCAATTTGCCTGGTTTGAACAGCACGGTGACTTCAAGGCCAAGCCGTAACTCGCGGAGCCCGCGCTGCTGCCTGGGCGGGCAGTAGCGCGGGTCAGAAGGGAATGAGAGATGACACACACTTCTGACAAGGGAATTTTTGATTCCCCTTTTTTCTCCCTTGGGTTTTGTTATTAATGAAGGATGAAATTACGTAGAGGGGAAACGGACATGAACAGAGCGGAATTCTCTCAACGTATTGCCGGTATTGATAATCTGACCGACACGGATCGGCGGATCATCGACTATTTTGACAAGCATTTTGAATCCATTCCCTACAGCAAAGTGATTGATGTTTGCCATGAGATCAACATAGCCAAGTCGACCTTGGGACGATTCATGATGAAGCTCGGCTTTACGGGGTTTCGTGACTTCAAAGAGTCAACTATCGAGCCTGAGCAACGCAGAAACATCTCTCCCATCGAACGTTTCGACAACAGTAAGGACAGAAAAAACGGTATTGAATACATTGAAAAACATTGCAGCGAGATCACCGATAATATCAACAGTACGTTGAAAAATATCAATCGGCAGGATTTGGAAAAGACCATCGCGCTAATCTGCGATCCGCAAAAAAGGCTTTATGTGATTGGCAGCGCAACGGCACACTCCTTAGCCGAATATTTTTATCTGCTTGGCCGCTATATTAAAAAAGACATTGTGCTGCTGGATGCCAATATTGCCAACTTGCCGCATAAACTCATCGACTCAAGAAAAGGCGATGTGCTGCTGGCGATCTCTTATTACCGGTTTTCCAGCGTGACGACGCGGCTGATCAAATGGTTCTACCAAAACCGCGGGGATACTATCGTCATCACCGATAAAGCGGTCAACCCGTTCAGCCACTTCGCCAGTGCCATGTTGCTGATGGAGAGCCAGCACAGCGGGCTGTTCAGCAGCCGTAGCGCCGGGTTCGTGCTGATTGAAGCCCTGGTTAATTTTATGGGCGAAGTGAAGAGTCATGAACTGAACGACAATTTCCATGTCATGGAATCGTTATTTGAGGCGTTTAACGTATTTAATAAATAATATTACGTCCACACCTCCCCTGAGTTTATTTTTATTGATCATCAACGGCGTTCCCTAACGCCGTGACGAACACCTATTGCATAAAAAGAGGCTTTATCATGAGCAGTGAAAACAGCGCAATTCCTGTTTGCCCTGAACAGCAAATTCTGCGTACCTCGCAGGGGAATTTATCTTTCCGCGCCTGTGGTGAGGGTGAAACCCTGATCTTTTTACACGGTATTCTGGGCAGCGCCAAAGCCTGGCCATTCCAGTTTGCCGCCTTTGCTCCTCACTACAGCGTCATGGCCTGGGATGCGCCGGGCTATGCCGACTCTGCGCTGGTTCCCGCCGATATCGATGCTTTCGTACAGATGCTGCATGAGTGGGTGCAACACTGTGGATCAGAGAAAGTTTCCCTCGTCGGGCACTCCATGGGCGGTACCGTTGCCAGCCGTTATGCCGCTCTTCATCCCGAGCGGGTGAAAAACCTGGTGCTGTCTTGCACCCATCCCGGCTATGGCGCACCGGAGACCGCGCCCAGCTCGGAGAAGCTGGAAAAACGGCTGCAAGAACTGGCCGAAATCGGTCGCGAAGCCTACGGCAGAAACCGCGCACGGGATCTACTGCCATTCCCGGAGGTGCCTGCGGCGGTGTTGGACTATGCAGCAGAAATTGCGGCAGGCACCAACCTGGAAGGCCTGAGGCGTGCCACCCGCATGTTGCAGCTAGCCGACAACCGCCCGCTATTGCCGCAGCTCAGGATGCCAACGCTGATCCTGACGGGCGAAAAAGACACGGTGGTACAACCGCAGTTGAAAGCCGACCTATTGGCGTTGGTGCCCTATACCCAGCATATCGAGATGCCCGGCATGGGACATGCGCCCTATTTCCAGGCTCCGGATTATTACAACAAGCTATTGCATGAGTTTTTCGCCAATCACGCATAAAGGGGGCAATGATGGCTGGATTTATCATCGGGATGATCGTTACCGTACTGGCGGCCTGGTTTATTATCAAAAACTACCAGCCGCAAACGGTGCTGTTGCTGGCCGGGCTGAGTTTATTGCTGATCACGGCGCTATTCTTTCCTGAGCAATCGATACTGTACGGCAAGGCAAAATCCATCGGCTGGGTAGGCGGCGATATTTTCGCCTTCGTCAAAGAGTCTTTGACCACCCAGGTGGCGGGCATTGGTTTGATCATTATGGCGGCAGGTGGCTTTGCCGACTATATGGATCACATCAAAGCCTCGAACTCGATGGTGAACCTGTGTATCAAACCCTTGCAGATGATCAAGGCGCCTTATCTGATCCTGGCGATCGGCTACGTGTTATCCCAGTTGCTGCACGTGGCGATTTCCAGCGCGGCCGGCCTGGCGATGCTGCTGTTGGTCACCTTCTTCCCGGTCTTGGTGCGGCTAGGGGTCAGTAAGGCCGCCGCCGCCTCAATGATCGGTATGTCGGCGTTTATGGATCTCGGCCCGGCGGTGGGTACCGCCAACCTGGCAGCCAAACACGCCGGTATGGAAACTGCGGTCTACTTTGCCCACTATCAGTTGCCGGTCGCTACCGGCGTGATGCTGGCGGTCGCGGTACTGATCTTCTTTACCGCACGCTACTTTGACGCGAAGGACGGGCATATCGTCGCCCAACAGCAAGTAGAGCAGCAGACCAGCGAAGACTTGGCCAAGGTGCCGGCTTTCTACGCCTTCCTGCCGGTATTCCCGGTGATACTGGTGATCGTCTTCAGCCCGCTGGTGGTCAGCAGCATCAAGATTGACGTGGTAACGGCAATGATTATCGGCACCCTGCTGGCATTTTTCTGCGAATTACTGGTCAGGCGGGATTTCAAAGTTGCTTGCAAGGGCGTGCAGGTATTTTTCAAAGGCATGGGAACCATGTTTACCAGCATCGTTTCCCTGTTAGTGTGTGCCGACGTTTTCGCCCAGGGCTTGCAGATTATCGGGGCCGTTGACTTCATTATCCACACCGTTCAGACCGCGGGCTTTGGTTTTGGCAGTATGACAATAGTGATGGCTCTGCTGGTCTGCGTGACCGCCGCGCTGACCGGTTCAGGCGTGGCTGCATTTTTCTCCTTCTCGGGGCTGGCTCCTGGCATTGCCGCCAAGTTTGGCGAGAGTGCCGTCAGCATGATCCTGCCGATGCAGTTAATGGCGGGGATGGGAAGATCGATTTCCCCGGTGGCCGGGGTGATCATTGCCGTCAGTAAAGCCGGTGAGTGCTCGCCGTTTATGATCGTCCGCCGTACGCTGATCCCGGCTGCGGGAGGGATGATTACCATGCTGGTGCTAAACGGTATCCTGAATTAGCGTGCTCTTAAGACTCGGGCAGGGAAATCTCTGCCCTATCATCAAATCCTCGCCGACTGGCCATTATTTGACTACCTACCCAGTCTTTTCCGAATTCTGCTGCCACCTCTATATCGCCTCGTTCAGCCCCTGTACACTGCCTAAAAATACCCCTCCCCCCAAGCTGCCCGGCGTCGTGGATGAGACTGTGCTGCTTCGGGAAGCAGGAGTATTTCAGCGAACTCGATCGGTTCCCTCTCCTTGCGCGAGAGGGCTAGGGTGAGGGGAAAAATCCCGAATTTATTAACAAGGAGTGTTGATATCATGTTCTCAAAGATCATGTTTATTCTGTTTGCTGCCGCCGTGGTATTGGTGCTGATTAACTGGGAACGCCTGTGGGACTACATCCGGCCGATGGTCTAACCTGGCCTGCTCCCCTCTGCTAAGAGGGGACGGATCTTTCACTGAGCCTTATTGATGGTACAGTTCCATTGCTGGTTCACCACGCTCTGATTCGCGACGATCTGTAACGACAGAGCGGCCTCCTGAGTATGGGTGACGCTGTATTCAAGCACCACATCGTCCAGATTGCTGGCCGTACGCTCTATTCTGAACAAGGCCGAACCTGGTTCGATATTCAACAAACTGGCCAATTTGGCATCGCAGATCACCGGCAAATAACGTTCCGTCGCCTTGGTTGGGGAATAACCAAACGTTTCCCGCAGCTGTTCATACAACGGGCTGCTGCCATCAACATGGCTCAGATCGTTATACACCCGGCCATTCAAGTAGGTGATCGAGTGACCCACCACTTTTCCCCCCTGCATAAATGACCGCTCAAGACGCATCAGTTGATGACCCAAATCCAGATTCATCCGCTCGGCCTCCTGCTGATTAGCCATGGTCGATAACAGGGAAAGGATCTCTACCTCAACCGGCTTGGCCGAATTGAAGGTCAGCAGCACATCCGGCAGGTCGGTGTAATGTTTATGCAACGCATCCCGATTGATAAAGGTCCCTTTACCCTGCTCCCGGTGCACCATGCCAATGCTGGCCAGCGAATCTATCGCTTGCTTGATGGTACCGCGGGCAACTTTAAACTCATCGGCGAGCAACAGTTCACCGGGCAGTTTATCGTCATAGGTAAAGGTGATGATCCGTTGCAGGATAATACCCTTTATCCTGAGATACAGTGGCAATCCATCCGACTCAAACATACTCGTGCTCCACTCAGAGGTAGTGTATTTGGCTCCTGTAAGCGTCAAGTATATCCTGATTTATCTGATGATTGCCGTCTATGTTTGCGCTCGCCAGGATCGGCGGCGTACGCTGTTGCTGCTGCATCAGTTCGCAGATCCGCAGCACCAGACTGTTGGCGATCGTCGCCCCCATGATGGTCGATAACGGTGCCGCCTTTTGGGCCAATCCCGGCAGGCTGACGGCGGCATCGCCATACTCGCATTGGTTATCAATGGTGATATCGGCGATATCCACCAGCAACTGGCCGCTGGAGTGCCGGGACGTCACCCGCGCAGCGGTAGCCAGACTGGTGATGGCAATCACCTTGGCGCCCGCTGCCCGCGCGGCCAGCGCAACATCGATGGTTATGGCATTACGACCGGAAACCGAGTGGATCAGCAACGTATCCCCCGCTTTCAGCGGCGATTGCTCTATCAGCACCCGCCCCAGTCCCTCAACGTTTTCCACCGCACTGGTCAGCGTCAATGGCCGGACATTGAGCATCAATGCCGGCGTAAATAACGGATTGACGATAGCCAACCCTCCGGCCCGATAGCTCATTTCCTCCGCCAGAATACCGGCGTGGCTGGCGCCGAACACAAACAGATCCCCACCGGCCAGCACCGTCTCGGTCATCACTTCTGCGGCGCGCCGTAGCGTGTCAGGCTGTTGCTCCAACTGGGCCAGCTTCTGGCGGATTTGCTCGTAGTATTGGGTCAATGCCTTGCTCATGGCTTTTCCTCAGAATGTCAGCAGTCGGGTTAGCGCTGCGATCAACGGTGCCAGCACAAACATATCGCTGTCACCGGCCCACAAGGCGGTATCAGGAATGGTGTCGCTGATGAAGTAACTGACGCAGAAATACTGCCCCCAGGCCACCACGGTAGAGGTGATAAATCCAGCCAGCAGTGCCCCCTTATAACCTCCGGTGATATTGCCAAACACCCCGGCCGTACCGGCATGGAAGAAAATGACAATCATGCTGGGGATAAAGACGTAGCCGGTATAGCGGCCGATCAGGGTGAGCCACAACAGTGAACCAACAAAGGCACCGACGAAGCCCAGCACCACCGCATTAGGGGCATAGTTAAACAGGATTGGGCAATCCAGCGCCGGCTTGGCTCCGGGCACCAAACGCGAACCAATGCCGTTAAACGCCGGCACCATTTCACCGATAAACATCCGCACGCCAAGCAGGACCACGGCAATGCCACCGGTAAACATCAGCGACTGTTTCAACGCATAGATGTAGAAGCTCAGATCGCCAGACTGCGCCAGGATTTCAGCCGCTTTCGGCGTTCCTTTGATTTGCAGAATAAAGGTACCAATAAAGAACAGCAGCGACATGGTCAGGGCGGTCACTACGTTGGAGTCGCGCAGAAAACCAAGCTTTTTCGGTACCTTGATATCTTCAGAACTGATCTTGTTAGCCGCGAAAAGTTGGCCAAACAACGCCCCCAGCAAGGCGACGGAGGCCGAGGTGTGGCCCAACGCCACGTTGTCGTTGCCGGTGATCTTGCGCACCCAGGGTTGCACCAGCGCGGGCTGCAACGTCCAGTACACGCCCATAATCACCGTCAGCATCAGCGTCAGTTGCAGACCGGAAATGGCCGGGTTGCTGTTGACCATCACCCCGGCAAAAATCATCGTGGTCCAGAACATCATGTGGCCAGTCAGATAGATATACTTAAAGCGCGTCAGCCGAGCCAGCAACAGGTTAAGTGCAAACCCGCCGGCGATGGCGATGGTCACGCTGCTGCCATAGCGTTCTGTGAAATGTACCTGGCCGATAATGTTGGTCAGATTCATTGAGCTCAGGCCGAAGACTTCCGTCCAGATGGGTTGGAAAATCAGCAGAGCCGAGACAATAATCCCCGCCCCTGCGCCGATAATCAGAAACCCCAAAATGCCTTTCAAGGTGCCGGAAACAATATCCGCCAGCGGTTTGTCTTGTAATACCAGGCCCAGCAACACAATCAGGCCGATTAAAATCGACGCCTCCCCAAAAATATTGACCGTGATCCAGCGCAATACCCCCAGAAATTCGCTCATGGTTAGCTCCCCCGTTGCAGAATGCCGGCCTGCTCCAGCGCCTGGGCGATCTCTTTGCTGTCGATGTAGTTATTCACGATCGCTACCGGACAGGCGAGATGCCGCAGGTTATCCACCAGTTCGGCATTGGTGATCACCAGATCGGCATTGGCAGAGGCCGCCGAAGAAACATCCATATGCTCCACCGAAGCCTGGATCCCATGCAGTTTTAACACCGTCTCAACGTTCATTTTTAAAATCAGGCTCGATCCCATGCCCAAACCGCATACCGTCAGGATTTTCATTAGCATCACTCCGTGTTAACTCATCAAGGCCTGCTTATTTCGCGCTGGCTATCAGTTGATACAACTGCTCAGGATCGCGGGAATTCATCAAGATATGCAGGTTATTCTCATCCGCCAGCAGGGTGACGATATGCTGGATCAGTTGAATATGCCGATCGCTGCTGGTGGCAGACAGCCCCAGCAAAACCTGAACCGGATCGTTTTCCGCATGGCCAAAAACGACCGGCTCACGCAACCGAACCAGGCTCAGCTGCGCCTTGATCGCCCCTTGCTCCGGGCGGGCATGTGGCATCGCCAATCCGGGGGCAATCACAAAGTAAGGGCCAAACTCCTGATAGCTGGCCACCATCGCCTGAACATATTCCGCACTGCAAGCACCGGCTTGGCAAAGCGCCAGACCTGCCGCCTGAATGGCTTCCACAGCGTTACCAGCCGGGTTATCAATATCAATTGCCTGACGAACGATCATCGCGGCCTCCTGTGGCCAAGTGCTGACGAATGGAAGCCAGAGTGGTCTGCAACGCCTGCTGCACAAACGCCTGTCCTTTCTCTTTGCTGGCGCAGCGAGGATCGCCCAGTACGGCATAGTCGGCAAACTCCGTCCAATGCACCGGCTGATAGCGGAAATTCTCTGGGAATTCGGGGTAATGTGAGCGTGCCAACGTCATATCGACGTGTTCGGATGCCAATGCCAACATCAGGGAGGTCTCGACCTCGTCCGCGTGCATATAGCCGGGATAGGCAACGGCAGAGGTCCTTAACCGCTGGACACAGCTGTCCATACCGGCCCAGCTATAGCTGAGCAGCGTGATGCCCTCCTCCTTCAACTGCCTGGCGGCGGCCTTGATGGCATCAAAATTGCCGTAGTGCGCATTGATTACCGCCGTGGTAGTGATGCCGTAACCGGCCATATTGCGTGCCAGCGAGAGCAATAATTGCGTCAGCAGGTCGTTACCAATGTCGATCGCCCCTGCGTGCCCACGCAGTGACCACACCTGACTGTAGGACACCACCGGCAGGCTGAGCGCAGCCTCGCCCAGTTGTTCATCCAGCAAGGCACAAAATCGCTCGGCCAAGAGATTATCGGTATCCAACGGCAGATGATCGCCGTGGGGTTCCACCGCGCCCAGCGGCAACAACGCGATCTGCGCTTGCGCCAATGCCTGTTTGGCCTGTTGCTCATTCAGCTCATGCAGTCTCATGCCGCCTCCTTAGCCAAAAGCAAAGTAGCGCGCCGGGTTTGCTACCAAGAAGTCATGCAGCAGGGCTTCGCCATCAAATCCGGCCTCTTGTGCCTCCTCAATAAATCTTGGCCGCCAATCGGCCAGAATAAATTTCAGCCCCAGGCCACCTTTGCCGTAGTGGGCGCTCATGGATTTACGGGCGAAATCGCCGCCGATAAGAATTTGTTTCTGATAACCGCGTTGGCACAGCGCCAGAATGGCCTGCGTACGGATATGTTCCGGGTAATATTTTATGCGGCTCATACCGTCAAAGGAGAGAAATGCCCCGGTGTTGGCAATCTGACGGTGCAGCCACGGATCGGGATTACGATCCATATGAGCAAAACAGAGGCGGGACAAATCCAGCCCCAAACCTTGAAATATCTGTGCCTGTTCCAACCCCATGGTGCCCATTTCCGTGTGGCTGTGCATCGGAGCACCCGTGCTTTGCTGTGCCCTGACGACCGCTTCCATGGTTTTACGTTCCAACGGGGAGATGGTGTTATATCCGGTACCGCATTTCACCACTCCAGCCCGATACTGGCTGCCCTCGATACCTTCGGTAACTTCACGGCTGACGTGTTCCGCTAATTCATCAATCGAGGCCCCTTCAATCCACTCGGCAAAGCTTTGTGTCGAGCCTGGCCGTTTGCTGCTCCACAGGAACCCTTTGTTAAAACCCGCCGTGGCAATGATATGCAGTTGCTGGCGCTTGGCCATCTCGGCTACGGCAACCACCTGACGCCCATAATCGGGGGCGGTGGCGTCATAGATGGCATTGCCGCCGGCCTGACGAAAATCGGCCAGTTCGCGTTCTGAAGCCTGGAGATCGTCCAACAGCAGATCGTCATCCTGGCGCTCGGCCCAATAGGGAGGAATACAGTAAATATGATCGTGGCTGTAGGTTACGCCAAGCTGGCTGGCAGCAATATCACCGTTTAACGTGCGGATGGATCCCATGAGAACAACTCCCTGGAACAGAAAAGAAGGTTGTTTCAACATAGGGCAAGATCAGTTGATCAGTCAAGTGATCAAGTTCGCAAATTAACCAATTGCTGGTTGAGCATGCTGCTTGATAAATGGCAATGGCCACGCAAAGCGCAGCCATTTTTAGCAAACCAACCTCCAGCGAACATAGAATGAGTTATGCGCCCTCACTCACCGCCTTGCCGTGTTTAACCAACCGGAAAAATAGCATCCAGGTAGCGATCAATCCGGAAAATGCGGCGAACATCAACCAGTATGAAGGGGAGCTTTTACTGCCGGTGATCTCCACCAGGCCGGTTGATATGATTGGCGTCAGCCCGCCGAACACGGCGGTGGCCAGGCTGAATGCCAATGAAAAACCCACCGTCCGCACATAGACGGGCATGACCTCGGTCAATGCTGCGACCATCGCACCGTTGTACATACCAAAGAAAAATGACAGCCACAGCAAGACCGCCGTCATGCGTGCAAAACTTGGTGCCTGAGTCAGCCATTCCAGCGCCGGGTAAGTGGTCAGCAATGCCAGCACGGCGATGGTCATCAACACCGCTCTGCGGCCTATGCGGTCGGAGATGGCCCCGCCGATGGGCAACCAGAAGAAGTTGGACAACCCCACCAGCATGGTCACTATCAGGCTATCCTCGGCGCTCAGATGCAACACACTTTTGCCATAAGTGGGCGTATAAACGGTGATAAAGTAGAAGGTCGTCGTCGTCATGGCTACCAACAGCATACCGGCCAGAATCACCTGCCAGTTCTGTACCACCGTATAAAGAATTTCCCGCGTGTCAGGCCGATGCTTGCGGTTAAGAAACTCTTCGGTTTCTACCAGTGAACGGCGTAATACAAAAATCAACGGGATGATCATGCAACCAATAAAGAATGGAATACGCCAGCCCCATGCCGATATTTCCGCTGGCGTCAGATGAGCATTCAGATAATACCCAATCACGGCCGCCGCAATAATAGCAATTTGCTGACTGGCAGACTGCCAACTGGTATAAAACCCTTTATTCCCCGGAGTGGCAATTTCAGCCAGATAAACCGACACACCGCCCAGTTCGACACCGGCAGAGAACCCCTGTAGCAAACGGCCTAACAACACTAACGCTGGCGCTAACAGGCCGATAGTGGCATAGCCGGGCACCAGAGCAATCAGCAAAGTACCACAGGCCATAATCGATAACGTCACCATTAGCCCTTTACGGCGGCCAATCCGGTCGATATAGGCGCCGAGCACGATAGCCCCAATCGGGCGCATCAGAAATCCGGCACCAAATACGGCGAATGTCAGCATCAATGAAGCAAATTCATTCTCGGTCGGGAAAAAGGTTTTAGCGATATAGGTGGCATAAAACCCGAACAGAAAGAAGTCGAATTGCTCAAGAAAATTGCCACTGGTCACACGAAGTATGGCCCCTAACTTGGCGAAGCGTGAGGGCGCAGTTTTAACTGAGTTTTCAACCATTGTATACACTCTCCATGGCAATCATCAGTCGCCATATTTATATTGTTTTGTAGGGTAGATTGAGTAAACACGTTGAGTTTGAATCAGGCTTTACGCCTTTTTTCTATCGCCCACTTTAATAGTGCTGCGGTACGATAAAAACCATGAGCAAACTTACCGTAAGGCAGGGTTAAAAACAGTGCCATCACCGTTCCCAGATGCACCGCCAGTAGTGCTCCCATCAGCGAAGTATCACGGCCAGCCAGTAAGGCAATACCGGTCGCACTGACCAACAGCAATAACAGGATAAAACCACGATCCATCGGTTTTTGTGCCGCGTCGCCGTGGGCCGGATTGCGCCGCAGATTCAGCCACAATAACCCTGCCGGGCCGATAATCAGCCCCACACCACCCAGCGTACCCAGTATCACCGGCACGCTCAGCAGGTCATACGGTGCCTCTAACCCCAGCAGGAAGTGATAACCGGTAGCGACCAGCGTTGAGGCAAAACACAGCATAAACCCGTAAAACGTGAAGTGGTGAAAACGGCGACGCCGCAGTGTGAAGGCATCATCCTCATCGTTACAGCCTTCCCCATGCCCACCATCCAGATAGGTCAAGGTCAGCACATTCCGGGCTGTTTCCGCCATTGCGGGCAAACTTCTGCCCTCCGATGAGATCTCACGCCAGAATCTGCGGGTACTGAACAACAATGAACCGATAGAAAACAGGAACACGCTGCCAAACATCACGGCCAACAGGTTGTGCGGGAAGATCTGATAAAAATCGCCGGCCATCGGCGCATGGATCAAGGTCCCTCCCAGAGCCATTACCAGCAGCAAAAACAGCCCAATACCAAAGGCCAGCGCCAGCACTACCGCCACCCCTGCCCGCTTATACCAGGCACCAAAACTGGCAGGCCAGGCATATTCCTGATAGGTTTCGAGCCGTACTTTGGCCATCGCCTGCGGCACATTAACGCCGAACTCATGAGGCGGCGCGTACTGACAGGCGTGCAGGCAGGCACCGCAGTTATGGCACAGATTCGCCAGGTAGTTGATATCAGCCTTGCCAAACGTCAGCCGGTAGGTCATAGCGGGGAAGACGGCGCAAAATCCTTCGCAGTAGCGGCAGGCGTTGCAGATTTGCATCACCCGCTGCACTTCCTGTTCGTTGTCTGTCAGGGATTGGGCTTCACGGATCAATAATTCAAGCTGTTTCATGGCTGATCTCCCGCGCTGCGGCCAGTGCCGCCTGATAACCGGCAATACGACCAAAAGCCGTGCCAATAGACATTCCCACGCCAGCGGTGTACCCCTTGCCAAGCACATTTCCCGCCATCATCTCTCCGGCCACAAACAGATTGCGGCTAGGCTGGCCGTTAAAATGGACGGCGGCATGCTCATTCACTTTCAAACCCAGATAGGTAAAGGTGATCCCGGGTCGCAGGGCGTAGCCATAAAAAGGGGGGGTGTCGATCTGTAAAGCCCAGTGAGTTTTCGCCGGGGTCAGACCTAAAGTATGGCAATCGTCCAAGACCGTATGGTTGAACGTACCTGGCTGGCAGGCGCGGTTATAGGCGTCGATGGTCTGTACAAACGGCCCAGGCTCCAACCCGAGTTGCAGAGCCAGATCCGCCAGGCTATCGGCTTTTACCCCGGGGAAAACCGGCGGCATAAAACGCCCAACGGCTTTGCTATCGATGATCGAATAGCCGATTTGGCCGGGTTGTTGCGCGACCAGTCGCCCCCAGATCGCATAGCGTTTAGGCCAGAAATCTTCCCCTTCATCGTAAAAACGTTGGGCCAGGCGATTGAGCATGACGCCCAGCGAAACGCAGTCGACGCGGGTGCATATCCCGCCGTCATACAACGGGGCACGGGCATCAATGGCCACGCAATGGGATTGTGAAGGATCGCCAATCACATCGGCCCCGGCGTCCATCATGAATTTGAGCAATACACCTTGATTGAAGCGGGTACCGCGGATCAGAAAGTTGTCCGCGGGCCATTCGCCTGCGGCGTTTTGCCCCCAGGCTTTACGCAGCCAGGCACGGTTGGATTCAAACCCACCAGCGGCTAACACGCAGGCACGGGCCTCAATGCGTTGCTCACCAACCCGTACCGCAACAAACTGCCCGTCTTGTAGCTCAATAGCATCCACCGGGCTGTGGTAGCGGATCACCACCCCCATTTTTTCGGCACTGCGATAGTAAGCATTAACCAATGCCTTACCGCCGCCCATAAAGAAGGCATTGGTACGGGCAACATGCAGAGCACCGGAAAGCGGTGGTTGAAAATGGACACCGTGCTTTTTCATCCATTCCCGGCAGGTCGATGACGCCCGGATCACCATTCTGGCCAAAGGTTCATTCGTCAATCCACCGGTCACTTTCAGCAAATCTTGCCAGAACTCTTCTTCGGGATAGCTATCGACCAACACATCTTGTGGTGCATCATGCATACAACGTAAATTGCGCGTGTGCTGAGAATTACCACCGCGCCACTCTTTTGGCGCAGCCTCCAGCAATAAGACTGACGCTCCGCTTTCCCGCGCCGTTAACGCCGCACACAGCGCCGCATTGCCCCCACCAATGACCACAACGTCAAACATAGCCACCCTCTAGGTGTTATCCTTTTGTGATCAAAATGTAACCTCTGGCATCAAGGGCAGCTACGGGGCAATGCTTAACAGGGGTTTAGGGTTAGTAAAGGGTCGCTCCCGGCCAATGGCCCTGCGTGACCAATTGGCGGATCACGCTTTGCAGTACGACTCTTGCCGCCAGGCCTACGGGTGAGAGCTCATCATCGGAAAGACTGACCAGAAAATTGGGGCGACTTAACACCGGGTTGTCTATTTCTATCACTTTGAGGTTGTCGTCCAGAATACGTGAGATAGCCGCGCCGGGCTGAATGGTGGCTCCGAGCCCTTGGCGAACGGCATCCATCAACAGCGCCAGCCCATCTATCTCTGCCAGAATATTTAACTCCAACTGCTGACGGGCAAAGCTGGTATTCAACAACGCCCGCAAACCGTGGGTCTGGCTGGGCAAAATTAGCGGTAGTGCAGCAAAGGCTTCTGGCGTCATCGCCTCGCCCTGAAAACGGCCGACGATCTCCTGTGTGCCAATCAGAAACAATCGTTCTTCCAATACCGGGATCGCACTCCAGGTCTGTAACTTTTTATTCTGGAACACCACGGCCAGATCCAACTGGCGGGCTTTGATCATCGCAGCCAGATTGCCCGACAGGCTCTCCACCACATGCAGACGGATATCGGCATAGCGCTCCCGCATCGCCAGAATAAACGCCAGCCCGAGAACCGAAGCGGTGCTTGGCGCCATCCCGACGCTGACGTGCCCAGATAGCCGTGCCTGCTTGGCCGCACGCACGGCATCATCGGCGTGGCGTAAAGTGAGTTGAGCCTGGGTGAAAAAAGCCAGACCAGCATCGGTGGCAACGATACCGCGCGAGGTCCTTTGCAGTAACCGAATTGACAGTTCGCTTTCAAGCCGGCTTATTTGCTGGCTCAGGGCCGAGACACCAATATTCAGGTCGAGCGCGGCCTGGCCCATGCTACCTAGCTCAACGGCTCGTACAAAATAGCGTAACTGCCTCAGCTCCACCTTGCTCTCCCACTAATTCATAACGCGTTTCCCTAATACTTAACATGGAAAAGCCTTCGGAAAAGTGAGGAGTCTGACATTTGGAGTTCAGTTCACATGCTGTGCCCCTACGGTGCCGTTTTGCGCACCACATTGACCCGCCAGATACCAAAACACACCAGCACCAACGCCAGGGCATAACGCCATTCCATAATACTTTCCTGTAAGAAAATGGCCGACAGTACCGCACCGGAAACCGGGATCAGGAAGTTGAACGGCGCGATCATGCCGACGCGGTTATATTTCAGTAGCAGGCTCCAGAGCGCAAAAGCGACCGATGACAGCAGCGCCAGGTAGCTCAGGATTGCCACTGACTCCCAACCGTGGAATGTCAGCCTGCCTCCGGCCAAATACCCCCCCACCGTCAGCATCACACCGCCGATGGCCAGTTGCCAGCCGGTCATGATGGTCGGATCGACCGTCTGCGAAATGCGTTTACCATATAGCGTGGCGGCGGAAAGGATAAATGCGGCGATCACCACAAAACCATCCCCCAACCAGCTAAAACTGAAGTCCATCAGTTGGCTGTTGAAGTTGACCACCATCACCCCGGTGAATCCCAGTACGCAGCCGACGATCTTGTTCATGCTCAGGCGGTCATTGTGATAGATGAAGTGCGCCAACAGCACGCTGAAGAAGGTGCCGGTGGCATTCATGATCGACCCTTTGACGCCGGTGGTGTAGGCCAGACCGATATAGAAAAACACGTATTGCAGTGCCGTTTGCGTCCCACCTAATACGACCAGTTGTGAATACTGCCGCCGAGTCAAACGGCCAATGGCTTTCCCCTGCCACAGGGCGAACAGCAGCAGTAATCCCCCGGCGATCACAAAGCGATAGCCAGCAAACACAATCTTGCCGGGGAGATCGCCGGTAGCAATCTGAAAGATTTCATAGCCATTTTTAATGGCCGGATAGGCACTGCCCCACAGCAAACAGCAGAAAGCCGCACACAGCCAAACAAATTTCGGCTGGGTAAACAACGACACGTTAGTTTTCACGCCCCTTCCCTTTAAAAAATTAAAATCCCGTTTCATAATTGCGTATTATCCGTCAAAACAAAAAAATAGCCCGCGCTTTAACGAACAATTTGCTTGAGCCTTCCGTGGTTACAACGCGTTATGATAGGGGCTGAAAAATCAAAGCTCAGGAGAACAAGGCATGTCTACCGCAACCTTTAGCCGTTTAACGTCCCTTCTTGACCAACAGCAGGCGCGCTATCGCGTGGTCGAACACCCCTCGGCAGGCAAATCCGAAGAGGTCGCCAAGATACGCGGCACCCAGTTGGGACAAGGGGCGAAAGCATTGGTATGCCACGTGAAGGGCAACGGCATCAAGCAGCACGTGCTGGCCATCCTGCCCGCCGATCGGCAGGCCGATCTCGGCGCGTTGGCAGAGGGTATCGGGGGGACTCGTGCCTCATTGGCCAGCCCAGTTGAGGTCGAACAACTGACCGACTGCGTGTTTGGTGCGATCCCACCGTTTAGCTTGCACCCGGATCTGTTGCTGGTCGCTGACCCACTGCTGTTTGAACGCTTTGACGAATTGGCCTTTAACGCGGGTACGCTTGAGCGCTCGCTGGTGCTCAACACCGAAGATTATCAGCGAATTGCTCAGCCTAGATTGGTGACGTTTATTCGCGCGGAGTGATCTCACGCCCAGGAGAGGGAGCTGGCACGGTGTTGTGGTTAAAAACTGATGTCAATATGTAGCACGTTCGGTCCCCTCTCCTTTTGGGAGAGGGTTAGGGTGAGGGGATATTTTGCGGACGCTGCAACAGCTTGGCCATATTGATGGCCTCAATCAGCTGCGGGCGATTCACCCGTGGCGACTGGCTATCCAACAGACGTTGCCACAAGCCGATCGCCTTGGCATATTCCGTATGCAGAAAGGCATCGGCAGCCAGCAGCATCAGCGCCGAGACTTCATCCTTATCCAGCGCCAAAGCCTGTTGTATATTGCTTTCCACCTGCGGGGTAATTCGCTGCCCTGCCTGATAATACAGTACCGTCGCCAGCGCCGAGTACAGTTCCGCATTCGGCCCCCGCAGAGCCAACGCCTGCTGGTAAGCCGCCTGGGCATCGGCAAAATTATCGTTAAACAGATAATATTCCCCCAGCTGTGCCCACAACACGCTGTCTTGCGGCGACTGGTCGATCTTTAATTGTAACTGCTGCAACTCGCTGTCTGCCTGCTGTTGAGGCGTGAGTGGTGGTACAGGCAGACTGCGCTTATGCTGTTCGGCCAACACCATGGCCGGGCGGCCACTGGCCACGTACCAAACCGCAGTGAGGCCAAGCACCAGCCCGATCAGCAGCAAATGAGAAATACGTCGCTTCATTCAGCCCTCCGTCGCCGCCATAATACTAGCCCGATCGCTCCTAACATCAGCGGTGGCAGCCCCCAAAGTAGCAACGTCGAGACCTCGAGCGCGGGTTGATAACGCACAAAGTTGCCGTAGCGTGCCGTCATAAAATTGATGATTTCGGCCTGCGTTTTGCCTTGTTCGGTCATGGCAAACACCTCATGACGCATGGCTACCGCCGCCGGGGCATTGGACTCTAATAAACTTTGATTCTGGCACTGCGGGCAGCGGATCTGGCCTGCCACCGCCAGCGCTCTTTCCTGTACTTCCGGCGTGGAGAATGCCCAGGTATCGACGATCTGGGCCGCCAGCGGCAACTGGATACTCCCCCACAGCACAAGAGCGATTAACCAGCGCATGCTTGCCTCCTGTGCCAACCGGCGGACAATACGCCAATTATCATCAACGCCCCTCCCCACCAGATCCAACGGATACCGGTCTGCACATAAAAACGCATGGCATAACGTTGCTCGCCACTTTTTTCCCCCATCACCACATACCAGTCATGGAAGGCGTTCCAGTCGATCCCCGGTTCAAACATCTGTTGGCGGCGGGCGGTGTAAAACCGCCGTTCCGGCGTCAATTGCGCCACGGGTTTGCCTTGCCGGGTGACCTCAATCATCGCTTGCTCGCTGGTGAAATTCGCCTGGGTCTGTAAATCTACCGAACGCAACGCAAACTGGTATCCCGCCAAGGTGATGGTTTCGCCTACGGTGACATTCAGGCTGACCTCATGGCGTTGCAACGCAGAACTCGCGATGCCCAACGCGGTCAACAACACCCCGGCATGGGCGATCCACTGGGCATAGCGCCGCCGTCTAAAACCGCCGTAACACATCAATACCAGC
Source organism: Serratia sp. (in: enterobacteria) (assembly GCF_051654945.1). GTDB lineage: Bacteria > Pseudomonadota > Gammaproteobacteria > Enterobacterales > Enterobacteriaceae > Chania. The sequence goes on from NZ_JBOFZA010000043.1 coordinate 120,412, forward strand.
CCCAACAGCCCGAATGGCAACAGCACCAGATTGAAATAAGGCGCACCGACCGAGATTTGCCCCCAGCCCATCATCCGGTAAAACATCGGGTATAAGGTGCCCACCAGCACAATCAGGGCAGCGGAACTTAGAAGTAACAACGCACCGAGCAACGCAGGCTTCACCGGCGACGTGGCAGATTTCCCCCGGTTGGCGCGTAACGCATAAATCAGGAATGAGGAGCCGCTAAGGAACGCAAACAGGATAAACAGCGGCAACGCACGTTGCTCATCCAGTGCAAAGGCGTGCACCGAAACCAGGATACCGGAGCGAACAATCAGGGTGCCCAGCAGGCTAAGAACAAAAGTGCCCAACGTCAGCAATAGCGACCAATGGCGCAGTCCGCCGGTACGCTGTCCGACCGCTAGGCTATGTAACAGGGCGGTCGCGGTCAGCCAAGGGAGTAACGAAGCATTCTCCACCGGATCCCAGAACCACCAGCCGCCCCAGCCCAACTCGCTGTAGGCCCACCAGGAACCCAAAATGATCCCGGCGGTGAGAAAACACCAGGCCGGTTTGGCCCAGCGCAGGCACTGCCCGGCAATCTGGGCGTTAAATTCCCCTTGCAGCAAGGCGGCCAGCATCAGAGCGCAGCAGGTAGCAAATCCGGCATAGCCCAAATAAAGCAGCGGAGGATGCAGGATCAGGCCGATATGTTGCAGCATCGGGTTCAGATCGCGCCCTTGTGCCGCAGCGGGAAACAGGCGAACAAAAGGATCGGAGAAGCACAGGATGAACAGCAGGAAACAGCCGACGATCAGCGCCAAAATGGCCAGAGTGAGCGGCTGGAGTGAACGCATTGATTTGGGGCTGAACAGCGCAAAGCAGGCAGACCAACCCGCCAGGCACAGTAGCCACAGCAACAGCGAGCCTTCGTGCCCGCCCCACAGCGCCCCGGCCTTCATTAACGCTGGCAACTGGCTGTGACCATGTTGCGCTACGTACATGACCGAGAAGTCATTACGCAAAAACAGCTGTAGCAGAATGGCGAAAGACAGAGCGATGAGCACAAAGATGGCCAGGCTCCAGCCGCGAACTGGCAATAACCCACGCCAGCGGCGGCCTGGCAAAGCCGACAGCGTGATGCCAGCCAGCGAGAGCGATGCCACGCAGGCCAGCAGTAACGCCATAAATCCCAGTTCGGGTAACCACAACACATCTACCGCCTTATTCTCTTCTATCTGTCCTGCTCTACCCTATGGATTTCAAGTCGCAGCTAGGCGACAAGCTTGTTCATCCCCAGGAGCTTACTTTTAGTAAGTGACTGGGGTGGGCAAGTGCAGGTAACAACGCTGCGGCTTGAAAGACGACGGGTAAGCGTTCAGGCAACGGTCATCTGCCCGGCATACAGAATAAAATAACGCAGCAACAGCACGCCACACAGGCTGGCGCCGCTGATCACCAGGATCTGGAAATGCGCTTTCCCCCAGCCCAGGGCTTTCAGCAGCAATGGCAAAACCAGCCCACAGCCGACAACGCCAAGCCAGAACCACCAGGCCCAGAATCCGCCGCCAAGTGCGGCAGCCAGCGAACGTAGTTTGCCATCATCCCCCAGCCCCAGACCGATGAAAAATGCCGCCAGCAGGAAGATCTCCAGCCACACCACCGGCGTTTCCAAACGATGCAGGAAATGCACCTCCCGGCTGTGCAGATGGCCTTTCGGCCCGAAGGCAGCCACCAGCAATGCCACCGCAATCCCGGACGAAACGCCAGAGAACAGGAACAGCACCAGCAACAGCGGGTTATTCAGCATCGGGTATGACTTCAGCGCCGAAAGCAGGAAGCCGGTATAAGCGCCCAACAGCACCGCCAACACCAGCATCACCGTTTCGATTGGCCGCAGCAGCGGCAGCAAGCGCTGCAACAGGCGGGGGATCACTGCCAACTTTGGCAGCCAGCGCTGTTGCAGTGCCGCCACCTCGTCACGGAAGATCAGCGCCAGCCAGACTACCAGCACCAGCATGTAGACCTGGAACAGCATCACCCCCATCGACATCACCGAGGTGAAGCTGTAGTGGAACATCAGTTTCCAGAAGGTCCACGGACGAGTCAGGTGGAAGACCAGGATCAGCAGCCCAAGCAGCACCGAGGTTGGCGCGACAAACAGCGTGGTCAACATCACCCGGCTGCTTGCCGTCCCCTCCTCTGGATGATAGCGGCGCAACAGGATAGCCAGCGTGACCAAACCGGCGGAGATGCCGATCAGAAACAGATAGATCGCGATGGGCCAGTCCCAGACCAGAGAGTCAAAATGAAATGCGGAAGTCATTGGCTGGTCTCCCCATATTTAAACGGCACGCGATACATTTTCGGCCGGGTCCCTAGCGCTATCTTGTAGCGATAAGTGGTCTTTTGCTGCAACAGACGCGAGACATCACTGTTTGGGTCGTCCAGATTGCCAAAGGTTAGTGCCTTGGTCGGGCACGACAGCACACAGGCTGGCTGCTTGCCCTGACGCAGGTTGGTCTTGCGGCAAAAATCGCATTTATCCGCCGTTTTGCTCACCGGATGAATAAAGCGCACCCGGTAAGGACAAGCAGCGATGCAGTATTGGCAACCGACGCAGAGATCCGGGTTCACATCGACAATGCCACTGGCGGCATCGATAAACGAGGCCCCCGTTGGGCAGACATGCACACAGGGAGCGTCATCGCAGTGCTGGCACGAATGGCGGAAAAACCGGTATTTCACCTCCGGAAATTGGCCTATCGGTTCGCTACGGATAATCTCCAGGCGTGAAACGCCCACCGGCACCTGATTGACTTCACGGCAGGCATCCATACAGGCGGTACAGCCGATGCAACGCGACTCATCGTGGATCATGCCGTAGCGGATGCCGTTGACGTTCATGGTGCGCGCCAACAGTTTTTCCGCCACGCTCGAGCCTGCGGCCAATACGCCCATTCCTACGATAAAACGGCGCCGTGAGCAGCTCATGGCTGCCCCTTATCCAGCCTTACGGACGCTGGATTAAACGCGGGATCATCCTGTTGTTGACGATGGCAGTCGACGCAGAGCTTGATCCGCCCTTTGTCGTTCAGCCCCTGCACCTTATCCTGCTGCGGATGCAGCGTATGGCAACTGGCACAGCTGACCTTGGCCAAATGCACATCATGCGGCCAGAAGGCTTTTTGCAGCGTCTCTGGCAAATGGCAGGACATGCAAACGCTGTTTTGCTGTTCCACGCCGAACATCGGCTCGTTGAAACGCATCACATCCTTTACGCCCTCACGGTGATGCAGGGAGGGTGAACCGTGGCAGTTGGTACAGGTCAGCGGTAATTTGTTATTCGGGTTAACGGCTCCCGCATGTTTGCCGTGCATCGCATTCTGCTGCGGCTTATGGCAGCGCAAGCAGGCCTCATCCGGATTACGTTGCAAGGTGACTTCCGCCGATGGCTGCTGCACCGCGGGGCTGTCGGTCTGGGCCGATACCGGTAATACTGTCAGCCAAAGGCTACAAGCAAGCACCCCGGTAGTTAATAACGAACGCAGTACGCTCATATTGACTCCATTTGTTTACGCCCCGCGCACGGGGCGGAGGGGTTATTTGCCTAACAGCCCGGCTTTACGTGCCTGCTCGTCCCACTGCGGTACCACCGTTTTGAGGAACTCCTGCTTTTCGGCATTCAGCTGTGGCATATCCATGCCTACCGCCAACTGGGCCTTTTCCTTGGTGGAAATGTCCGGCAGCTGGATTTCATGGGTGATGCCCTTGGTCGCCAGCAGACGAATGAGCTGAGTACGAGCCTGTGCCGCCTGATCGAGCGCGGTGCCCAGGATGCGCAACGCAACTTCTGGCGCATGCATATGAATACCGTGGGAGGCGATGGCAAAGTCCCAACGCCATTGCGCATGGCGGATGTTGGTCAGGATTGGTTTCATCTCGGCTTCGGTGGCACCGGCATCCCAGGCCGCCTTCGCTTCGAAGTGGGCGTGGACCAGTTGGTCTTCCACCTTCAGCTTGATCTCGTTGATATCCTGCTTACGTTTCTCTACCACCGCCTGCATGCTGGCTTTATCCTGGGTGTGGCAGTTTTTGCAGGTCTGATCGAAGTTATCGAACGGATTGCCAATCTTGTGATCGGTATAGATCTTGCCTTGGGCGTTTTGCACTTTCGGCATATGGCAGTCGATACAGGTGACGTTGTTCTTGCCGTGGATGCCCGCGCTCCAGGTTTCATATTCCGGGTGCTGAGCCTTGAGCATTGGCGTTTTGGACAGCGGGTTGGTCCAATCGGCGAACTCGATCTTGTCGTAATAAACTTCCATATCATCGACCGTGGTGCCCTTGTCCCAAGGGAATTTCACCGCTTTGTCTTTACCATCAAAGTAGTATTCAACGTGGCACTGCCCACACACCATTGATTGCTGATCGAAGCGGCCAGCCTGGTCAAACGGCTTGCCGATCGTTTCCATGGCACGAGCCGCGTAAGGGCGGGAAAGGTGCAGCGCAGGTTTGCCAGCGGCAAAATCGGCGGAAGCGGTATTGTGGCAATCCGCACAGCCGAGATTGTTGACGATTTCCGGCCCGCCACGCGCCCATTTACCGTGGAAATAGCTCGCTTCGCCCTGTTCGGCGATCACCCTGGCGACGTCCGGGCTTTTACAGCTCCAGCAGGCCATCGGCAGCGGGCCGTCTTCTGCGGTTTTTGGTGCGCCGGTCCGCAAGGTTTCACGGATATCCGTCATGGCATAGGCGTGGCCGCGTGGTTTGTTGTAATCCTTGGCGAAGGGGTATCCGGCCCAGAGAATGACCAGGCGCGGGTCGCCAGCCAAAGCATCTACCCGATCGGACTGCTCGGAAGTCGCCTTCCAGGACTGATATTGGTCAGGGTGAGGTGCGGAGAAGGTTTCATTCTTGGCTTCAACCTTCTGCGGCGTGGCGGCAGGTGTTGCTTGCGCCTGTGCCGAAAAAGAGAGAAATACCGCGTACATCCCTGCCAGAAATAGCATCAATAACTTGCTTACCTTGTTCATAAGCATCCCATCCATTTTGCCTGCTTGGGAGCAGTGCTTTTATTAGTAGTTAAGTTCTTGTTAGAACAGATTTTCGACATTACACCGTGCGTAGGGATACCATAGACCACACAAAAAATGTTGTCTTTGGTCAAGTTCCGAGGGGTTGTTGCGTTGTTGATTAAATTTTGCGAGGCAGCGCAAACTCGAACTAACTCTTTGTAGTTACAGGAAGATAACCAATCAGCGGTAAAAGGAAAGTGGTGGAGAGTGCTTGCTGCTCCCCCTCACCTCAGCCCTCTCCCCAAAAAGGAGAGGGAGCAGTCCGGAGTTGTGGTCAGGTATAGAATTTTTTCTGATGTAGAAGATGAATGCAGTAACTACAAAGTGGCACGTTCGGTCCCCTCTCCCTGTGGGAGAGGGTTAGGGTGAGGGGATAGCTGGCTTACCACTTTGCCTGATTCAGGCTCAGAACCGCATGGGCATTGCTGGCGCTGGTGGCGATCACATCAATAATGCCCGAACGCAGTGCGGCCAGTATCGCCGTGGCTTTGGTATTTTCAGAAGCGATGGCAATTACTATCGGGATGCGGCGCAACTGCTCCAGACCCAAACCAATCACCCGGTCATTCATCACGGTATCCACCGGCTTCCCTTGAATGTCCAGGAAAGCATAACCAGCGATATCGCCCACTACCCCCTGCTTCTGCCGCGCAGTGATAATCTCCTGCGAGGTAAACCAACCGAGCTGCACCATAAAGCTGTTTTCGTTCATGTCCCCCAGGCCCACCAGCGCGATATCTGCCCTGCTGGCCCGCCCGATGGTTTCCTCGATCAGCCGATTTTGCATAAACGCCGATTTTAGCTCGGGGGTTTCCACATAGGCCGGGGCGTACAGCGTTTCACTGCTGGCATTGAATTTGCGCGCCAGATGCCGGCTGATGTGATCGGCATCAATCAACTCGCCTTCACGCCGGGTGCCGCCAATGCCGCAGATAAATTTGCACTCGCGCTCGGGGAACACGCCAACGTGGCTGGCCACCGCGGCCACGTTACGGCCTTGCCCTACGGCAACGGTCATGCCATTTTTCAGGCTGGTGGACAGGTAGGTGGAAACCAGAGAAGCCACCTGCTGGCGCTGCTCGTTTTCATCGGGATGATCCAGCGCGATCAGGGCACGTTTGATGCCAAAGCTTTTGATCAACTGCTGTTCTATCTGCGAACTGAATACCGGATGGTAACGCACATTGATTTCGACAATCCCTTCCGCCCGCGCCCGCTTGAGCAGCCGCCCCACTTTAATCCGCGAGATGCCAAACCGGCTGGCGATCTCCTCCTGGGTCTGCTCATTCTCATAATACGCCACCGCGATCTCCGTCAGGAGTTCGCCGTCTGAATCAGATTCTCTCATGATTTAACTCATTGCTCTGTCGTGATCGGTTGATAACGCACCCTGCTCGTCCAACATTGCCGAGACGCTTTGTATCAGTTGGCAGAAGTCTGCGGCCAGCCATGCGGCTCTGCCAATAAACAGTCCATCAATATCCGCACAGCGGATCAATTGGCGGGTATTTTGTGGATTAACACTCCCGCCGTACAACAAGGTCACGCTCTGCGCAATTTGGCTGCCATAGCGGGCGATCAAGGCCTGACGTAGCGCATGATGGACTGCCTGGGCCTCCTCTGCCGAAGCTGGCGTGCCGCCTTCCCCAATGGCCCATACCGGTTCATAGGCAATAATGACGCTTGCTACCTGTGTGGGGCTCAGCCCGGCCAGTGCGATCTTCATCTGCCGGATCACGCTCTCACTGGATACGCCCCACTCTTTTTCCTGCAAGCTGTCACCCACACACACCAAGGGACGCAGGTTATGGCGCAATGCACTGTGCACCTTTTTATTGATATCCGCATCATTCTCGGCAAAAAAGTGACGCCGCTCCGAATGGCCCAGCTCCACCAGCGTGGCTCCGCAATCCGCCACCATGGCGGCTGAGACTTCGCCTGTCCAGGCACCCGCATCGGCATAATGTATATTTTGCGCGCCCGTCAGGCAATCGACGCCCTGCCGCCGCAGCCGTTCGGTGACTTCCCTGATCAGGGTGAAGGGCGGAATAACAAAAGGTTGAATAAAGGCCCCAGCCGAGTCGTTCAGTTGGCTCGCCAATACCTCGCAGTAGTCTATGGCCTGTTGCAACGTTTTGTTCATCTTCCAACTGGTACCGATCATGATCTTTTTCATTTGCTCTCCTTTGTTGCCTTAGCGCGCTTCACAACAGCGTAACAAAAGCTCATTAACGAAACTTATAATTATAGAAAAAACATCTATCACATCACGACATCAGCTTTTAGATCGGCATTTTGCGGTATATGTGATCGAAATCGGAGTTTTTTCCTGTGACAAGCTTACCATCAACCACATCAAAAGATCATCAACTGAACTTTTGAACACTCAAGTAATCCGATTCAAGCAAAAGGTGAACGTATGTCCATTGTGAAAAAACCCGTTGTTGCTCTGACCATTGGCGATCCTGCTGGCGTTGGCCCAGAAATCTCAATTGCCACCATGATGGACCAAGGCGTGTATGAAGAGTGCCATCCGTTCCTGATCGGCTCGGTGCCCATCATCAAGCGCGCCATGGCGATCAAAAACTGTGACTTTGCGATCAACGTCATCACCTCCCCTGGCGAAGCGAAATTTACCTTTGGGACGTTGGACGTGCTGGAAACCGGCGACTACGACTGTGACAGCATCGAATGGGGAAAAATCCAGCAGTTGGCCGGGCAGATGTCGCTGGATTACGTGATGAAATCCATCGAGTTGGGTATGGCAGGTCTGGTGGATGTGGTCTCTACCGCGCCAATCCATAAGGAAGCCATCAAGCTGGCCGGCTGCAAACTGCCGGGGCATACCGAGATCTTCCAGGTTGAAACCGGCTCCGATTACGGCCTGACCATGTTCCACGTGCAAAAGCTTCGCGTGTTCTTCGTCAGCCGCCATATGGCGTTGAAAGATGCCTGCGACTACGCCAACAAAGAGCGCGTACTGGCCTGCGTGCAGCAAATCCACCATGAGTTCACCGCGTTAAATATCAAAAACCCACGTATCGCGGTCGCCGCGCTGAACCCACATGCTTCCGATAACGGTCTGTTTGGTCATGAAGAAAGAGACAACCTGATCCCGGCGGTGAAAGCGGCTCAGGAAATGGGGATTAACGCCATTGGGCCAATCCCGGCGGACTCGGTGTTCCATATCGGCAAGCAGGGTACCTACGACGCCATTCTGTCGCTGTATCACGATCAGGGGCACATCGCCTGCAAGACGCTCGATTTTGAACGTTCGATCACCATTACCTTCGGCCTGCCATTTATGCGCAGCTCGGTAGATCACGGCACCGCCTTCGACATTGCAGGCAGCGGCAAGGCGGGCACCGTCAGCATGTTGGAATCAACCCTGGTGGCCAGCCGCTACTGGAAAATGAAGCACCAGTCCTAGCTCATTCAACATTATAAGGATAAACCGATGAACCGTTATCTCGAAGTGACCAGGGGTAGTAGAGGCTGGGGCGGGCCTTTGGCCGTACAGGTGGTGCCAGGGAAAAAAATCGCCTATATCACCGGTGGGATCCGTCCCGCCGTCGTTGACCGGTTGATGGAACTGACCGGTTGGGAATCTGTGGACGTGTTTAAACACGGTGAACCCGCAGAGCAGGAAATTGGCCTGATGGTGATTGACTGCGGGGGGACGCTGCGCTGCGGCCTCTATCCCAAGCGGGGCATTCCGACCATCAACCTGCATCCGACGGGCAAGACCGGCCCGTTGGCCATGTATATTCGCGAAGATATCTATGTGTCCGGCGTAACGCCAGCCGGCATTCACTTGTGCAGCGAAGGTGGCCATGAGGGCCAGTTGGGGATTGTTGCGGATGACCTGACCGGAGCCACCACCCTTGGCGTGGTGTTGGCGCGCAGCGGGATCAAAACGGCGGCGTTCTTCGATACCGACTCCTTTACTGCCAGTGAATCCACATGGCAGGCCATGGTGATCAGCAGCGACAGCCGCCCATTACCGAAAGCCGAAGCGCAAAGCCGCGTGCGCAATGCCACCCAGATGCTCCAGGCACGCGGGGCGCGCTACTTTACCAAACGTGTGGATACCACTTTACGCGGTGGCATCGGCTTTGAAATTGATGCGATGCTGGAAGTGCTGCCGCAGGAAACCGTAGCCGTGGTCGTGCCCGCCATGCCGCAATCGCGCCGCATTCTGGTCGGTGGCTATTCGGTTATCGACTCAATCGCCCTCTCCTGCACCGATGTGGCGAAGGATGTGCGCACCCCGGTGACCGAAACCTTCGTCCCTGACTTGCTGCGTGCCCAAACGCATCATCAGGTCAGCCATATCCCGCTCTCTTGCGTACTGAAAGGCCATGAACGCATCGGCGAAGCCTTGATAGCCCAACAGCAAGCCGGATCGCGCGTGATCGTGGTAGATGCGATTTCGCTCAACGATGTGGAAAATATTGCTCAGGCCGTGGTCAATCTCAACTGGAACGTACTGGCCGTCGATCCTGGCCCCTTCACCGAGCGGTTGGCATGGGCGCGGGGCATGGTGCATAACGATGGACGCAGCGAGAAACCGAGCTTGCCGAAAAGCCAGCAGCAAGGCTCAATCATTGCGGTAGCAGGCAGCGCAACACCAGTCACCAAAAGGCAGCTCAAGGCGTTGATCGAGCATGACGAGCGAGTTTGCCATATCCCGGTGGATGCGGAATTGCTGCTCGACAAGGAGCACGCTGCCGATATTGAAGTCGAACGTGTGGTGTTGCAGGCCCAGGAGTGCGTACGCAATCACCAGAATGCCATTTTTGTGTTTGAATCAGCCCTGACCGGCCGCCTGTTGGATCTCAATGAAGAAGAACAGCGCTTTGGTCTGGCGCATGGTGAGGCGGCAGAAAATATCAATCAGGGGCTGGGTAATATCGTTAAGGCCGTATTGCGTTGCGCTGGCCCGGAGATCCGCGGGTTATATATGACGGGTGGGGACACCATGGTGAGCGTATTAAAACAGCTCGGTGCCAGCGGCATTGAAATGGTGGATTATGTTATTCCCCAGACCGATCTGGTGAAAATTATCGGCGGGGAATATGAAGGACTGGTCTGCGTCGGTAAAGGCGGATTAACCGGGCCAGATGAGGTGATTAATACCATTATCGAACATATTCACCGGGAAGCCATGCAGTAATTAAGTAGCAATAAACATGTTTTTTGGCATGGGCTAACGATAGCCCAGAGATAGCTCTACCCTACAATAAGAGAAACGCCATGAAAAATATCGCTATATTTGACAAAATGAACAAGGTTCCCGGCGGGCTGATTATTATCCCTCTGATAACAGCAATATTGATCAATACATTCTTCCCAAGCGTACTGCAAATCGGCGGGCCGACCAGCGCGTTGTTTAAATCGGGTTCCAGCGCCATGATGGGCATCTTCCTGCTGATCTGCGGCTCGTCTATCAACATCCGCCAGGCCGGGCTGCCGCTCTACAAGGGCGCAGTGCTGCTATCGCTGAAATTCATCGCCGGTGCGCTGGCGGTGTGGTTGATGGGGTCATTCTTTGGCCCGGCCGGTTTTATTGGCATCTCCACGCTGGCTTTTGTGGCCTGTATCACCAGTTCCAACAGCTCACTGTATATTGCATTATGCAGCAACTACGGTGATGCCAGCGACTCGGGTGCCATCTCGGTGTTCTGTGTGAAGGACGGCCCCTTCGTCACCATGGTGGTATTGGGCGTCAGCGGCCTGGCAAATATCCCGTTCTCGGCGCTGCTGTCGATGCTGATCCCGTTAATTATCGGCATGATGTGGGGCAACCTGGATGAGAAATTCAAGCAACTGTGCGCCTCCGCTCAGCCGCTGGTGATTATCATCATGTCGTTTGCCATCGGTGCCAACTCCAGCATGAACACCGTGTTCACCGCTGGCCTGTCCGGCATTGTACTGGGTGTCATCTCCGCCCTGACCGGTATCGTGTTCTATTTCCTCTATAACCTGTTCCTGAAGAAAAAGACCGCGCTCGGTGCCGCATTGGGGACCACCGCAGCCAGCTCCGCCTTGACGCCAGCCATGGTTGCCCAGGCTGATCCGCTGTTGCACTCCTTTGTTGACGCCGCCACGGCACAGTTGGCCACCGCCAGTATCATCACCATGCTGACGGCACCGCTGCTGGTCGCCTGGTTTGATAAACGACTGAAGGCCAAAGGGCTGATTACGGCTCCCGCCGCCGCAGAGTCGCTTAGCACACAGCCGCTGACGGATCCGGCAGATAAACCCAAATAGCGAGAACGGGATGAAGAAGATTATTTGGCAGGCAGAGATTTCGGCGATTGGCGAACAGGCCGCCCTATTTCTGGAAGAGAAACGCCTGGTATTATTTAGCGATCGCGCTCCTAAAGATATTATTGATTACTGCGTGGTACATCGTGAGGGGGAATTAATAGTGCCACTGGCGACCGATCAGTATCTCGAAATATTTGACACGATTTACCCGATCACCGCCGTCGGGGGCGTTGCCAGCCATAATCTGGCAGAACTGGGCCATATCACCCTGCTGTTTGATGGCGGCACCGAGCCTGAACTCCCGGGTACGGTGCATCTGCTCGGTGAGCCACCGTGCCAATTACAGGTCCAGGGTAATATTACTGTATTTGCAAAGCATTAATTAAACGGGCACCCGATAACGGTGACTTTCAATCTGTTGTAAAGGATATCTATTATGAAACCCATTGCTATTGGAGCAGACGATGCTGCCTGGGAATTTCGCAGCATTATTACCAACCATCTCGACTCACTGAATATTACCTGGGTGGATTTCAGTAGCGATAAACAACCGGACAACCGCTATTATCCCGATATTGCGGACGCGGTCGCCATGGCAATTAAAGAAGACAAGTTTGCCAGAGGCATTCTGATTTGCGGTACCGGTATTGGCATGAGCATTGTAGCTAATAAGGTCCCTGGTATCCGAGCGGCTCAATGTCACGACACATTTTCAGCCGAGAGAGCGCGTAAAAGTAATAACGCACAAATCATCACCCTTGGCGCGCGGGTTATTGGCCCAGAGTTGGCCAAAAAAATCATTGATGCCTGGTTGAATTCAGAGTTCGAAGGCGGCGGTTCCAGCGTCAAGGTCGAGCGTATTGATTATTACCAGAACCAGCATCTGGCCAATTAACCATCTGACTCTGGAAGAGAGGGCATTATGAACCAATTAGAGAGCTTAAAGTGCTACACCGTAGTGGTTGCGGATACCGGGGATATTGACGCCATCAAACAATTTTCACCTCAGGATGCTACCACCAACCCTTCCCTGATCCTTAAAGCAGCTCAGTTGCCGCAGTACCAAGGGATCATCCGTGATGCGGTCGGCATGGCAAAACGCCAGGGAGGTTCGCTGGACACTCAACTGGTCAACGCCAGCGACCTGGTTGCCGTCAGCATTGGCGCGGAAGTGTTGCGCCACGTACCTGGCCGTATCTCAACCGAAGTTGACGCCCGCCTTTCATGGGATCGCGGCCTGTGTATCGCCAAGGCACGGCGCCTGGTGGCGCTGTATCAGGAACAGGGGATTGAGCGCTCACGCTTACTGATCAAGCTGGCGGCAACCTGGGAAGGGATCAAGGCCGCAGAAGAGCTGGAACAGGAAGGCATCAACTGCAACCTGACGCTACTGTTCTCATTTGCCCAGGCGCGGGCCTGTGCCGAAGCGGGCGTTTATCTCATCTCGCCGTTTGTGGGCAGGATTTATGATTGGTATCAGGCTCGTCAGCCCGAGGTCTTTCAACAATCGGACGAAGATCCTGGCGTGACCTCCGTACGTAACATCTACCAATACTATAAACAACATGGCTATGAAACGGTGGTAATGGGGGCGAGCTTCCGCAAAAAATCTCAGGTCACCGAACTGGCGGGCTGCGATCGTCTGACGATTTCCCCGAATATTCTCAATGAGTTGCAAGACAGTAACGAACCGCTGAGCAGAAAACTCGACGTTCAGGCCGTGATCCACTCTCGCCCAAGCCCGCTGAGCCAGGCCGAATTCCTCTGGCAACATCACAGCGATCCGATGGCGGTGGAAAAACTGGCCGAGGGGATCCGCTTGTTCGCTGCCGATCAGGAAAAGCTTGAAAGCATGCTGCGCGAAATGCTTTGAATTCGAGGAAGACATCATGACGACTCACAGCGCTGTTATCGGCAACCGATTGGCCAACGCCATACGTGCCCTAAGCATGGATGCGGTACAGCAGGCAAAATCCGGCCACCCGGGTGCCCCCATGGGCATGGCAGATATGGCCGAAGCCTTATGGCGCGGCTTTTTAAAACATAACCCGCAAAACCCGGCCTGGGCGGACCGCGATCGCTTTGTGCTGTCCAACGGCCACGGCTCGATGCTGATTTACAGCCTGCTGCACCTCACCGGCTATGACTTGCCCATGGAAGAACTGAAAAACTTCCGTCAGCTACATGCCAAGACCCCCGGCCACCCGGAGGTGGGTTATACCCCCGGCGTGGAGACCACGACCGGTCCGTTGGGGCAAGGGATAGCCAACGCCGTCGGCATGGCGCTCGCTGAACGCACGTTGGCCGCCCAGTTCAACCGGCCTGGCCACCCGATCGTCGATCACCACACCTATGTGTTTATGGGCGACGGCTGCATGATGGAGGGGATTTCGCACGAAGCCTGTTCGCTGGCCGGTACCCTGAAACTGGGTAAGCTGGTCGCGCTGTATGACGACAACGGTATTTCTATCGATGGCGACGTTGAAGGTTGGTTTACCGATGATACCGCCGGGCGTTTTGAGGCTTATGGCTGGCATGTGATACGCGACATTGACGGCCACAATGGTGAGGCCATCAGGGCGGCAATCGAGGCAGCCAAGGCAGTAACCGACAAGCCTTCGCTGCTGATGTGCAAAACCGTCATCGGTTTCGGTTCCCCCAACAAAGCCGGCACGCACGACGCCCACGGCGCTCCCTTGGGTGATGCCGAAATAGCGGCTACTCGCCAACAGCTAGGTTGGGAATATCCGGCCTTCGACATCCCACAGGATATCTACGCCAAATGGGACGCCAAAGCAGCCGGTCAGGCCAATGAAAGCCACTGGAACGAGAAATTTGCCGCCTATGCCAGCGCCTTCCCGCAACTGGCTGCCGAGTTCCAACGGCGCGTAAAGGGAGAGTTACCGACCAACTGGCAAGCCGAAGCCAAAGCCTTTGTAGAGCACCTGCAAGCCAACCCGGCCAATATTGCCAGCCGCAAAGCCTCGCAAAACGCGTTGGAAACCTTTGGCCAGCTCTTGCCAGAGTTCATTGGCGGCTCTGCTGATTTAGCGCCAAGCAACCTGACCCAGTGGTCTGGTTCCAAATCGCTAGGCGACGATGTGGCAGGTAATTACATCCACTACGGCGTACGCGAGTTTGCCATGACCGCCATCACTAACGGCATCGCCCTCCACGGCGGCTTTTTACCCTACTCCGCGACCTTCCTGATGTTTATGGAATACGCCCGCAATGCGGTACGCATGGCGGCGTTGATGAAAATCCGCAACGTGTTGGTCTACACTCACGACTCCATTGGCCTGGGCGAAGATGGCCCGACACACCAGCCGGTCGAACAGATGGCCAGCCTGCGCGTAACGCCGAATATGAGCACCTGGCGTCCATGCGATCAGGTGGAATCCGCGGTGGCCTGGCAATACGCCATTGAGCGCAACGACGGCCCGACGGCGCTGATTTTCTCCCGCCAGAACCTGGCACAGCAGCCGCGTACGCCGCAGCAACTCGCCAACGTCTATCGTGGTGCTTACGTGCTGAAGGACTGTGCGGGCCAGCCGGAACTGATTTTGATTGCTACAGGTTCCGAAGTTGAGCTGGCGGTAGGCGCCTACGAGCAGTTGACCGGCGAAGGCCGTCGCGTGCGGGTGGTATCGATGCCCTCCACTGATGCCTTCGATCGGCAGGATAGCGCTTACCGTGAATCCGTGCTGCCGAAAGCGGTCAGCGCCCGTGTGGCCGTGGAAGCAGGTATCGCCGACTACTGGTACAAATACGTGGGCCTGAACGGTGCCGTTGTCGGCATGACCACTTTTGGAGAGTCTGCGCCGGCAGAACTCTTGTTTAAACAGTTTGGCTTCACCGTCGATAACGTGGTTGCTCAGGCGAGAACGTTACTCCACTAAGCACTTCAGACTGGCCCACACAAGCCTTGGCAATCGATATTGTCAGGGCTTTTCTGCTGTCATAGACCAGAAGCCCGCTGTCAGATGCCCCTTTTCTCTGCGATAAAAAAGATCATTCAGTTATTGACTGACCGTCAGTCAGTTAATAAGGTGACGCTATTCCATACGCAACAGAGGGATTAAAAATGGTACGTACAGTAAAAACCCCAGAGGTGCGCCGGGCAGAAATTTTGCAGGCGGCAGGCGAGCTGTTTCAGGAGTTGGGCTATGACTCAACCTCGGTGGAGACCATCGTCCGTCAGGCTGGCGTCGCCAAAGGCACGTTTTATTATTACTTCAAATCCAAGGAAGAGGTGCTGGCAGCACTGGCCCAGCAACTGTGCGCCGACATGGTTGCCCGCTCACAACGCATTGCCGACGATCCACAGCTGGGGGCAATTGAAAAATTCTGCGCCATTATCACGGCACAAAATCAAACCGTCGACGAAGGACAGGCGCTGGTTGAAGACCTGCACCGGCCAGAAAACCGCGCATTGCATGAGCGCAGCAATATTGAAACGGTACTGTCCTTTGGGCCGATCCTGGCGGCAGTGGTCGAGCAAGGAAACCGGGAAGGCGTGTTCCAGGTTGAAGATCCGCTGTCCACGGTGCAATTCATCCTCGCCGGTTCGCTGTTTCTGTTTGGTCACCACATGTTTAACTGGACGCCTGAAGAACATGCCGCCCGCATGCAGGCCATGCTATTACTGATTGAGCGCTCCTTCGGTGCCGTTGCCGGCTCTTTTGCCGCCGTATTAGGGGCCAGCATCCAAGGGGAAGAATAACGTTTTCTTTGCCCCGGTAATGGCGGCTTGGCTTATATCGAGCCAACCGCTAACCCAAGGCTTATTAAGCACCATAGGGTTATATTGCAGTCTTCATAAACGTTAATTTTAGTTATCGGCCATTAAAGGCTGATGGCAATCTGTTGACCTGACTATAGGATTACTTATCATGATGGAACATTCCTGTTTATCTCTTCGCACGTCATTACCAACGGTTAAAACATTATCTCTGGCGATGCTATTATTGACCGGCAATGCCTATGCCAGCGAGTGGTCGATAGGTGCTGGCGTACTGGCAGAGCAACTCCCCTATCGCGACTATAAGACACAATATATACCGCTACCGATTGTCACTTACCAAGGTGAGCAGCTTTTTATTAACGGCCAAGGTGTCGGAGTTAATATACTGAATTCGGAGAGCCACAATCTGCATTTGGCAGTGAATTACTCCCCGTTAAGCTTTAAGCCTGCGGATAGCGATGACCCCGCGATGAAGCGGTTGGATAAACGGCGAGCAACCGCCATGGCCGGTGTCGGCTATCAGTATCATGCCCGTTGGGGGAGCCTGGGCGGCAAGGTAGCGACAGACGTGCTGGGCTACAGCGACGGAGTGGTAGCCGACGTTGGCTATCAGTATACGTTCGAGTTAGGCAAACTGCGGTTGGTCCCGGGTATCGGTATGCGTTGGCAAAATCGCTCCTTTAATAATTATTATTTTGGTATCACCGAACAGGAAGCCCAGCGCAGTGGAATGCAGCAATATCGGGCGAAAAGCGATTTTTCACCTTATCTTTCTATCGCCAGTTATTATGCGGTTAATAATAACTGGCAGCTATTCCTGATGGGTTATAATGAGCAGATAAGCGATACGGCGCAAGATAGCCCGATGACCGACCGTGATTATAGCGTCAATGTGGTGAGCGGGGTTTTATATAGTTTCTGATAAATAAACCACTCCATTAATTCAACTCTGTCAGTCATTAGCTCTCGATTTTATTTTCCGGAGCGGGCTTGACTTGCCATAACACACTGCACCTTACGCGGTTAATAAACCACTGTAAGGTGCAGTTTGCTGCTCAGCCGAGCCGTTTTTGGGTTCGGTGATAGAGTAATACCACCCCCAGCGCAATCGCCGTCAGAAACAGTAAATAGGCTCCATAAGTCGGCAGCATTTCGCCAATGCTTACACCGCGCACGGCAAAGTCGCGATAAAACCGGTATTGCCAAACGAACGGGAAAGCGTAGCTGACGTAGTAGGCCCATAGCGGCAGGTATCCCACCGCCATGGTTGCACCACTCATAATAAACCCCGGCGGCACCAGGAAGGTCATCAAACTGGCCCCCTCCCCCGGATGTTGGGTTGACCACGCCAGGATAAACGCCAACCAGCCGAAAGCCAGGCCGGTCATGAAAATGGTTGGCAGATAGTAAAAATAGTTACCCGCAAATCTCAGTTGCCCAAAGGTCACCAACAGAGCGCTGATCACGGTAATGCCTGTGGTGTAAAAGAAGGCATAAGGCACAATCCGGCACAGCAGGGCTAACGGCCCCCGGGTAAATACGTCGTTTTCCCAGGCTCCCGTCATTCTCAGCCTGCCGACGATCATCAACGTCGCCAGCCCGTAAAACAGTGAAGAGAAAAAGTAGATAAAGGCGATGCTGGTCGAGTTGGTCGCGGTGCTGGTTGGGTTAAACAGGTGACGGTTTTTAAGCTGCATCGGGCTTAATGCGGCTTCGGTCCCTGTTTCCCCCAGCCTCAGCGCAGCAATACGGGCTGCGCCAATCTCGGCCCCGATTTCTGGAATATATTCACTCAGATTTTGCAGCACCTCGGCGTTTTGTGATGAGTTGCTGTGATCGGCAAAGTAGCCCAGACGCACGGTGCTATCGCCGGTTTTCAGGCTCTTTTCCAACCCCTTGGGAATATAGAGCACGCCCAGATTGCGATCGTGAGCGGTCAGCGTCTCGGGATTAACCGGCGCACGGAAAACCTGAGTAACCTCAATATAGGGTGAGGTATTAATCTTCTGGATAAGCTCGGTCGAATAGTGCGAGGCATCCAGATCGATCACGGCAATCTTGCCTTCAAACACGGTCGAGTGGGAAAACACCAGCGAGAATAACAGCGCGATAATGCCAGCCACGACAATGGAGACTTTGTGGTAAGGCATCACGTGCCCTGACCTCATGGCAGCAATCTCATCGAGCATCGACTTAATGATGTTCTTCATCATCCACCTCGAGCGTCATGCCGGTCAGCAACCGGGGCTGTTGTTCCGTATAGATGCGAACCTGATAGGAGGTTAAATCCGCCTGGCCCCGTTCTCTGGTCATGCGTAAATCGGAGAACGAAGGGGCGGCATTGGCAAAACGCACCACGCCGTTAACCTTGGCTGCCAGAGCCGGGACCTGGGCGGTCACCGTCGTACCGGGCTGATAGGCGCTAACCATGTTTTCACTGACGTAAATATCCACGTATTTGCGGTCGGTCTCCAGCAACACGGCTGGAGCCCCCACCGGCACAATCTCGCCCGGTTCATACAGCAGTTTCAATATTTTGCCTGATTCGGGCGCAGTCAACGTCAGGCGCTGGTGATTAACGTTGAGCTGTTTGAGTTCGGCCTGGGACTGGGCTAACTGCGCCCGGAGCTGATCGAGGATGTTTTCCCGATTTTTGATCGACTCACGCGAGTTGGCTATCGCTTGTAGCTGCATGCCCTGCGCACTGCCCTTCTGCGACAGATTTTTCATCTGTTCCGGCGTGGTGCCAATCATCGCCGAAGCCAGCTGCCGCTCGGCCTGCACCACCGCCGAACGGGCCTGGGTCAGGCTGGTTCTGGCGTTGTCCAGCATTGACTGTGAAACATGCCCCGCCTTTTTCAAATTAACGGCCCGGTTAAAATCGATGCTGGCAAGGTTTTCACTGGCACGCGCCGCCCCCAGTGCCGCCTGGATTTCTTCGATCTTTCGCCAGGAAGAGGTCTCTGTTAATGCGGTTTCATTGGTCGCGATACGGATAGCCGATTCTTCCTGACGGATCAGCGCCTGCTGGGAGCGAATAACCGCCTCAAGGCGCTCGATGGCCAGATTGGTATCGACCTCGTCCAGCACCATCAGGATCTCACCCTGTGTTACCCACTGAGATTCCTGGACGTGGCGCTGGCTCAGCTTGCCGCCCACGCTTTCAAAGGAAATATTGATTTTATCTGCGGTCAGCACGCCCGACTTCACGCTTTGGGCAACGGAGACCGCATCATTTCTTGAACCAAAATAGATCAGGCTTGAACCCATCAGCAGTAGCACCAGAAAGGTGATAGCCGTTTTCAGCAGGGGTTTTGAGGTAGCGGGTTGTTGTTCTATCATTGTATTTAGCCGACTAAGTATATGGTTAAAAAACGTTTCAATGCGCCAGATCCTGGGGTTTTATTACGCGCTGGTGCGCAGCAGTTTACGCAGCATTGAAATCAGGGATTCGCGTTCCTGGCCACTGAGCACTTCAGCAAAAGACCCGATCGCTTTGAGGTGGCCGGGCAGCGCTTCCTTGATTAACTCCCGTCCTGTAGGGCTTAGCGCGATCATACGCGTTCGGCCATCAGCCTGGGTTCTGCTCATGGTAATCAAGGGATCGGCAGCAGACAGCATGCGTTTGACCATCACCGAGACCGTGGCGGGTGTGACGCCGATCCGCAAGGCCAGTTCGGTGGCAGCGGCCTCTCCTTCACCATAGAGCGACATCAGCAGAATGAATTTTCCTTCCGATAGGTCGTGGTGCAAGGCCAGGCGGGCATAGATGGTTGAGCGAATCAAATCGGCGGTCGCTATCAGGCTTAATACCAGGTCGACCCCTGAAGCATCCGTTTCGAGATCCTGCTGTTGCTGTACGCGAATCAGGGTTTCGCGGGTCGGCAGTTTTCTTACTGGGAAGTCCATAGCGCCCCTATCAATTTATTTAGCCGGCTAAATTATAGGGATCGAGCTGCAAAATTACAACGGAGAAAAGACCGTAAGAGCGGCAAAAGTACCAACGAAGCCGCTCCCTGCTGTTCATGACTTTACTTATTTGGCGCTATCAAGCCCCTGAATATCAAACTTAAACTGTTGATTGCCAGCCCGATAAAACTCGACTTCCAGTATCATTTTTTTATGAGCCTTGAGATAATTCTGCGAAGCAAGTTCGGCATTCTTACTTGCCGTACCACGCATCTCGTCAATTATCTCTGACGCAGTCCAACCGCTAGCTAATGCTGCCAATGAAAATGCCAAACAGGCTGCGGCTATGAGTGTGTTTTTCACTTATCCAATCCTTCTGTTAATATTTTGCAATCTGTTAGCATCAGTCTGCACAGAGATCGGTTGTCGCTATCTAGTTTCATGTGACACCCCGATGGGGAAGAACTAGCCACTCCACCACCTGCCCAAGCGGAATAAACCAGCCAAGGGAGCTATTTTGAACCTGATCATTCTGACGCGGTACCAGGCGGATGCGTAAGTTACTTTTTGCGGCGCTGATCGCTATCTTTATCCTGCTGCTGGTCAATCTCTCACCGGGAACGATCAGCCTGACAACGTTACAGCATTACCAGTCACAGCTGATGGGGTGGCACAACCAGCATCCTCAGCTTGCCGCCGCGTTGTTTTTCATCTGCTATCTCCTCGTCGCCGCGCTTTCCATTCCCGGCGCAACGCTACTGACCGTACTCGGTGGCGCACTGTTTGGGTTAATTGAGGGCACCGTGCTGGTTGCCCTGGCGGCAACCAGTGGCGCGACGCTTGCCATGCTGATGAGCCGCTATCTGCTGCATGACTGGGTACAAAGACGATTTGGCCGTATGATGGCGACGGTGAATAGAGGCATGGAGCGAGACGGCGCCCGTTATTTATTTGCGTTGCGTCTCACCCCCGTAGTGCCATTTTTTGTGATTAATTTACTGATGGGCCTGACGACGATTTCCATCGGCCGCTATTTTATGGTTAGCCTGATCGGGATGCTGCCCGCCATCGTGGTCTATCTCAACGCCGGGCGTGAGTTAAGCCGGTTGCAGACGCTTGCCGACGTGCTCTCCCCCGGTATGATGCTGATGTTCGCGCTGATTGGCTTACTGCCGCTGGCATCGCGCTGGTTGGCCGGTAAACGCTGAATCGGTTATTGCCGTTGTCGGTATTGATTGAGGATTTCACATTGCGCCTTTTTTCCCTTCTGCTCTGCCTGGGGTTAACCTGTTTTTCCTCTACGGCACAACCACCTGGCTGGCATGAGCTACGCCAACAGGCAACAGGCCAGACGGTCTACTTCAATGCCTGGGGCGGCGATCCGGCGGTGAATAACTATCTCGACTGGGTGAGTGGCGAGATGAAACGGCATTACGGCATAACGCTGAAAGTCGTGCGTCTGGCAGACGCCGCCGACGCGGTGAAACGCATCCAGAATGAGGCAGCCGTCGGACGCACCACCAACGGCTCGGTTGACCTGTTATGGGTGAACGGTGAAAACTTCCATACCTTGAAGCGTGCCAATCTGCTTGCAGCAGGATGGGCTGAACGCTTGCCCAACTGGCAGTATGTCGATTTGCACCAACCCGTGCGAGAAGATTTCTCCGAGCCTGTCGAGGGGGCTGAAGCCCCTTGGGGCAGCGCGCAGCTGATGTTCATTGGCGATACAGAGCGCACCAGCGTTTTCCCTCGAAGCGAGCAGGCATTGCTGGATTTTGCCAAAGCACATCCGGGGAAAGTCAGCTACCCCCGCCCACCGGATTTCACCGGCACCGCCTTTTTAGAACAGTTACTCATGGGGCTGACCGAAACACCGCAGGCTCTGCGTTCGGCTCCCGATGCGGCGACTTTTGAGCGGGTAACTGCGCCGCTCTGGCACTACCTCGACCGTTTGCATCCTTATCTGTGGCGGCAAGGGAAGGCTTTCCCACCGACTCCAGCCCGGATGGACCGCATGTTAGCCGATAGCGAACTGTTGCTGTCGCTGACGTTCAATCCTGCACACGTCGATAATCTGATTGCCCGCCACCAGCTTGCGGCAACGGCCCGATCGTTTGGCTTCGAGCAGGGCATGTTGAGCAACGTGCATTTCGTGGCCATTCCTGCCAACGCCAAGGCAAACGCGGCAGCACAGGTGGTGGCAAATTTCCTGATGTCGCCGCAGGCACAGATCCGCAAGGCCGATCCTGCCGTCTGGGGCGATCCCAGCATACTGGATGCCCATCTGTTACCCGCGCCGCTTGGTGCACAGTTGAAAGCGCTGGTCCCTCGTAGCCAGGAGAGCGTGCCATTTCTGGCCGAGCCGCACGCGGCCTGGGTAAGCGCGATCGAAACAGCCTGGTTGCAGCGCTACGGTTCTCGATGAGTCACAGACTTTCACTCGTATCGGGGCTGGCGTGGCTGCTTATGAGCCTGATCTTTTTACCGCTGCTGCCCGGATTTGCCTTGATGGCGGCCCCGCTGGTTGCGAGTGAAGTTTGGCTGCATATCTGGCTCGATCCACAATGGTCGTTTGCGCTGCTTGCTACGCTGGTTTCCACCTTGATCAGCGTAGTTGGTGCACTTTGTCTTAGCCTGTTCATTGTTTGCGGCCTCTGGCCCAGCGCACGCTGGCAAGGCTACGTTCGCCGGTTGCCAGTGCTGCTGGCTTTTCCTCACGTGGCATTTGCCAGCGGTTTTTTATTACTGTTTAGCGACCACGGTTGGCTAATGCGGTTACTGCCCTTCGAGCTCCCGGTGGATAAAGAGGGCGTTGCGCTCGGCATCATGCTGGCGTTCAAGGAAACGTGGTTTCTGCTGTGGTTTGCCAGCCTTCAGCTTAATCAGCAGCAACTGGAACAACAGCTGACCATCGCTCGTTCCCTGGGTTATGGGCCGTTGCACAGCCGCTTGCTGACGCTGGTCCCACAACTACTGCCCCGTCTGGGTTGGGCGCTGGTTGCCACTACTGCATACAGCCTGTCGGTGGTCGACGTGGCCGTCATTCTCGGCCCGAGCAACCCTCCGACCCTCGCCGTACTGGCCTGGCAATGGATGAACGACAGCGATCCATTACAGCAGGCCAAGGGAATGGCAGCCTCCTTGCTGTTGCTGACGCTCCTGGCCGGGTTAATCCTGGTCGGGCGTATAGTGTGGCACTGGGTTGGCGCACGACTGGGGCAATTTTCAGGCTATCGCTCGGCGCTGGATATCCGCATTTTTTCCGCAGGCATGACGACCAGCCTGGCAATCATCGGGTTTGCCGCGGTGGCAATCCTCTCGCTCTGGTCATTGGCCGATGGCTGGTTTTATCCCGCTCTGTTCCCGAATTCGTTATCACTTTCCGGCTGGCAGCTTGCAGATTACGATACGCTGCTGACCACGTTGTGGCTGGCACTGGTGAGCAGCCTGTTGGGCACCGCCATCGTTCTGCTGTGGCTAGAGGGCTGCCCACGTCGGTTTGATCTCTGGGTTCTGTTGCCACTGATCTTGCCTGCGTTGCCGCTCGCCGCCGGGCAGTATCAGATCCTGCTGCGGATTGAGCAGGAAGGTACTTGGCAGGCGGTAACCTGGAGCCACCTGCTGTGGGTTGTCCCGTATACACTGCTGGTATTAAAACCGGCGTGGCTGCGTCTGGATCCTCGTCATGCGTTGGTAGCACGCACGTTCGGCTGGTCAGGCTGGAAAATTTTATGGTGCATCAAGATACCGTTGCTGCTGCGCCCACTGCTCGGCGCACTGGCGATGGGTTTTTCCGTCAGCGTGGAGCAGTATTTGCCAACGCTGTACGCCGGAGCAGGCCGTTTTGCCACCGTCACCACCGAAGCCGTGGCACTCAGCAGCGGCGGCGATCCGCAGCAGTTGGCGATCCAGGCTCTGTTGCAGATAGTGTTGCCCGCAGGGATGTTTATCTTCACCCTGCAGATAAGCCGCCTGATTGGCCATTACCGCCAAGGATTACGCTAATGCTCACCGTCCGTCATTGTTCGTTATTTCACGGCTCACGCCCTTTATTGCAAGACATCGGTTTCGACGTCGCTGCGGGCGAAATCATCACGTTGATGGGGCCGTCCGGCGCAGGGAAATCCACGTTTCTCAACTGGATGATTGGCGCGCTACCCGTTGCGTTTAGTGCCACCGGCCAGTTGCTGCTGAACGACCTGCGCCGGGATACGCTGCCTATTGAACGGCGGCAGATTGGCATTCTGTTTCAGGATGCGCTGTTGTTTCCCCATCTGAGCGTTGGGCAAAACCTGGCGATGGCAATCCCCACGGCAGAGACCGGCCATCGGCACCGACAGCGGCTTGTTGAGCAGGCGCTGGAGAGTATCGGTCTGAACGATTATGCCAGCCGCGATCCGGCCACGCTTTCCGGTGGGGAACGAGCGCGCGTCAGTGTGGTACGCGCTTTACTGGCAAAGCCGGAAGCTCTGCTGCTTGACGAGCCATTCTCTCGTCTTGACCAGACGCTGCGTGCGCAGTTTCGCCAGTTTGTCTACGACAGGGTAAAACAACAGCGACTGCCGGTTGTGTTGGTTACGCACGATCCTCAGGACATCCCAGAGGGTGGGAAAGTTATCCAGCTACGCTAACAAATGTTGTCGATATGAGGTATCGCAAAGAATACCCCACCGCGATCGCCCACAATAGCCGCCTCCTTTGCTATCCATACAGGTTATAACGATGAAACGTGTTTCTCAGTTAACCACCGCCCTGCTGCTTGCCGGACTTTCATGCACCACCCTCGCCGCCACGATGAACCTTGCCACGGTGCAAACCCAGCAAGGTGCAGTCATTGATACTCGCCCAAGCGCATTTTATAACGGTTGGCCGCAATCCCTTGATGGCGTAGGAGGTCATGAGCCTGCCGCACTTAACTTGTCTGCATCCTGGTTGACGCTAATGAGTGACGGGCAGATCAAAGCGTGGGCGCAGCAGCACCATCTTTCACCAGCCGGTTTGATTGCGCTGTACGGTAACAATGAGGATACACAGGCCGTCACCACCCGTCTGGCCAAACTCGGTTTTAGCCAGGTGGTGCAACTTGCCGATGGCTTGCAGGATCCCGCCCGCCTGCAAAAAATGGCACATTTCGAGCAGTTGGTTTATCCGCAATGGCTGCACAATCTCCAGCAGAACAAACCGGTTACCGCCGCCCCGGCAGGAGAGTGGAAAGTGATTGAAGCCGCCTGGGGGGCACCGAAAAAATATCTGATCGGCCATATTCCCGGCGCAGATTATATCGATACCAACGAAGTCGAGAGCGAGCCGCTGTGGAACAAGGTTTCCGACGAGCAGTTGAAGGCAATGCTTGCCAAACATGGCATTCGCCACGATACCACCGTCATCCTGTATGGCCGCGATGTGTATGCGGCGGCCCGCGTCGCACAAATCATGCTTTATGCCGGGGTCAAAGACGTTCGCCTGCTTGATGGCGGCTGGCAAACCTGGAGTGACTCCGGGTTGCCGGTTGAACGTGGGTTAGCTCCGGACGTTAAGCCCGTGGCAGATTTTGGCGCGCCAATTCCTGGGCAGCCGCAGTTGATGCTGGATAGCGAACAGGCACGCAAGCTGTTGCATCGCCAGGATGCTTCACTGGTCAGCATCCGTTCCTGGGCCGAGTTTGTGGGTGACACCAGCGGCTATAGCTACATCAAGCCAAAAGGCGAAATTGCCGGAGCACGCTGGGGGCATGCCGGTTCCGACTCCACGCATATGGAGGACTTCCACAATCCGGATGGCACCATGCGCACGCCAGATGACATCGCCGCCATGTGGAAAAGTTGGAACATCACGCCGAATCAACAGGTTGCCTTCTACTGTGGCACCGGTTGGCGCGCCTCGGAAACCTTCATGTATGCTCGCGCGATGGGCTGGGAAAACGTAGGCGTCTACGATGGCGGCTGGTACGAGTGGAGCAGCGACCCCAAAAACCCGGTGGTGAGTGGAGATCGCAGTCCAGATAAACTCTGAGTTACTACTCTTTATTCTCCCTCGCCCGAGGGAGAATGATCCATTCGCTTTAACGTCTGATAACCGCTCCATACCCGCGTCAGCGTAGTCATCCAGCATAGCGCACCAAATATCCACGCCAGCCAGACAAATGCTCCCGGCAGCAAGCAGCTGAGAATAAACAAGGCGATGGTTTCAGTGCCTTCGGTCAAGCCACCGAGGTAATAAAACGATTTATGCGCGTAGCCGGGGTTATCAAGCCGGTGCTTCTGGGCCAATGCGGCAAATGCCAGAAAGCTGCTGCCAGTGCCGATAAACGCAAACAGCAGCCAGGCCCCTGCCAAGGCATTTTGCTGCGGGTCGGCGAGAATAAAGCCAAATGGCACCAGCGCGTAGAACAGGAAATCCAGCGAGATATCAAGAAAGCCGCCCGCATCGGTTAGCCCGCGCCTTCTGGCCAGAGCACCATCCAACCCATCAAACAGACGGTTAAGTACAATGGCCACCAGCGCCGCGCCATACCACTGTAGCGCCAGCAACGGTAAAGCCAGTACGCCAATGGCGAACCCAAGCAGCGTCAGTTTATCGGGTGAAACACCCGGTTGATCCACCACGCTGACCAAGCGATTTAATGCGGGTTTGAGCCGTGAATGCAGGTAGCTATCAAACATGGGGCGGTTTCCCCGATCCAGTGAAACATAGCCCCTGCGCGGGGATATCCAGAGCGGCATTAAAGCGCGCGGATAGGTTCTGGAAGGCGATCAGCGCCGTCAGTTCGGTTAGCGTCTGGTCGTCAAAATGGGATTTCAGCGCCTGCTTAAGCGTTTCGCTGACCAACGGTGGCGTTGCGGTCATCGCATCGGCATAGGCCAGCGCCGCGCGTTCGCGCTCGTTAAACAGCGTCTCAGTGGGCCAGTTTGCCACCGCCAGCACTTTGTCCATAGAACCGCTGCGTTCGGCAAGGCGCAGGCTATTGGCATCAATGCAAAATTCACAGCAGCACTGCTGAGAAACGCGGGTCATCACCAGCGAACGGGTCACCGCATCAAGGCTAGCACGGCGGCGTTCCAGAAAACCGACGAACAAGGCAACCAGCCAAAACAGGAAGGGAAATCGCCCCCACCAGCGCGTAGGGTTAAGTACCGCACCAAAGTGTTTTTGCTGCATTTTGGCAATCGGACGCAGGCTGAGAGGTAAACGGTTTAACGGTGCCACCCAAGGGGATTGTTTCGCCATAGCTTAAAACCATGCCTCAAATAAACTAACGTGACGAGCATTATGCCACGCCCTGGTGCCCGTTGCTGAAAGGGCTTCGCTGCTTTAGTCATCCGATTTGCTTTACTCCCGGTGGAGCAAATCCGCATAAATCCCGGTGAGCACCCCGCCCGGCGCAAACTGCTTTTTGATCCACTGGGTGACCTGCCCGGTTGCCGCATGTTGAGTCGCCAGCAGCATGCTGGAATCCTGCCGTGGGTTGTGAATGGCGCGGGTTGCCAGCAGCCCTTCGGCTACCGGTTCGCGTGCCATATACTCCGGCAGGAAGCCGATCCCTTCCCCCAAAATCTGGCACTGACACTTGGTGTTAAAATCCGGCACCAGGATTGCTTCCTGCCCATGCAGTAACCAACCGACTTTTTTATTGATGGTATGCGCGGTATCTTCCACCATGATGTTGGGGTAGAGCCGTAACTGACTCTCCGAGATGGGCTCCGGCATAAAGGCCAAGGGATGATCGGGGGAAATGGCGAACACCCAACGGATGGCACCAATTTCGGTGTAATCAATCCCGCCACCGTCCAGCAGCGTATCCGGCGCGCCAATCGCGATATTGGCTTGATTGTTGATGATGGAATCCCAAACGCCGTTATACACCTCGGTAGTCACCGTGATGTGGCAGGTTGGGAATTGCTTCTTCAGTACCTGCAACAGCCGGGCGGTATGCCGTGGGGTATAGAGCAACTGGTTGATGCAGATGCGTACCCGCGCCTCGATGCCTTGAGAGATGGTATCAATGCCGCGCTTGATGGCATGGAAATCGTTGAGCAGGTCGGTCGCCTTGCGGTAGAAATAAAAGCCGGATTCGGTAAGCTCAATACTGCGGGTGCTGCGGTTAAACAGCACCACGTCCAGCCCGGTTTCCATGCGTTTGATGGTGTAGCTGATGGCCGACGTCGTCAGATCCAGCTCTTTTGCCGCCTTGCTGAAGCTGCCAAACCGCGCCGTGGTGGTAAATGCCAACAGGTTTTCTTCGGTAAAAATAGAATTCATGACTCCCCTCACCCTAACCCTCTCCCACAGGGAGAGGGAACTGTCCGAGCCACAACTTGGCTTATGCATCCGGCCTTAACTTTGTATCTGCCCTCTCACCTACGACCTAGCCGCAGACTAGCACCCACACCAGACCGCAACTCCGCGCTGGCTCCCTCTCCTTGTGGGAGAGGGTTGGGGTGAGGGGGAATCGCATTGTTGAATGTATTTGCAAATCCTATGACGCGCAACCAGTATTGAACAAAATTTAACACTGCCATTACAACTGATTTGAAGACAATCACACTTCTGATTATTTGTTTAGAGCCTGATGTGGCGCGAGATGAAAGCCCATTCCCCACAGGGACGTTTGCCCTGGTAAAAGATGCAAAACATAA
The DNA here is from genome assembly GCF_051654945.1 of Serratia sp. (in: enterobacteria). Lineage (GTDB taxonomy): Bacteria > Pseudomonadota > Gammaproteobacteria > Enterobacterales > Enterobacteriaceae > Chania. The sequence continues at coordinate 149,034 of NZ_JBOFZA010000043.1, forward strand.
GAGAAAGATTGCGCCGACGCACAGTTTGCCTTTATTGTTGAATTGTTTTCAACAATTATTCCCTTTGCGATGAATGATTCTTAAGCGGATGTTTTTATCCGTCATCTGTTGCTATTCTCAGTAGCAATGAAAGTATCCAAGCCCACTGAAAATAGGGAGCGAGAATATGTCTGATAAAGCGCTGATTAGCGATTTTCTTTTTGCGGCGGAACAAGGCGATAGCGAGGCGCTGAAAAGCTGCCTGGATAAAGGTGTAGATATCAATGCCGTCAACCGCCAAGGCCGCACAGCTATTACCATTGCCAGCCTGAATAAACATTACGACTGTGTGGAGTTATTAATCGCAGCCGGTGCCGATATTGATAAGCAAGATCAGACCTGTTTTAACCCCTTCCTGCTGAGCTGTCTGAATAATGACTTAACGCTGCTGCGCCTGGTATTGCCAGCAAACCCGGATTTGGACCGTTTGACACGTTTTGGCGGCGTAGGTATTACCCCAGCCAGTGAAAAAGGCCACGTCGACATCGTGCGTGAATTATTGACGTGTACCGAAATTAACGTCAACCACACCAATTTTGTGGGCTGGACGCCGCTGCTGGAAGCCATTGTGTTAAATGATGGCGGTGCGAAACAGCAGGAGATTGTAAAATTACTGCTCGAGCACGGCGCGAATCCGCATATGACCGACAAATATGGTAAATCTCCCCTGACGCTGGCACGTGAAAAAGATTATCGCGAAATTGCTGAACTGCTGATCGCAGCCGGAGCCTAACCCGAGGAGAAGCCCTATCGCACAGCCATTACGGCAGTGCATTACAGCGTTATCGGCGGAGGTGGCGTTTCCCCGTCAACGGCTAAGTGGGCAGGTCGAACAGGTTTTTTCCCGCGCGGTTAACCTGTTCGTCCCCGAGCAGAACATGCTCTACACGTTATTAAGCGACGAGTATGACAACGCCCCGAATAGTTGCCGTATAGCGCTCAGGCACTGCGACAAACTAGTTAGCCCAGGAGATCGAGTCGAGTTTTCTCAGGGCGGCATTGAAATAGGCCAACACAGTTGGATTGATTTTTCCGGTTGCCAAATATGGCAACAGCCCGAGCTGTATTTAACCGACGCAAACAGGGCCGACATTGCCTGGCACCAATGGGGGGCATGCCTTAATCAACATGCTGCATCCGGTAATTCTCTCTTTAATTACCGTGGCGATAATATATTTCACCGCGAAATGGCCAGGTTATTACAATTGCATCGCGACGCATTATTTATGGCGATACGCCGCAATGAAGATCCCGGCGATGCTATACAGTCCCTCATTGGTTTGGGGATTGGCCTGACGCCTTCCGGTGATGATTATCTGGTTGGCCTTTGCTCTATATTGTTGTTGCCCGGGCATCCGGCGAAAAAATATCGCGAACTATTTTTAGCCGAGTTGGAAAAAGCGCAACAGAAAACGACGTTACTGAGCGCTATTACCTTAGAGGCGGCAATCAATCAGCGTTACCGACAGGTGATCGGCCAGCTGTTAGAGAAATTAGTACACGACGATCGTCACCTTATTATCGCTACCATCAACAAGATTAAACAGATCGGTTCAAGTTCGGGTTGCGACATGCTGCATGGCATGGCAGATGCCTGTCTCTTGACCTCATATTTTGGAGAAAAATATGCCCATCAGGATCATTGTAAAAAACAACACCTGGTTTGATTCCGTTTCGCTGATGTCTATTTCCACCAAAGCGAACAAGCTGGAAGGCGTTGAGCAAGCCTTTGTGGCCATGGCCACAGAGATGAACAAGGGAGTGCTGGAGAATCTGGGCTTGTTGACCCCAGAACTGGCAGCCGCCAAGAATGGCGATCTGATGATCGTGATTAAAGGCATCAGCGATGAAGCGAACGATGCCAACCTGCTGGCCATCGAAGCCTTGTTCACCCACAAAGACCAAGGTGGCCGCCACGAAGCACGCTATGCCACCCTTACCAGCGCGAAAACCCATATTCCGGAAAGCAATCTTGCGGTGATCTCGGTCAACGGGCTGTATGCGGCGCGTGAAGCCCGCCAGGCGCTGGAAAACGATCTCAACGTGATGCTGTTCTCCGATAACGTTTCTATCGAGGATGAATTGGCACTGAAACAGCTGGCGCATGAGAAAGGCCTGCTGATGATGGGGCCAGACTGCGGCACCGCCATCATTAACGGCACCGCGCTGTGTTTTGCTAACGCGGTACGCCGGGGCAACATTGGCATCATCGGCGCATCCGGCACCGGTAGCCAGGAGTTGAGCGTGCGTATTCACGAATTTGGCGGCGGCATTTCGCAGCTGATTGGTACCGGCGGGCGCGATCTGAGTGAAAAGATTGGCGGCCGGATGATGCTGGATGCGTTGGAGATGTTAGAGCAGGACGACGGTACCGAAGTGATCGCGCTGATCTCCAAGCCCCCTGCTCCTGCCGTGGCAAGCGCGGTGCTGGAACGCGCCCGCGCCTGCCGTAAACCGGTGGTGGTTTGTTTCCTTGGCCGTAATGAACCACCTGCCGATGAGCCAGGATTGCAGTTTGCTCGTGCAACGAAACAGGCTGCATTAAAGGCAGTGCTGCTTACCGGGATCAAAGAAGAGTCTCTCGACCTGCATCCGCTCAACTGGCCGCTGATTGAAGAAGTGCGTGCCAAGCTGACACCGCAGCAAAAATATATTCGCGGCCTGTTCTGTGGCGGCACCCTGTGCGACGAAGCGATGTTTGCCGCATTGGAAAAACACGACGACGTTTACAGCAACATTCAACCCGATCCGGCCAAGCGCCTGCAAGATCTCAACCGCAGCGTGGCACATACCTTCCTCGACTTTGGCGATGATGATTTCACCAATGGCAAACCACACCCGATGATCGACCCGACCAACCGCATCCAGCGCCTGTTGCAGGAAGCGCGCGATCCAGAGGTTGCCGTGATCGTGATGGACTTCGTGCTGGGGTTCGGTTCCCACGAGGATCCGGTAGGCGTGATGATCGATGCGATCAAAGAAGCGAAAGCGATTGCAGCCAGCGAAGGCCGACCATTGGAGATCCTCGGCTATGTGCTGGGCACCGATCTTGATACGCCGTCGTTACCACAGCAGTGCCAGATGCTCACCGATGCGGGCGTCATCTGGGCGAGCAGCAGCACCAATACTGGATTGCTGGCGCGTGAATTTGTCTGTAAAGGAGGGAAAGCCTGATGAGCCAGTCGTTATTTAACCAACCGCTGAATGTGATTAACGTCGGCATTGCCATGTTCAGCGACGATTTGAAAAAACAGCATGTTCCAGTGACCCATCTGGACTGGACACCCCCGGGCCAGGGCAATATGGCGGTGGTTGAAGCCCTCGACCAGATTGCTTCCCCGGCGCTGGCCGACAAAGTCGCTGCCGCCAACAAACTGGCGCTGGAACGCATTATCCAATCGCATCCGGTACTGGTGGGTTACGACCAGGCGATCAATGTCGTCCCCGGTATGACTCGCCACACCATTTTGCATGCTGGCCCGCCAATCACCTGGCAAAAGATGTGCGGTGGAATGAAGGGCGCGGTCACCGGTGCGCTGGTATTTGAAGGATTGGCGGCCAACCTCGAGGAAGCAGCGGAACTGGCAGCCTCTGGCGAAATCATCTTCTCGCCGTGCCATGAGCATGATTGCGTGGGTTCGATGGCGGGTGTGACCTCGGCGTCAATGTTCATGCACATCGTGGAAAACAAAACCTACGGCAACCGCGCTTATACCAACATGAGCGAGCAGATGGCGAAGATCCTGCGCATGGGGGCCAATGACCAGAGCGTAATTGACCGCCTGAACTGGATGCGCGATGTGCTGGGCCCAATGCTGCGCGATGCCATGAAGCTGGCCGGTGAAATTGACCTGCGGCTGATGCTGGCGCAGGCGCTGCATATGGGTGATGAGTGTCATAACCGTAACAACGCGGGCACCACACTGCTGATCCAGGCGCTGACGCCATGGATTATCCAGACGGGTTACTCAGTTGAGCAACAACGTGAAGTGTTTGATTTTGTCGCCAGCAGCGATTACTTCTCCGGCCCGACCTGGATGGCGATGTGCAAAGCAGCAATGGACGCAGCACACGGCATTGAATACAGCACCGTAGTCACCACCATGGCGCGTAACGGCGTTGAGTTTGGTCTGCGCATCAGCGGCCTACCGGGCCAATGGTTTACCGGCCCGGCACAACAGGTGATTGGCCCGATGTTTGCTGGTTACAAGCCCGAAGATTCCGGGCTGGATATCGGCGACAGCGCCATTACGGAAACCTACGGCATTGGCGGCTTTGCCATGGCGACCGCCCCGGCCATCGTTGCACTGGTCGGGGGCACGGTGGATGAAGCGATCGATTTCTCACGCCAGATGCGTGAGATCACCCTCGGCGAAAACCCCAACGTCACCATCCCACTGCTGTCGTTTATGGGGATCCCAACGGCGATCGATATTACCAGGGTCGGCAGCAGCGGCATTCTGCCGGTGATCAACACCGCCATTGCCCATAAAGATGCGGGGATCGGCATGATCGGTGCCGGGATTGTCCACCCACCGTTCGCCTGTTTCGAGAAAGCCTTACTGACTTATCGCGACCACTATTGCCAATAAAAAAATAACGGGGCTAACCCAGCGTTAGCCCCACCTGACACCAGAGAGTTGTTCACCTGCAGGACCAATGGCGATCCCGTGGATCGTCGAAAGTTGTTAAACGACCTGTGAAGGATTTTCCATGAACAAAATGAAATTAGAGTGGAAACGCGGTGACTGGGCGGCCTACTTCGGGCTGATGACCAATAACCTGACCAACCTGCTCACCATGATGGGGTTGCTCATCTTTGTGGTGGGTATTCCCAAAGAGATTGTTTACGGGCGCATCGCCCCTGCCTTTGGCCTGGCAGTGATGATGGCCAGCATCTGCTACACCTGGTTTGGCCTGCAAATGGCTCGCCAGACCGGCCGTAGCGATGTGACCGCGCTGCCTTCTGGCCCAAGCGCGCCGTCTATTTTTACCGTGACCTTCCTGGTGCTGATGCCGGTTTATCAGTCTACCGGCGATGCGGACTTTGCCATTTCGATCGGCCTGGTGTGGTGCTTTGTTGAAGCGCTGATCCTGGTGGGCGGCTCATTCCTCGGCGAAACCATTCGCAAGATGATCCCGCGCACCGTGCTGCTCTCCTGCCTTTCCGGTTTGGGGCTGTTACTGCTGGCGATGAACCCGATGTTGCAGGCGTTCGAAGCGCCAACCGTCTCGTTTATCGTGCTGCTGCTGATCTTTATCAACTGGTTTGGCAAAAAGCCGATCTTCGCGCGCATTCCAACCGGTTTGCTACTGCTGATCGCCGGTACTGCGCTGGCGTGGATCTCCGGCCTGCAAAGCCCGGACGCGATTAAGGCTTCGATGTCCTCCTTTGGCTTTAACCCGCCAGGGTTCCATGTCGACAGTTTTATGCAGGGTCTGCCACATGCGCTGCCGTATCTGGCCTCCGCCGTTCCGCTGGGGCTGGCGAACTACATCTTTGACCTGGAAAACATTGAAAGTGCCCACGCTGCCGGTGATGAATACAACACCCGTAAGGTAATGATGGCTAACGGACTTTCCTCCATGTTCGGCTGCCTGCTGGGTAACCCGTTCCCGGTGACCGTCTATGTTGGCCACGCCGGTTGGAAAGCGATGGGCGCCAGCATTGGTTACACCTTGGCTTCCGGCGTGACGATGTTCCTGGTGCCGCTGTTCGGGCTGGGTGCCTTTATGCTGGCGGTGATCCCAATGACGGCGATCGTGCCCATCCTGGTGTTTATCGGTGTGGTCACCGCCAACCAGGTGGTGAGGGAAACGCCGAAGATCGAGGTACCGGTCATCTTCATCTGCCTGTTCCCATGGATCGCCAACTGGGGATTAACCGTGGTTAACAGCGTGCTAGGGGCGGCGGGCACCTCGGGAGCCAAGCTGGGCGCAGAGTTGCTGCACAGCAAAGGCGTGTATTACCAGGGCCTGGTGCATTTGGGTAGCGGTGCTCCGCTCGCCAGCATGCTGTGGGGATGTATTGCGATTTTCGCCATCATCAACAAACCGCTGCGTGGTGCGGTAGCGGCGGCAACCGGTGCGTTGCTGGCGTTGTTCGGCGTGATCCATGCTCCTGTCGTTGGCTTTGCCGAGGGAAGCTCCATGATGTTCGTGGTGGCTTACCTGATGATGTCAGGCATGTTTGTAGTGAAGCATTTCCTCGACAGCCGTGAACAGGTGGTTGCCGCAGTGCAGGAACCCACCAAGACAGCCTAAGCCCTCACCCCAACCCTCTCCCACAGGGAGAGGGAGCGGTCCGGAGCACTTGGTAAGCTCGTACTGCTTCGGAAAGCAGGCAGGGTATTACGCAGAAAAATCAACAAACTCGATCGGTCCCCTCTCCTTTTGGGAGAGGGTTAGGGTGAGGGGAATATCACCACCCTGCCCCTTTTAAACCACATTGCTAATCGGATAATCCAGATGAAAGAACTCGTGGTGGTTGCCATTGGTGGCAACAGCATTATCAAAGACAACGCCAGCCAGTCCGTAGAACATCAGGCCGAGGCGGTAAAAGCGGTAGCCGACTCGGTGCTGGAAATGCTGGCATCGGATTATCACATCGTACTCACCCACGGCAACGGCCCGCAGGTAGGGCTGGAATTGCGCCGTGCAGAGGTTGCCCATGAACATGAAGGGCTGCCCCTGACCCCGCTGGCCAACTGCGTAGCGGATACCCAAGGCGGGATCGGCTATCTCATCCAGCAGGCGCTTAACAATCGCCTGGCGCAGCACGGTGGGCAGAAAGCGGTCACGGTGATCACCCAGGTCGAAGTGGATAAAAACGATCCCGGCTTCACCCACCCGACCAAACCGATCGGCGCTTTCTTTAACGAACAGCAGCGCGACACGCTATTGCAGCAATACCCAAGCTGGCGGTTTGTCGAGGACTCCGGACGCGGTTATCGTCGGGTGGTCGCCTCACCAGAACCGATCAGGATTGTGGAAGCTGATGCCATCAAAGCACTGACACAACAAGGGTTCGTGGTTATTGGTGCTGGCGGTGGCGGCATTCCTGTCATTCGCGATCCGCAGGGCGATTACCAAAGCGTAGACGCGGTGATCGATAAAGATCTCTCCACCGCATTGCTGGCCAGAGAAATCCGTGCCGACGTGCTGGTGATCACTACCGGCGTAGAACAAGTGTGCATTCACTTTGGCAAACCGAACCAGCAGGCGTTAGGCCAGGTGAACGTCGCAGAGATGACCCGTTATATGGCTGAAGGGCATTTTCCTGCGGGCAGCATGCTGCCGAAGATTGTCGCCAGCCTGGCGTTCTTGCGCGACGGCGGTAAACGCGTCGTGATCACTTCGCCGGATTGCTTGCCTGCCGCACTGCGCGGAGAAACGGGCACCCATATCGTTAACCTCTGAGAGGGAACCACAGATGAATGAGAACAAAAGCCGCCGTGAGTTTTTGAGCCATAGCGGCAAAGTGGCTGCCGCCTGTGCGCTATTGGGCACGACCTCCTCCGTCGGTTATGCTGCTAACCCGGCAACCGCGAACTGTGAGGCAGACCAGCGCATGAAAATTACCGACCCACACTATTATCTAGATAACGTTCTGCTGGAGGCGGGCTTCGAGTTTGACGGAGCAACACCGATCGGTACCCGCACCGAATTGAAAACGCTGGAGATTAACCAGGGCAAGATCGTTGCCCTGCGCGATAACCGCCAGCATCCGGACGGTACCGTGCCGGTTTACGACGCTGCCGGCAAACTGCTGCTGCCTGCGATGCGTGATATGCACATCCATCTGGACAAAACGTTTTACGGCGGCCCATGGCGTTCACTCAATCGCCCGGCAGGCACCACCATCAAGGATATGATTGCGCTGGAGCAGAAAATGCTGCCGGAGCTGCAACCCTACACCCAAGAGCGGGCCGAAAGGCTGATCGATTTGCTGCAGTCACATGGCTCTACCATCGCCCGTAGCCATTGTAACGTTGAGCCAACTTCGGGGCTGAAAAACCTCGAGAACCTGCAACAGGTGCTGGCACGCCGCAAATCGGGCTTTGAGTGCGAGATTGTGGCGTTCCCACAACATGGCCTGCTGTATTCAAAATCAGAACCGCTGATGCGTGAGGCGATGCAGGCGGGAGCACATTACGTCGGCGGCCTGGATCCGACCAACGTCGATGGCACCATGGAAAAGTCGCTCGATAGCATGTTCCAGATCGCACTGGATTATAACAAAGGGGTGGATATCCATCTGCACGAAACCAGCCCGGCAGGCATCGCGGCGGTGAACTACATGGTGGAAACCGTTGAGAAAACGCCACAGCTTAAAGGCAAGCTGACCATTAGCCACGCCTTTGCGCTGGCGATGATGAATGAACAGCAGGTTGACGAGATCGCCACCCGCATGGCGGCACAGCAGATCACCATAGCCAGCACGGTACCGATTGGCACTATGCATATGCCGCTCAGCCAATTGCGTAAGAAAGGCGTGTTCTTGATGACCGGCACCGACAGCGTGATCGATCATTGGTCGCCGTATGGCCTGGGTGACATGTTGGAGAAAGCCAACCTCTATGCCCAGCTCTACATTCGCCCGAATGAGGGAACCTTGTCGCGCTCGCTGGCGATCGCCACCGGTGATGTATTGCCGCTGAACGATAAGGGTGAACGCGTCTGGCCGAAAGCCCAGGACGATGCCAGCTTCGTGCTGGTCGATGCCTCCTGCTCCGCCGAAGCGGTGGCACGCATATCCCCAAGAACCGCCACGTTCCATAAGGGCGAGATGGTTTGGGGCCGCGTTGGGCAAGGCAGCAAGGCTTGATAGATATTGGGTTACTGTGGTTCGTGGTGACGACTAGGGGCGCTGCATTGCAGCGCCCCTAGGGTATAAGCCGGTTAAAACCTGATTATGATCAGCTTAAATCCACATCCTTGCTGCCAAACAGCCAGGTCAGAATAAATCCGGCAATATAGGAGATCAAAATACCGGCAACATACACCAGCATCCCGGCGAAAATGCCCTTGGCCGAGGTCATTAGTGGAATAGACACCAGACCCGAAGGACCAAACACCGTATTCAATCCTACCGGCAAGCCCATCCAGGCAACCAGGCCGATAAAGAAGCCGCCAACCGCGCCCCCCAGGCAGGCAGTAACGAATGGCTTCAAGCGCGGTAAGGTTACGCCGTAAATCAGCGGCTCACCAATTCCCAGCAGGCCAGGGAAAATGGCACCTTTAATCTGGGTACGCAGGAGTGATCCTTTAGGTGAACGAGCAAACAGCGCCAGTGACGCCCCCACCTGCCCGGCACCGGCCATAGCCAGAATAGGGAACAGTGAGTTAAAGCCCTGCGCATCCATCAAGGCAAAATAAACCGGCACAAAGCCCTGATGAATACCAAACACCACAGCGATTAAGAACAAGCCAGCCAGGATCGCGGTACCGAATGGGTTGCCATTCAGGTGCATAAACAGCCACGACATCCCCTTAAACAGCTCGCCACCCACCGGCATAATCACCACAAAGGTAATGGCACCGGTGATCAACAAGGTGATTGACGAGGTCAGGATCATATCCAGATTATCGGGAATAACCCGGCGCACCTGCCTTTCTATCCATGCGCCCAGAATACAGGCCAGCAGAACGCCGATAATGTTGCCGCGCGGATCGATCACCAGGCCAAAAAAGTCACTCATGCCCGCGTAATAGCCGGTAGTGCCTTCCGGGACATAGCGTAAAACAAACAGCGAAGCGATGATCGCACCGTTAACCCCGGTGCCGCCAAACGCCTTCTGGGTGTTATAGCCGATCAGGATGCTAAGGAAGGTAAACAAGCCGATGCTGAACACTTTCATGTAAGCAATCAGCCCCTTTAGCCATGCGGCCGGCGCTACACCTTCCACCAACAGCGTTTGCTGCATCAGAGTAGCGATCCCCAATAGCAACCCTGCGGCAATAAACCCTGGGATCAACGGCGTAAAAATCGTGGCAAATTTAGTCAGGAAATTATGCACCGCGCTGTTTTGCTTGGCCTTCATCTGCTGCTTGTTTTCGCTTGCCAAGGCCTGTAAATCAGGTTGCTCAACACTCCCCCGTTCCTGCTGCGGTTGCGCCGATAACAACGTGTTCATCATCTCGCTGGCGGTCTGGGCTTTGCCAGGGCCGAGGATAATTTGCAGCTGATCGTCGCCGTTAACGACGCCCATCACGCCAGGTATCTTCTTCAACTCATCGAGCTGAATTTGCTGACGGTCTTTTAGCGTCAGACGCAGCCTGGTCATGCAGTTACCGCAGATAATGATATTTTTACCGCCACCTACCAGAAGTAAAATTTGCTCTATCATCGAAACGGTTATTTTCGCCATGGTTATGCCTGTATCCCTTGCAGTGCTTGACGGATGAATCCTTGGTTTTTACTCAATACCGCGCTGGCCTCTGGGGCAGACAGGCCGCCAAGGATCATGACAATCGCGGTTTTGCAGTGGCGCTGGCATTGATTAAGCGCGTCCTCAGCCTCTTCGGGGCTGCACTCCGTCGCCTCGACCACAATATTGACCTGGCGCTGTACCAGTTTGGCGTTGGTGGCCTCGACATCGACCATCAGGTTACTGTAGACCTTGCCGCTGCGGATCATCGCGCCGGTGGTGATCATATTCAGGATCAACTTCTGCGCCGTGCCCGCTTTCATACGCGACGAACCGGTCACCACTTCTGGACCGACTAACGCTTCAATAGCAATATCGGCCGCCTGACTCATCTCACTATTCTGATTACAGGAGATAGCTGCGACAGTCGCCCCAATGCTACGGGCATATGCCATCGCCCCCAGGACATACGGGGTGCGGCCACTTGCCGCGATACCTACCAACACATCACGCGCGTTGAAACCGAGATCGCGTAGGTCCTGAGCCCCCATTTCCGGGTTATCTTCGGCATTTTCCACCGCCTGCAAAATCGCGGTATGGCCACCGGCGATCAGCCCAACCACCTGCTCACGCGGGGTGCCATAAGTCGGGGGGCATTCACTGGCATCCAGGATCCCCAACCGGCCTGAGGTACCCGCGCCGCAATAAATCAAGCGGCCACCGTTGGCAAACGCCTCGACCACCAGATCCACCACCTTGGCAACGGCTGGCAAGGTGGCGGCGACCGCCAACGGCACCTTTTGGTCTTCGCTGTTGATCACTGCGAGCATGTCCAGAGTGGGCAGCGTATCAATTTGCGAACTGGCCGGGTTGCGACTTTCCGTCACCATCTTGCTTAAATTAATCTTCATGGGGGCTTCCAATGGGTTAAGATTTTCGACAATGTTAAGGAATTATTTATTCAACAAATGTGATAATTATCACGCTAAATCGATTCTCGAGGCTAGCAACAGGAGGAATAAATCGCAAAAATAATCGCCATTTAAAAATTTATTCTCAACAATTTCAAATAACTAAATCAAAGGAATGGAACCCCCTATGACTGGAATAATCTATTACATACAGCGGAGGTATTGTTGATGTCCGTGCTAAACGAAATCACCTGGTTGTTGCCAAGCTTGGCTGAGAACCAGCAAAAAATCGCCAAATACATCCTTGATAACCCGGAAGCGATCCTGAGCATGTCCTCTTCGCGCTTTGCTGAAGATGCGGGGGTCAGCCAGTCTGCCATCGTCAAGTTTAGCCAGAAGATTGGTATGAAAGGCTTCCCTGCCCTGAAAATTGCCATCAGCGAGGAGCTGGGTAGAAATAATCTGTTCAAGTCTTTTCCGCATGAGGCCTTGCATAACGCCATTTCATCAGAGGATTCCTTGATGGTGGTGGCACAAAAGCTGGCCCATGAGAAAAACGCCGCGATCGTGGAAACGACCAGAAGGATAAATTTCTCGATTTTCAAACAGGTGGTCGATGCCATCGATAACGCCCAACGCGTGCAGATCGTCGGCATTTGGGGTTCCGGCCTCACCGCCAAAGATCTGAGCTATAAATTACAAAAGATAGGCATCCTGAGCCTGGTGGAAGCCGACCTTCACGTCCAGATTGCCACCGCTCAAGCGCTGACGGCCAAAGACGTGCAGATCGTGATTTCCTTCAGTGGCCGCAGGAAAGACATGCATATCGCCGCCTCGATGGCCAAAGCCCAAGGCGCGACGGTGATAGCCATAACCGGCAACAAAGGCAATCCTTTGGCCAAAATAGCCGATTACGTGCTGGAAAGTGTCTCGGATGAAAACGAATGGCGTAGCTCTTCGATTTCGTCCAGAACCGCGCAGAATACCCTGACGGATCTGATTTTTCTGGCATTAATGCAACAGCGAAAGGAGCTTGCCAAGCCTATGGTGCTGAACGCGAGTATGACAATTAACAATCTGGATGACTGATCCTGGAACAAATTGACTGACACTAAAGGAGTATTAAGAGTTTTCTTGCTATAGACAACCGGGTTTAAATAATTAACCAAAAATATTCTCATAATTAAATGGTTATTCCTTACGCTATCCCTTTGCCCTCCAAGCGGCAAGATAAAACACGAGCATAAAAAATAGCCATTATTCCTTACCGCCCCACAAACACGAATCGATCAACTGTGATAATTATCACTTTATTAAGCGTTTTGGAATGTACAATCGCCGGAAATTGATACCTCGGAGTGATCTCATGAAAAAAATAATACCGGCTATGTTTCTATTTAGCGCAGGAAGCTATGCTGCCGCCATTCCAGATAACCAACTTAAAGAGATGTGGCGTTCACCGCAGAATGCGGCAGAGCAGCTCATAGCCAACATGAGTTTGGCAGAAAAAATCGGTCAAATGTTAATGGTTGATATTCGTTCCTGGGATGAAAACAGCAGCGAAACTAAAACCCCATTTACCGAGATGAATGCCAACGTCAGTAAAATGATCGCCGACTATCATTTGGGTTCGGTGATCCTGTTCCGTGAAAACCTGATTAATACCCCGCAAACGGTTGAGTTGATTAATAACTTCCAGAGCGCACGCGATAATTTACCGCTGTTTATCAGCACCGATCAGGAAGGCGGCTATGTCACACGTCTACGCGTTGGCACCGAGATGCCGGGGAATATGGCTCTGGGGGCTACGGGTATCGCTGACCTGGCCAAGCAAGCCGGGAATATCCATGGTTATGAGTTAACCAGCCTCGGGTTTAACTTTAACTTTGGCCCGGTGGTGGACGTCAATAATAACCAGAATAATCCGGTGATCGGCGTCCGCTCTTACTCCGACGATCCTATTCTGGTAGGAAAATTAGCCCGCAGCTATATCGAAGGTATTCACCAATACCCGGTCCTCACTTCTTTGAAGCATTTCCCTGGTCACGGTAACGTTGCTTCCGATACCCACTTTGCTTTACCCAGCGTCAATACGGATAAGGCTTCATGGCAGCAGACCGAACTGCAACCCTTTGTCGATGTCATGCCAGCTACCGATGCCATCATGACCGCTCATGTCGTGGTACCCGCGCTCGATAGCACCATCCTGACCAACATCAAGGGCGAAAAAATCGGTACTCCGGCTACCTTGTCCAAGGCGATCCTGACCGATACCTTGCGCAATCAACTGAAATTTAACGGCCTGATCCTGACGGATGCGATGGATATGGGGGCGATTACCGGTAATTTTGATCGCCACTGGTCAATCAAGCAGGCGATTTTAGCCGGTAATGACATTGTGTTGATGCCAATCGGCATTAAAGACAACGCCAGCATTGAACAACTCGGCGAACTGTACGCTTATTTGCAGGCTGAAGCAGAAAAAGATCCGGTGTTTAAGCAACGCATTGAGGATTCTGCCCGGCGCGTAATTTACACCAAACTGAATAAGCGCATCTCCCCAGCGCCTCATGATGCAGCCAAGGCTGAAACTATTGTCGCTTCCAAGGCGCACAAGGATCTGGAAAATGCCATTTCAGAACAGGCCATTACGCTGATCAAAAATGAAGGCGTCCTGCCTTATCCACTGAAAGCGCAAAACAGCATCATGGTATTTTCGGATGAAGGCCCACGCAATGAGCTCATCAAGAAGCATTTGAATCAGATTGCCAATGAGCTGAAGGTAGAATTAAACATCAAGGATCAGGTAGTTAAACTGGATCAAGACCAGTTAACAACGGCAGAAATTGAACAGCTACTGCAAGATCGGCAGTTTGTTATTCTGGCCACCTATAATCTGAAGTTAAATCCGGCCAATGCACAGCGGATCATCGACGTCGCCAATAAGAAAAATATTCCTCTGGTGGTGATTGCGACGCGCAACCCGTACGACATCGCCTATTTATCTGACGTAAAGGCCAATATTGCGATTTATGGTATTACCGGTTTTGATGTGACCAATAACGTGCGCAACAGCCTGGAAACCAATATTCGCAGTGGCTTAAGAACCCTGTTCCAGGGTCCAGCCGGAAAAGAAGATATTCTCGCCACAGCTCGCGGTAAATTACCGGTAGATATTAAAACCCCAGATAACAAAGATGTACTCTACCCTCGCGGTTACGGATTAACAGCATTATAAAAATCTCTGAAGGTAAAACATGAAGATCTTAACAGGGCTAGTGATTTTCAGTGCCATTTTCCTGGCGCAACCGGTATTGGCTGATGAGTCTGAGACAGATTATGATCAGGAGATCATTAAACTCAATAAGCGTATTCAGCAAATAGAACAAGAAAAGAAAGCAGCACAGGATAAAGTGCATCAACAAACCTGGCGCTTCGATACCTATATTGGCACCGAGCAAGAGATAGACAGTGACGATCGCTGGAAATATATCCGCGGCAGCGTAGCAACCTCGCCTTATGTCGGTGCCTTTATTTACCAGAATGATTCATTGTGGATGTATGACGTTCAATTTTTGAAAACCTATCTGGACAATACGCCAGAATATGACCGTACACGCTGGCAAGCGGGCGTCACCAGAACGTTTCCTTTCACCCTGGCAGGTAAAAGTGGCAACACCAAACTGCGCCTGGGCTACCGTAACGACAACTGGCATTTCCCGTCCATCAGCAACCCGGCGCTGGCAGCACCGGAGTATAAAGGAGATATCCGCAAGGGCGAGGAACGGCACGAGATCTGGATCCGTCCACAGGCATACTACAAATATTCTGATAGCCTGAGCTTTAATGCCAGCCTCTCCTTCCGCCTGATTGACCGCAAGTTGGACTATGCGCGGGCCAAAGGCGATTACGGGGTCTACAAACGCGACTGGAGCCAGATCAATGAGCACTTCGCAGGGGCGAATTTTACCTTTAACCAGAAAAACTCCCTCTGGCTCAACTATCTGTATATCGATGAGCAATTGGTCAATACGCTGTATAACAAGGAACATTTCCTGTGGGCGATTTACCGTTACAAGCTCGATAATGGCGTGATGTTAATGCCTTATACCCGGCTGGCGCTGACCAAAGGGACGCAAAGCTTCCGCGACTCCAGAAACCAGGAGACGGTGTATAAAGAGAAGGACCGCAGCCGCTATGGTTTCCAGGCGATCTATCCATTTACCAAACAGACGTCGCTGTTTGTCGACAGTTACTATCGCCCGGAACAAACCTGGATGAACGGTGATAAGACCAGCAACAACTTCTGGTTCTGGGCGCTGGAACTGCGGCATAACTTCTGACGGATATTTGATCCCATTAATAGAGGGAAATAAGGAATGAGATACCTGCTGCAAACGGTATTATTCCTGTGCGCATCGTTTGCCCTCAGCGCTGGCCATGCCAGCGCTGTACCTGGCATCGTACTCGGCGTCGATCAGGAACAAACCTATGGGCCACTGCTTAAAAACAAGCGGGTAGGTCTGATGGTGAATCAAAGCTCAATCAATAAACAGGGCCGCCATACCATCGATAAACTGCTCTCTGAGCAAGATAAATATCAGTTTACCGTGACGACCCTGTTCTCGGTGGAACACGGTATCCGCGGCAACGCGGATGCCGGACTGGGTGACGATAATCATCTCGATAAAAACAGCGGCCTGCCAATCGTTTCTTTATATGGCCGGGATGAAGATGGGCGGGCTCGTGCTCATCCCACCGAGGCGCAGTTAGCCAATGTCGATATCGTGATTTACGATTTGCAGGATGTTGGCGTTCGCTTCTTTACCTACACCATCTCCCTGCACCATATGCTGGAAAGCCTGCAAAAATACCATAAGCAAATGATGATATTTGACAGGCCCAACCCGCTCGGCAGCCATGTGTATGGCCCCATTCTTGAGGAACAGAACATCTCAGGCATTGGCATGCACCCGATACCGATGGTCCATGGGCTCACCTCCGGCGAGTTTGCCCGCATGATCACTGGCGAAGGTTGGTTGACGAATTTCAACGATACCAACCGGCAGGCTTTTGGTATCAAAGAGTATCAGTTTCCCGCTAAAGACCTGATGGTGATCGGCATGGCTAACTATACGCATGACACACCGTATTCACTGCCAGTGCGGCCATCACCGAACTTGCGCAGCGATTTGGCTATTCAGCTTTACCCTTCTCTGGGCCTGTT
Source organism: Serratia sp. (in: enterobacteria) (assembly GCF_051654945.1). Taxonomy (GTDB): domain Bacteria; phylum Pseudomonadota; class Gammaproteobacteria; order Enterobacterales; family Enterobacteriaceae; genus Chania. The sequence continues at coordinate 165,581 of NZ_JBOFZA010000043.1, forward strand.
TGAAGCCACCAGCGTCAATATGGGCAGAGGTTCCGATCATCCGTTTGAACAACTGGGTTTTCCTACGCGCCAGTTTTACGTCAATACCTGCTATCAGGTCGATAGCAACCAGCAGAAAACCGGTTGGCCACAGGCAGGGAAAGAGGTGTGTGGTGAGATTTTTACCGGCACCGATATCAGCCAGGTTAAGCCGACGATCCGTTACCTGGTCGACTGGTGGTTCAAGTTTCAACATGCAGGCTTTGCGATGGTGATCCCAGCGGCAAAAGAGGCGCAGTACCTGGATTATCAGGAGGAGTTCTTTTTAATCCGCCCGACCTGGTTAGCCAAGCTCACCGGTACCAGCAAACTGGTGACGTTGCTCAATGATGCCAGCGATAGAAAGCTGTCCGTTGATGAAACGGTCAATTTTATCGAGGCTCAGTGGCAGCCTGAGGTGGATAGTTATTTGCAACTGCGGGAGAAATATAAGCTTTACCCTTAGCGAGGCTGGAATAACGTAGTGTGGGGATGCTCCCCCTCAGCCGAGCAGTTTTATGCGATTACTTAGATAAATCCGTCTGGCTGGCATGGACAGACGGAAAGAACAACCTGATTGGTGTTACTGGCCAATAGCAACCAATGACTTGAACCAGTCAGGATTGTTCTTCAAGGCTTCATCGAGTTCAGCCCAGGTGATGTTATCAGCAGTACTTTCGTTTTTTACTTTGGTATTGATGATATCTATCAGTTTATCCACATTATCTTGTTTTTTAGAGAACCCGTGGCGCTTGTATAGCCAGTCCTCTAATTCATACTGCTCTGCTTTACCCGTGTTTACAAAATCATGATCGGACTTGGACATAGTAGATAATCCTTTGTTCATAGGCGCTGTTACAGCGCCTAAATTTTCCATGAGTGTGGGGATAGCATCATTAAGCCATCCTTCCTCCCTAGCGAGATAGTTTGTCAGTCGCCTTTTTTGTGCTCATGCTCTTTCAAATCTGGATGCTTCTGCTTGTTCTCTGGCGTGACTCGACGTCTTTTATCCTCTTTACCGGTTGATTCTGCAATTGGTTTTGGACCCGTTTTAAGTCCCATACTTCTCTCCTTTGACAGTCAATACATAGCGAAATTATCCGCCGCTGAATATGGCCATTTCAGGCCAATTTTTAAATGGATTGTTCCCTAGAAATGCAGTCATCACTCAATTGCGGGTCAAAGAATGCAAACAGGATTTATCCCTCTCGGTATTTTATTCAAGAAGTAATAATTTATTATGGTAATTATTGTATAGATAGCATTCACGCTGATGGCTGATTCATAGGTCGATTTTTCGACATTATAATCAGGAGCGCCCCACGGATTAGCCAAATCGATCCTTAAATCGCCGTGTACTTTGCCGTCTATTCATTTGGCTATTGCAATTAGGACACAGATGCTGCTTCTTACCATCTATCTCCCAGGTAAAATATTTTCTCTTGAAACTAATATTACAGACATCACAGCGACGCGGTTTAAATATCGCCGCAATAATTACCAGTAAAATAAAACCAAAAACTAACCACTCCATTTTGCAATCACCCCATCCATAAGCTTACCTTATAAATACCTCATAAATTGCAAGGTTTCAACCAGGATTGCTGTAAAAATTTGTGATTAAGTGAGATTGGCCAGTCTTCGCTGGCAGATCGAGAACTATCAGTTGTGGGAGGTTCTGATGAAGGAGTCAATTGGCAGTTTTAGTAGCGCTAAGGCAATCCGTAAGTCATAACCAATACTTAATGCACACTACTGCCCATACGAGCATACCAAGGCCGGACCCTATCAGCCTCCTTACTCCGCTTTTCTTTCTTTTTCTTCGGAATAAACCGATAACAATCAGGATCACTGACAGAGGTATTACAACATACACTAGAAAAAGAAATATAAGCAGTGGCGTAGGGTTATGGATCATTTTTTGGCTCTTCCTCCCTGAAAAGAAATTAATGTAGCACACGACACCTCAGCAAAAGCCCAGGCAGCGGTTAGGGTTAAGGGTTCTTGTGAAACAGGCGTCGAATAGTCAACCAGACGCTTTAATAAAACAGCCACCAGCAGATCACACCCAGAACGGCCAAAAACACCAACACCGGGATTAACTTCCCGCCCCGCTTGCGCCTTTTGCCAGAGCCAGAGATATGCAGGACATCCCCAATTTCGCAGACAACTTCCAGCAAAAATGAAGCCGTCCCAACAATCACTCTGAACACCATGTGCAGTAGCTCACCAATACTCTCTAACATTCCATGTCCTTGCTTTCCATCAAGGTGATACCGTACCAGCTAGCCGAGCGATAAGCCACCGATCGGTATCGCCCTGGCGGCGAACAACCTAACGAACAGAGGAATGACTTCCACTTTTTCTTATTCTCAGCGCCAAAAAGGACGGCTGTAGTCACGCTTGATATCATCTCGATGCAAGCCAATATCCTTTAACTGATCGCCATTCAGCCTTGCCAGCGTATTGGCGGCTTTGCGCCGCTCATTCCAACGATTTACCCATCTGTATGCTTTCAACCATAAATGGACAACAATATTACGGCGTTTCCGTGTTGCTCGCGCAGCCGATAAACCGTTTTCATTCATTTGATTTTCAATCACATTGCTCATTATCGACTCCCCGTTAGTAGCTGAGCCATTAGCATGATACTTTGGCGAAAAACCTGACAGATGCAAAAGTCGGCTATTATTTCCATACAGATATGTGATAAACAGTCTGAATGGCCAAAATCAGCGCCATCTGTACTGGTCCCTCTCTCTTTATCAGGTGATATCAATGACTCGCTACCAACAATTGGCCGATATTCTTAGCCAGCGCATCAAAGAAGGGCTGTATGTTGCCGGAGAGCGGTTGCCTTCGGTTCGTGTGTTGAGCGACGAGCATGGGGTCAGTATCAGCACCGTACAACAGGCGTACCGGCAGCTTGAAGAGTGCATGCTGATCGAAGCGCGGCCGAAATCGGGCTACTTCGTGCGTTGTAGCTCAAACCTGCCAGCTTTACCTGCGCTATGCAGCCATGCACAAAGACCGGTCGAGATATCCCAGTGGGAAAATACGCTGGAGTTTTTACGGGGGAGCACTCAAAAAGATGTACTGCATCTGGGTGTCGGCACGCCCGACCTTTCTGGCCCTGGCCTGAAAATACTCAGCCGTTTGCTCGCCCGTATCAGCCTGCACCAAAGCGAGGAAGTGCTGGATTACGACAGTATTTACGGCACCCTGGCGTTGCGTGAGCAGATTGCCCGCCTGATGCTGGACAGCGGCAATCATCAGTCGGCAGAAAATATCATCATCACCTCTGGCTGCCATGGCGCACTGGCTATTGCCTTAGGGGCCGTTTGCCAGCCTGGCGACATCGTGGCGGTGGATTCACCCAGCTTTCATGGCGCAATGCAGACCCTGAAAGGAATGGGGATGAAGGTGATAGAAATCCCCACTGACCCGGTGGTGGGGATCAGCCTGGAAGCGTTGGAAATGGCGCTGGATCAGTGGCCGATCAAGGCCATCCAACTGACCCCGACCTGCAATAATCCGCTGGGTTACAACATGCCGGATGAGCGCAAGAAAGCGCTGTTGACGCTGGCCCAACGCTATGACGTTGCCATTATTGAGGACGATGTATATGGCGCACTCGCTTATCAATACCCTCGTCCACCGACCATCGCCTCATTTGATGATGATGGTCGCGTATTGTTGTGCAGTTCCTTCTCTAAAACCGTTGCGCCCGGTTTGCGCGTGGGCTGGATCGCGCCAGGGCGTTACCTGGAAAAAGCACTGCATATGAAATACATTTCTGCCGGGCGGGTTCCCACGTTACCACAGCTGGCAATGGCTGAATTTATCAAGCAAGGGCATTACCTCCAGCATTTACGCCGTATGCGCCGCCAATATCAGCGTAATTGCGACATTATGACGGGCTGGATCATGAAGTATTTCCCACCGAATACTTGCCTGAGCAGGCCGCAAGGCAGCTTTATGCTGTGGGTTGAGCTGCCTTATGGATTCGATAGCCTGCGGCTGAACCGCTGTCTGTTGCCACAGGGCGTACAGATTGCCGTCGGCTTTATCAGTTCTGCGGCGGGAAAATACCGCAATTGCCTGCGGCTCAGTTACAGCAAACCCATGACCAGTGAGATTGAGCGGGCGATCCAGAAGGTGGGGAAAACGATTTATGAAATGCTGGAAAACCTTAAATAATGAATGCCGAGAGTTGATGGGTTCCACTACAGCAATCTGAACCCGCAATTCACATTGCGGGCTTTTTTGTGTCTGCAGCACGATCCTTTGGTACAACTAACCGTTAGTGATCCAGATAGAGATAATGTAGCCAACTGGTCATACGTAACAGGACCTTGCGCATGATGGAAAGATGCTCAAAGTGCTCGGTATAGACCGCAGTCTGCGCAGTGACCCCATCAGGCAATTTATCGAGGTCTGGAACAGGGTCCAAATCAATCATCACGTAAACCCCCTCTTGCTGAGCGCCGAGATTTAGCCCCTGCAATACACCGCTGGCCTGATAGCTGCCGCTGGGTACCACAGGCAGCACCCGCGTTACCGAGCCGCCATAGATTTTCCCGGGCAAACCGTTAAATACCACCTCAGCCTTGTCGCCCTGGGTTAAACGCAAGATCGAGTTTTGACGGAATACCGCCACCACCTGCCGTTTTTGCTGCGGAATAAAAGTCATCACCGGTTTGAACGGCAGACGCACTGCCGTCGTGCCTGGCCTTGCCAGCACTTGAGTGACGTAACCATCGCTTGGTGCTCGAACGGTCGTTTGTTCCAAATTGTAGGTCGCCTCTGCAATCTGTGATTTCAGGCTGGCGATGCGAGCATCCTCACCGTTGTAGTTGCCCGAAAGCCGTTCCCGCGCCTGCTGATGCTGAGACTTGGCAACCTGCAGCGCTGCAGATTGCGCTTGGAACTGCTGCTGGGCATGGCTGATGTCTTGTTCAGAAAAAGGATTCACTGCCATTGTCGCGCCTTTAGCATAGCGCAGATAATCTTTGCGGGTTCGTTCATACTCGGCATAAACCCGCTGCACATTGGCTGAAGACTCTTGCAACGCAGCCTGCCGTGTTCTGACATCCGCTTGTGTACTGGCAAGATCTGCCTGCAGTTTGTTCAGCCGGGCACGGTAACGGGTGTCATCAAGGCGAAACAGCACATCCCCTTTATGCAATAACATATTGGTCTTATTCGTGACCTCGACAATCACTCCCGATACCTGGGGAACAATAGGCACTGAAATAGCGATTTTCTGTGCTCGATAGGTATATGGATGGTTGTAATTCATCCCCAGAATCAAAGCACCCACGATAAAAATACCGCCAAGTACTGCGGTCGGTACGGTCCATTTATTGATTGGGATACGGAACAGTTTGAATACGCCGTAGCTCAGCGCAACGTAGCTGAGAATAATTAAGAGATCCATACCTTTTCAACTACCTTTATCAGACAACGAGCTTTCATCTGCAACAGGCATCTGCATGCGCTGCAACTCGCTTTGTAACTGATGAATTCGCGCTTGCAACACTTCAGGTTGCTCAGCCCTTGCAGCCATACCCCATCCCCGCTCTGGTCGATATAATGTTGCCCAGATCCACAGCAGTGGCCAAATAGCATGTAGGGTAAACAGGCTAACCCAGCCCGCTACATGAATGGCATCTTGATGAGGGTGTTGCCGCTTCTTGGCCAACAAATAAGGAATATCATGGATAATAATCACACCATAAAATAAAATAAAAAACACGGCGATTAATACGCCTAAAGCAAAATAATCTAGAAACATGCTACACCCTGGTTGATTACGCTGAATAACTCATCGGGATTTTATGCCGCCTTATACTCTTTAATGTCTTTAGCAATGATATCGATAGCGTTTTTAACCTCTTTCACTGTCAATTTTGATTTTTCATTATTCAAATTATTTCCGGAGGCTTTTCGCACCACTTTGATAACTGGCTGATTGGTCGAAGCATCGATAAACTCGCCTTCCATATAAACGGAACTCTCCATGGTGCGGTGCCCCGTCACACTCTGTGTTGCAGCGATCAGAAGTGTGATTGGCAGTACCTCATACACCTGAAGCCCCTTTTTCTGCATATCGATAGCCGTTATAGCCCCGCGAAAAATAAGCGTATTTTCACGCGGCATATCCTCTAAGATAAAATGAGACGCCATCGCCTGCCTAAACTGCTGGTTGGTATAGTTCAGGATATTATCCAGTGTACTCTGGCTTACCATTTCAGTGGGTTTCGGCCGAGGGAAGTAGATCATCGGCTGGTAAACCAAATATTTGTATTTAGCAAAGTCAACGTTAGTCTCTTTCCAATATAAGACGTCCTTGCCAGAGGCTGATGTACCTTTAGTAATATCATTGTAATCATTCAGGAATCTTGAGTATCTTTCCTTTTCAGTGACCGTGGATGAACAGGCTGCCAGAATTAATACCAAAGGCAAAATGGTCGCACGCGTTATTCTCATCATAATTCCCAATATTAATTTAATACATAGCAAATAATGGTTCAAAATAATACCCACTAGTTACTGATAAGTCATATGACAATACCGTCAAAAGTGTATATCATTTTTGATATACAGAATCAGACTGGCGAGCAGAGTGAAACCAAAAGACTTCAAGATCGACGAACTCAGGATCGTCCGCTACGTCGCCGAGACGGCCAGCATCAGCAAGGCCGCTCAACGGTTAGATATGCCGCAGTCAAATGTGTCGCGAACCCTGACAGCCCTGGAGCGACGACTTGGTCTGGAGATCTTTTTACGCTCTCCGCGCACGCTGTCTTTGACCGAGTTTGGCGAAGATTTTTTACGTCGGGCCACTCAGCTATTAGATGAACATAGCAACCTGCTCGATATGTCGGGTACTTATAAACGCAGCTTGAACGGCACAGTGACACTCGGCGCACCAATCGGCATCCATTCGTTCCTGACCCGTTATCTGCTGCCCCCCTTACTGCGCGAATACCCCGAACTGATCGTCGATTTAGTAACCCGCAATCCGGATGAACGTGAGAAAAAGTACGGGGCCGTTTTCGACAGTGACTGCGATCTGCTAATCAGCTTCTTCCAACCGCAAAATGAAAGCCTGATCGCCAGGCCCTTAACCCGTTTCCGCGTCGGCTTGTTTGCATCGCCTAGCTATATCGCTAACGCGCCTCTGGTCGAACCAACAGAGCTGAAAGAGCATCGCTGCATTACCTTGCGGGTGCTGGGAGGGAGCAACAATATCTGGAGCAGCTATAGCTCGCAGGGCCAATTGATGCAGGTGGCAGTCACCGGTAGCAGCATATGCGACAATATTCTACCGGCCATCGAGCTGGCAAAACAGGGGCTGGGCATTGTTTATGCCCCCTACTACTCCGTCGCTTCTGCGCTGGAATCAGGTTCACTGTTGCCTTGCATTGAACGCGAGCGCTGTATCGATATGCAAGCCTTTCTGATTTATCGTCAGCGTGGGGTGTTGCCCCATAGGGTTCAGGTGATGATGGATAGCATTATGCATAATATGCAATTGCATGAGCAGCGTTTGATCTAGTGGGGGGTACTCTGCAATTGCATCTAGACCTGCGTTAAGGTTAGCCGCACAACAGGGCATCTGTAGTACGAGTGAAAAAATTTACTAGCCAGAACCGCTAATGATGGCAAAGATGCCATACAGCACCTTGGTGTTTTCATCTAACACCCGTTTAGCCTTGCTGATATTACCCATAGAAATCCATTTCGAGTGAATTTTACGCTATTGTAAACGTTCTAGCTGATTGATGTATATCGTAAAAAAATATCTCCCCAATTAAGGGGCGAACCAATGTGCGCCCCCTGTCTTTTAAACGCGGCTTTTCCGGCAGCCCTCAACGCCAATTCGAATTCTTCATCACCGAATAGCGGCCGCTACCAAGGAAGGCGATGGCCAGCCCAGCAAAGAAATACACGGCCATATCTTCTGCGCCCCAAGCCCCTACCTTCGTCAGCATCAACGCCTTACCGGGATCGATCAGCAGGTAGGCCGCCAGCATGGTAAATGAAAATACCAACGCAGCCGGGCGGGTAAAAATCCCCAGAATGATCAACACGGGTGCCACCAACTCGCCGATGAAAACACCGTAACCGATAAACCCTGGTAGCCCATGCTGCACCAGTAGCCCCTGTATATAATCGATGCCGCCGATCAGCTTATGCCATCCATGGAATATCATCATAATGCCGAATGCCAGACGCAGGATGAACTTACCCAGATCCTGGCGATCCATTACGCGATTGAACCAATTCACCATATTGCACCTATTAAGAGTTAGTGATAATCGTAATCAATCTAATCCTAGGTAGCATTTTTACAAACGAAATTGATGGTAAACCTTGATCCAACACAATAAATAAATTTTCATAAAAACCAACGGTTATAAGCCATTCCTAAAGTGCTGACCATGACGCATGCCCGTGCCACACAACCGGCGGTGATGCACACTATGTATTGGCTGAGGTGTTTTATTGATAAGGTTAAGTGAAGATATGGCAGGATTTTGCATTGCCCATGATCGACACTGACTGCGCCTTTCATTGGTTAACCAGACACCAGGCCCATTGACTACATCTTTGGATGTTTGCGACACAAATACGGTACGCAGAGAGGCTCAGGCTGAATTGAAGATTACGTAACTCATTGAAATTTGATGGTACGCCCTACAGGGCTCGAACCTGTGACCTACGGCTTAGAAGGCCGTTGCTCTATCCAACTGAGCTAAGGGCGCATTGAAATGCGGATGCGGCAACCGAAGTTGCGGAGTTGGATTATACGGTCAGAGGTCAACGAGTCAATGCATTTTGTTGGTGTGCTGGCCAACAGCGTGCTTTATGGTGATTTTTCGCACAAATAAACCGTTAAAAGCCAAGCTAACGCGATGATCTGATTAAGTAAATATCCACTCAAAGCGCCTCCTCTCCCCCACCTTATCCCTTAGACCTACGGCTTGAAAGGCCATTGCTCAGTATGCTGGTGACCATGAGTTGAAGATGAAGACAATGGAGATAAAAAACGTCGAGGATCATTCCATTGCCGTAAAAAAACATCAACCACGACGCAATCGTGTGCTTATTCTCAACATAACCCCGATCCAAAGCCTGACAGCGCGCCTCTCTTCTGACAAAATAGCGCCATCCCCCGCTTTTCTTAAATGATGGATTTCCTCACTGATGGCAGCAAAGATTATTGATGGCAAAACGATTGCTCAGCAGGTTAGAAACGAAGTAGCTGAGCAAGTGAAACAACGTCTGGCCGCTGGCAAGCGCGCGCCGGGCCTGGCGGTGGTACTGGTTGGTGAGAATCCGGCTTCGCAGATTTATGTCGCCAGCAAGCGCAAGGCCTGTGAGGAAGTGGGCTTTATCTCCCGTTCTTACGATCTGCCTGCCTCCACCACCGAACCTGAATTGCTGGCGTTGATCGAGCGATTAAACGCCGACCAAGAAATTGATGGCATTCTGGTACAGCTCCCACTGCCTGCGGGCATTGATAACGTGAAGGTGCTGGAGCGCATTAGCCCGGATAAAGACGTGGACGGTTTCCACCCGTATAACGTTGGCCGTCTGTGCCAGCGTGCGCCCAAACTGCGCCCTTGTACCCCACGTGGCATTGTCACTCTGCTGGAACGCTACAACATCGATACCTATGGCCTGAACGCCGTGGTCGTCGGCGCTTCCAACATCGTTGGCCGCCCAATGAGTATGGAGCTGTTGCTGGCCGGCTGTACCACCACCGTTACGCATCGATTCACCAAGAACCTGCGTCACCATATCGAAAACGCCGATCTGTTGATCGTCGCCGTGGGCAAACCGGGCTTTATTCCTGGCGATTGGATCAAACCGGGCGCGATCGTGATCGATGTCGGCATCAACCGTCTGGAAAGTGGTAAAGTAGTCGGCGACGTAGACTTTGAAGCCGCAAGCGAACGCGCGGCCTACATTACCCCGGTTCCAGGTGGCGTCGGCCCCATGACCGTTGCTACACTGATCCAAAATACCTTGCAAGCCTGCGAGGAATTTCACGACGTTCAACCTAAATAAGTAAGGCAGTATGGAAATTTTTAATCTGGAAAGTCACCCTCACGTCGAACTGTGCGACCTGCTGAAGTTCCAGGGCTGGTGCGACAGCGGCGGTGCCGCGAAAGAAGTGATCGCCGATGGGCAGGTCAAAGTAGACGGTCAGGTCGAAACGCGTAAGCGCTGCAAGATCGTTGATGGCCAGAAGGTCAGCTACAAAGGCATGAGCGTCACGGTTAAAGCCTGATTGTTCAAGCGCCAAGAAAAAAATGCCGGGTCAGCCAAGCTACCCGGCATTTTTGATCCGCTAAAGCGGCCTAATGATCCAAGGCAACCGAGCACACATGGTCAATCCCGCACAACATGTTGTACAACTCATCCAGAGTCATCCTTTTCCTTACCGTCAGCTTGAAGTTCACTTCAATCTTGTGTCTTTTGATGTCGCGTATCGTCATCGCATCGATCAGGTTTCTCTGCTGGTTAAGCTGGCTCATCAGGCAGGGCAGCCCTTCCTTCTCATCGAGTATCAGACGTACCTTGACCTTCCCCAGGTGCTGGTTCCTTGATTGCAGCAAGAAAATATAGGGGCTGATCTTTATCGCCAACAAAAACAGCGCCGTCGCCAATAACGCATGCAGATAGAAACTGGCTCCACAGGCAATCCCGACGCCCGCCGATGCCCAGACGATCGCGGCGGTCGTCAGGCCAGAAATCGCATCATCACGACGATGCAAGATGACACCGGCCCCCAGGAAGCCGACCCCACTGATAATCTGGGCGGCCAGCCGCATCGGGTCGCTGCGGATATTGACGGATATCTCGGCGTAATACTCCGCAGACTGGATCGACACCACCGTTAATACGCAACTGGCAACGGCAATAATCACGCAGGTTTTAAATCCAACGGGCTTACCTTTGGATTCGCGTTCCAGACCAATCACGCCCCCCAGAACAAACGCCGCGACGATCTTGCCTACCGTCGCCAGATGGAGCGGCCCTAACCCGCCCAGCACCGATAACAGGCTGTCCATGTTGCTCCCTATTGCTGAGCGGGCTTCAGTACTTTCTCTTTGGAAAGATCGTCCTTGAAGAAAATAAAGAAGAATAGCGAAACCACAGCGGCGATGATCGCCGAGAACAGCCAGAAGCTTTCCCACTGCGGCAATGCCTGGGGCCCCTGCTCCGTCACGGTGTTGTTGAAGATCTGGCCGCAAATGGTGGAAGCGAACAGCAAGCCAAAGCCATTAGAGACGATAAAGCGCAGGCTCTGTGCCTGAGCTTTAATTTCTGGCCGCGCTTTGCGGTCAACATAGATATCCCCGACCGTAAAAAAGAAGTCCCAGCAGAACCCTTGCAGCATCAGGCCAATCAAAACAAACGTCATGTTGGCATCAAGCGCGGCCTGGGAGAACAGCACCGAGCGAATGATCCAGCACACCGCCCCCATCATCAACGTCACCTTGAAGCCCGCTTTCAGCAGGAAGAACGAAAGCAGGAACATAAACACCACTTCACAGGCGATCCCCACCTGCATCATGGAGGCAGCGTTATCAAACCCGAGCGCTTTCAGGAACACCGGAATATAGGCGGAATAGGCCGTTTTGGGGATCATCAATACAAAGATGCTCAGCATTAAAATGGAGAAATTGCGATCTTTGAATAATGCCAGCGCATCCAGGCACAGCAAGTCACGCAGGGCGAAGCTGCTACCCTTGGCCTTCGGCGGTGTATCCGGCAGAGTAAAGCAGTACAGCCCCAATGCCACCCCGGCAGCCGAAGCAATGTACCAGGTCATGGTATCGCCGGAATATCCCATCTGCCCGATGATGAACCCTATCACCATAAAGCCGAAGGTGCCAAACACACGGATCACCGGGAAATACTTCACGCCGTTGATATGGCTGAAGCTGATACTGTTAGCCAGCGCGGTGGTCGGATAGAACAGCAAGCCGACCAGGAAGATCATCACCAACGTCATGGTGGTGTCCTGCGCTTCAATAAACTGCGGCACACACAGGATCACTCCGGCGTTTATCAGGTGCAGGATCCCCATGACTTTCTGCGAAGCAAAGAAGCGGTCGGCGACCATGCCGATAAACAGCGGCGAAAGTATCGTCGCCAATCCCAGCAGCGCATAGGATGAACCGATAATGGCGGCCATGCCGTAGGTGCTCAGCACCAGGCCCATCGTCATATTCCAGGCGCCCTGCATAAAATACTGCACGAACATCATGATCAGCAGGCGAGGAGTCTTGTTAAAGTCCATGAGATCTCCCCCTACGCCACGTTAACGATCAGGCCGTCATAAGCGACGGTGATGTTTTTATCGCGGCAGGCCGCTACCAACTCCTCATGCAGCAATTTGCCGCTGTGAGAAATATGCGACACCACGATCTGGCTGCCAGCATGCAGACATTCCATCGCACGCAGTTTCTGCTGGGCGGCAAAAACGGTTTCCAGGCTCATATGGTTGTCAGTGCGATCGTCGCCGTTGAAACCGTAGGTGCATTCCAGCACCACCAAATCCAACGCTTTACCCTCTAGCCACTGCCAGGTCAGTTCCGGGAACCAGCCAGAGTCATGGCCATAGAAAATCGTCTGGCCGTCTTTTTCGATCACATACACGTAGCACAGCTCCCACTTGGCATGGTTGGCCAGCAGCGGTGTGATTTTGTAGCCATGGCTTTCGACGGTGACGAACGGCACCAGGCAGTGGAAAGCAAAGCGCTGTTTGCTATAGCCCGGCAATACCGCAGCACAACCGTTGATCGCCCGGTCATTACCAAAAATCTCCAGCGGGTGATCGATATTGAAACCGTAACCCTCCATCCGGCTAAACAGCTCACCGACGTTGAAGTGGTCTGGATGTGTATGGGTGAACAGCAGATCGGTAATGCCACTCGCGTCCAACCCATCACGTAACAGCTGTTGGCTAAACTCGGGAGCGACATCGATCAGCATCACATCATCAACAATCGCCGAGGAGTGGGTACGCAGATCTTTCCCCTTCAGGAAACGGGCCTGTTGGCAATGTTCACAGCGGCAAAACGGATTGGGGATCCCTTCAGAGGCAGCCGATCCCAGGAAATGTATTTTCATTTTTTATCCTTTTTATTCAGTAAATTACTGACCTATCGTTCCTAACCCTTGCGGCAAACCGAGCCACGAAGTTGATTTTGGAACGTGTCAATCATAATCCTGAGGATAAAAAACGGTTACCGACGCAAGCGACATTGGTGATCGGCTTCAAAGTATTTAATTAAATATCAATAAAAATCAATTAATTATAAAAACAAAAAATAACAACAAGTTAAATTTAAGTCGCTTTTCTTTTTTATTTAACAGAACGGTTAAAAGCATAAATAACGCTCAACAATGTGTGGAACGATCCAAATTTTACAATTACAGGGAAATCGAGATAGCGAAGCGACCATGCCGGTGTTAGCATCGAAACAGGTCGATCAAGGCGGTAGGAAAAATGGCAACTATCAAGGATATAGCAAAGCTGGCGGGGGTATCACACGGCACCGCTTCCAACGTCCTGAACGGGCGCGGCAACGTCAGCGTAGAGAAGATCGAGGCGGTTCAACGGGCTGCCCAGCAGATGGGATATCAGATCAATGCCCAGGCACAGTCACTGCGTGCCAGTAAAAACAGTGGCGTAGCGCTGATCCTGCCCGATATCAACAACGAGCAATATCACCAGCTCTACCGCGGGCTCCAGCAATCATTACAATCCTCTTTCCCAGGCGCTCTGGATCTTTACGTCACCAACGATCTCCCCTCTGCCGAAACGGATATCTTGCAAACGCTGGCGGCAAAATCCTACCAAACCATCGTTACCGTCTCTTGTCTGGCCGACAGTGAGAGTTATTACCAGACGCTGCGGTTGCCAGCGGAACAGATCCTGTTTGTTTATCGCCATCCAACGCAGGCGCAGGCCAAGTTCAGTCTGGATTTTGGTCAGGCGGGTCAGGCAATTGCCACTGAGGTCGCCCGCGATCGGCCTGCACATGTAGGTGTACTTTGTGAGCCTCTCACTTATACCAACAGCCGTTGCTTTGTCGATGCGTTGAAAAATACGCTGGCGCAGCTAAGCCCATCGACCCAGCTGACGGTCATGCCATCACCGGCCAGCGAATGCCATACCGCCGCGTTTGCTTTTTTTGCTGACCAGCCACCACAAATCCTGATTGCCCAAGATACTGAGAAAGGCCGATGCCTTACGCAGGCAGCCTATCTGGGTAGCGCAGCCCCCTGCCCCCCGATCTGGCAACTGAGTGACAATGAACCCTCTGTGGTAAGCAATCAGTACAACTACCAAATGGATTACGCCCGGCTGGGTCTGGAAATTGCCCGCCATATCTGTGGTTCGGGGCCGCAAGCTGGCGAGCTGATGCTGGAGAATCGTGGGTTTGCTCTGGATGTCAGTTACGCGCCTGCCACGTCAAAGCAGGCCGAGGCGCTGAACATGCTGATCCTGCCAAGCCCCTCTACCGATGCGCTGAAGAAGCTGTTGCCGCACTTCTATCGCCAGTCCGGCATCAAGGTTAACCTCGCCGTTTATCCTTATGATGAAGTGTTTGCAATCCTCTCGAACCTGCATCTGCATCCGTACTACGATTTACTGCGTATCGATATGGCCTGCCTGCCCTGGTTTGCGGAAAAAGCCCTCACGCCGTTAGCGGAGATTGATCCACAGTTGCCAGACTTGCTGAATAACTTTTCAGCAGAAATCGGCCATCATTTCAGCCAGATCGACGGCCAAGCCTATGCGTTACCGTTTGATGCCAGTACCCAGTTACTGTTTTATCGCCGTGACCTGTTCGATGACCCAACGGTCAAACGCATGTTTTATGAGAAATCGGGCAAAGAGCTGAAAATCCCGACGAGTTTTGACGAGTTTGATGACATCACGGCCTTTTTCACCGCAATTCATCAATCCGGCAACCCGCAACGTCCGGTAGGCTCATCGACCACGCTTGGCAGTTCAGGGCTGATTGCTACCGAATATCTGCTGCGCTATTACGCCCTGGGGGGCAGGTTGGTGCACCAGGATAAACCGGTGCAACTGGAGCTTGCATTGGCCGTCGAAGCGTTGCGGCAATATCAGCAGCAACTTACCGTCACTACCAATCTGAACAGTGAATGGTGGAACAGTTCGGTGGCCCAATTTGAGCAGGGCCAGTTGGCGATGTTGATCATATATATGAATCTGTTCAACGACGTCGCTCACAGCCCTATATCACCCGCAATTGGTTACGCCCCCGTTCCGGGCAACACCCCGCAAATGGGTGGTGGCTCACTGGGTATGTCCCGTTTCAGTGATAAGAAAGCGCAGGTAGAGCAGTTCTTTCGTTGGCTGTATTCGGCAGAAATTACCGAGCATCTGGTGCTGTTAGGCGGCAACAGTGCCCATCGCAGCATCTATCAAAACCAGCGTATCCTGCATCTCTATCCGTGGTTCAATTTGCTGAGGGATAATCCCAGCAGCGGCATCCGCGAATCCCGGGGATTACAGGGTGAGTTGTTTAACCTGCGCCATGCGGAGATCATTATTGGTCAGGGGGTGACAAACGTGGTGAACAAAATCATGGACCCAGAGCAGGCTATTGCTTACATCAACCAGCGCCTGCTCAACGAGGCTCATGCCTGAGACACAAAAAAACCGGGTGACAAACGCCACCCGGTTTTCTTAACTTAATAAGTTCTTAGCTTACTTACGACGCCAGCTGGTTCCCTGAGGGCCATCTTCCAGCACGATGTTCATCTCGTTCAACCGATCGCGGGCAGCATCTGCCAATGCCCAGTCTTTGGCTGCACGTGCATCGTTACGCTGTTTGATCAACGCTTCGATCTCTGCCACTTCCGAGTCATCCGCCTGCGCGCCGCCTTGCAGGAACTGCTCGGGTTCCTGTTGCAGCAAGCCCAGCACCTTGGCAAGTTTACGCAGCTCTGCCGCCAACCCGTTTGCCGCCGCCATGTCTTCACTCTTCAGGCGATTGACTTCACGCGCCAGATCGAACAGAGCAGAATAGGCTTCCGGAGTGTTGAAATCGTCGTCCATCGCTTCACGGAAGCGCGCTTCGAAGACTTCGCCACCGGCAGGTATGGCATTAGCATCGGTGCCACGCAGCGCCGTGTACAAACGTTCCAGTGAGGCACGAGCCTGCTTCAGGTTATCTTCGCTGTAGTTCAGCTGGCTACGGTAGTGGCCAGACATCAGGAAGTAACGCACGGTTTCGGCGTCGTAGTAGCCCAGCACGTCGCGGATGGTGAAGAAGTTGTCCAACGACTTCGACATCTTCTCTTTATCGATCATCACCATACCGGAGTGCATCCAGTAGTTGACGTACGGGCCGTCGTGCGCGCAGCTGGACTGGGCGATCTCGTTCTCGTGGTGCGGGAACATCAGATCGGAACCACCGCCGTGAATGTCGAAGTGGGTGCCAAGCTGTTTGCAGTTCATCGCCGAACATTCGATATGCCAGCCCGGACGGCCTGGGCCCCACGGGGACTCCCAGCTTGGTTCACCCGGCTTGGACATTTTCCACAGCACGAAGTCCATCGGGTTGCGTTTCACGTCGTCGATTTCAACGCGCGCACCCGCTTGCAGCTGATCCAGATCCTGGCGAGACAGCAGGCCGTATTGTGGATCGCTATCGATAGAGAACATCACGTCGCCATTGCTGGCAACGTAGGCATGATCGCGCGCCAACAGGCGTTGGGTGATCTCGATGATTTCTTCGATATGCTGGGTGGCACGCGGCTCCTGATCCGGGCGATCGATCAGCAGCGCATCAAAATCGGCGTGCATTTCTGCCAGCATGCGCGTGGTCAGCTGATCGCAGGTTTCCCCGTTCTCAGCCGCACGGCGAATGATTTTATCGTCCACATCGGTCACGTTACGTACGTAGTTCAGCGAATAGCCGAGATAGCGCAAATAGCGCGCTACCACGTCGAAAGCAACAAAGGTACGCCCGTGGCCGATATGACACAGGTCGTAAATGGTTACCCCGCACACGTACATACCGACTTTACCGGCATGAATGGGCTTAAATTCCTCTTTTTGACGACTCAGGGTATTAAAAATCTTTAGCATCAGGGCTGTCCGTGGTGTGCGTGATAACAAATATATCCGCATATTGAAACCCGTTGGCTGCTCTATTGCAAGGTCAAGCCCAAGGATTGCTGAATTGATCGACAGAAAATGGCCCAAGATCGGAAACATCCTCCCCTGACGCAAGACTACAGCACAGGTATTTCTGCCGCAGAACTGCCACTCTAGCCACTGCTGACTGATTAATTGAGATATGTTATAAAGTCGGTCTGATTGCTCACACGCCTTCCCATGTGACAGCTCATTTCATCTTGCTAGGACTAAAACTATGGTTACTTTCCACACCAATCACGGCGATATCGTTATCAAGACCTTTGCAGACAAAGCACCGGTTACCGTTGAAAACTTCCTGAACTACTGCCGTGAAGGCTTCTACAACAACACCATCTTCCACCGTGTTATCAACGGCTTTATGGTTCAGGGCGGTGGTTTTGAACCAGGTATGAATCAGAAAGATACCAAAGCAACCATCAAGAACGAAGCAAACAACGGCCTTAAAAACACCCGTGGCACCCTGGCAATGGCTCGTACCAACGATCCACACTCTGCCACCGCCCAGTTCTTCATTAACGTAGTGGATAACGACTTCCTGAACTTCCGTGCTGAAAACGCACAGGGTTGGGGTTACTGCGTATTTGCCGAAGTGGCAGAAGGCATGGACGTGGTCGAGAAGATCAAAAACGTCAAAACTGGCCGTAGCGGCATGCACCAGGATGTCCCGGTTGAAGACGTGGTGATCACCAGCGTTACCGTCAGCGAGTAATCGCGGCTGCATGAGCACGCTGTTCATCGCAGACCTGCATCTATGCGCACAGGAACCGGCAATTACTGCCGGTTTTCTGCGTTTTTTGCAGCGGGAAGCCGTTCGCGCCGACGCACTTTATATCTTGGGCGACCTGTTCGAAGCCTGGATTGGTGATGACGATCCTGAGCCATTACATCGCGAAATTGCCACCGCGCTAAAGGCGTTGCAGCAGGCCGGAGTGCCCTGCTACTTCATTCACGGCAACCGTGACTTTCTGCTGGGCAAGCGTTTTGCCAGGCAGAGCGGCATGATCCTGCTGCCGGAAGAGCAGGTCGTCGAGCTGTATGGCCGCAAAATCCTGATCCTGCATGGCGATACCCTGTGCACCGACGATCAGGCCTATCAGGAATTCCGCAAAAAAGTTCATAACACCTGGATCCAACGCGCTTTTCTGGCACTGCCTCTGCGCTGGCGATTGAAGATTGCCGCAAAAATGCGGGCGCGTAGCCAGCAAAGTAACCAATACAAATCCACCGCGATTATGGACGTCAATCCGCAAGCCGTTGAGCAGGCGATGTTGCGCAATCACGTCCACTGGATGATCCACGGCCATACTCATCGCCCGGCAATTCATCCGCTGGCATTACCTGACGGTGAAGCCCATCGTGCCGTGCTGGGTGCCTGGCATGCGGAAGGCTCAATGATTAAAGTCACGGCAGAAGCCGTCGAGCTGATCCAGTTCCCTTTTTAAGCCATGTTCAGCGTTTTGCTGGTGAAAACCGGCTACGCAACCGTTTTCCTCGCCCGTTACCCATGATATGCTCTACGCCCTCATACGGCCTGCCAGCCGACGTTTGTCCAAATTCACAGGAGCCATGCACTCATGGGAGCCACCGCCACTTCAGCCGCCAACGCTGGGGTTAAAATCGCAATCGTAATGGGTTCAAAAAGTGACTGGGCTACTATGCAGTCCGCGGCCGAAGTTCTGACCCTGCTGGATGTCCCGTTCCATGTCGAAGTTGTCTCTGCCCACCGTACGCCAGACAAGCTGTTCAGCTTTGCCGAACATGCCAGCGCCATGGGTTTTGACGTGATCATCGCCGGTGCCGGCGGTGCGGCTCATCTGCCGGGCATGCTGGCGGCCAAAACGCTGGTGCCGGTACTGGGCGTGCCGGTACAAAGCGCCGCGTTAAGCGGTGTCGATAGCCTGTATTCCATCGTACAAATGCCACGTGGCATTCCGGTTGGCACACTCGCCATCGGTAAAGCCGGTGCGGCAAACGCGGGGTTGCTGGCAGCACAAATTCTGGCGCTGCACGATGCCGGGCTGGCACAACGCTTGAAGCAGTGGCGTCAGGCTCAGACCGACGATGTGCTGAATAACCCGGACCCACGGGAGGACGCATGAAGCCGGTTTGCATACTGGGTAACGGCCAGCTAGGGCGGATGCTGCGTCAGGCCGGTGAACCCTTGGGAATTGCGGTTTATCCCGTTGGTCTGGATGCCGAGCCGGAAGCGGTGCCGTATCAAAATGCGGTGATCACCGCAGAGATCGAGCGCTGGCCGGAAACCGCCCTCACCCGCGAGTTGGCGACCCACAGCAACTTCGTCAACCGCGATATTTTCCCGCGTTTGGCCGATCGCCTAACTCAGAAACAACTGCTCGATCAACTCCATCTCGCCACCGCCCCTTGGCAATTGCTGGCAAACGCTAGCGAATGGCCCCATGTGTTCGCCACCTTGGGCGAGTTGGCGATTGTTAAACGCCGCGTTGGGGGTTACGACGGCCGTGGCCAATGGCGTCTGCGCCCTGGTCAAGAGGCAGAGCTACCGGCGGATAACTATGGCGAATGTATCGTCGAGCAGGGGATCAATTTCTCTGGCGAAGTGTCGCTGGTCGGTGCCCGTGGTCACGATGGCCAGTCGGTATTCTATCCGCTGACCCACAATCTGCATGAAGACGGCATTCTGCGTACCAGCGTGGCGCTACCACAGCCAAACCCGGCGTTGCAGCAGCAGGCCGAGCAGATGCTGGCCGCGATCCTCAACGAGTTGAACTACGTGGGCGTGATGGCGATGGAATGCTTTATCGTCGGTGACAGCCTGTTAATCAACGAATTGGCTCCGCGTGTGCATAACAGCGGCCACTGGACGCAAAACGGCGCTTCCATCAGCCAGTTTGAACTGCATTTGCGTGCCATCCTGGGGCTGCCGTTGCCTAAGCCGGTGGTGAACACGCCCTCGGTGATGGTCAATTTGATTGGCACAGCGGTGGATCAGCAATGGCTGGCATTACCGCTGGTGCATCTGCACTGGTATGAGAAAGAGGTGCGTGAAGGTCGTAAGGTCGGGCATCTGAATCTTAACGATCCTGATGCCGCATCAATACAGCAAGCATTGCAGGCGCTAGCTCCGTTGCTGCCAGCCGAGTATCAAAGCGGCTTGGCTTGGGCACAGCAGAAGCTGGGATAGCCCCTCACCCTAACCCTCTCCCACAGGGAGAGGGGACCGATCGAGTACGCTGATCTTCTCGCGTAATACCCTACCTGTCTTGTGACTTGTTACTCGCTACTATCCGAAGCTGCACAAGCCCACCAAGCGCTCCGGACAACTCCCTCTCCCTGTGGGAGAGGGTTGGGGTGAGGGGGTCAACCTTCATAGCTGCGAAACAGTGCGCGCCCACGTAGCAGACGTACGCCAAGCCAGCCGCCACACAGCGAAAGCAGTAAAGCACTCAGCAACGGTAACGCCCACCACAGCACCGGCGTAGGTGCCCACGGGAAGTCGAACACCTTAGTCTGCAACAGCCACAGCGCCGCTTCAGCCCCCAACGCAGCCGCAATCCCGGCCACCAGCCCCAGCAAGGCAAACTCGCACCACAGCGTGCCTCGCAGCAAGCGCTTGCCAGCGCCTAACGTACGGTAAACGACCAGTTCCTGCCGACGCTGACGCATTCCGACCTGCACCTGTGCCAGCAACAACAAACCGCCGCAGATCACCACCAGCACCACCATCACCTCCAGCGCCCTGCTCACCTGCTGCAACACGCCGCCAACCTGTTTCAGGATCGAGCCGATATCCAGCAGGCTCAGGGTTGGGAACTGGCGGTTGAGCTGAGTCAGCACCTTGCCATCACCGTCATAACGGAAGCTGGTCAGCCAGGTTTGCGGCTGGTCATCCAATGCACCCGGCGGGAAGATAAAGTAGAAGTTCGGTTTCAGGCTTTCCCAATCCACCTGCCGCATACTGGTCACTTTGGCGCTGAACGATTGGGTATCGCCGCTGAACGTCAGGGTATCGCCCAGCTTGATCTTGAGCCGGCCGGCAATCCCTTCATCCATCGAAACTTCGCCTGCTTTCGGCGGCCAGGTGCCAGCCGTCAGTGGGTTGTGATCAGGCAGATCGCTTTGCCAGGTCAGGTTCAGTTCACGGTTAACCGCTTCGCCGCCCGGATCGTCTTCATGCACCCGCTCCGTTGCCACCTGCTGGTTAATTTCCGTCAGGCGTACACGCACTATGGGATAGAAAGTCTCCTCATGCAGCTGATGTTGTTGCAGGAAGGCTTTCACCTGGGGCACCTGAGCCGTCGTCATATTCAGCAGGAAATAATTCGGGCTGTCTGGCGGTAACTGTTGTTGCCAGCGATCGAGCAGATCGCCACGCAATACCAGCAGCAAGGCCAGCAACATAAACGACAGCGAGAATGCCGCCAACTGGCTGATGGTCACCCAAGGCTGATGCAACAGGCGATTTACCGCCAGGCGCAGCGCCAGATTTTTTAGCGTGATACGGCGTAACAACAACAGGCTGCCCCAACCAATTCCCCCCAGTAACAGGGCCAACACCACCATTCCAGCCAGGATTGACCATAGCAGCGTGCTTGCCCCCATCAATGCCGTCAGCAACCCCACGACAATCACCGCAGTAGCAGGCAGGAAATAGCGTAGCGGCCAGACGTTTGCCACCACGTCCCGGCGCAGTACGCGCAGCGGCTGGGTGGCCAGCAGTTGGCGATAGGGGCGTAGCCCGACCAACAGCGAAATCATGACCAGTGCGCCCATCGCCCACAGCCACGGCCAGGCTCCAGCTGCAGGAAGCTCACCCGGCAACACCGGAGCCAGCAGGCGGATCAATACCGCCTCAAACCCAAGACCAATTACGCTGCCGCAGGCGCCTGCCAGTAACAATACCGCCAGCCATTGGCCGATAATCAGCTTGCTGAGCGCTTTTCTGCCGGCGCCCAGGGTTTTCAACACCGCGATCAGATCATATCGGCTGCGGCAATAGTGGCTCATCGCCACAGCTACGGCGGCAATCGACAACAACAGGGTCAGCAGCGCCGAAAGCAGCAGGAATTGTTGGGAACGCTGGAGAGACTTGCCTAACGCACTGCCAGATTCCTCCAGCCCATACCAGCGCTGATCGGGTTTGAGTTGAGGCTTGAGGCGATCTTCATAGCGTTGAATATCTTGTTGCGAACCGGCGAACATATAGCGGTAGGTCAGGCGGCTGCCCGGTTGTATCGCCCCGGTTTTATCCACGTCCGCCAGATTGATAATGATGCCCGGCGCAGTCTGGAACGGATTGAAGCCAGAATCCGGCTCCTGCACGACTTCCCCGGCGATGCGCAAGGTAGTATCCCCTACCTCCAGATTATCGCCGACCTTGATATCCAATAATGCCAACAGGCGCGGAGCTACCAGCACGCTGCCCGGCATGGGTTTGAGATTGGCTGGCAGGGTTTCCAGTTCCCCATACAGCGGATAGGCCGCATCCGTGGCCTTCACATTGGCCAGCAGCGGGCGATCCCCGGCGTAGGTCATGGTGGTGAAAGATAACTGACGGCTGACTTTCAGCCCCTGTTGCTGGGCATCGAGCAGCCAACCTTCCGGCACCGGGCGCGCGGTACGCAATACCCGATCCCCGGCGATAAAGTCACGGCTTTGCTGGCTCAAGCCTTTGTCCATACGATCGCTGATGCTGCCAAGAGCCAACACGCAGGCGACCGACAGCGTCAACGCCAGCCAGACAATCAGCAGCGAAGGCGAACGCCATTCACGCCAGAACCAACGCCAAATCATGCTTCCTCCCACAGCTTGCCTTCACGCAAGCGCAGCCGCCGCTGACAACGCGCCGCCAGGGTCTCGTCATGGGTGACCAGGATCAGGGTGGTGGCAAAATCGCGGTTAAGCGAGAACAGCAGATCGGCAATACGCTCACCGGTCTGGCGATCCAGGTTGCCGGTGGGTTCGTCGGCGAACAGTACCCGTGGGCGGCCACTGAACGCACGAGCCAATGCTACACGCTGTTGTTCCCCGCCAGAAAGTTGCGCTGGCAGGTGGCTTAGGCGCTTACCTAACCCCAGTTGTTCCAGCAGTTGCACCGCCTGGTCGCGGCTTTGACGATCGCTTTCACCACGCAGCAGCGCCGGTAGCTGTACGTTCTCCAACGCGTTCAAGGTCGGGACCAACATGAAAGACTGGAACACAAAGCCGACATTTTTCGCCCGCAGTGCGGCGCGCCCTTCTTCATCCAGCGTGGTCAGCGATTCCCCCAGCAGGTGAACTTCCCCTTCGCTGCCATCGTCTAACCCGGCGAGGATGCCCAGCAGGGTCGATTTACCGGAACCCGACTCACCGATCAGCGCAATTGTCTGTGCGGGTTTGACAACCAGCTCGACTCCGGTAAGGATGGTAAGCTGATGCTCACCCTGACCAACGTGTTTACTAAGATGATGAACTTCA
The DNA here is from genome assembly GCF_051654945.1 of Serratia sp. (in: enterobacteria). Taxonomy (GTDB): domain Bacteria; phylum Pseudomonadota; class Gammaproteobacteria; order Enterobacterales; family Enterobacteriaceae; genus Chania. The sequence goes on from NZ_JBOFZA010000043.1 coordinate 189,267, forward strand.
AGAACGTTTTCCGCTGGCATCTTCCCTTCCTTTTGCTGTTGGGATTATTCAGTTTACGTGCTGTGGCTGCCGATACCTTGTTGATTTTAGGCGACAGTTTAAGTGCTGGCTATCGGTTACCGGTAGCGCAGGCCTGGGCAACTCGCCTGGCCGATGAGTGGCAGAAACAGCCTGGCCACCCGCAGGTGGTGAATGCCAGCATCAGTGGCGATACTGCCGCTCAGGGGCTGGCACGCCTGCCCGAGTTATTAAAACAGCATCAGCCGCGCTGGGTGCTGATCGAACTGGGCGCCAATGATGGCCTGCGCGGCTTCCCGGCTGCGGATATCGAGCGCGATCTCAACCAGATTATCACGCTGGTTTTGCAGGCCGGTGCCAAACCGCTGCTGATGCAAATTCATATTCCGCCAAACTATGGCCGCCGCTACACCGAGGCTTTCGGTGCACTGTATCCAGCCTTGGCCAAGCAGCACAACATTCCGCTGCTGCCGTTTTATATGGAACAGGTGGTGATCAAACCGGAATGGATGCAGGATGACGGCTTGCACCCTAATCAGGATGCCCAGCCGTTTATCACCAGTTGGATGGCGCAACAGCTGGAACCTCTAGTAAAACATGAGTCTAACTAAATAGGGTTGTCTACTAGGTAAAGTTATGCAAAAAGCGGTATTGATAACCGGCTGTTCCAGCGGGATAGGATTGATTGCGGCGCAGGATCTGCGCAACCGTGGCTATCGCGTGCTGGCCGCCTGCCGTAAGCCGGAAGACGTGGAAAATATGCGTCAACTCGGCTTGGAAGGCATCGAGCTGGATTTAGACGACAGCGCCAGCGTAGAGCGCGCCGCCGCACAGGTGATCGAGTTGACCAATGGGCGACTGTACGGCCTGTTCAACAATGCCGGTTTCGGCGTTTATGGCCCACTCAGCTCCATTTCACGCCAACAGTTGGAACGGCAATTCTCTGCCAACCTGTTTGGCACCCATCAGCTCACCCAGTTGTTACTGCCAGCGATGCTGCCGCACGGTGAAGGGCGTATTATTCAGACCAGTTCGGTGATGGGATTAATCTCCAGCGCCGGGCGTGGGGCCTATGCCGCCAGTAAATTTGCACTGGAAGCCTGGTCGGATGCATTGCGTATGGAGTTGCACGGCAGCGGCATTCAGGTCAGCCTGATCGAGCCTGGCCCGCTGACCACCCACTTCACGCAGAACGTTAATCAGGCGCAAAGCGATAAGCCGGTGCATAACCCGAGCATCGCCAAGCGTTTGACGCTGCCTGCCGAAGCGGTATTACCGAAGTTGCGTCACGCATTGGAAAGCCCCAAAGCCAAGCTGCGCTACCCGGTTACCCTGCTGGCGCATACCATGAGCATCCTGCGCCGCCTGCTGCCGGGCCGTGCGCTGGACTGGATACTGCGCAGTAATGGTTAAGCAAATGGGGGCAAGGGTTGAAGCGCGCCAGTTCGCCCCCATTTAGAATAAATTGGCTCCGCAAGAACAGATTAGAGAGAAACCATGCTAGCTCAAGCCGTTGTTGATATTAACGAAACTAACCTGCACCAGACGCTGGAACAGTCCATGTCTCAGCCGGTGCTGTTCTATTTCTGGTCGGATCGCAGCCAGCACTGTCTGCAACTCACCCCGATACTGGATAAGCTGGCGGCGGAATACGCAGGTCAGTTCATTCTGGCGAAGGTGGATTGCGATACCGAACAGGCGATCGCCGCCCAGTTTGGCCTGCGTTCCCTGCCAACCGTCTATTTGTTCAAAGATGGCCAGCCCGTTGATGGCTTCCAAGGGCCACAGCCGGAAGAGATGATCCGCGAGTTCTTGCAGCGTTTCCTGCCCAAGGCCGAAGATCTCAAGCTGGCAGAAGCCACCGAACTGTTGCAGCAAGACCGTGCGGTTGACGCTCTGCCTTTGCTGAAAGATGCCTGGAGCCTCAGCAATAAGCGCAGCGATATTGGTCTGACCTTGGCTGAAACCCAAATTGGCCTGAACAAGACGGAAGATGCCGAAGCGGTGCTGGCTACTATTCCATTGCAGGATCGCGATACTCGTTACCTGGGTCTGGTCGCACAGATTGAGCTGATGAAGCAGGCCGCCGATACGCCGGAAATTCAGCAGTTGCAGCAGCAGGTTCAGCAACAGCCGGAAAACGTCGAGTTGGCCGTTCAGTTGGCCTTGCAGTTGCATCAGGTTGGCCGTAACGAAGAGGCGCTGGAATTGCTGATGGGCCATTTGAAAAAAGATTTGGCGGCGGCTAACGGTAGCGCCCGCAAGACCCTGATGGATATTCTGGCTGCACTGGGGACCGGCGATGCGCTGGCCGCCAAGTATCGTCGCCAGCTGTATTCACTGCTGTATTAATCGAACAGGGCGCAGCTTGCTGCGCCCCTCAAACATCAGGCCGCCTGCGCCGTTTTCCCCTCTTTGACAAACAGCATGGCGATAAAGCCCACCACCGTGATCATCGCAGCAAAATAGAAGCCCGCATTCAACGTCCCGGTACTGTCGGCAATGAAGCCGGTCACGTATGGCGCAAAGATCGACGCCGCCATACCGAAGAAGTTATACAACCCGAAAGCAGTGCTCAGCGCGGCACGTGGGGCGTTATCTGCCACCAGTGCAATCAGTACCGGGTTGAGGCTGATCTTGCCGATAAGGCCATACAGTACCAATACGCCGATCAACGCCGCTTCACTGGTGGAATAGACGATGCCGAAAATCGCCAGCAGTGAGAAAGGCAGCATACACAGCACCACCGGCTTTCTGCGGCCCAGTTTGTCGGAGACATAGCTGCAAATCAGCGTCCCCACCACCGATATCCACGGTACAATAGACGCGATGCTGGCGGCATGCACGATATCCATCCCGCGCTCTTTTTGCAGGTAATACGGCAGCCAGGTAATGATCACGAAGAAGCCGTAGATCGAGCAAAAGATGGTGATGTACGCCATCAGCAGGTTGCGGTTCTTAAACAGATCCAGGAAGCTGAATTCGCTCTTGGTTGCCGTGGCCGCCGGGGCGTCGCTGGCACTTTGCGGGGCCTTTTCCCGAATGAAAAACAGCATCAGCAACGCAACGATAAATACCGGGATCGCCATCGCCAGGAACGGCATCTTCCACGAGGTATGAAAGTGCTCGATCATAAAGCTGGAAAGGTAATAGCCCAGCGCGATCCCAAACGACATGCCACTGCCGATCACCGCACTGCCCAAGGTGATCCATTTTTTGGGGATAGCTTCGGAAGAAAGAGCATACTGCGGGCCGTAATAGACGCCTTGCGAAGCGCCGGTCAGCATCCATAGCACGATGAAAATCAGAAAGTTGGATGAAATGCTGACGGCAGCGATAAACAGCGCAAACAGCATGAAGCCGCTAACCAGAATGCGCTTGCGGCCCAGGCGGTCGCCTAATAATCCCGCTGGCACCTGCAAAATGGTGTAGGTCAGAAAGAACAGGCTGCTGATTAATCCCAGATGGCTTTTTGACAGCCCAAACTCGGTTTGGATCTGCGGCATGATGGGGCTGAGTACCGATCGTCCGGCGTAAATAACCACCCAGCCCAGGAAGAAGATAATGACGGTTTTAATCCAATAGGGCATTCGCTCTGTTTTTGTTGTTTGCATATTCATATTCCCTGGTTTGATGGGCTGAACGCCCATCCCGTTTACTGAAAAGCCGTATTACGGCGTAATTAATGTCCCCGCAGTACCGGCCAGTACCGATTCGATATCTTGCAAAGCACCGATATGCGCCACTTTGCCGCTACGCTGCACAAAGCGGCTGACCGCCATGATTTTTGGCCCCATCGAACCATCGGCGACCGCCATCGGGGCCAGCTCTTTGGTGGTGGCCGAACGGATGGCTTTTTGCTGTGGAGTGCCCCAATGCTGATACACCGCATCCGCATCGGTCAGGATCACCAGATGATCGGCATCCAGCGCTTCTGCCAGTAACGCGGAGGCCAGATCCTTATCGATCACCGCTTCGCTGCCGACCATGCCTTCTGCGCTAGTGACCATCGGAATACCGCCACCGCCGTTGCAAATCACGACGTGGTTTTTCGCCAACAGCAGATTGATCGCTTCAATATCGAGGATCTTTTTCGGCTCCGGGGAAGGCACCACCCGGCGCAGGTATTTGCCATCCAGCTTCATGCTCCAGCCATATTTCTGTTCCAGCTCGGCTTGCTGTTGGGGGTCATACACCGGCCCGATAAATTTGCTGGGTTGCTGATACGCCGGGTCTTCGCTATCCACCAGGACGCGAGTCAGCAAGGTGGACACCGGCTGGGCGGGATGGAACGCGCCGAGTTGCTGGGCCAGCATATAGCCGATCATGCCCTGGCTTTCCGCCACCAGAATATCCAACGGATAAGGAGGAACGTCGCTGTAGGCCAGGTTTTGCAACGCCAGCAGGCCGACCTGTGGGCCGTTACCGTGTACAATGGCGATGCGGTATTTTTTGGCCAACTTGCCAATGGCATCGGCAATTAACGAGATGCTCTGGTATTGATTCTCTGCGGATAACACCGCACCACGCTGTAACAGGGCATTGCCCCCTAAGGCAATTACTAACGTTTCCATTCAGATACCCATTTTTTAAGTAATAGCTGCCCTTACCGAACGGTATTCGGCACGGTTCTCGCTGATAAATTAATAAAGGCGATTGATTGCCATGACGCCCAGCAAAACGCCCAATAGCGTATCCGCGCCGGAAAAATGCCCGGTTGCCAACATGTCGTTGATGGCGAAGGGCAGTTCTTTCGGGCTGAGCAAGGCGCGCGCCAGGAGTTGTACCGGGGTAGAGAAGATCCCCTGCACGGCAAACTGCAAATAGTGGACGCTGACCAAGGTGGTCAATTGGTTCAAGGGTTGGCTGGCGGCAAAAAAGGACGGCAGCCTTGCGACACTCACACGGCTATCCAGATGAGCCGCCAGCAACATGCCCACCAGCGTGTCGTCATTGCTTGGCGTCAAACCGGGTCCTTTGCCAAGCATGGCGCTCCAATCAACCTCCTGTCCCAACAGCCAGGCAGTAAAGTGCCTCTGTAGTGCGCGGATTTCCAGGCAGTGCGGTTGCTCAACGAGGCTCCCAAGACGCCCAAACAAGCCGGTATGGGCGGCAACATCGGCCAGCGCGACCGCCAGCGGTGGCAGCGCAATTTCACCACTCACGTTCAGGCGGAGATCCAGACGCCTCCCCTGACGGTGTATGGCAATATCCTCCAGCTCGATCCCTTTAGGCGAAAGCTGGCAATGCTGTGCCGCAGGCAGGCTGTCAAAGATTTCATCGAAATCGTCATCGCCAATTTCCCAGCCCATTGGGCTAAGCCCGCGCCCTTCCCGGTGCAGCGTCAGCAGCCGATCGTTGGGTGAGAGAAAGTTGATGGCATTATTGAAACGCCCCACGCAGCGCAACGGACCGTAATCTTGTGTGGCTGAGTGGCTGACGGCTAACGCAGTGATATCCATAACTTCCTCCCAAGCCCGGAGTCACCTCCGGGCAAAGCGGTTTTTTACGCGCTGATACCCAGTTTCTCTGCCAGTGCTTCGATGGCCTTTTCAAAACAGCCCAATGGAGCACGCACGGTACCGGCACCAATCTGCCCAACCCCGGCTTCACGGTGGGCAATCCCGGTGTTGATCAACGGTGTAATGCCGGTTTCCACCACTCGGCGAGCATCAAGCCCCAGGCAGGCTCCCTGGAAGTCCCAGGTTGGGATTTGCAGCATCATGTTGCGTTCCAGGTAAATCTCGGCCATCTCTTCCGAGATATCGGTCGCGGCACTCATGCCACCGGCGGCACCGACAAAGCGGGTGACACCAGGCGCAGCGACCATGGCCGCACCGCCAATGCCGAAGGTTTCGGTAATGGCGCTGTCACCGATGTCCGGGTTGGCATCGGCCTGGCTAAAACCGGAGAAGAACAAGCCTTCCGGCGTATTGACCGGTGCGGTAAACCACTGGTCGCCCATGCCGCTGATCTTGACGCCAAAGTTTTTACCGTTGCGGGTCATCACCGTCACGATGGTGCCCTGCTTGATCTCTGCCCCGGCATCCATGGCCGCCTTGCAATAGGCCATCGCCAGGTTGAGGAAGAACTGATCGGTGATGCTGAGGAACTGCATCACCTTGGCCAATTCGGCCTTATCCCGTTCCAGCAGGCTGATTTGCGGTGCCAACTGGCGCATCAACAGCGCGGACGCGGCAATGTTACGTTGGTGGAACTCGTCCCCCATGGTGATAGCCTGCGCCATCAGGGCGGTGAGATCGATGCCGCCTTCAAAAGCACTCAGCGCGGCTTTCAATACCGGAGCCAATGAATCCCGCATCCAGCGATGACGCTCCTGCACGTCTGGCCCATAGGCACCAAAGCGCATCACCTTGCCAATCCCTTCGTTCAGGTTGCAGTAGGCATAGTTGCCATGAACGGTGTTTTTCACCACCACCAGCGGCATATGCGCCGAGGTGATGCCGCCCATCGGGCCAACGGCACTGACGTTATGGCAAGGGATGAATTCAACTTCGCCGTTTTCCAGCAGCGCCAGCGCCTGTTGTTCGTTTTCGGCCCACTCTTCAAACAGGCAGGCCCCGATGCAGGCGCCGCGAACCGGGCCGCTCATTTCCGGCCAGGTTACCGGCGGCCCGGCATGCAGCAGTTTTCTCCCCTGAGCCAACTGCGGGATCAGGTTTTTAGCTAAATCAACGTCCTGCCAATGGGGGCGGGCTTCACGGATCCTGGCGATAACGGCAGCATTTGCTTGTTCAATAGATGCGTACATATCAATCCCTTACTTTAAATTTTTCAGTATGTTAGCTAATCGTTGATTACCACCGGCCACCGGAGCCCACTGGTAATGCACCACTGAAATTTCGTTGGTTTGCAGATCGTCGGCAAAGCTACGCAAGCCTGCATTGATCACGGAAACACCGGCCAGCATGGCGGGCGCCGGTTCGGCTGTGCCCAACGCTGGGGGAGCGATTAGCTGGCAGGCCAGGGCAACCGCCTCCGGCAGTGAATTCATCACGGCGATGCCTGCCTCGTTGAGTGTGGCAATCTGTTGGGAACGCCGTTGGGGATCCTGCTCGGTGCCGGTCACCGTGGCGATAACCGCCAGCGGATGAGCGCTACCGCGTTTTTCGCGTACGCGTTTCACTTCGGTAGCTAGTGAGTCTGCGGGATCGGCCTGCGCACCATAGCCGATCACTACGTCCAGCAGCAGCACGCCAATCTGCGGTTGCTGAGCCAGGCGGGCGATTTCCTGATTGCGGGCAGAAGGATCGATCATCGGGTGCGGTTTGCCCTGGGTGTAGAAATCGTCCCCCATATCGATAATGCGGTGCCCGTCGGCATCGAGCATTGAGCCGTGTTGATGCTTGCTATCGGCTTCCACGCCCAAGCGTTCGGCCAGCAGCATGGCGCATTCCGCCGCCAAGGTGCCGCCCGCATACAGGCCGGAGATCTTGCCACCAGACACCGCCGGTTGCTGCGCGGCCATCTGCTGCACGTTTGCCAACATTGCGGCAAGACGGGCGGCTTCATCCAATGTGCTGGCGAAGGTAATGTTATCTTCCTGTTTCTGCGCGATTTTAGCGCCAAGGAATAGCGCAACCACCGGCTTGCCAAGGGTTTTCATTTCGGCGATCACCCGTTGGCGCACCGCTTCTGCCGGAGGCTTGGAGACAAACGCCAACACCTGGCTTTGCGGATCGGCCGCCAACATGTGCAGTGCGCTGATAGCGCTGATGCCACCAACTTCGGCGGTTAAGTCACGCCCGCCCAAGCCAATGGCGTGGGAGATGCCTTGCCCGGCCAGAGTGATTTGCGAGGTCAGTTCCTGAATACCCGTACCCGAAGCGCCGATGATGCCAATCATGCCTTGCGGCGCGACGTTGGCAAAAGCCAGCGGTGCTCCGGCAATGTTGGCCGTGCCGCAGTCCGGCCCCATCACGATCAGGCCCTTATCGCGCGCCTTGGTTTTGAGTGCCACTTCCTGCTCGACGCTGACGTTGTCGGAAAACATCATGACGTTGCAGCCATCGTCCAGCGCCTGATCGGCCAGCCCGGCGGCATATTCACCAGCAATGGAGATCAACACCATATTGGCATCCGGCAGCTTCTGCCGCGCCATGCGCCAACTGCGTGCCTTGAGCAGGCGTTTACCACCTTGCTGCCCCTGGGCAATAGCCTTCAGGGCTGCCCCTAACGCTTCGTCAATCTCCTCGGTGATGCTGTCATCCGCAGAGTCCGTTTTGATGGCTACACAAATATCATTGGGGGTCGCTTCACTGAATTGCGGATGCCAGAAGCCGGTCGCTTCAAGTAATGATTTATTGGCCGGCGTCCCCATCATGACCGATATTTCTTCGACGTTGGGTGATTCACTGAGTTTACGGGAAATTAGCATCAGGCTGACCGAATCCTGAAAGCTCCCTTTTTTGATAAAAGCATGGATCATAGTGATATCCTTAAAACAGCATTTAAACTTCGCAATGGAATATCTCAGATATTTTTAGCAACCTATTTATTTCGGACTCCATATTCTTGCTTGCCAAGCTACAAATAAAAACCTGTCATTAAGGTGAGAGTCATCACACTTTATCCATTGTTAGAAAAAATCATCCAGTCTATCGGGGATTAGTTAAATTCAGTCAGCCGAAACCGACGGCTTTGTTAAAAATAATCTAACAATGATAAAGTCATTCAATGAAAATTTAAGCCAATAAAATAATAGCCGTCTGGATCACATTATTACCAACCCAAGTTTATACAGTAGGCGTCAGAGATAGTTTAAATAACCCGTAGTAACGAAAGGACTGTCTATGAAAGTCTCTAAGCAACAACTGCATCAACTGATTCAAAATAAAATCCACTCCGCAGGCCTGAGCCAGGAACACGCTGGGATTGTCGCGGACGTTTTGGTCCATGCGGATGCGCGCGGCATCCATTCACATGGCGCAGTGAGAGTGGAATATTATTCTGAACGTATCAGCAAAGGCGGTACCAATAACAACCCGCATTTCACCTTTGAAAAAACCGGCCCTTGCAGCGCAGTTTTTGATGGCGACAACGGTGCCGGGCACGTCGCGGCCAAACTGAGTATGGATCACGCCATCGCAATGGCGAAAGAGAATGGCGTGGCGGTAGTAGGCGTTCGGCGTATCGGCCACAGTGGCGCGCTGTCTTACTTTGTGCAGCAGGCCGCCCGTGCTGGCATGATTGGTATCTCGGTCTGTCAATCAGACCCGATGGTCGTTCCTTATGGCGGCGCAGAAGTTTATTACGGCACCAACCCTATCGCCTTCTCGGCACCGGCCGAAGGCGACGACATCATGACCTTTGATATGGCCACCACGGTTCAAGCCTGGGGCAAGGTGCTGGATGCCCGCTCACGTAACGTGCCTATACCGGATACCTGGGCAGTAGACAGCGAAGGTAAAAATACCACCGATCCTTTCGCCGTCAGCGGGCTGTTGCCTATCGCCGGGCCAAAGGGTTATGGCCTGATGATGATGGTCGATATTCTCTCCGGCGTACTGCTTGGCCTACCGTTCGGTAAACATGTCAGTTCGATGTATCACGACTTAAGCGCTGGCCGGGAATTGGGCCAATTGCATATCGTGCTCAACCCAAGCTATTTCACCAACGAAGCAACCTTCCGCAAACATATCAGCCAGGTCATGAGAGAGTTGAATGAAATCAAACCGGCTCCTGGCGTGAAACAAGTGCTCTATCCTGGGCAGGGTAGCCATATGCGTGAAATAGAAAATGAAAAGAACGGCATCGATATTGTCGATGATATTTATCAATACCTGATATCTGACGATATTTATCAACGCTCCTACGACCACAAAGATCCGTTTGCCAGTTAAGCGGCAGATAAATTCACGCTGGCGGAGAAATGCTCTTTTCACCGCCATTTCCCATTATCTCCCTCCCGACAAAGCAAAGTTGGCGCATGTCTCAGGGAAGTTACAAGCAGGCAGATAAATATGAAAAATTTCCAACAAGAAATTAGCGAAACTTCCGGCTGGTTATCCAGGATTGGGGCCGATCCCAGCGGTGGCATGACGCGCTTGCTGTATACCCCTGAATGGGTGGCAGCCCAGCAGGCGCTGAAGCAGGCCTTTGAAACTGCCGGTCTGGCAACCTCCTATGATGCCATCGGCAATTTGTCCGGGCGTCTGCAAGGCAGCAAATATCCCGACCAGGTGATCCTGTCCGGCTCGCATATCGATACGGTCGTCAACGGCGGCAACCTTGATGGGCAGTTTGGCATCGAAGCCGCCTATCTGGCGATCAAGCATCTGCAAGAAACTCACGGCACGCCGCTGCGTACGCTGGAAGTCATCTCGCTGGCCGAGGAAGAAGGCAGCCGTTTCCCTTACGTTTTCTGGGGCAGCAAGAATATCGTCGGTTCGGCCCGTGCGGAAGACGTGCGTAATATCAGTGATGCCAAAGGGGTGAATTTCGTTGATGCCATGCACGGTGCCGGTTTTGACTTCCGCCCGGCAAACCAGCCGCTGCGCCAGGATATCGCCGCCTTTGTTGAGCTGCATATCGAGCAGGGCAAAGTGCTGGAGACCGAAGGAAAAACCATTGGCGTCGTCACCAGCATCGTCGGCCAGCGCCGCTACGATATCAAACTGAAGGGCGAGGCCAACCACGCGGGCACCACGCCAATGGGCTACCGCAAGGATACGGTGTATGCCTTCAGCCGGATTTGCTGCGAATCTATCGCCAAGGCCAAAGCGGAAGGCGACCCGCTGGTGCTGACCTTCGGCAAGGTCGAACCCAAACCGAATACCGTCAACGTCGTACCCGGCTTTACCCATTTCACCATGGATTGCCGCCACACCGACAAAGCGACGCTGCTGCGCTTTACCCAGGAGATCGAAGCCGATATCCAGCGCATCTGCGCCGAAATGGGCATCGAGGTGGAAATCGACCTGTGGATGGATGAAACCCCCATCCCGATGGACAAGCAGCTGCTGGCCTGCGTCAGCCACCTGTGCGAAAGCCACAAGCTGAACTACCGTATGATCCACAGCGGCGCCGGTCATGACTCACAGATTTTTGCCCCACACGTGCCAACGGTCATGATGTTTGTGCCCAGCATTGCCGGTATCAGCCATAACCCGGCGGAAAAAACCGAGCTGGCCGATCTGGCTGAAGGGGTGAAAATTCTGGCACATACCTTATATCAACTGGCCTATACCGAGCAGGGAGCCCGCCTATGAGCAATGGTAAAACCGCCTCCAACACCGGGTTTGACCCGCTGTACTGGAAAAAAATCGTGGTGGTTCTGTGTCTGGGCTGGGCGGTGATCTGGATTTATCGCACGGTACTGACGCCGATTTTCCCTGAGATGCAAGCCACCATCGGCGAACATTCGAACGCCGAGATGGGCCTGATCGCCAGCTTCTACTTCTTTGCCTATACCGGCATGCAGATCCCGGCCGGGATCCTGGTGGATAAATTCGGTAAGAAAGTGGTGCTGATCCCGGGCTTTTGTCTGTTTATCATCGCCACCTTGCTGATTGGTAACGCCACCAGCCTGGCCATGATCTACGCCGGTAGTCTGCTGGCCGGGATGGGGTGTGGCTCTTACTACGGTTCTGCTTACTCGCTTTCCTCTGAAAACATCCCGTTGGAACGCCGTGGTTTGGCTACCGCCATTATCAACAGCGGCTCCGCGCTGGGGATGGCCATCGGCCTGATCGCTTCCAGCCTGCTGGTGAAAAGCATGGGGATGGACTGGCAGATCATGCTGTTTATCATCACCGGTCTGCTGGTGGTGATGACGTTGGTGTTCTTCCTGGTGATCAAAGGAGGCTCCTACACTGCTTCACTGGCCGCCAGCCCGGCAGCCAAGACGAGCACGGTGGTTGAAGATACCGAGGAAGTCAGTGGGTTGTTCAGCCTGCGGATGATTTCCGCCTACGTGATGTATTTTGCCACCTGCTATGGCTACTACATGATCGTGACCTGGTTGCCGTCCTTCCTGCAACAGGAACGTGGCTTTGAAGGCGTGGCCATCGGCTTCTCTGCCGCGCTGGTTGCCTTTGCATCCGTACCGGGGGCGCTGTTCTTCAGCCGCATGTCCGACCGTTTCCGCGCCAAGAAAGTGCAGCTGATTATCTTCCTGCAAATTTGTGCCGCAGTGATGCTGGTCTGCACCGTGATCTCGCCAGACTCCACGACCCTGCTGATCAGCCTGGTGCTGTACGGCCTGCTCGGCAAGCTGGCGGTTGACCCGATCATGATCTCCTTTGTGGCAGATAACGCACCGAAGAAAGGCTACGGCACCAGCTTCGGCGTATTTAACTTCTTCGGCATGTCCTCTTCGGTAATTGCGCCATTCCTCACCGGGGTGATCTCCGACAGTACCGGCTCCAAGGTGATGGGATTCTATATCTCGGCCGCCATTCTGTTGATTGGTACCGTGATCTTCTTTACCGTCAACGTATTGATGAAACAGAAAAATAAACGCCAGACGACGGCGCAGGCATAAATTTTTATTGCAGGGCTGCGGCCCTGACTAATCAGGAGAATTATCGTGGGTTACATTAATAATCAGATTGGCTATCCAAAAGACATCCTGGCTTCACGCTCCATTATCAAACGTGACAACTATGCGGTGATCCCGCCAGATGGCCTGGTGCGTAACAACATCCCTGGCTTTGAGAACTGCGACGTCACCATTCTGGCCACCCCGAAGCTGGGCGCCACCTTTGTCGATTATCTGGTGACGCTGCATGACGGCGGCCGTAACCAACAGGGCTTCGGCGGCGAGAATATTGAAACCTTGGTCTACGTGATCGAAGGTAACATTACCGCCTCCGCCGACAGCACCGATTATCCCCTCACCACCGGCGGTTATCTGTATTGCCCGGCGGGCGTCATGCTGCGCCTGGAAAACACCAACGGTGGCAAACCAAGCCAGCTGTTCCTGTATAAGCGCGTCTACAACCGCATCAAGGGCTACGAAGCCCATGTAGTCAGCAACAACGTCAACCAGCTGGAACGAATTCACTATGAAGGCATGAGCGATGTGATCTTGCAGGATCTGTTGCCGAAGGATCTGGGGTTCGATATGAACATCCATATCCTGTCCTTTAAACCGGGTGCCAGCCATGGCTACATTGAAACTCACGTGCAGGAGCATGGCGCGTATATTCTCAGCGGTGCCGGGGTTTATAACCTGGACAACGAGTGGATCCCGGTCAAGAAAGGGGATTACATCTTTATGGCCGCCTACGTGCCGCAAGCCGGCTATGCGGTGGGCCAGGAAGAGTTCAGCTATATCTATTCAAAAGACTGTAACCGCGACGTCGACTTCTAAACCCCTAACCCACAGGGAGAGGAAGCTGTTAGCCCCAGCTATTTCGTAGGTGAAGAGTTCATCTCAGCAACAGCGACTTCCCAAAATAAAGGCCACGCTGTACCTCGCGTGGCCTAACTTATTGCAACAGCTTTTTATCTAACATCGGACAATCAATAACTCGCCCCCAGCCCCTCCTCCAACAGGTGTTCATGACATCCACTGATGAGGTCTGATAACTGAGTTTAATACCGCTACACCACAAGCCCGAGACTGGCGGGGAACATACAGGTTAGCCGACCGTTGAGCGCAGGGATGCCCGACTGCGAGCTCCCACGGACGGGTTTACGGCGTGTCGGCGTTCTGCAAGCTCCCCACCTGTAGCACTATTAGGCGCAGCTGTTTAGTGACATCAAATACCATTTACTTAACCTTATCCCACGGAATGATATTCTCAACCAACACCGCCAGCAGCACGCCAATCAACAGGCCATTGCTGAACAGCGGCCGGATGGTGATCGGCACTCCCTGCCAGAAAGATGAGGGCATGCTCATCAGGAAAACGCCCAGAAACAGCGGCAGCGCCAGCCGATAAATGTTCCGGCTATTGAGTTCGATTTTGTTGATAAACAACACCGATGAGAACAGCAGAGGCAGGTAAGATGCCAGCATCACGGCGCTGCTGACCGTGAGCGGAATGCTACAGAAGAATTGCGCCAGCGGCGTCATAATCCCCACCAGCAGAAATATCACGCTACCGATAATGAACGAGCGCCGGCTGCTGTCTTGTGTCTGGGTCAGCAGGCCAATCGATGACACAAAGGGCGAAAATGGCACTATGCCCAAAGGAGCCGCCAAGCAGGTCAACCCGCCGGAAACCATAAAGCTGCGCCGAAACAGGCTTCTGCCCGCCGGGCCATCCGTATAAAAAATATCGGTGCCATGAATAGCGGCAAAGTTATTCGACACGTTGACCAACCCGGTCAGTACGGCGCTAATCACGATCCCCCAATGTAATTCCTGCGGCCAGCCTAGTGGGAACAGCACCCAGCCGCTGCCCTTGATCGGCTCACCGGTTGGCGCAAACCACCAGCTGTAAATACCCCAGCCAAGCAGCGTGCCGATGAGCAGCGCATATTTGCCGATCGCCCGCGGTAAAAAGGCAATGATGCCGATAATCATCAGCAACACCGTAAATGCCCAGAAAAAGGCCGGGTAGTTAATGGTCACCACGCCGGTATAAACGCCAAAAGGCAGCCCCAACATCCCTTTCATAAAGATGGTGATCAGCTGCGCCCCCAGCAAAAACATAAACGTGGCCATCACCGCCGGGCGGAACAGCCGCGCCAGGCGAAAGCCCAATCCGCTAACCCCAATCAGTATGGTCAAGATGCCGGAGATCAAAATACCCACCGCCAGACTGCCACCGATTTCTGGCAACGGCGTACCGTTGGCTGCCTCTGCCAAGGTCAGGGTTAAGATGGTCACCCACCATAAGCCCGTTGGCCCTTCCATAATCGCCCGCCGATGACCGAAAAATACCTGCGCCAGGCAGGCCAGCGCGGTTGAGATAAAGGTGTACTGGGTAATGCAGAAGGTCACATCGGGGGAGAGGTTAAAAGCAGATTGCAGGGTCGGCGGGATCACCACCGTATTGCAGAAAATGAAAAAGAACCACTGCAAACCCGATAACCAGCCGCTACGGCTGGAACACAACCCGTTCATGGGGGCTTCCTTCATATCCAGGATCTCATCATTCAGACGCCCGCCCTGCGGCGGGCGCTGATTAGCCAATATTATTGCTGATGTTTAAGCACAAACTTGCCCATTGGACGCACACCAAAGCCCGCTTTGATATCGTAAATCACTTCACCGCGCAGAATGGTTTTGGTCACCCGCGCGTTGATTTTACGCCCCACATACGGGCTGACCTTGTGACGATACTCCAGATCGCCGGTAGCCAATACGTAGCTGTTGTTCGGCTGGATGAACACCAGGTCAGCATCTTTCCCTACGGCAATGCGTCCCTTATGTTTGAGACCAAAAATATCGGCGGCGTTAGTCGCCATCAATTTGGCAAACACCGGCAGCGTCATGCCTCTTTTCTGTACCGCTTCATCGAACATGATATCGACGCAGTTCTGGATCCCAGCGATCCCGCCCCAGGCCTGCATGATATTGCCCGCTTTCATATCCGGTGGGCACGGCGAGTGATCGGACACCAGGCAGTCGATTTCACCGTTAAACAACTTATCCCACAGCCCCTGCTGATTCTGTGCATCGCGGATCGGTGGTGAACACTTGGCCAGGGTGCCGATTTCTGCAAACTGATCGGTGTCCAGCACGAAATAGTGTGGGCAGGATTCACAGGTAACCTGTTGCCCTTCCTGACGTGCGCGGGTCACCTCCGCGACCCCTTCCGGGCTGCTGACGTGGCAAATATGCAGGCGACAACCGGCGACCTTCGCCAGATACAGCACCCGGCGGATGGCTTCAACTTCGGTAAATACCGGGCGAGAGGCCACGTAATCATGTGCCGTCACACGCTCTTCTGCCTTGGCTTCTTCCCCTAACGCATCGCAAATCAGGGCGTTTTCTGCATGCACCGCCACTAATTGATCCAGCTTGGCCAGGGTCTGCAGGCCTTTAAAGTATTCAAAATCATTTACGTCGCGGAAATCATTGCTGACGCTGCGATCGCCGCAGGTCGCTACGAAGCACTTATAGGCCACCACGCCGATCTCATCAAGTTCATGCAACCGGTCCAGATTGTAGGAAACCAGACCGCCAAACTGGGCCGCATCGATGGTGAGCTTGCCTTCCGCTGCCGAGAACTTCATTTCTATCGAGGCTCGGTCGACGGTGGCCGGGAGTTGGTTCAGCGGCATTTCGATCATGGTGGTGATGCCGCCTTTAGCCGCCGCACGCGTACCGGTTTCATACCCTTCCCAATGGGTACGCCCCGGCTCGGACATGTGCGCATGGGCATCGATCATCCCCGGAGCCACCACCATTCCGCTGGCGTCGATCTCCGTTTTGGCCCCGGAGAGGCCGTTGCCAATAGCGGCTATCTTGCCATCTTTGACCGCAATATCGGTAATGACGGCATCGTGTTCAAAAACAACCTTGCCATTTTTAATAATCAAATCGTATGACATATCATTCTCCTTCGTGAAATAAAATTAGCATGTTTTTACTTGAGGGTAATTGACCGTGTTCTCATATTCACTTCAGGTATATTCTTGCCGATTAACTACTGCTCTACTCTTGATAAGCGCATATAAACAGAATGCGCTGATAACGCCAACAAACCAGGAAACCCGCGATAAAGGCTCGAGAATTTCAATAAACTTGCCTCCCAACGACAACAGCACTGCGAACAGAGTCACAATAAATGCCACACTGTTAAAACCGTTATCATAGTATTTATAATTGCCGGGTTCGGTATATAACGTATCGAGATCGATCTCGCTGCGCATCACGATAAAATAGTGCGCCATCATCACGCCAATCACCGGCCCTAAAATCCCACCGATCACATCCAGGAACAGGTAAATGCTTTCCTGGTTCTCCATCAGTTTCCAAGGGCAGATAAGCAGGCTGATAATGCTGGCAATCACTACGCCATTTTTATAGGTGAGTTTTTTCGGCGCTATGGCGGCAATCTGATAGCCCGCAGGGATGATGTTACCGGTCGCATTGGTGGAGATGGTGGTCATCAGGATCACCAGTACCGCAAACACCGAGGCAAAAATACTGTCCCATTTTTGTACGATATCCAACACGTTCCAGGTATCGACGCCGTAATGAATACTGGCTCCGGCCAGGATACAGACGCTGGCAACGGCAAACAGCAGATAGCCAACCACCAATCCCAACGTTTGTCCCCAGGCCTGCTGACGGAAGCTGCTGGCGTTCTGGGTAAAGTCCGAAGCGCTGACCGCCGGGGCAGCCCATACCGCCACCACTGCGTTGATCACCACCAGGAACATGAAGCCACCGTTGTTGGTCGTAATGGCATTGGCCGGAACGTAGGCAATGATATTATCCAGACCGGCAATTGAGATGGCCCAAATAGCCATGCCGCCAAATACCACGTAAATGCATGGGTTGAGGATCGCGGTAAACTTGTTGAGGATACTGCCGCCACCCAGACCAATCGCCACGTTTACTGCCCAGAAAATCAGAAAGGCGATCAGCCCGGGCAGGCCGATCCCCAGCAGGTTAAAGTCCCCGCCCAAGGTCAGAAACTGCGGCCACAGTTTGCCAATCAGGATCAGGAAGGCCAACGAACCGGCATAGCATTGCAAGCCAAACCACATAATGGCGGCCACGCAGCCTCTGAGGATCCCCGGAAACAACGCGCCACGCACGCCATAGGAAGCGCGCAGGATCATGGCAAACGGAATACCGTACTTCGAGCCAGCTGCACCGTTCATCACCATCACAAAGGCAATAATAAATGCGCTGAGAATAATGGCGGCCATAATGCTTAAGGTAGAAAGCCCGAGAATAAAAAATCCCCCGACGGCCACATAGTTAGGAACGTTATGCACCGACCCCATCCACAAGGTAAAATAGTTAATACCCTTCCAGGTTTTCTTATCTGCTTCTTTGGGTAATAAATCCTCATGATAACCGCGCTGCTGGTAAATCTCTCGTTGCTTGCTATTGATAGAGTCCATGACAAGTCCTTCCTATCTTCAATAAGGAAATAGCGTAGGTAAGCTAATTTATTATTCATTAAAAACTGATGTTCTAAGCTTTATATTAAGAAGATACCAAGACAAACAAGAATATAACCATTAAAGAAATACGATAACCAGGATACAAGTTGCAGGCAGATAGCACCTGCAACTTGTTACGACTTTACTTTTAGCCAGCCACTTTATGGTTGGCCATAATTTCCAATGCCTGAACCAACGCCGAGTGGTCGAGATCTTTTCCACCATTGGCCGCACAAAGGTTGAATAACTCCTGGCAAGTGGCGGTATTAGGCAAACTGAGCGCCAGCGACTTCGCGCCCTGTAATGCCAAATTCAGATCCTTTTGATGCAGAGAGATACGGAAACCAGGCTCGAACGTTCGTTTGATCATCCGCTCACCGTGGACTTCCAGAATACGCGATGAGGCAAATCCGCCCATCAGCGCTTCACGAACCCGCGCCGGATCGGCACCTGCTTTGGAAGCAAATATCAGCGCCTCGGAAACCGCTTCGATGGTCAGGGCCACAATAATCTGGTTGGCGACCTTACAGGTCTGGCCATCGCCATTGCCACCGACCAGCGTAATGTTTTTCCCCATCAGCGCCAGCAGCGGTTTTACCCGCCCAAAGATAGCTTCGTCACCGCCGACCATAATGGTCAGGCTACCCTGCTTGGCGCCCACTTCACCACCAGAGACCGGCGCATCCAGATAATCGGCCCCCAGTTGGTTGATGCGCTTGGCAAACTCCTTCGTCTCCAGCGGTGAAATGGAACTCATGTCCACCAGGATCTTGTTTTTGAGCTGCGCCTCGGCACAGCCATTGGCGGCAAACAATACCTCTGCCACCTGCGGCGTATCCGGCACCATGATAAAAATAACGTCAGCCTGCTCGGCCACCTGTTTTGGCGTCGCACAGGCGATGGCCCCTTTTGCCACCAGCTCCGGCGGAACCTGATTCAAGGTGTTGGCATACAGCTGATGGCCGCCTGCGATCAGCTTTTCAGCCATTGGCGTACCCATGATCCCTAAACCGATAAAGCCTACTTTCATGATATGTCCCTCAATGTTGATATTGCTTGATCCATGACAGACCGGCTGCCGTCGTGGTGGCGGGTTTGTATTCGCAACCGATCCAACCGCTATAACCCATCTTGTCCAGCGCGCGGAACAGATAGTCGTAGTTGATTTCCCCGCTACCAGGCTCATGACGCCCCGGATTATCGGCAACCTGAATATGGGCAATCTTGCTCAGCAGATTTTCCATGGTCTGGGCGAGTTCGCCCTCCATGCGCTGCATATGGTAGATATCGTATTGAATAAACAGGTTGGGGCTGGCCACCCAGTCCATCAGTTCCAACGCCTGGCGAGTGGTTTGCAGGTAGAAGGCAGGCATATCGTATTTATTGATCGGTTCAACCAACAAACGGATATTGGCCTTGGCCAGCTCTCTGGCTGCATAGCTGAGGTTGGCGACCACGGTCTCATCGGTCTTATGCTGCGCGATGGACTTGTCCGGATTACCGATCAGGCAGTTGATCTGCGCACACCCCAGCGCACGGGCATATTCCACCGCCATGCCTACGCCATCACGAAACTCAGACTCGCGCCCCGGCAAACAAGCGATCCCACGTTCCCCCGCAGCCCAATCCCCGGCAGGCAGGTTCTGTAATACCTGCGTGAGTTGATTCTCTTCCAGCGCGCCTTTCAACGCCTGCACGGAATAATCGTAGGGAAACATATATTCAATTGCCGTGAATCCCTGCTCTTTGGCACAGCGAAAGCGCTGCATGAAATCGACTTCATTAAACAGCATCGATAAGTTGGCTGAAAACTTTGGCATGAGCCTGCTCCCTACTGATAGTTAAAGTAGCTGACTGCGGTCGGCGCATCTTCTGGCGACTCGGCAACCGGTTCAAACTCATTGACGTTATCCAGCTCCGTCCCCATCGAGATGTTGGTGACTCGCTCAAGAATAATCTCCACCACCACCGGAACCTGATGCAGACGCATCAGCTCTTGCGCCTGCTGGAAGGCCGCAGCGATATCTTCCGGTTTCACCACGCGGATCGCCTTACATCCCAACCCTTCGACCACCTTGACGTGATCGACACCGTATTCGCCCACTTCCGGGTTGTTGATGTTTTCATAGGACAGTTGGACGCAGTAATCCATATCGAAACCGCGCTGCGACTGGCGGATCAGCCCCAGGTAGGCATTGTTGACCACCACGTGGATGTACGGCAGCTTGAATTGTGCGCCAACGGCCAGCTCTTCGATCATGAACTGGAAGTCGTAGTCGCCCGACAGCGCGATCACTTTGCGCTGCGGATCGGCGGCACAGACGCCTAATGCAGAAGGAAGGGTCCAGCCTAATGGGCCAGCCTGCCCGGCGTTAATCCAGTGGCGCGGTTTAAACACGTGCAGCATCTGCGCCGCCGCGATTTGTGAAAGCCCGATGGTGGTGACGTAGCAGGCATCACGCCCGAACGCCCGGTTCATCTCTTCGTAAACGCGCTGAGGCTTGATCGGCACGTTATCGAAGTGTGTTTTACGCAGCAGCGTTTGTTTGCGCTGGAGGCAGGTTTCCACCCATTGCGAACGATCTGGCAACGTCCCTTGGTCTGCACGTTCGCGCGCTCTTGCCACTAACATTTGCAGAGCGATTTTGGCATCGGAAACAATGCCCAGATCTGGGCAGATCACGCGACCAAGCTGGGTCGGTTCGATATCGATGTGGATCACCTTACGACCGGCGGTGTATTTATCTACCGAGCCGGTATGGCGGTTGGCCCAGCGGTTGCCGATGCCAAACACCAGATCCGAATCCAGCAGGTTGGCGTTACCGTAACGATGCGAGGTTTGTAATCCGGCCATCCCCGCCATCAGCGGGTGATCGTCCGGGATGCAGCCCCAACCCATCAGCGTTGGGATCACCGGCACGTTGCAGGTTTCCGCCAGCTCTTGCAGCAGGTCGGCCGCATCGGCGTTAAAGATGCCACCGCCGGCGATGATCAGCGGCTTGCTTGCTGCACACAGCATATCCAGGGCTTTATCGATTTGCGCCTGCGTGGCTGCGGGCTTGTAGGCACCCAGCGAGGAATAAGTTTCTGGATCAAACTCAATCTCGGCAATCTGCACGTCATAAGGCAAATCGACCAGCACCGGGCCAGGGCGCCCGGAGCGCATCAGGTGGAAGGCCTGCTGTAGCACTCGCGGCACCAGCGCCGGCTCCATAACCGTGACCGCCATTTTGGTGACCGGCTTGGCGATCGATTCAATATCTACCGCCTGAAAATCTTCCTTATGCAACCGCGCCCGGGGAGCCTGGCCGGTAATGCACAAAATAGGAATGGAATCGGCAGAGGCAGAATAAAGCGCGGTGATCATATCCGTTCCCGCTGGCCCTGAAGTACCAAGGCACACGCCGATATTGCCTGCCTTGGCCCTGGTGTAGCCCTCCGCCATATGGGAAGCACCTTCAACATGGCGCGCCAGATAGTGCTTGATGCCGCCGTGTTGACGCATCGCGTTATAGAAAGGGTTGATCGCCGCGCCAGGCACGCCGAATGCGGTCGTCACGCCTTCCTTTGCCAACACGTACATTGCCGCATCTACTGCTCGCATAATTGCCATCTAACTATTCTCCTAAATTTTTGGAAAAATTTTCCAAATTTAAAGTGAGTTCAAAAAAACCCGTTTAAGGGATAAACGGGGAGGTGTCCTCATCCTGTAGCCACAATCGCGGCTACAGGCCTTGCTTTAAAAGTGGTCTTTTTTACTGCGCGACTCACCTAGTGCGGTGCTGATGTCGTTGGCCACATCACGCACCAACTCCCCCAACTCCTTGAATCGATCGCTGCTGACTCGCGAACTGGGCCCCGAAATGGAGATGGCCGCAATCACGTTGTTGCTGCGGTCAAAGATCGCCGAGGCCAGGCAATTCAGGCCAAGTGCGTGCTCTTCAGCATCAACGGTGTAGCCTAGATCCTGCGATTGCGCTAAATCCTTGCGTAACAGGTTGACGCTGGTCAGGGTCTTCGGGGTAAACGAGTGCAGCCCCGAACGCACGAACAAATCCAGCATCTCCTCTTCCGCCAACGGGTACAACAGCGCTTTCCCCGCCCCGGATGCGTGCAACGGTAAGCGGCTGCCAAGTGGCGCACACATCCGCACCATGGCCTGACACTCACATTGACGGATCAACACGGCGTCAAAATTATTCCTGATGGCCAGATTGGCGGTTTCGCCTGACAACAGCATCAACCGCCGCATATAAGGCCCGGCCACCGAAACCACGTCCCGGTCATTCATATAGGCCGCGCCGACGGTAAACGACTGGATGCCGATATGCCACCAGCCAAGCTGTGGATCCTGAAAAACGAATTCCGATTTTTCTAAGACTTTCAATAATCTGAAAGTTGTGGATAGCGGTAACGCCAACTTCTCGGATAGCACGGAAACGGACGAACTTCCCCCGGCGTTGGCCAGAAATTGCAGGATCTCCAACCCACGATCCAACGCCTGTGCGCCTTTCGTCGCCCCTGCTTCTGTCGTTGGCCTTCCCTTTCTGCGTACTTCGTTCATTCAGGCTTTCCTTTATTTAGCTCAAGGTTTCCCGGCTATAATAAACAGCCTGTGCGCTTGGGGACAGCGCTATCCAAGCACCACCCGGTAAGTCTCCGGCAAATTCTTGACGATACAGTTATCGACACCGCCGCGATCGACCGTGAAAAAATCGGTGATCGCGCCATAAGCAAACAGCGGGTGATGCCAGACGTTGCGGTGATAATTCACCCCTTGCCTGCCGTTGGTAATAAAGGCGCGCAAGGTGTGCAACGGGATTTCGTCCCCCTCCCCGGCTTCAGCGACGATCACCACAAAGCGTTCCCCTCGCATGGGCATAAAAGCCTGTGAAGACAAAGGATGTTTCTCCAGAACTGAGAACTCCAACGGAAGTGTACAGGGTTCAGATCGGTTGATGCTGACCAGCACCCGGTGATCATCAGCGACTTCTACTTTAGCAAGGTCATGGTATCGCTCTGTTTTTCCATCATTAATATGAAAGAAAGGCGCGCCCTCGATCTGCAACACATTGCCATAAGGGGCAAAGGCTTCAGGCGTTAACTCAACGGCAATCAGGTCCATCAGTTTCTCCAGGATCGTTTCAAAAAGGAACATTACCGAATGCGCTAACTCTAATCAGGTAGCAGAGAATTTAAAAGCTAATCTTGGAAAGATTTTCCACAATACGATCGACCGCACATTTTTTGCACCACCATAAAAATATTACATTGATAATCAACCAATTAAAAAACAAACCACCGCGATACAGTTCATTAACAGAGTTGTCACTTTAGGCAGAGTTCAACAGATGAAGGGCGATAAAGCGTGAGCGCGATCACGGGAAGCGGCTTTATGACTAACCCATGGCGATTAAGGTAAGTAAATTCTTTTGCAACACTAGGGGAACGATGGCCGCACCGGTTAAGGAAGCGCAATGCTGGATCACGAAACAATTCGATCGTTTATCAAGGTCGCGGAATGTCAGAGCTTTTCCCGCGCCGCCGAATTACTGCACAAGACCACCGCCACCATCAGTTACCGCATTAAAACGTTGGAAGAAAGCATCGGCACCCAGCTTTTCATTCGTACTACCCGCAGCGTCAACCTGACGCCTGCCGGTGAATACCTGCTGGAACGTTGCCGCCAATGGCACAACTGGCTCGACTCCATGCCCGATGAACTACGCCAGATCAACGATGGTGTGGAGCATCAGGTCAATATCGTGATCAACAACCTGTTGTATAACCCCGCGAGCGTCGCCCGGCTGTTGGCCTATCTGCAACAGCGCTACCCCTTCACGCAGTTTCACATCTCGCGTCAGGTGTATATGGGAGTCTGGGATTCGTTATTACATGGGGATTTCCAACTGGCGATTGGCACCACCGGATCTGAATCGCTGGCCAATGACGTCAGCGTATTGAAATTGGGGGGCATCAGTTGGGTGTTTGTGGTCACGCCAGATCATCCGCTCACCGCCTGTCAGGACACGGCGCTACATGAAGATCGGCTACGCAGTTACCCGGCGATCAACGTGGAAGATACTTCACGCAACCTGACCAAACGCGTTGCCTGGCTGCTGCCTGGCCAAAAAGAGATTAAAGTCCCAGACCTGCGCAGTAAACTCGAATGTCACCTACAGGGGTTAGGCGTCGGGTTCTTGCCGAAAAAGCTGTGCCAGCCCTATCTGGATAGTGGCCAGTTGATCACCCGCGAAGTCGTCAATCAGCGGCAACCTTCACCGCTCTCCCTCGCCTGGCGTAACGACTGCGGTAAAGCCGTGGAAGAAATTGTCACGCTGTTTCAACGGCGCGATGAGCGTATCAGCGGCTTTCTGCAAGATATCGATTTACCGGTTTAACGCAGTTGATTTATTGCTTCTGGGCCGCTATCTGGGCCCGGAGTTTCTTTATCGGCGACGAAGGCTCCCGCTTCAGCACGTGCAGGAATTCATACGCCTTCTCATTGGTGGCGTACTCTGCCGGTACGCCAAAGTCCTGGATCATCATCCAGCGCTGGAACAGCTCGGGTTCGGACTCTTTGATAAACCACAGCATTTTAACCGCGGTCGTGGCGATGGCCGGAATAGCGGTGACGGTACCGTTGACCCATTTATTCAAGGTACTGCGCTGCACGCCCAACAAAATGCACAGTGCAGGCTGCTCAATGTCTAATCGTTCCAGATAGCTTTTAAACTCTGCTTGATTTTCCACCTTGCGGTTTCCTCTTTCCTTCCACAGACTTGCCGCAGTTTAGCACATTAATCCCGTCCCCCACAGCTACGGAAAACCCGCTTCCCCCAGTCCTGACACCCCCGAAAAAGGAGCTAATAGCTACGTGTTAATTGATTTTGAGAAACATTCTCAGTAGCTAATAAAATTGACATCCGTCAAAATAATGGCTAAAACGTGAGGAATACCTAAGAAAAATCTGTAGCATCGAGACGTAAAGCCAGGTCGAACAAGGGTTTTGCTACGTAGCTAGTAGGTTCGTAAAAATATCTAAAAATTAACGCATGAGCACCACGATGCCAGCGTGGCGAACCCAAAAAATAATCAAGCCAGGTCCCCTTTCTGCTGCCGTTGTTGAGTCATGGTCAGCAAGTCGACACCGCCAAAGGATAACGATCTTGAAAAAGACCCAAACCGACAGATTCAAACACCTGCCTGAGATGCAGCAATTCGTTTGTCTCAAAGCACTTCAGCATATCGAACAAACCGCACTGCAGTCCGGCGTGCTCGGCATGGCGGTCAGCGTATTGCTGACTGACGGTCATACGGTGACGCTCAGCAAGTTCAACGCGGCTCCAGAGGAAGTGTCCATCATGACTTCCTGGCAGCAATAGGTTCTTCGTGTCGAGAAAAGCATGTAGAAACAACCTGCTCACGGTGAATTCCGGCGATTTTCTGCAAAAAATGGGCTTATCCTCGTGATGCATTAGGCAATCTCCCTGGCGCTAGCGTAATATCTGGCAATATGTCTGACAGGAGGTTGTGCCATGTTTACTATTATCCCCATCGTGATCGTTGTCGCGTTGATTATCGTCTTCTCGAGCATCAAAATTGTGCCGCAGGGCTACCAATGGACGGTAGAACGTTTCGGCCGCTATACCAAAACGCTAATGCCGGGCTTAAACCTGGTGGTGCCTTTCATGGATCGTATTGGCCGTAAGATCAATATGATGGAGCAGGTGCTGGATATCCCGTCCCAGGAGATTATCTCACGCGATAACGCCAACGTGGCGATCGATGCCGTCTGCTTTATCCAGGTGGTCGATCCGGCCCGCGCCGCTTATGAGGTCAGTAACCTCGAGCAGGCAATCGTTAACCTGACCATGACCAACTTCCGTACCGTGCTCGGTTCCATGGAACTCGACGAAATGTTGTCGCAGCGCGATAGCATCAACAGCCGCCTGCTGCATATCGTCGATGAGGCCACCAACCCTTGGGGCGTCAAAATCACCCGTATCGAAATCCGTGACGTTCGCCCACCGGCCGAGCTGATTGTGGCGATGAACGCCCAGATGAAGGCCGAACGTACCAAACGTGCCGATATTCTGGAAGCGGAAGGGGTACGTCAAGCTGCGATCCTGCGCGCCGAAGGGGATAAGCAATCGCAGATCCTGAAAGCCGAAGGGGAGCGTCAGTCGGCGTTCTTGCAGGCAGAAGCGCGTGAGCGTGCTGCTGAAGCGGAAGCGCGAGCCACTCAGTTGGTTTCTGACGCCATCGCCAGCGGTAACATCCAGGCAGTCAACTACTTCGTGGCGCAGAAATATACCGATGCGCTGCAAAAGATCGGTTCTGCCAATAACAGCAAAGTGATCATGATGCCGCTGGATGCCAGCAGCCTGCTGGGGTCTATCGGCGGTATTACCGAGTTGCTGAAAGACAGCAAAGGTAAGTAATTATGGTGGAACAGATCGCAGCAAACCCACAATGGTTCTGGATCTCGCTTGGCGGGCTGTTGTTGGCTGCGGAAATGCTCGGTGCCAGCGGCTATCTGCTGTGGAGCGGTGTCTCTGCGGTGATCGTCGGGGTGATTGTCTGGTTGCTGCCGGAGTTGAGTTGGGAGTGGCAAGGTTCTCTGTTTGCCGTGATGACCATTGCCGTGGCCTACCTGTGGTGGTATTGGCTGCGCAAGCGGCCAACGGCGACCAGCGGGTCACCGGTGCTCAACCAGCGTAACCGGCAGTTGATCGGCACCCGCGCCACGCTGACCGAGGCGATGCATAACGGCCATGGCCGCATCAATATCGCCGACAGCAGCTGGCGTGCGCAAGCCAACGAGGATCTGCCGATCGGCACCGAAGTTGAAGTGGTGGCGGTCGAAGGCACCACCTTGGTGATCCGCGCCATAATACGCTAGCGTGAGTGGCAGCAGCCTGCCAGGTTATTAATGATCGGGCAGTCTGCGCCTTCATCGCCAGGGCATTGATCCGCCAGCGCCAGCAGCCGTTGACGCATTTCCCCCAGTTCGCTGATGTGCTTTTCAATATCGGCGACTTTCTGCAACGTACGGGCTTTAACATCGGCACTGTGACGCGCCGGATCGTTAAACAACGCGACCAGTTCGCGGCACTCATCAAGATTGAACCCCACCTGGCGAGCCTGGCGCAGCAGCGTCAGCTCTTCAATATGCCGGGCGTTGTAGCTGCGGTAGCCGTTGTCGGTACGGATCGGCGCAGTAACCAACCCTTTCTCTTCATAAAAACGGATGGCTTTGCTGGTCAGACCGGTTTTTTTGGCAACGTCGCTGATATTCACTCTATCCCCCTTGACCTTATTCTTTGCTAGCAGCCTGCAAGGCGGCTTTGCGAGCGTAATAAACTATAACCTTTTTATCCTTCTATTACCCCCTTTTGACTTTCAATCTACGGACGCAATATAAGGACTAGGGCTTTCTGCCCCCACAAGAAGGCCAGGTAATGTTCGCGCGGTAGATGACAGCTATCGATAACCCCAATAACCCTATGAGGCTTGTATTGTAGGGTTATTGGAGTTATTATTATTTCGACGGAGCGAGAATAAGGCAGGGAGATGAACAGCAAACAGATTATGAAAGATGTGGTTGCAGATGGATGGATTTTAGTCAGAGTTAACGGCAGCCACCATCACTTCACCCACCCAACAAAGCCGGGGCTAGTTACCATCCCGCATCCTAAAAAAGATTTACCGGCAGGCACGGTAAAAAGCATCAGGAAACAGGCGGGGATTTAACCCCGTTTTCTCGACGAGGCTTAAAATATGTTTTATCCCATTGCAATTGAAGCTGGAGATGATCACCACGCATACGGTGTGATTGTCCCTGATTTACCAGGCTGTTTTTCGGCTGGTGATACCTTGGATGAGGCAATCTCAGCCGCCAAAGAAGCGATTACTGGCCACATAGAAGTCCTGATCGAAATGGGTCAGGATATTCCGGCCGTTTCCAGTGTTGGCAAACTGGCAAAAGATCCTGAGTTTGCTGGTTACACTTGGGCCGTAGTAGACATTGATGTGTCGCGACTGCTCGGTGGCTCAGAAAAAATCAACGTCACACTTCCCAAGTCGTTGATTGACCGTATAGATCGCTGTGTGGCCACGCATCCAGAATTTAAAAGTCGTTCTGGATTTTTGGCAGAAGCGGCATTATCACGGATCAGCAACGTCCAGCAATAACATCCCCCTCTCCCCCGCTTCTGGCGGGGGTTCTGTTACCGGGCCTTATGTCGAATCGGGGTCGCGTTGTGGACACCGTTAATAAAAATTCTTTGGTATCAGGTTGACCTTACCCTTGCTGGAAGGTTTAAGCTCATTCTTAGTGGAGAAAACCAGGCGGTCAACCGCCATTATTTTGCGAGGAAAGCCATCATGTCACAAACTACCGTGCTAGCGTTGCAGGGATTATCCTGCATGAACTGCGCGCAAAAGGTGAAAAAAGCCTTGGAAAGCCGTGCAGATGTCGAGCAGGCCAACGTTAACGTTCACTACGCCAAAATCACCGGTGCGGCTCCGGCTGCTGAGTTGATCGACAGCGTCGTTGCCGCTGGTTACCAGGCCGAAATCGCCCAACAGGCAGACACCGAGCTACAACTCTCTGGCCTATCCTGCATGCATTGCGTGGGTAGCACCCGCAAAGCGCTGGAAGCGGTGCCGGGTGTGATTGCCGCCGATGTCACTATCGAAGGTGCCAAAATCTATGGCGATGCTAGCCCAGAGCAGCTCATCGCTGCCGTGGAGGATGCGGGTTATCACGCCAGCCAGGCGGGAGCCAATAGCCACCCAAAAACTGAGCCGCTGACTGAATCTGCCCCAAGCTTGCCGGAAACCCAGGCAGCGGCCCCCTCTTCCCTTCCGGCAATCGACACCGACGACAGCATCCAACTGCTGCTCAATGGGATGACCTGCGCCAGCTGCGTCAATAAAGTCCAGACGGCTTTACAGAACGTCCCTGGCGTTGAGCTGGCACGGGTAAACCTGGCGGAGCGCAGCGCGCTGATTACCGGTAACGCCACCCCGCAGGCATTGGTCGCGGCGGTAGAAAAGGCTGGCTATGGCGCAGAGATGATCCAGGACGAAACCGAGCGCCGCGAACGCCAACAGCAAACCGCCCAGGCCAATATGAAACGCTTCCGCTGGCAGGCTGCATTGGGTTTGGCGGTGGGCGTGCCGTTGATGGCCTGGGGCGTGTTGGGTGGCAGCATGTCGCTGACGCCAGACACCCAGCGGCCGTGGTTGGTGGTCGGCATCATCACCCTGGCGGTAATGGTGTTTGCCGGAGGCCACTTCTACCGCAATGCCTGGCGCTCGCTGATGAACGGCAGCGCCACCATGGATACGCTGGTCGCCCTGGGGACCGGTGCCGCCTGGCTGTACTCCATCAGCGTCAACCTGTGGCCAGACTTCTTCCCGATGGAAGCACGGCATCTGTATTACGAAGCCAGTGCGATGATCATTGGCCTGATCAACCTTGGCCATGCCATGGAGCAACGCGCACGCCAGCGTTCTTCTCAGGCGCTGGAACGGCTGCTGGATCTGACTCCGCCAACCGCCAGACTGGTGACTGAATCTGGTGAGCAAAGTATCCCCCTGGCAGAGGTGCAACTAGGCATGACATTGCGCCTGACGACGGGCGATCGTATCCCGGTTGACGGTGAGATCGTGCAAGGAGAAGTGTGGATCGATGAGGCCATGCTGACCGGCGAAGCGCTGCCACAGCAAAAAAGCGTCGGCGATACCGTGCATGCCGGTACGGTAGTGGATGACGGCAGCGTGCTGTTCCGCGCGGCGGCCATTGGCACCCAAACCACGCTGGCTCGCATTATCAAGCTGGTACGTCAGGCGCAAAGCAGCAAACCGGAAATCGGCAAGCTGGCAGACCGCATCTCGGCGGTATTTGTCCCCACCGTGGTCGCTATTGCTCTGTTCAGCGCCGCGATCTGGTACTTTTTGGGCCCGCAGCCGCAGTTGGTCTACACGCTGGTGATCGCGACCACGGTGCTGATCATCGCCTGCCCTTGCGCCCTGGGGCTGGCCACGCCGATGTCTATCATCTCTGGCGTTGGCCGGGCTGCAGAGTTTGGGGTGCTGGTGCGTGATGCCGATGCCCTGCAACAGGCCAGCAATCTCGATACGCTGGTGTTTGATAAAACCGGTACGCTGACGGAAGGCCAACCGCGTGTGGTGGAAATCCTCACCTTTAACCAGGTGGATGAGCAGCAGGCATTACGCTGGGCCGCCGCGCTGGAACAAGGGGCTAGCCACCCACTGGCGCGCGCCATCGTCGATCGCGCCGAAGGGCAGCCCTTGCCTGCGGTGGAACAGTTCCGCACCTTGCGCGGCTCCGGCGTCAGCGGTGAAGTTGAAGGTGTGCAGCTATTGTTGGGCAACGCCAAGCTGTTGCAAGAAAATCAGATCGCGACCGATGCACTCTCGCAGCAGATACAGCAGCAGGCCGAACGCGGTATCACCCCCGTGCTGTTGGCAGCCAATGGCAAACCGGCCGCCTTGTTCGCCATCCGCGATCCGTTACGCGGCGACAGCGTCAGTGCGTTGCAGCGTCTGCACCAACAAGGCTATCAACTGGTGATGTTGACGGGGGATAACCCGATAACTGCCAACGCGATTGCCAAAGAAGCCGGTATCGACCGCGTGATTGCAGGTGTCTTGCCAGACGGTAAGGCCGCAGCGATCAAACAGCTGCAGGCCCAAGGCCACCGGGTAGCGATGGTCGGCGACGGCATCAACGACGCCCCGGCGCTAGCCCAGGCCGACGTCGGGATCGCCATGGGCGGCGGCAGCGATATCGCCATTGAGACTGCCGCCATCACCCTGATGCGCCATAGCCTGAACGGTGTGGCAGACGCATTGGCCTTGTCAAAGGCGACACTGCGTAATATGAAGCAGAACCTGCTCGGGGCCTTTATCTACAACGCGCTTGGCATCCCCATTGCCGCCGGTGTGCTGTACCCACTGACGGGCACCCTGCTCAGTCCGGTGGTCGCCGGGGCGGCAATGGCGCTCTCCTCCATCACCGTGGTCAGCAACGCCAACCGATTACTGCGTTTTAAACCCAAGCAGTAACCCTCAACCGGAGCGCAAGCCAACGCGCTCCGGCCTTTTGAGATAATTCCTCTGCCCTCGGGCTTTATTGTCAGCCACTTAGCGTTTAGCATGGGGAAAAGCCAGCGGCTATCCTGCCAGTTGGTGAGAAAGATCAGGAGCCACGCTGTATGGGTCAACTGTTACGCCGCATTGCCGCCTTTCTCGGTATTCTTTCCCCGCAGAGCTACACCTACCCGGCTTTGGACATCAGGCTTAGCGGCAATCGCCAGCTGCATCTGGTCGGCAGCATTCATATGGGCACCGTCGATATGTCGCCTCTGCCTGCCCGGTTGGCGGCACGCCTGCGCCAGGCCGATGCATTGATCGTCGAGGCCGATATTACCGGCTCCTCTTCCCCCTTTGGCCACGCTGAACCTCAGCTTGAACTCGAACAACGTCTTGGCGATGAACAATTCCAACGGTTGCGGGTGCTATGCCAGGAACTGGGCGCGGACGTAGCAGGCTTTTCTGCCCTTCCCGGCTGGCAGATTGCGCTGATGATGCAGGCACGGCAGGCTCAGCGGCTGGGATTACGCGCCGAATACGGGATCGATTACCAGTTGCTGCAAGCCGCTAAAGTACAACAGACGCCAGTGATCGAACTGGAAGGAGCAGAGGAACAGCTGACCATGTTGGAGCAACTGCCAGAAGGCGGCATGGCGCTGCTGCACGATACGTTGGAGCACTGGCATACCAACGCCCGTTTGCTGCAAACCATGGTGAGCTGGTGGCTGGATGCCAAGCCAAACGCCACGGAGGAAACACTCCCCTCCACCTTCAGCGCCGAGCTGTATGACGTTCTGATGCAGCGCCGCAATCGCCACTGGCAGCAAAAACTGGAAGCGTTACCGCCAGGCAACTATGTGGTGGCGGTCGGGGCTTTGCACCTGTATGGCGAGGACAATTTACCCGCCATGCTGCAGGCACGATAAAAAAGTGGCCAATATCGCTATTGGCCAGTCAAAGAGGAATTTTTCATATTTTAGTTATACGCATAGTAACCGTGTTAACGATTACAATAGACAGGGTAGCAACCTGACGAACCTATTGGCAACTGCCTTTCACGTTCCTAGGCACAGGTTGCTCATTTGCTTCCATTTTTGTAATTTTGTTGCCAGCGATTGCAACTTCCCTCGGTTTTGGAAAATACACTATGACACCCGCAGTGGTTCTGCTTGAAAAACAAAAGGTGGCCTTCACCCTCCACGCTTATCACCACGATAGCGAAGAAACCCACTTTGGCGACGAGGTGGTAAAAAAGCTGGGGCTGAACGCCGAACAGGTCTACAAAACGCTGTTGGTAGCCCTGAATGGTGATGCAAAAAACCTGGCCGTCGCGGTGACACCAGTGGCAACCCAGTTGGACTTGAAGAAGGTGGCGAAGGCGCTCGGAGCCAAGAAGGCCGAAATGGCCGATCCGACAATCGCACAGCGAGTAACGGGTTATCTGGTCGGTGGGATCAGCCCGCTCGGGCAAAAGAAACGCCTCCCGACGGTGATCGACGCCCCGGCGCAGCAGTTCACCACCATTTTCGTTTCCGGCGGCAAGCGCGGGCTGGATATCGAATTGGCGGCAAGCGACCTGTGCCGTCTGCTATCCGGTAGCTTTGCCGAGATCGCCAAGCGGGATTAAGAGGTTTCCTCTCCCAAAGGGAGAGGAAACCTAGCGTGGCACAGGTTAACGCCTGCGCCTGACGTTACTTATAGACAATTTCGCCTTTAGGCTCATACGCCGCCGCATCCAGCGGTGAGTGCTTCTCGATATACTGCTTCAGCACTTCCGCATCGATAAAGCCGGTATTAACGTAGCTTGGCAGAGTGTCGATCTTCGGATAGCCATCGCCGCCCAACGCATTGAAGTTCAGCGTCGCCAGACGATAGGTTTTGTCTGCCTGTAACGGTTCGCCCTTGATTTTGACATCGCTGACGCCCTTACCGTCCGCCACCAAGCTGACGTTGGCGAACTGCGCATAGGCAC
This sequence comes from Serratia sp. (in: enterobacteria), assembly GCF_051654945.1. GTDB lineage: Bacteria > Pseudomonadota > Gammaproteobacteria > Enterobacterales > Enterobacteriaceae > Chania. The sequence continues at coordinate 222,427 of NZ_JBOFZA010000043.1, forward strand.
CGGAATCCACCTTCATATTGGCTACCGCTGCCAGATACGGTTCAACCTCGCTGCCTTTCATATCCACATACACCAGCGTGTTGCCAAACGGCTGCACCTTCAGCACGTTTTTATAGGTGATATCACCGGCTTCGATCGAATCACGCACGCCACCACCGCTCATCACGGCAAAATCAGCGTTGGCACGCTCCATCTGTGCGGCCAGCAATACACGCGACAGATTGGTCTGTACGAAGCGGACTTTACTGCGATCCCCTTCCAGCTTGCCGTTAACGCTGCCCACCTTCACTTCCAACTGCGCCTGCCCCTTATCCTGGAACGGCGTCAGCAGTTTCATCATTGCCGGATCTTCCTGGATCTGCTGGGTATAAAATACCCGCTCGCTGGTGCCGTCGGCCTTCTCTACCTTTTTCTTCAGGTTGACCGGGATCAGTTGGTAATGCACCAGCTTCAGCTCACCGTTGCGGAACTGGAAGTCCGCACGACCTACGTATTTCCCCCATTCGTGGGCCTGCACGATCCAGGTTCCATTCTGACGGTCTGGCGCACAAGGCGTGCCTGGCACGTAATCCACCTGTTTGTGGTTTTCACTCGCCATACACACCGGATTTTGCGAATGCCCGCCGACAATCATATCCAGGTAGCCCGCAGGCAGGCTGCGCGCCATCTCCACGTCCCCCGGTGCGTTGGAGCCATGATTACCATCGTCGTAGTGGCCCATATGGGTGGCGGCGATAATCACGTCCGGCTTCTCGTCTTTGCGCAACTGATCTACTACCTGTTTGGCTTCCTGTGCCGGGACACGGAACTCGATATCGGTAAAGTATTCCGGGTTGCCGATTTTTGCCGTGTCATCGGTAGTCAGGCCGATCACCGCAATCTTGACCCCTTGCTTTTCAAACAGGGCATAAGGCTTGAACAGGCGTTGCTGGGTGCTTTTTTGATAGATATTGGCGGACAGCAGCGGGAAAGAAGCCCACTTTTCCTGCTGGCGCAATACGCTGAGCGGGTTGTCAAATTCGTGGTTGCCGATTGCCATCGCGTCGTAACCAATCAGCGTCATGCCACGGAAATCGGGTTCAGCATCCTGTAAATCCGACTCTGGTACACCGGTATTGATATCCCCACCAGACAGCAGCAGCACGCTGCCACCTTGTGCCGCCACTTCCTTGCGGATGCTGTCCACCAGCGTTTTTTGCGCCCCCAGGCCGTACTCACCGTGATCGTTCTGCCAGAAATGGCCGTGATGGTCGTTGGTGTGCAGGATGGTGATATCGTAGGTTTTATCCTTTTCCCAGGCACTGGCGGTTCCCGCAAACAACGTCAGGGAAACAGCCAACGCACATGCGGTGGTGTGAAGCGAAAAGCGCATGGCAGATCTCCATTGTTAATAATGGGTATTTTTGATGAGGACGAAATTGTAACGCGAATCAGCTGCAACTAATTTCAATTTTTTGCGACATACGTCAAATTATGTCGGAAAGGCAACGATGGGTGGATCGGCCTGTCGATCAATGCCCACTCTCAATAGCACGTAATGATCGACCAGAATCGGCAACCCCGTTGTCGGACGAAAGATGAACGTTATAAGATGTCGCTCTGTCCTCTCTCACTTACCAGGCTAATTATACTATGACTGATCGTAGTGAAACGGCTATTGCACCGGTAAAAAGCAGCGCGGTTAAGGGCACGGCGTTCTCTATTCTCGGTGCTATCAGCGTTTCTCACCTGCTCAACGATATGATCCAATCGCTGATCCTGGCGATTTACCCAATCCTGCAAGCCGACTTCAACCTCAGCTTTGTGCAGATCGGGATGATCACCCTGACCTATCAGCTCACCGCCTCGCTGCTGCAACCGCTGATTGGTTATTACACCGACAAACATCCGCAGCCTTATTCGCTGCCCATCGGCATGGGCTTCACGCTGTCAGGCTTGCTGCTGCTTTCGGTGGCCAACACCTTCCCTCTGGTGCTGCTGGCAGCGGCTTTGGTGGGGACGGGTTCCTCTGTGTTCCATCCAGAGTCATCCCGCGTCGCACGCATGGCATCTGGTGGACGGCACGGCCTGGCCCAGTCGTTGTTTCAGGTAGGGGGTAACTTCGGCAGCTCCCTCGGCCCATTGTTAGCCGCGCTGATTATCGCGCCCTACGGCAAGGGCAATGTCGCCTGGTTCTCTTTGGCGGCGCTATTGGCCATTGTGGTTTTGCTCCAGGTCAGTAAATGGTATCAGCAACAACATCGGGCGGCCCAAGGCAAGCCAAAAGCCGCTTCCCTGGTCAAACCGCTGCCAAAACGTACGGTAGTGTTCTCGTTAAGCATCCTGCTGGTGCTGATATTCTCCAAATACTTCTACTTGGCGAGCATAAGCAGCTATTACACCTTTTATCTGATGCATAAGTTCGGTGTTTCGATACAGAATGCCCAGATCCACCTGTTCGCCTTCCTGTTTGCCGTAGCGGCAGGAACCATCATTGGCGGGCCTCTGGGTGATAAGTTCGGGCGTAAATATGTTATTTGGGGCTCTATCCTGGGTGCAGCGCCATTTACCCTGGCTTTACCCTATGCATCCCTGTACTGGACCGGCATTTTAACGGTGATCATCGGGGTTATTCTGGCCTCGGCTTTCTCGGCGATACTGGTGTATGCGCAAGAGTTGATCCCCGGTAAAGTGGGGATGGTTTCCGGACTATTCTTCGGTTTTGCTTTCGGTATGGGCGGGTTAGGCGCGGCAGTTCTTGGTTATGTTGCCGATTTGACCAGTATTGAGCTGGTTTACCAAATCTGCGCATTCCTGCCGCTTATCGGTATTATCACTGCATTGCTACCAAATATGGATCATAACCAGCAATAACCCTGACAGCACCCCGGCTTAGCGAAGTGGTTAAGCCGGGTTATCTACTCCTTACCCCCATTTAATCTGGTTAATTAAGCCATAATTCACCTTCCTCCTGCCAAAATAGACGATTAGTCTGGTTTTTTACACAAAAGGCTAAATTAGCTAAGCAATGCGCGCACAAATGCAATAAACTAAATGTATCCTTTCGTAACACCCGTGAGCACAACCAGAGGAGTATGGATGCATAATTCAACACCCTTGATCACCACTATTGTTGGAGGGTTAGTACTCGCCTTCCTCTTCGGAATGCTGGCAAACCGCCTGCGCATCTCCCCGTTGGTAGGGTATCTGGCCGCAGGCGTACTTGCCGGCCCGTTTACCCCCGGTTTTGTCGCCGATACCTCATTGGCGCCGGAACTCGCGGAGATTGGGGTGATCCTGCTGATGTTCGGTGTTGGTCTCCATTTCTCGCTTAAAGATCTTCTCGCAGTAAAAAATATCGCTATCCCAGGGGCCATTGCCCAAATCGCCGTTGCTACGGTGCTCGGGATGGGATTGTCCAAACTGATGGGCTGGGATCTGGTTTCCGGCCTGGTGTTCGGCCTGTGTCTGTCCACCGCCAGTACCGTGGTACTGCTGCGCGCGCTGGAAGAACGGCAACTGATCGATAGCCAGCGTGGGCAGATCGCCATCGGCTGGCTGATTGTCGAAGATCTGGCCATGGTTCTGGCCCTGGTTCTGCTGCCGGCGTTTGCCAATATGATCGGCAGCAATAACGCCAGCACCACGCAACTGCTGACCGAATTGGCCATCACCATTGGCAAGGTTATTGCCTTTATCGCGCTGATGATTGTCGTTGGCCGCCGGGTGGTGCCCTGGATCCTGGCAAGAACCGCCAGTACCGGCTCACGCGAGCTGTTTACGCTGGCCGTGCTGGCACTGGCGCTGGGCATTGCCTACGGCGCTGTCGGTCTGTTTGACGTCTCATTTGCCCTGGGTGCCTTCTTTGCCGGCATGGTGCTGAACGAGTCAGAACTGAGCCACCGGGCGGCACACGATACGTTGCCGCTGCGCGACGCCTTTGCGGTGCTGTTCTTTGTCTCGGTCGGCATGCTGTTCGATCCGATGATCCTGCTGCACGAGCCGCTGGCGGTGCTGGCTACTCTGGCGATTATCCTGTTTGGTAAGTCGGTGGCGGCCTTCGCGCTGGTCAAAATGTTCGGCCACTCCAAGCGTACCGCGCTGACCATTTCCGCCAGCCTGGCGCAGATTGGTGAGTTCGCCTTTATTCTGGCAGGACTGGGGGTCACGTTGGGTATGATGGATCAGCATGGCCGCAATCTGGTGCTGGCCGGGGCGATCCTGTCAATCATGCTCAACCCGCTGCTGTTTACCCTATTGGAGCGCTATCTGGCCAAGACGGAAACCATCGAGGATCAGATCCTGGAAGAAGCCGTGGAGGAAGAGAAGCAGATCCCGGTCGATATCTGCAATCACGCAGTCGTAGTTGGCTATGGCCGGGTGGGCAGCCTGTTAGGAGCCAAACTGACCGAAGAAGGGGTCTCGATGGTGGTGATAGAAAACTCCCGCCCGCGGGTTGAAGCTCTGCGTGCTCAAGGGATCAAGGCAGTGTTAGGCAATGCGGCTAATCCAGAAATTATGGAATTGGCGCGGCTAGACTGTGCACGCTGGTTGCTGCTGACTATCCCCAACGGTTACGAAGCCGGTGAGATCGTCGCTTCGGCTCGCACCAAGCGCCCGACTCTGGAGATTATCGCCCGTGCGCATTATGACGACGAGGTTTCGTATATTTCCGACCGGGGTGCCGATCAGGTGGTGATGGGTGAACGCGAAATCGCCAACAGCATGTTGAATATCCTCAAGCTGGATTCGCTGTCGGAAGAAGAGAAGATGGCCGCCTGCCCAATCTGAGGTGGTGATTTAAGCCGGGGCGTCATTTGATGCCCCTCACCCAACCCCAAGGAGAGGGGACCGATCGAGTTCGTTGATTCCCCAACACCTTCCGAAGCAGCACAGTCCAACCACGGGCTCTGGTCAGCCCCCTCGCCCTTTGGGAGAGGGTTGGGGGGAAAATGCGACGTTTTTACCGTTCCCAGTAAGACTCTTCCAGACTGTCTTCCCGCTCCGGCAGTCCACGTGTCAAACGTGGCGAATGCTGGTTAAGCACCTGATAGCTTACGCGGTTGGCATATTTACAGACCTGTGCCAAAGACGAATAGGTCAGATAGCTGCGCACATGCTTGCTGGAATTTGGCACGTTATTGCGGTGATAGCCGTTAGCGGCGATATCATGCAGCAGCGCAGACAACGCACCGTCGCCCGCACCGTTGGTATTCATGATCTTTTCCGGGCCGCCCATATACGGGGCAATGTGCGAATAGACTTTAAGTGCGTTCTCACAGCTTTCACGACGCATCGCACGGCTGAATTCGAAACGGTTAAACTCGGCGATATGGCCCGGCAATAGCGGATGCTGAGTCTCACGCTTGTTGGCCTCTTCGGTATAGCCTGCCATATACAGGCCATTCGGCCCCGCGGTACACAGCACCAAATCCACCCAGTCCAGCGCCATCTCTGACGCCATCAGCGGATCGCTCAATCCGGTCAACTCCATCGCTTCATCTTCATTCATCGCCAGAATGGAGACATGTTCCTTAAGGAAGTCGCGCCACCACAGCGGGTTATCCGCAATAACGTATTTGGTGCCCAGCGTCAGCACCACTGGCACATCATGCTTCTTGGCAAACTCAATCGCCTGCATGGTCGCTTGCGGCATCGGCTCACCCGGTTTGCAACGCACCAGATAAGAGGTCAGCACCAATGCCGCAGCCCCGGCGATCACCTCTTCAGGAATGCTTTCCGGGCGCAGCTGATTCATCTGACCAGGGCTGATGGCAAAGGTGCGCTCGCCGCTTTCGCTAATCAGCGTAAAGCAGCGGCCAATGGCCCCATCCACCGCTTGCAGGTAGTTGAGATCGGTACGGCTGGAGGTATTGCACAGGTAGCGATAAGCGTAGCTGCCAATTTTGACGTTGCTGCACATCACACCAAGCAACACCGAGCGATCGTCCGCCAGCACCGAATAGTTGTGCAAGGTGTTACCGATGGTGCCACCGGCAAATTGGTGAGTGATCAGGTTATTGTCGATAAGCTCCTGATACAGCGCTTCGGCAACGTCGTCTTCAATGACCAGCGAATGGCCCAGACTGAGGCCGTAGCGTTCGACAAACGCATCATCCACTTTAGCTTCGATATCGACCAGCGTCTGATCGATACCGACGACGTAAGAGGTACTGACTTCACTTTCAGGCTGTGTCTGCTGCAATAACGGATCGCGGGCGTTAACCGGAAAATAATGTTTGGATTTACGTTTACCAGGAAATTTCATGTGATTGGCGGTGAGTTGCGGTGAACAGGCGGGAATGTTAGCACATTCCAGCCCGATTGCTGCGCTTTCACGTTGGCATTTTGTCAACCATAGCGCGAAAAACCGCCTTGATTACAGCCGTTGCGCCACTAGCTGTTGCATCATATCGATGTGGGCGGCGTCATCATTCAATGCCGGGATATATTCAAACTTCTCGCCACCCGCCTTCAGGAAGATCTCGCGGTTCTGCTCTTTGATCTCCTCCAGCGTTTCCAGGCAATCCGCCGAGAAACCGGGGCAAATCAGCTGGATATGCTTCACTCCCTGCGCCGGTAACCTCTTCAGGGTTTCGTCGGTATACGGCGTCAGCCAAGGTTCCCGGCCAAAACGTGATTGATAGGTCATCATCACCCGATCTGGAGACAACGGTATGGCCGCCGTCAGTGCACGATAGGTATCGTCACAACGTTGTGGGTAATCGTCGCCCAGCGTGGCGTAACGCTTTGGAATACCGTGGAATGACATTAACAGGCGATCTGGTTTGCCATGCTCAGCGAACGCCCGTTCCACGCTTTGCTGCAAGGCCAGAATATACGCCGGGTGCTCGGCATAATCGCGGATAAAGCCGATCGACGGCAGGCGGCGATAGCCTTTCAGCACCCGCGCAATGCCATCCCAGACCGCTGCGCTGGTTGAACAGGAGTATTGCGGATACAGCGGCAGCACCACCAGATTGGTCACGCCCTGCGCCAACAGGCTGTCGATGGCCTGTGCCAGGCTGGGTGAACCGTAGCTCATGCCCAGTTCAACCGGGGTATTTGGCATGCGTGCCGCCAGTTCCCGCTGTTGGCGGCGGCTGTAGACCAACAGCGGTGAGCCTTCCTCCATCCACACGGATTGATAAAGCTTTGCCACACGCGGTGAACGGATGGGCAGAATGATGCCGTTGAGAATAGGCCACCAGATCGCCGGCGCAGTGTCGACCACCCGGTTGTCACTGAGAAATTCTTTCAGATAGCGTTTTACCGCCTGCGGGGTAGGTGCGTCTGGCGTCCCCAGATTCACCAGCAAAACCCCGTGTTTCTCTTGTTTCATTCCGATCCCCTTATCCTTCCCGGTAAATACCCTGTTATTTCTCAGTGTATTAACCGCCATTAATGCGGCCTATTGTAACGGAAAAGCGCGGGACCGGAACCTATATCAACAACAGGCAGGTTGGGATTATTTTTGCGCCAGTTGCCAGACGGCGGCCACGTTGCGTGCCGTGACTTCAAGATTATGGGCCGCCTCCGCCAGCGCCTCTGGCAATGTCACGATACGATCGATCACTGAGAACGCAGCGTCAATGCCGTGTTGATGCACTACCTGATAATCTTTCGACAGGCTACCGGCAATGGCGATCACCGGTAACTGATGGCATTTGGCAACCCGCGCGACGCCGATCGGCGTTTTGCCGTGGATCGACTGGCTATCGAGCCGCCCTTCGCCGGTGATCACCAAGTCGGCATCACGCACCGCGTCTTCCAGCTGCAGCGTTTCGATCACGATATCGATACCAGGCCGCAGCTCGGCGGCCAGAAAACCGATCAAGGCAGCCCCCATCCCCCCGGCAGCGCCCGAACCCGGCACCTGCAACACCTTGCGCCCGGTGGTCTGCTCCAGCAGCGTACCGTAATGATACAGCGCCTGATCCAGTTGCTGCACCTTCTCCGGCGTGGCCCCTTTTTGTGGGCCGAAGATCGCCGAAGCTCCGTGATCGCCGCACAGCGGATTATCCACGTCACAGGCTACCGTGATACTCACCTGCTGCAAACGGGGATCGAGGTGGCTGAGATCGATATGTGCCAATTGCGCCAATGCAGCCCCGCCGGGCCGTAGTTCTTGCTGCTGAGCGTCGAGCAACCTGGCTCCCAGCGCCTGCATCATGCCCGCCCCACCATCGTTGGTTGCGCTGCCGCCAATGCCCAGAATGATCGATTGCACACCCCGTTGCAGGGCCGCCAGGATCAGCTCACCGGTGCCGAAACTGCTGGTCACTAACGGATCGCGCTCGTCACCCGTCACCAGATGCAGCCCGGACGCGGCCGCCATTTCGATAACAGCGGTTTTCCCTTCCCCCAGCAGACCATAAAATGCTGCGGTTGATTTACCCTGCGGCCCGCTCACCTGCACATCAATGATTTCCCCGCCGGTTGCGGCCACCATCGCATCGACGGTGCCCTCGCCGCCATCGGCCATGGGCAGCAAGACATAGTGCGCGTGCGGGTAGATCTGCCGGAAACCACGTTCGATCGCTTCTGCGACACCCTGAGCACTCAGGCTCTCTTTAAAGGAGTCGGGGGCAATTACCACTTTCTTGAGGGTGTTCATCATCAGCGCCTTAGTCTTCAGAAGATGCCACTGCATCGGTTAGTGATTACCATACTCTGCCGACACGGGAAATTCTTTAGCGTTAATTACAAACAAGATGGCCAAAAACGGCATTATTTATGTGTATTCACACAACTTAATCATGCATTAACATGCCGATATACAGTTGCAATACGTCCGCCAATTGGTTGATCTTCAGGCCGGTATTTTTTTCGACGCGCTGTAGGCGATAACGCAGGGTGTTAACGTGAATATGCATCTGCGCCGCCGTCTTGGTTTGGTCACAGTTGTGATTGAAATAGTGGCGCAGCGTGTTTCTCAGCACCCCTTTCTCATCCTGGGTGCTCAATTGCTGCCAGGGCCGGGAAAGCTCCTGAGCGCGCCAATCCTCCCCCAAATCACACAACAGTGAGGGCAGCGGGTAGTCGTTATAGAACAGCGTATGCTGAAGCAAATTAAGGCGGCGCGCCATGGTTTGTACTGCCCGCGCGGTCTGAATAGAGCGGTAGACGCCCTCCTCGCCACTGTAAAAGCCGCCGACGATCAGCCGCAGGCCAAAGCGCTGCCGGAGTTCATGCTGGAGCTGTTGGGCCAGCTTGCGCTCCTGCTGCACATCCCACCCCCCCTGTTTCATGCAAGCCGGGCGTAACAGCACCAGTTCATTAAAGCTGGTCAGGGTGATGAGTGCCTCACGTTGAGTGACCTCCAACTCTGCCAACAGACCTCTTAACACTTGAGGTTGCGGTTCATACAGCTCAAGCAACCAGACAATGCGCGGCTGTTGCAGATCCAGTTCAAGATAGGCCGCCATCGCTTCGCGCGAACCGGGCTCACTACGCCCTTGCAGCAGTTGGTTAGCCAGTTCTTCCCGATAACGCTTTTCCCACTGATGTTGATCGAGCATCGCTGCCTGCTCGACCATCAGCTCCGCCGCCATTTTCACCAGCTCGCCATAGGCGCGCACCTGGGCCGGATCGCCGGAAACCCCTATCGCCCCCACCAGTTGGTTACGAAAGCTGAACGGCAGATTGATGCCCGGTTGCACGCCCTTCAGATGCTGTGCCGTCGCCTCATCAATCTCTACCACCCGGTTTTCGGTCAAGGCCAATACCGCGCCTTCGTGGCGCTGATACAGGCGTGAGGCGTTGCCGGAAGCGATAATCACGCCGTTGCTATCCATCACGTTGACCGAGTGGTGAATGATGCTCATGGCACGCTGTACGATCTGACGCGCTGTCGCTTCTTGCAAAAAATTTGTCTGCCTGGGCATGCGGCTCTTCCTCTGGGCTTCATGGTGCCACTGTCAAGCTAGCATGCAGCGGCAAAAAAAACGCCGGGCAGCAACAGCAAGCCCAGCGTTTTTTACAGCGTAAACACCGATTAGCCCAGAATGGCCGCCAGCTCAGCGCTCACTTCTGTCACTTTACGGGTGCCATCGATCTTGTGGTAAGCCGTGTTACCCGCCTCGGCTTCTTTATGATAGTAAGACACCAGTGGCGCGGTCATCTGATGGTATTCCACCAGGCGCTTACGCACGGTCTCTTCCTGATCGTCTTTGCGGGTGGTCAGCTCTTCGCCGGTAGCGTCGTCTTTACCTTCCACCTTCGGCGGATTGAATTTGATGTGGTACACGCGGCCAGATGGCGCATGTACACGGCGGCCAACGATACGATCGACGATCAGTTCGTCCGGCACGTCAAATTCCAGCACGTAATCCACTTTGATGCCGGCTTCTTTCATGGCATCGGCCTGTGGAATGGTGCGTGGGAAACCGTCCAGCAGGAAACCGTTACGGCAGTCTTCCTGGGTGATGCGCTCTTTAACCAGCGCAATAACCAGTTCATCGGTCACCAGCTTGCCGGCGTCCATGATTTCTTTCGCCTTTTGACCCAGTTCAGAACCGGCCTTGACGGCTGCGCGCAACATATCACCCGTAGAGATTTGCGGAATGCCGTATTTCTCCATGATGAATTGAGCCTGAGTGCCTTTACCAGCGCCTGGAGCGCCCAGCAGAATGATACGCATTGCGTAAATCCCCTTGCTATGTATTTCCCTTCATTCTTCGGGCCGTAGCCGGAAGTTTATCGGGTTTGAGTTTTTATTAAATTTCGAAAACACTCAACCTTACCATTTCTGATGGGGTTGGCTCAAGGTAGCTGGAGGAAATCGATTGCGGAAAAACCGGGCTGAAACGAGGCAAGCAACGGAAAAATTTAAAGGAAATAGAAGAGATTACGCCCCAAACCCGCAGGTCTGGGGCGCATTTATCTGATTAAGCCGATAACAGCTTGTTCATGCGGCGGATAAACTGGTTAGGATCTTCCAGCGTACCACGCTCGGCCAGCAGGGCCTGATCCAACAGCAGATCGATCCATTCGGCAAATTGTTCGTTATCGCCCACGTCAGATGCGCGTTTGACCAGCGCATGCTCCGGGTTCAGCTCGAAGATATACTTCACTTCCGGCGCAGCCTGGCCCGCAGCGGCAAACAGCTTGGCCATCTGAGTACTCATTTCGTCAGCGTCGGTAGTTACAATTGCCGGCGTATCCGTCAGGCGATGTGTCAGACGCACGTCCTTCACGCGCTCACCCAGCAGCGTCTTGACCCGCTCGATAAACGGCTCCAGCTGCTTCTCGGCTTCTTTCTGCTCTTCGGTTTCATCCGCCAGCTTATCCAACGCTTCATCCGCTTTGCTGACCGACTGGAACACCTTGCCGTCAAACTCGGTCAGGTAGCTCATCATCCACTCATCGATGCGGTCAGACAGCAGCAGCACTTCGATGCCTTTTTTACGGAACAGCTCCAGGTGCGGGCTGCTCTTGGCAGCGGCATAGCTGTCGGCGGTGATGTAGTAAATCTTGTCCTGGCCTTCCGCCATACGGCCAACGTACTCTTCCAGCGAGACGGTTTGCGCCGAGCTGTCGTTATGCGTAGAAGCAAAGCGCAGCAGTTTGGCGATGGCTTCTTTATTGCCGCCGTCCTCCGCTGGGCCTTCTTTCAGTACCATACCGAACTGCTGCCAGAACTTCTGGTAGGCTTCGGCATCGTCTTTTGCCAGTTTCTCCAACATCTGCAGCACGCGTTTGGTCAGCGCGCCACGCAGGTTCTGGGTAACACGGCTGTCTTGCAGAATTTCACGCGATACGTTCAGCGGCAGATCGTTGGAATCGATCAGACCACGCACAAAGCGCAGATAGTTCGGCATGAACTGCTCGGCGTCATCCATGATAAACACGCGCTGAACGTACAGTTTCAGGCCGTGTTTGTGATCGCGATTCCACATATCCCACGGCGCCTGGGCCGGGATATACAGCAGGCTGGTGTATTCCTGCTTGCCTTCCACCCGGTTGTGGCTCCAGCTCAGCGGATCGGTAAAGTCATGGGCAATGTGCTTGTAGAACTCTTTGTATTCTTCTTCGCTCACGTCTGACTTGCTGCGAGTCCACAATGCTTGCGCCTTGTTGATCTTCTCCCAGGTGACGGTGCCGTCTTCTTCATTCTTGGTTTCGATCTCTACCGGCAGCGCAATATGATCGGAATATTTGCCAATCACCGAGCGCAGACGCCAGCCGTCGAGGTATTCATCTTCGCCTTCACGCAGGTGCAGGGTAATTTCGCTGCCGCGATCGGCCTTGTTGATATCAGCGATGGTGTAGTCGCCTTCACCGGCAGACTCCCAGTACACCCCTTGATCTTGCGCAGCACCGGCCGCACGGGTACGTACGGTGACTTTGTCCGCTACGATGAACGCTGAGTAGAAGCCCACGCCGAACTGACCGATCAACTGGCTGTCTTTCGCCTGATCGGAGCCGATAGACTCCAGGAAGGCTTTGGTGCCGGACTTGGCAATCGTCCCCAGGTTTTCAATCACTTCTTCGCGGCTCATGCCGATGCCGTTATCGGCAATCGTCAGGGTGCGCTTCTCTTTGTCGAAGGACAGACGCACACGCAGTTCGCCATCACCTTCATACAGCTCAGGGGTGGAAAGCGCGCGGAAACGCAGCTTATCCGCCGCATCGGAGGCGTTGGAGATCAGCTCACGCAGGAAGATTTCTTTATTGGAGTACAGCGAATGAATCATCAAATGAAGCAGTTGTTTTACTTCAGACTGGAACCCACGGGTTTCTTGACCTTTCATACTCATTGATTACCTCAAAGACAGTAACGACCAAATCGGACATGGGGATTAAGTGGGGTTAACTTTGAGGTTTTTCAAGCGGCTGGCAGGGAATTTTTTGACAACTGATTGCGGGGCAAAAGGCTGCCCCGCACTGAACCATCAGAATTTGATCGCGTGGCGTCCGGCCAGGGAGTGTGACAGCGTGGTGCCGTCCACCATTTCCAGTTCGCCGCCTACCGGCACGCCGTGGGCAATGCGGCTGGCGAGCACGCCATACTGGCCACACATCTCGGCGATGTAGTTGGCCGTGGCGTCCCCTTCTACCGTCGGGTTGGTGGCCAGGATCACCTCGGTGATGGTTTCCTTCTCCAGCCGTTGCTCCAGCCGATCCAGGCCAATATCGCCAGGGCCGATGCCGTCTAACGGTGACAGATGGCCCATCAGCACAAAGTAGCGCCCGGCAAACTGGCCGGTTTGCTCGATGGCGTGAATATCCGCCGGGCTCTCCACCACGCAAATCTGGCCGTTTTGCTGACGACGCACGTTATTGCAGATGGTGCAGGTATCCTGCTCGGTGAAGGTGCGGCAATCGGCACAGTGGCCTATCTCCGACATGGCACGGGTCAACGCCTGCGCTAACCGCATCCCACCGCTGCGATCGCGCTGCAGCAGTTGGAATGCCATACGCTGCGCCGACTTCGGGCCAACGCCCGGCAGGCAGCGCAGTGCCTCCATCAATGATTCAAGGAGCGGGCTGGTTTGCATTAGAACGGCATCTTAAAGCCAGGTGGCAACTGCATCCCGCTGGAAACCGACGCCATCTTCTCTTTCTGGGTTTCATCGATGCGGCGTGCCGCGTCATTGAACGCCGCAGCGATCAGATCTTCCAGCATCTCTTTGTCGTCTTCCATCAGGCTTGGGTCAATTTCTACACGACGGCAGTTATGTGCCCCGTTGATGGTGACTTTCACCAGGCCAGCGCCGGATTCGCCAGTGACTTCCAACTTGGCAATCTCTTCCTGCATCTGCTGCATTTTTTCCTGCATTTGCTGGGCTTGCTTCATCAGGTTACCCATACCGCCTTTACCAAACATAGTCGTCTCTCATAGCATTGGCCGCGCACTGTGCGCCGCATTAAACAGGGCGAATACTCTCTTCATCCAGATCCGCGTCGAAGAACCGGCGCAGGGTCTGGATATGGGTATCCGCAACGATGGACTGGCGAGCCTGCGCCAGTTTTTCTTCATAAATGGCTTGCCGCCACTCCAGCGGAGTCCGCTCCGCCGGATTATCGTCTTCCACCACGCTGAGTTCAACCGTGCGGCCATGTAACTCACTGAGTGCCTGCGCGAGCGTCTTCTGCGCCGAGGGCGAGTTCAGATGACGCTGCGAAGACCGCAGGTGGAGACAAATGCTGTCCGGTGCCAGCTGTTGCTTAAAGGCGTTGAGCGCCAGTTGCTGCACCAGTTTCGGTATTTTTAGCTGGTCGATTTCCGCCGCCCAGGGATCGCGCTCGATGGACTCAACCACCAGTTTAGCCGACAACTCGGGCGTTTTTTCATGTTCGAGCGCCGTGCGCAACGCTTTGGGCGTAGCACGCGGTTCCGGCGCGGCCTCAGGTTCAGTAAGCGCACGCCAGCGGTAGGCCTCCGGCTTGGCCGGTGTCTCCGTCACGATCTTTTCGGCCTGACGCTTCTGACTGCGTTCGGTGACCGAGGCTAAACGCTCTAGTGCCGAGTTGGCCGGTAGCGATTTTCCTGGCGCTACCGGCTCATTCTTTTTTGCAGTGGATGCCCCCTGCTGCCGCAGCAACTGGGTTCGCGCCTTAAGCAGCTGCGCGGTAGCATCCGGTAAATTGGTTGGCTGAGTGTTCTGTGGCGGTGCGGCCTGCCCTAAGGGAGGTGGTGCATCCGGATAGGGAGACGGTGGCGCAACGGCCATATTCACCTGCGGTTGCGCGGGCGCAATTTGCACCATGGCCACCGGCTCTGGGATCACCGCTTTTGGATGAAACGCCAGTGCGCGTAGCAGGGTCATCTCAACCCCCATGCGACGATCCGGGGCATAAGCCAGCTCTTTGCGGCCAACCAACAAGGTTTGATAGTAAAGCTGGACGTCCGTTGGCGGCAGGGTGCGCGCCAGCTCGCGTAACCGCTGTTCAATGGCGGCGTAGTGATTATCCAACTCCGAGGGCAGCAGCTGTACCATCGCAATGCGATGCAGCAATGCCAGCGTTTCCACCAGCAGGTTTTCCCAGTCCACGCCGCGTGACGCTGCCTGGGCGACCTGGGCCATCACTTTTTCGCCATCAGCACTCACCAGGGCTTCCAGGATGGCCAGCGGTTGCTCATCATCCAACGTCCCCAGCATTTGGCTGACGGTGTCGGTCGTCACCTGCCCTTGCCCCATGGCAATCGCCTGATCGGTCAGGCTGAGGGCATCACGCATGCTGCCATCGGCGGCGCGTGCCAACAGTTGCAACGCGCGGGCATCGCTGGTGATGTGCTCAGCCAGCAATACGGTTTCCAACTGCGTACGGATCTGCTCCACGTCCATCGCTTTAAGATGGAATTGCAGGCAGCGGGAAAGAATCGTGACTGGCAGCTTCTGCGGATCGGTGGTGGCCAACAGGAACTTGACGTGTGCGGGCGGCTCTTCGAGCGTTTTCAACAACGCATTGAAGCTGTGGCGCGAGAGCATGTGAACTTCGTCGATCAGGTAGACCTTGAAACGGCCACGCGCCGGGGCGTATTGCACGTTATCCAGCAGATCGCGGGTATCTTCCACTTTGGTTCTGGAGGCGGCATCGATCTCGATCAGATCGACAAAACGCCCCTGTTCAATCTCACGGCAGTTATCACATTGGCCACAGGGCGTCGCGGTGATACCTGTTTCGCAGTTCAAACCTTTGGCCAGCAACCGCGCAATGGTGGTCTTACCCACGCCGCGCGTGCCGGAGAACAGATAGGCGTGATGGATCCGCCCCAGGGAGAGGCCATTGGCCAGCGCCGTCAGGACATGCTCTTGTCCGACAACCTCGGCAAACGTTTGGGGGCGCCACTTACGGGCAAGAACCTGATAGCTCATTAAGACTTCATCACTGATTTATAGAGTAATTTCAACCCAAGTAGTACATCACAACGTCAAGGACATTGCCATGTGTGCGGCCTGCAAGGTAGCGAGGTTGAACCAATACCCTTTATCGTCTGACGGCCACTTACAATAACAGTAAAACTGACACTATATTAGTTTAACAGGACGCCCGCCGTCATTCCTATAACTTTGCATCATGACTGTCAGGCCCAGGGCAAAGGAAGACGTGTTATTTCACCAACATTTAATGTTACATTTTTCACTTTTTATGCGGTGGTCAGATGAGTCTGAAAGTGGCATTATGTTACTATTCGTTGCGAAATAACGAGGCATGTTGTCCACAACGACAGATTGAAACGGAAAGAACTGAGTTAAAGAGGCATTCGCCGCTCTTAGGTAACTGTATGATCTACTTGATTAACAGGATCGTGGCTTTTAATCCTGACAATGGCAGCCTGAAAAACGTGGTCAATGACCGAGAGGTTTTTTTATCCAGCCTGAACGCCCGGATCCTTCATCAGTTGCTCAAAGCAGGCCCGGTTTGTCTGCGACGAGAAGAGCTAATGCAACAGGTCTGGCAACAGCATGGCCTCACCCCGGCCCCTGCAACGTTAAATCAGTATATCAGCGTCACCCGCAGAGCATTGGTTTCCATTGGCCTGCAGGAACGCCTTATTATTACCGTTGCCAAAACGGGTTATCGTCTCAACAGCAGCATTCATATCGAAACGGAAAGCCCGCCAGATGTCCCCGCTGCGGTTGCCACCACGGCGAACTCCCACTCTGCCGAACAACTTCCCGTCAGCATCAAGAAAAAACCGTTAGCGTCCTCTATGCTATCTATCAATCTGCTGATCCTGCTGCTGGTCATTGCCGGTCTGCTCTGTTTCCTGATCAACAAGCGCTATCAAGAGCTGCACAAGTCCCAGGGCGTGATATATATCGGCAGTATAAATAGCTGTCCGATCTATTTTCTCACACAACTGCGTGATGAGGATCAACAGCGCTACCTCAACTATTTAGCCACCAACAGTTTGCTAACGGAAGGATGTCTTAAAGATGAGGTCATATTGGCGCAGGCCAGCCGCCGGTTGAATATGTCAGAGGGTATTGGCCATCAGTTTATCGCCAAATGCTCGGTTGATACGCAAGGAAACTATTATCACTGTGAGAATGAGTACACCACTTTATGGCCGTCAAACTAAAAATCCCACTGGTGCTGCTGGCTCTGTTTTGCTTGTTATCCGCCCTGTATTACTTCTATCTGTATCAAGTTGACGATCCGTTGTCCGGGATCCATTGCGAATCCTCATTATATTTGAGCCACGCGCTGGAAGACACCGATGGCACACAGGAGGTGATTGATATGACGGCGTCAGTCAACTTTGCTTTCACCGGCAATAAGCAAGGCGTCGTTATTATTGGTGGCCTGATATCTGATAATAACCACCGTTACAAATTCAAGCGAACCTACAATTTCAGCTACCTGCCCAAACCAATGTTCTATGAGTTCACCTTCAAACCGCTAACACAACAGAGCGATGATGAGGCCCCCAGCAAACTACTCAATACGCTGTTCACCAAGGTGGGTACCCATATTGAAATCCGTTGGTTGGATGATAAAAACCTGCTGTTAAGCAATATGTTCTCCCCGATGCAAGTCTGTAATATCACTCAGTAATCCAGCGAGATAACTGCACCTGCTAACGTAGGGCATGCAAAACGTCGACACGTAATAAATCCTCCCTTGGAGGTTCCCCCTGCGCTCAATGCTCGGCTAACCTGCATTCCCCCACCAGCCTCAAGCTTCAGTGGCGCGGCATTGCCCCTTTCTGTTATTTAGTGCCTGCTGACAACAGCAATTATGTAAAGATGATAACGTTGTCATTTAATTAATTATAAAACGCTTATTTGTTATAAAAACCCATTAGCAAGATATCATCAACACCCTGTTTTATAAGGTTATATTTTTATACTATTGCTAAAATTCCGATTACACCACCACGATTTGACTTGCCCTTGGCCATGTGTTTTCTTATAGGCCGCGATGACTATCGTGAACTTACATTTAATTACTAACAGTGGGCATTATAATGTTACTGGCTGAAAGTGACTCAGTGCTAGAGAATGAAAGCGTTTATTTCGATATAGATAAAAACACCATCACCTTTAAAAGGGATAAGGTTGTCATTACGCTTACCGAGCTGCAAGGAAGATTGATTTTCATCTTGCTGACTGGCGTGACAAGTAAAAGGGATATTATCAGGATGGTATGGCAGGATAACCATGTTTCAATTACTGACAATAACTATCACCAACTGATTTACCAGTGCAGAGCCTTGTTTAACCGTCATGGCATTCCCTCTCACGTGCTAAAAACGATACCGCGCCACGGTGCGAAATTTAATTACTCGGCCTTGGGCGATGATGAAAATCCGGTTGAAACAACCACTGACGAAGCGAAAAAAGAATCAAAACTTGTGTCAGCACTAACAAGAAAGCAGATCCATTGGGGCTTGTTTTTTCTGGTCATGAGCAGCCTCACATTTTACGAAATGATAAGTTGATTGCCCCCGAAGGATAACGAGCAGCAAGGTTAATGGATGACGTCTTCAATTTTAACAATGCAGAAAACATTGTCAGATCTTTACCGCCAGAAAGCGGATCTCTCGGCCTGTGGAGCTATTGGCATCCTGCTTTTGGGTTTAGCCGGCTTTCTGTGGATGGGGTGGAAAACCATAACCTTTTCGGCCACCAATACCGAACAGATTCCCCTGCCACGCCCTACGACTCCCTCCCCTTTCCCCAGTATTTCGCTGGAAAAGGAGTTGCTCGGTTTATACGGTTCCACCACGCCGGCATCGGTAACAGACAGCCATGAACGCTTTCGTATCCAGGGTTCTGCGGCAGATGACGCCCTGCTGCTGGCTGCCCCCCGCGCCAAGCTGAGAGATAGTCTGGTAGGAGTGCTGATCAGCAGTAATCCAGCAAAAAACATGGCGATTATCGACAGTGGCGGTAAACAGGCCAGTTACGCGCTGAGCGATCGTATCGACGATAAATTTATCATTTTGCGGATATTGCCCGATCGGGTCGTGATTAATGAAAACGGATTTTACGCGGCGCTGATTTTAGCCGACTGATGATAAAACCCAATTAAATTCAAGTTATTTCCACTAATACACCTGATTACTTTGCTGAATGGACACAGGAATGCGCTGGTTTTTTACCTTATTTTTCATCGTCTTGATTTCGCCCCCCCCCGTAAGAGCAGAAACTTTCTCCGCCAATTTCAAGGGAACGGATATCCACGAGTTTATCAACACCGTCAGTAAAAACCTGGGGAAAACCATCATTCTCGATGACTCGGTCAAGGGAAAAGTCACCGTCCGCAGCTATGAGCAATTAGACGCCAAAGAATACTATCAGTTCTTCCTCAACGTGCTGGATGTCTACGGTTATGCCGTGATCGGCATGCCTAATAACGTGCTGAAAGTGATCCCTGCCAAGCAAGGAAAGAGAGCCACGTTAACTCAGTTGAGCGCTGAGGGAGTTGGCGATGAGCTGGTGATGCGTATCGTTCCGCTGCGCAATACTGCTGCCAAGGATATTGCGCCCCTGTTGCGGCAACTGAATGACAGTATCGGAGTCGGCAACGTTGCCCACTATGAGAGCGGGAATGCGCTGCTGATCACTGGCAGGGCCGATGTGGTCAATGGTCTGGTTGAGCTGGCCAGAGAAATGGATCACGACGATCAGACCGCGGTGGAATCGATCGCTCTGGAACATGCTTCCGCGCCTGAGATTGTACGCATTATCACTACGTTGCTGCGTGATGAGGGTAAACAAAAAAGTGGCGCCGCAGCCAACACCCAGGTGGTTGCCGATGAGCGCACCAACACGGTTTTGGTATCCGGTGACGGTGTAATGCAAGATTATCTGCGCGATTTGATCGAACAGTTGGATCAGGAAAAAGCCTCGCAGGGCAACACCAAAGTGATCCGGCTGAAATATGCCAAAGCAGCCAGCCTGGTAGAAGTGTTGACCGGCGTCAGCGCCAGCCTGCAAAACGAAAAGCCTTCCGCCGCCGGGGCGGCCGTTTCAGTGATTAAAAACGTCGTCATCAAAGCCGACGAACAGACCAACGCCCTGATTATCAGCGCCGCTCCTGACGTCATGCGCGATCTGGAAGCGGTGATCGAGCAGTTGGATGTGCGCCGGGCGCAGGTGCTGGTGGAAGCCGTGATCGTCGAGATGCAGGATGCTGACGGCCTTAACTTCGGCATTCAATGGGCCAATAAATACGCGGGCGGCACCCAGTTCGCCAACGCCCAGACGCAGATTGCCCCTGGTTTCAAAGGCGGCATGGGCGAAGTCTTCAAAAACGCCAACGGGCTGGTGACCGGCTTTTACAGCGGCAACTGGGCGGGATTGCTGACGGCCATCAGCAGCACCAGCCAAAATAATATTCTGGCCACGCCGAGCATTGTCACGCTGGATAATGAAGATGCCGAGTTCAGCGTCGGCCAGGATGTGCCGATCCTGACCGGCTCCCAAACCACCAACAGCGATAACGTATTCAACACCGTTTCGCGCAAAACGGTGGGCATCAAACTCAAGGTCAAACCGCAGATCAACAAAGGCCAGTCGGTGCTGTTGCAGATTGAGCAGGAAGTCTCCAGCGTGGCGGAAAACAGCTCGGTAGACAAAGACAATCTGGGGGCCACCTTCAACATCCGCACCGTCAATAACGCCGTACTGGTTGAAAGTGGTGAAACGGTGGTGGTTGGTGGCCTGTTGGACAAGTCACAGTCCGACAGCAAAAGCGCCGTGCCCTATTTAAGCCGTATCCCGCTGCTGGGTACCCTATTCCGTTCCACCGCGCACAAAGACAACAAACGTAACCTGATCCTGTTTATCCGCCCGACCATTATCCGTTCTGCGGACGGTTACAGCCTGGAAAGCGCCCGCAAGGCACAACGCTTTCAGCAGGAGCATGACCAGGTCCGGCCGTTAAAAGCAGAAATGCAAGACAAGCTGAGCAGCGTGCGTTCTTCGGCCAATACCGCCGCCTTCCAGCGGGCGAAGCAGCAAATCGCGGCCTTCTATGGACATCAACAACCATGAGTGAGCTGCATATCCCGTTCAACTGGGCGCGCCAGCAACAGGTGGTGCTGTCTCAGGAACCCGACGGCCTGACGCTGTGGTGCAGGCATGACGTTAATCCGTTGACGCTGGCTGAGCTTGCCCGCTTGCTGCCGGCCTCCTGCCATTTGCTCCCGCTGGATGCGGCGGCCTTCGAGCAGAAACTGTTGTACAAGTACCAACAGCACAGCGGCGATGCGCAAAAGATGATGGAGGATCTGGGTAGCGAACTGGATTTCTACACCCTGGCGGAAGAGTTGCCTGAACAGCAAGATCTGCTGGATGAGCAGGATGATGCGCCGATCATTCGCCTGATCAACGCCATGTTGAGCGAGGCAATCAAGCAACGCGCCTCCGATATCCATATCGAAACCTATGAAAGCGAGCTGGTGATCCGCTTTCGTGTTGACGGCGTGTTGAAGAAAATCCTCACGCCGCAGCGCCAGTTAGCCGCTTTATTGGTATCACGCATCAAGGTGATGTCGAAACTGGATATCGCCGAAAAACGGGTACCGCAGGATGGACGCATCACGCTGAAAATTGGTGGCCGGGCGATCGACGTCCGGGTTTCCGTGATCCCGGCCAGCCATGGTGAACGCGTGGTGATGCGTTTGCTGGATAAAGGCAGCGTCAGCCTGGATTTACCCCACCTGGGTATGGATCCGGACGCACTCCTGGCACTGCTGCGCCTGGTTAACTTGCCGCATGGCATTCTCCTGGTCACCGGCCCGACCGGCTCTGGCAAAAGCACCACGCTCTATTCACTGCTCAATCAGATCAATGATGACAGCCGTAACATCATGACCATCGAAGATCCGGTGGAGTTTGAGCTCTGCGGCATCGCGCAAACCCAGGTCAATCCCAAGGTCGATATGACCTTTGCTCGCGGTTTACGTGCGCTGTTACGTCAGGATCCAGATGTGGTACTGATCGGTGAGATCAGGGATGGCGAAACCGCACAAATCGCCGTGCAAGCCTCGCTGACCGGCCATCTGGTGCTGTCGACGCTGCATACCAATACCGCCATCGGCGCGATCACCCGTTTACGTGACATGGGGATCGAACCCTTTCTGCTCGCCAGCTCCCTGAGTGGCGTGCTGGCCCAGCGCCTGCTGCGCAAACTCTGCCAGCATTGCCGACAGCCTTATCCCCTCAATCAGCAACAATGTAGGTTACTGCAGCTGTCGCCGCAGGACTCGCCTATCGCCTGGCGGCCCATGGGGTGCGAGCGCTGCCATGACCAAGGCTACCGTGGCCGCTTGGCTATTCATGAGCTGTTACTGGTTAACGATAGCGTGCGTAAAGCGATCCATCAGGGCGATAGCGAACTGAATATTGAACGGTTGGCTGGCGAGCAGCGCACCTCCCTGCGCCAGGACGGCATCCGTAAAATGCTGGCTGGCGAGACCAGCCTGGAAGAAGTACTACGCGCCACCGGGGAAGAAAACCATGGCGAAGTTTAGCTATCGCGCCTGCGACAGCGCGGGAAAAACCTGTAAAGGCACGCTGGAGGCGGAATCGGTGCGGCGCGCTCGCCAACAGCTGCGTGAAAAAAAGCTCACGGTGCTGGACATGGTACCTGCCCGGCCAAGCTTGCTGGCACGCCTTCAAGCCAGCGATAAGCGGCTGCGCCTCAGCAGTAGCGATCTGGCCTTGCTCACTCGTCAATTGGCCACCCTAATCGCCGCCGCACTACCGCTGGAAGAGGTGTTATTCGCGGTGGCCCGGCAATCGGAAAAGAAATCGGTCGCGACCTTGCTCATGCAGATCCGCAGCCGGGTGTTGGAGGGATTCCCGCTGGCGCAAACGCTTAGCCAGTATCCCGCCGTGTTCGACCGGCTGTTCTGCGCCATGGTGGCCGCTGGTGAAGCCACCGGTCAGTTGCCCCTGATCCTCACCCAGTTGGCCGACCACGTGGAGCAACGGCAACAAATCAAAAACAAAATGACCCAGGCCATGACCTACCCGGTGGTATTGACACTGGTGGCGATTGCCGTGGTCAGCCTGCTGCTGACCGCCGTGGTACCCAAGGTGATTGAGCAGTTCATGCATATGAAGCAGGCATTGCCGGTAACCACCCGCATCCTGATTGCCTGTAGTGACTTTTTACGCCAATGGGGGCTGGCGCTGTTGCTGACAATGGTGATTGCCTGGCTGGGATGCAGACAACTGCTGAAAAAACCCTACCTGCGGCTGGCCTGGGACCAGCGTCTGTTGAAAATGCCCGTGCTCGGGCCGCTGTTTATCACGCTCAACACCGCACGCTATGCCCATACGCTCAGCATTTTGAACGCCAGCGCGGTGCCCTTAATCGACAGTATGAAAATCAGTGCCTCGGTGCTGGACAATGAATATGCGCGCGAGCAGCTTCTCAACGCCATGGCGCGCGTGCGGGAGGGCGAATCGCTGTATCAGACGTTGGAAAACACCGCGCTGTTCTCACCGATGATGCG
Source organism: Serratia sp. (in: enterobacteria) (assembly GCF_051654945.1). Taxonomy (GTDB): domain Bacteria; phylum Pseudomonadota; class Gammaproteobacteria; order Enterobacterales; family Enterobacteriaceae; genus Chania. The sequence goes on from NZ_JBOFZA010000043.1 coordinate 245,834, forward strand.
CCACATGATCGCCTCCGGTGAGCGCAGTGGCGAACTGGACACCATGTTAAAGCGCGCCGCCGATATGCAGCAGGATGCGCTTAACCAGCGGATCGCCCTGGCATTGAGCCTGTTTGAGCCACTGCTGGTGGTGAGCATGGCCAGCGTCGTGCTGTTCATCATCCTGGCCATACTGCAACCCATCCTTCAACTCAACAGCCTGATTGGTTAACCCATGGAGAACACAATGTATTCAACCCAACCTTCACCACAGCAGGCAAAACAGCGTGGTTTCACCCTGCTGGAAATCATGGTGGTGATCGTCATCCTCGGCTTGCTGGCCAGCTTTATCGTGCCGAACCTGATGGGCAATAAAGACAAGGCCGACCGCCAAAAGGCCGTGAGCGATATCGTCGCACTGGAAAATGCGCTGGATATGTACCGGCTGGACAATGGCCGTTATCCCAATAACCAACAGGGCTTGGCGGCTCTGATTGCCAAGCCGACCACCCCGCCTACGCCACGCAATTATCCCGAAGAGGGCTATCTGCGTCGCCTGCCACAAGATCCATGGGGCAACGATTACCAACTGCGTAATCCAGGGAAAACCAGCAAGATAGAAATTGTTTCCGCTGGCCAGGACGGCGAATTCGACACCGAAGACGACATTACCAATGGCACCTCAGACTGATCGCCGCCAGCGAGGGTTTACGTTGCTGGAAATGATGCTGGTCGTGGTGTTGATCGGCATCACTGGTACGCTGGCGCTTGGCCGCCTGTCCACCGACCGGGGTCTGTTTACTCGCCCGGCGGCAACGCTGATGGCCACGTTGTACCATGCGCGCGAGCAGGCGTCACAGCAAGAGGCGCTTTACGGCCTGGCCCTGGCGCATAACGGCTGGCAGTTGATGATCTATCGCGGCGATCGGTGGCATCAGGCTCAGCAACCGGCATTCTCCTTACCTGAGCAGTTGGACATGGCGCTCCAGATTGAACAACAGCCCATTGCCCTGCCAGCAAGGCTGACCTCCGCAGCCGAACCTCAACTCTGGATCTTCCCTGGCGGTGAAACCAGCGTGTTTAGCTTGAGCCTGCTACAGGGCAACTGTAGCCAGCGCTTCACCGCCAACGGATTTATGACTTTTCAACGCGAAGAGGTGCGGTGCGATGAGGAGTAAAACACAGCGCGGCATGACCTTGCTGGAAGTTCTGGTGGCGTTAGTGGTGTTTGCAATCGGCTGCATGGCCGTGGCCCGCACCACCGGTCAGCAAATTCGCAGCCTGAGTGAGCTGGACAAAAAAATCCTCGCTGGCTGGGTGGCCGATAACCAATTGGCATTAGTGACTCTTGGCGGGGTGCGCCCGTCGCCGCTGTGGCAGCAAGGCAGTGAGAGTATGGGCGATCGCGATTGGTTCTGGCGCTATCGCAGCCTGCAAACCACCAATCCCCAGCTGTATGCCGTCGATATCGAAGTCACCGATGATCCCGCATTCACTCGCTCAACGGTACAGGTTCGCACATGGATGAAATAACCCTCCTCCGCCAGCGGCAAAAGGGATTTACGCTGATTGAAATGATGCTGGCGATCGCAATTTTTGCGCTGCTTTCACTGATGGCAACGCAGATATTGCGCAGCATTTTGCAAACTCATCAGCGGGTACAGGACAAGACCGCAGAGATGGCGCAAATTCAATTGGCCCTGGCGCTAATGGAGCGGGATATCAGCCAGGCTACGGTAAGACCGGCCGCCGATGAGTCCCGCCCAAATCTGGCCGATTTCATCGTGGTGAAAGGCAGGTCGGACGAAATTGAGCTGGTACATCGCCACTGGGCAAATCCGGGGGCCATACTTGATCGCTCTTCCCTGGAGCGAGTCAAGTACCGTCTGAGGGATGGCCAGTTGCAGCGTTTGAGCTTCCCTACTCCCGGAGCCTCTCTCTCGCAAGCGCGGGTGGTGCCAGTACTGCAGGGCGTTGTACGTTTTCAACTGCGATTCTCGCAGGGAGGGGCCTGGCAAAACGGATGGTATGCCAGCGCCGTGTTACCGCAGGCTATCGAAGTCACCGTTGAACTGCCGGAATATGGCAGCCTGCGCCGCATTATCTTATTGGCTAGGCAGGGATTATGAAGCGAGAGCAAGGAGTCGCACTACTGATGGTGATGCTGTTACTGGCACTGATGGCGACAATCGCCGTGGGGATCAACCAATTCTGGTTCTCGGCGTTTAACCGCACCTTCAACCAGCAGTCACGTATTCAGGCCAAATGGACGTTGTTGGGCGGCGAAACCTTCGCCCGCCAGTGGCTGGCGGAAAGCCTGCAAAGCGAACCGGTGGTGCATCTTGGCCAGCGCTGGGCCAAACCCGGCCAAGCACTACGTACCGAAGACGGCAACATCGCCATCACCTTCAGCGATGCTCAAGCCTGTTTTAATATCAATAGCTTGAACTATCGCGTTCCCACGGCTGAGCAACCGGTTGAAAAAACGCCCCCCGCAACAGAGGACAGCCCCGCCCCCGTTTTCAAGCCCGATATCGCACATCAAGTCTTCAATGCCTTATTAGCTAATCTTGGCTTTAGCGAAGCCGAAGCCCGGCAGCTAAGCGACAGCATCAAGGCACAATTAGCACCGGGCTCGGTGGCATTTGCTGACATTTCCGAACTTCGCCCAATGCCGGGTGTTGAGCGCGAACGCTTTTTGCGGCTCTCCCCCCTGCTTTGCGCTCTGCCGGAGCAAAAACCGCAGATCAATATCAATACCTTAGACCAGCAACAGCTGCCGCTATTACAGGCACTTTTTCTCAATAGGGCCACCCACAATACGCTACAGCAGTTGCTGACAGCCCGGCCCTTGAACGGTTGGAACAGCATCAGCGATCCCGCTTTTCAGCAAACCCTGCAAACGCTTCGCCTCCCCCCTCTGGAGGGTGAAAAACTGTTGGCTACCCGTAGCCACTACTTTTACGCCCGTCTGACAACCGAAGGTGAAAACGCTGGCTACCGTTTACAGAGTTTCCTGCGTTATGAACGAAAACAAATAAGCGTGATCGAGCGCCAGTTAACATATGGAGGGGAGCCGTAATGAGCATGGAAACCAAGCGATTGATACTGTCACTGGGAGGAGCGCGGGATCCCATCCTGTGGAGTTGGGGCGATCCGGCAAAGGACGATTGCCAGCAACAAGGCCAGCTATCCGAGGGCGAAAAATTGCCGGAGGAAATTCGTCAGGCTCCGGCTATCGTTCTGGTCCCTGGGCAGCATGTGGTGTTACGAAGCACACAATTCCACGGTTCACCCCGGCTAGCCAAGGCGCAGACGATGGCATTTCAATGTGAAGATGAATTACTTGAGGAGGTAGAGGAACTGCATTGGGTGATCCTGGGCCACGAAGGCGCAAGTTACGCCTTGGCCGGTTTTCACCGAACGGAGATGCAAAACTGGCAGGAATTGCTGGCCTCGCTGGATATTCGCCCCACCGTTATGCTGCCGGACGTGCTGGCTTTCCCCTATGCAGGTTATCCTACCCGGCACCTGCTCCGCCAACATGCGCTGTGGCGAACGGGCAAGTGGTCCGGCTATTGTCTGCCCCAACACTGGTCTTTGCCGCAGTTTAATGTCGGGCACCCACCCCCTGCCGTTACCGATACTTCAACCCTGTGGTTGTGCGCCACAACTGAAATCGATATCGCGACCACCTTGCTCAAAGGCGAATTTGCCCCCAGCGCCCAATGGCGAACTTCTGGCATCTGGCGTTACTGGGCCTTGAACGCTGGCTTGGCGCTCGTCTTGGGCGCATTAGCAATGGGATGTTTCCACCACTATAAGCAGGCAAAAGCCCTGCGCCAGCAGATGGCTCAAACCCATGCTCAACTTTTCTCCGGCGAAGAAACGCCGGCAAAACCGTTGGCGGCGATCAAAAATCGGATCAGGTTCCTGCAACACCAGCAGCAGCAACCGCAGTTTTTCGAGCTGGCACAACAGCTACGGCAGGCGCTGCCTGATCGGTATCAAAACGGCCTTCAGCAGCTGAAATTTGATGGCGATCATGGCCAATTGTCGATCACTCTCAATGCCGCCGCAGTTCAACCCTTCAGCCGCGTGAATGAGCAAGGTAACCGGATTTCGCTACAACCTATCGCCGGGGAAAACTCAGCAATACTCACCGTGAAGGAGGATCTATGAGCCTGCAACTCCAGCCCTATGGCACAAAGCTTGCCCTGGCTTTCGTCGCTCTGTTAGGGCTTGGCCTGCTGATGGGTTATTACTACCAGCAGGCTCAGGCACGGCAGGCCGCAGCCGAAAACGTCGAGTTGCAACACCATGCACAACGGCTTGCTCGCTTACAATCGGCCCAGCCCCGCGTGAAAAGCCCCCTGCTGTCACTCACCACCGTGATTGAACAATCGGCGTTGCGCCACCAACTGCCCCTGATAACCATGGAGCCGGATGAGGATGAAATCAGCCTTGCCCTGGCCCCAATGCCTTTCGACCGTCTCATTGTCTGGCTGGCAGAATTACAGCGAGAACAGGCTATCAGGGTACAAACGTTAGAAGTAACCGCCCTCCCGGCTCCGGGAACGATCCGCATTGATACGTTACGTTTGCAACGTCCGTTTTCACACTGAGATTACCGGTATTCCCTATGTTATTTGAATTCAACATGTTCGGTTGGCCGCTGCTGGCCAGCCTGTTTGGCCTGTGTATCGGCAGTTTGTTAAATGTGGTTATCTACCGTTTACCGCTGATGATACAGCAACAGGATATTCATTCTGCCAACCAGCTTGGCCGGCAGAGTCCCCCCACTCCTGCGCGCTTCAACCTATTCTTACCGCACTCGCACTGTACAAAGTGTCAAACACCGATTGCCTGCTATGACAATATTCCCCTGGTTAGTTGGCTTATATTGCACGGACGTTGTCGCCATTGCCAGTCGTTGATTTCCTGGCGTTATCCCATAATCGAAATGGTGATGATGTTAATCGCCTCTGTTCTGGCCTGTTATTTCCCACCAGGCAGCCATTGGTTATTGCTATTTACTTTTAGTGCATTATTAATCACGCTAGCAACGATTGACTTCGATTGTCAATTATTGCCCGATACGCTGACTTACCCGCTATTATGGTTAGGCTTGATTTGGCATTGTTTCCACGATCGTGATTTTCTGCCAACCGCCATTTTTAGCGCCATCGCTGGATATATGACGCTATGGTTGATCTTTTGGGGTGGCAAATTACTGACCGGCCGGGAAGGATTGGGTTACGGTGATTTTAAACTGCTGGCGGCACTGGGGGCCTGGTTTGGCTGGCAACAACTGCCTGAAATTTTGCTGATCGCAGCCTCCGCGACGTTATTGACCCAACTCCCTTACTGGCGCAATGCACAAAAGGTTTGGTTACGGCCATTACCTTTTGGCCCAGGGCTGGCGGTGGCGGGATTCTGGATGATGATTGTCAGTTTATAGCTGACCGAATAGTGCTACAGGTGTAAGTCATGCAGAACGCCGACACGCCGTGAACCCGTCCTTGGGGGCTCGCAATCGCGCATCCCTGCGCTCAACGGTCGGCTAACCTGCAATGACTTCCCCCTGTCTCAAACTTGGGGTGTAGCGGTTATTTAACACAGCTAATTACGCCCCCTCAATTATCCTGTAGCAACCAATATTACTGGCGGCGTGCCAGCTCAATAAACGATGCCAACTGCTGGTTAAAGTAAGCACATTTCTCCGCCAACGGCGACCCGTCCTGATCCAGATCCGTTAAAATACTGTTGGCTCGTGCCGCAAGCTGTTGCTCTGCCGCACCGTTCAATGCCCATCCTTTGCTTTTCGCCTGTGAATGCGCAGCCAGGATCAGCTTCCTCTCTGCGGGCACATCGCTGCGCTGACAGTGGTCCCTTAAAAACCCGCTGGAGGCCACCAGCGTAGCCAATTGCTCTACCTGCGGTGGCTGTGCCAAGGGCGCCTCTTGCTCAGAAGTAGAAAGTGAACAACCGGTCAGTAAACTTGCCCCCAACAGCAAAGGCAGCGTGTATTTTTTCATATTGATTTCGTCATATTTCATTAGCAAGCAAGGTGACTATTTTAAGGTTTTACGGCTAATGTTAACACTATTAACTTCTTAAACTTCATTAAGCAACGGCCTTAGCGCCCGCCACTTAATATTAAAAGACCTTATTTTAATCGATTATAAGATGTCAGATCGATAAAAATCGCTAACATGTTTTCACGGAGACGATGGAGTACACTCCGAGACTAAAGGGAATATCTTTATACATCCTTTTAATTATACCAATTTGATTTTATTCGGATAATATAATGAGATTGAAAAAAGTTGCATTAGCAGTTTCTGCTTTAATTATTTCTTCGGGTTCCTGGGCACACGGCTATATTGAGTTCCCAGAAAGCCGGGCTTATAAATGCAAGATGCAACAGAACTACGATTGTGGCCAGGCGGAATACGAGCCACAAAGCATTGAGAAAGACTCGGGCTTCCCAACAGGGCCTTTGCCTCTGGATGGTGAATTGGCTAGCGCCAGCCTTTCTCAATTCTCTCCGCTGGACAAACAAAGTACCAACCTTTGGGCGAAGAACCCAATCAAAGCCGGTATGAACAACTTTACCTGGTACCACACGGCTGCGCATAAAACCAACAACTGGCGCTATTACATCACCAAGCAGGATTGGGATCAGAACCAGCCGCTGACGCGCGCCTCTTTCGAAAGCACGCCTTTCTGCCAGGTTGAAGGCCATCAGGAATTGCCTGCGACACGCGTTACCCACAGCTGTGATGTTCCGCAACGCACCGGTTCCCAGGTCATCTATGGCGTATGGGAAATTTTCGATACCATCAACAGCTTCTATCAAGTCGTTGACGTCGACTTCGGTGGTGAAGAAGGCGTGGTTTCAGAGTGGGCAACTCAGCTTACAGGCCAGATTGTCGGTAAAGATCTGCGTCAAGGCGATAAAGTCATCGCCCGTTTCTTCGACGATCAAGGTGAAGTGCAGGCCAAGCGCACTGAAATGACTATCGCCACCCAGGAGCAGACGGATAAAAACCGTTGGTCCTACGATTTGGCCACCCAGATCAACAGCACCCACAGCGACGTTCGCGTTGGGGTAAAAGACGGTCAAGGTAATGTCAACCCGGTCTTCGGCAATAACAGCGTGTTCGTGAAGAAAGATAGCCGCCTGAATAAAGTGGTGATCTCTTATGAAGAACAGTCGCCTGAAATTACTGAAGAAGTGACCGTTTCCGGTGTGCAGGTCAGCAAAATCCAGGACGGCCAGGCCAAGCTGGACTTCAACGTGCAGGCCAAAGGCGAGATCCGCTTCGAAGCCACGGTGATCAACCACCACGGCAGTGAAAAGGGCTACGTGAAACAGGATATCGCCGATGGCAACATGCCGTTCAGCATCATGCTGAAAGACGTGACGGCTGGCCATCACATGCTCAAATACTTTGCGACCAATAAAGACGGTAAATTGGTCAAGCAGGACGTGATCGATCTGCAAGTAGAGAACGCCAACAACGGTGGTACCGGTGAATACCAACATATCTTCCCGGAGAATATCACCTCGTACGTTGCCGGGACCGTGGTCTTGCAGCCTAAAGATGGCAAAACCTACCAGTGCAAGCCTTTCCCTTATAACGGCTACTGCACCCAGTGGACTGCAACCACCTCTCAGTTTGAACCGGGTGTGGGCAGCAACTGGCAGGACGCCTGGACACTGAAATAAGCGTCTGAAACGTTTTACCCCTGCCAACAGCGGCCCTTCCTGGGCCGCTGTTAGTATTATCCTGTTTTACGGAATCCCATAATGACGACTCATAAAACACGCTATGACCTGTTCTCCCGCATCTTGCACTGGGTGTTGGCCATAGGGATCATTTACGCCACCATCGTGGGTTACGGTCTGCACTTTATTTCAGACCCACAGGTGTTCAGGTTCTTTTCCGAACTGAACATGTCGCTGGCAACAGTGATGGCTACGTTGATGGTCGTGCGCTTTATCTGGCGCTTCTTCCGCCCTTCCGTGCCTTACGGCAGCCATATTACTGGGCACAAGAAAGGGCTGGTTGTCCTGCTGCACGAGATTTTCTATCTCATCATCTTTGCGGTGCTGATCAGTGGGTTCCTGATGTTGGAACATGGCTACAGCCTGTTTGGCCTGATCCAGATCCCACAACCATTGGAGAACCTGGAAGTTAACCGCTTCTTTTTCACCGTGCATCGCATTAGCTGCATCTCGCTCGGCCTGATGCTGCTGATGCATGTCTGTGCCGTGATCAAACATCAGCTGTTTGACAAGCACCCGATCCTGTCGCGCATGGTTTAAGTTTATTAAGCTTGTCTATCTTCGCCCCGATTAACAGGGGCGCAGTACATGTCAGCGATGCCTGATGGAACGCTCAACGATAACGTGGGGAGTTAAAAGAATAGAGGAATACCAAGAAGCGGCGGCTAAACACCAACCCCGCAGCGAGCCACGGGGTTGCCGTCCAGAATATCAATGCCCGGCGAAGTCGAGCAGGCAGTAGCAATCAATCCCCAGATTATTCAGACGCGTTTCGCCCCCGAGATCCGGCAGGTTAATAATGAATGCCGCACCGGTCACTTCACCACCCAGACGGCGGATCAGCGTAGCGGTGGCTTCGATCGTGCCGCCCGTGGCCAGCAGATCGTCAACAACCAGCACTTTATCACCGGCGACAATAGCGTCGGTGTGAATTTCCAGCTTATCGGTGCCGTATTCCAGCTCATAGCTTTCGCTCAGGGTCGCACGCGGCAGTTTGCCCGGCTTGCGAACCGGCACGAAGCCCACGCCCAACGCTAACGCTACCGGTGCGCCGAACAGGAAACCACGCGCTTCAGTACCCACCACCTTGGTGATGCCCGTATCGCGGTAACGTTCAACCAGGAGTTCAATGCTCGAAGCATACGCCAGCGGATCTTCCAGCAGGCTGGTCACATCACGGAACAGAATACCCGGCTTCGGATAGTCGGGAATGGTTTTGATACTGTCTCTAATATACTGAAGCTGTTGCGCAGTCGCGGTCATAGTTGTTGCCTGATAAAACTACCTGATAACTTCCACACAGGCCTTCAACTGCCACGCCATGAACAAAAAAACGGCGGGAGGAAACCTGCGCACGAAAACGCCCAAATCTATGCAAAAAGGCGGATAAATGCAACTGACGCCGCACGATCAGCGCTGTTTTTGTTGCGACAGGTCAATAACTGGCAGCCGGAGCATAAAAGTCAGCAGGATAACCAGGATCGTCAGCAGTAAAACGCGCACCCACCAAAGTGGCACCAACCATAGGGAAACGGCAAACGTCAGCACGATAAGCACTACCGCTTTCCACTTGGCTCCAGGCGGCAGCGCCTTATGCTGTTGCCAATGGCGTAAATACGATCCGAACCAGGAGCGATACAACAACCAATAGTGGAAGCGCGGCGATGAGCGGGCAAAGCACCAGGCAGCCAATAGTAGAAATGGGGTCGTTGGCAGCAGTGGCAACACTACGCCCAGCGTGGCCAGCACCACGGCCAACCATCCCAGTATAATCAACAACCAACGAGTCATGCCTGTCCTTACCTGTCATGATAGCCCGTTTACTGTATCATCCCTGGCCATATTGCTGCCAGTTGGCGGGTTTATCCATTGGAAGCTTGTTTCATGACGCTTTCACGGGCAAGCTTAGGCACCGACTGCCTTATCGAAGGATCTCACGTGACTACGCACCGCTTATTACAGGCGCTTGAACAACAGATCGTCGCTCTGGCCAGCGAAATCCAACCCCGAGGCGATGTCCCCATCTCGCAGGCACGCTTTGACGTGGCACTGTTCTCCAACCACGGCACCCGGTTACGGGATTATCTGGCCGAGGTACAGAGGAACTTTGCCCAGCTACAAACGGCGGTAAAAGACAACCGGACCGCGCACGTTGCCTTTCTGGCGGAAAAGCTGGTGGCACAGCTCACGGCGTTACAGCGCGAAATGGCTACCCTGACGATACGGCGTAAAAATCAGCCGAAGGAAGTGGCGGTAGTCGATTTGTACCATAAGCTCGCCGAACATCAGGACTATGAACGCCGCCTGATCGCCATGATCCAGGATCGCGAAAGCCTGTTGGGGCAACAGACCACTTTCGCCGCGCAGAAGAAATTGCAGCACGAGCTGGCCGCCTTCGAAGGCAGATTAGTGCGTTGTCGGCAAGCATTGGCGCGTATAGAGCGCAGCATCGAGCGAAAAGAAAACGGTTTTTGAATATTTGTCACATTATTTTAATGATTATTCCCTTCCCCGCATCATGTTCACTATACTCAGCCAAAGCACAACTGCGTCTCTCCTGCGTTTAGCGCATGGGATGACTCCTTCACTCATACAAACGTTGGACTTATGTCGCTAGATAATGCCTCCCCAGAATTACAACTGGCGGTAGACTTGATTTACCTGCTGGAATGCAACGAGATCGATCCGGCAACGGCGCTGGCCGCGCTGGATATCGTCAGAAAAGATTATCAGGAAAAGATGCAGCGCGCAGGCATCACCTCACCGTATTTGCCTGCGGGCCAATGATCATGGCCCGCCAGCTTTTAGCGTCAGGTTCCTACACCGCCGGTTGAATACCGTCTCCCGGAGCCTGCCCCCGCTTGACCTCCTGCACTTCATTACCCTGCTGGTTATGCAGATACACTTCCAACTGGTTGAAGGCAATATTGATCTCGTTCTCACGGCACAGGCGATCGATCGCCCGGTTCAGTTCGTCCACGGTAAAGCTACGATCGCGCAGCTCCCGCACGTACAACCGCAACTCATGATCCAGCGTGCTGGCACCAAAGTTGAGGAAAAACACCGTCGGCTCTGGATCCGTCATCACGCGCGGGTTTTCATGTGCCGCTTGCAACAGTACCGCCTTAACCTTGTCCAGATCCGAACCGTAGGCTACCCCCACTTTAATCAGCACGCGGGTAATGGTGTCTGACAATGACCAGTTAATCAGCCGCTCGGTGACAAACGCTTTGTTAGGGATGATCACTTCTTTCCGGTCAAAATCCGTAATGGTGGTGGCGCGGATACGGATCTTGCTGACCGTACCGGAATAGGTGCCGATGGTGATGGTATCGCCGATACGCACCGGCCGTTCAAACAGGATGATCAGGCCGGAAACAAAGTTGGCAAAAATTTCCTGCAAACCGAAGCCCAACCCCACCGACAGCGCCGCTACCAGCCACTGGAGTTTATCCCACGAGACACCTAGCGACCCTAACGCGGTGATGGTGCCCACTGCAGTGATCAGGTAGGTCAGTACAGTGGTTATGGCGTATGACGCCCCCTGCCGCAACTGCAGCCTTGATAATACCAACACTTCCAGCAAACCCGGCAGGTTGCGCGTCATGACGTAAGCCACAATCACCGCAAGCACCGCCACCATCATATTGCCCAGCGTTACCGCCTGTGGGATCACACTGCCCGCCACGTTGCTGGTGTAATGCCACAGGGTAACGCTATCGAGATAAGAGATCACCGTGACCAAATCCGACCAAATCGCATAAAACGCGCTGGCGAAGATCAGAAACAGCACCATAGTGGTCAAACGCAACGATTGCTGGTTGATTTGATCCAACGCCAGCGGCGGTTCCTCCAGCGGTTCGTTCCCTTCGGCCCCCTCTTTGGCCATGTTTTGGCGGCGCGCCAGGGCACGGCGATAGGCCAGCCGACGAGCAGCGACGCTCAGGCCACGGATAGCCGCCAGGTAAACGATATTCCACAGGAAGAACAGATACAGGCTGTCGATCCAACGGCCAGCCAAGCGTAACGTGGTGTAGAAGTAACCGGCAAACATCAGCCCAAGCAGGATCACCGGTGTGGCAGCCAACGCGGTGACCATCAGCAGCCGCACCTTGTGGGAGTCTTTTTCACGCCAATGATCGCGGCAAATAGGGAATACCAGTACCGCTAATAGCGTCAACGTCAGGATCACCACCACCTGGCCAATCACATCTTCAACCAATCTCAGCGGGGCTTTCTCCCCCAAAACCGACCAGAAGATCAGCGGTAGCAAGGCCAGCCCCAGCCTGAAAGTCTGGCGGCGGTAGTGCGCACAGCGATCGGCCGGAGTCGCAAAGTGCCGCTCAGAAATCCCCCCCGGGGCCAGCATGCGAAAGGTGAAGCCAAACACCAGCCAGAACAGCGCCAGCTGTTGTGACAAGGCCCAGATAAAATCGCTGATGCTGAACTCGGCCCGATAGAACCAGAACCCGGCACCGAGCAGCAGTAACGAACCCGGTAATACCTTTAACAAGGTCAGCAGAATGGCTTTCGGCGTATGCATTTGGCTATCGCGCTTTAGCTGGCCGACATCATTGGCCAGCTTTTGCAGATGCCGGTCAATCAGGCGATAGCGCCAGCGCAGCAGGCCAATCACGATCAGTAATGGGATCAGGAACACCAGCGCATGCAGCCCCCCCATCAGCATCTGCCCAGGCTCGAATTTGAAATCCAGCCCGGCCAGCTGTTCCTTCACCGCGCCAGGCAGTCCCTTGAGCCAGGCGAAATCAATGGGCTTGTTGCTGTTGACCCAGAAAATCTGCTGGGTCAGCGTGTCCTGTACCGAGCTATAGACGCTGGTCAGTTGCTGCTGGTTAATTTGCAGGTTGATGGCCAGCGACAGCTGGTTATTGAGCTGTTTGTTCAGTTGATCGAGCAGCTCACGGCGCATATCAACAATTTCATTCAAGGCATCCAGCACGTCACCGTTGGCCTTTTCCTTACTGTCGGCCACCAGCCTGTCGATAAATTCATCGCCCTTGAACAACTCGTCGCGCTGCTGGTTGATCTCAAACTGCTCCAGCCGTAAGTCTGCAATTTGGGTGCTCATATCCGCCACCAGCGTGCCCGGCGGCAGGTTTTGCTGCTGCTGATAAAGGATGCGCGACAGCACCAGGCTACCCTTCAGCACCTGGATCTGCTCTTTCAGGTTCTGTTCCGATTGCAGACCACGATCGAGCCAGTTTTTTACCTGAATGTTTTGCTGGAATAGAGTGTTGCTTTCTTGCGTGGCGGTGATCAGCCGCTGGCTGATTTGCCGGTTGATGTTCAGCTCTTTGCTCACCAGCTTGTTGCTCTGGATATCGCTGGCATCCTCCGGGTTCTGCGCCTCTTTGGCCGTTTTTTCCGACAGCGTCAGCCGTTTGCTGTTGACCACGTCCTGCAACACCTGTACCCGGCGATCCAGGGCGTCGATGTTCATGGTGGTGTAATCGCGCTGCTTCTGGAGCAGGTCTTGTAACGTCGTATTGGCATCCAGGCTTCTGCGCTGCAGGTCGATCTCGGCATTGAGCAACACCTGCTCCGTAGTGAGCATGACCTGTTGCGTGCTGCGTAACATCTGTTGCCCCGGTGCGCGATCGCTTAGCAGGTTACGAATTTCCTGCAGGCGTTGGGAAGCCGCGTACATGCTGCTCTGTACACGTTCGGGCTGGGTTTGTAATGAGATAAGCTGGCTATTGTAGGTCGAGAGATTTTCCTGCGTGTCCTGCAGTTCGTCCAACGTCTGGTACAGGCGGCTTTCCAGTTGGCGCAGGGAAAGCGGCAACAGTTCGGCTCGCGTCACCGCTTCATCAGCCGGATTTTTCAGCGACTCCAGATCCCGCGTGACCTGTTGTAATTTGGCCGGTGCCTGCTGAACCTGCTGTTTAAGCTGATTGACCTCTTGCTTGATGCGATCGATGCCGTCAAGCAACTCCAGCGTGCGGTTTAAATCCTGCAAAGACAGCTTTTCGACCGGCGTCAGATTTTTTTGTTTGTTCAGCGTCTCAATCTGGCTTTGAATGTCGCTGCGTGCAGGAAGATCGCCGTTTTGCGCTGCGAAGGCACCCAAAGGCAAAGCCAGTAATAACAACAGCCATAGCGTGAAAATGCGCAATTGACCCACAACGCAAGAGAAGGAAATTGTTCGGACTGCGGGGAGAATACGCCTGCGACTCATGATTTAACGTCGGTTTAACAATGAAGCGCCAAGGTTATCACGATCGCAGGTTGGCAAGAATAGTAAAAGCGTTGCAGGATGTACTGTAAAGCGATCAGAAGGTCAGCACTTTATCCGCCGCCAGCGTCCACTGAGCCAACTCCACCAGCGTACCAATCTCTACGCCATCGGCCAGCTTGAGTTGGCTGATGCCACGGGCATCGGCACAGGTTTTACACAGTTTTACCGGGACCTGCTGCGCCGTCAGAATTTCCAGCATCTGCTGCAAATGATAGCCTTCGCGCGGCTGCTGCCCGGCAAGGCCAGCCACGACGGCATCGGACATCAGAAACAGCTTCAGTTGCAGATCGGTCTGCTGCTCTTTCAGGGTGATAGCCAGACGTAGCGCATTGAACAACGATTCCTGGCCATAGGCCGCACCGTTGGCAATCAGTAACAGAGATGACATGAGGATTCTCCTTATCTAAGGTCTAACGAGCTGGCGCGTTCATACGTAAAGAAGGGCTGAGCTGCACCATTTCGAGGAAACTGTCGACCAAGATACTCGCCTCGGCTTTCAGATCAAAGCTTTCGGGCATAAACAGCCAGTTTTCCATCAGGCCGGTGAGATAGGCGCGTAGGGTAATTGCGGCCCGGCGCGTGTGCAGATCGGCAGGGAGTTGACCATGAGCCATACTGTTACGCAAAACACGTTCGATACGCTCATAGCCTTCAAGGTAAAGCACCTTGCGAGCGTCATGTAACGGCATCATTTCACCGATAAATTCGCATTTATGGAACACGATTTCCATCAATGCCCGGCGGCGGCCGTCGTCGACCGTCGCGGTCAGTATGTAAATCAGAATCTCTCTTAAAATACGCAGTGGATTATCGGGATACTTTGCCTGATACTCTATCTCCAGATCGCCTATTTTCGACTCTGAGAGCTCCCAAACTTCATTAAACAGGTCTACCTTATTCTTGAAGTGCCAGTAAATAGCACCACGCGTAACCCCGGCAGCGGTAGCGATATCAGTCAGCGAGGTAGCTGAAACGCCACGCTCGGAGAACTCCCTCACCGCGGCGTCGAGGATCTGTTGTCGTGTTTCTTGCGCCTGCTGTTTGGTTTTTCGTGCCATGATGTTGTTTTTTAGGGGGAGTGTGATTTACATACATTCGCGAATGTATGTACCATAGCACGCACATATAATTAACGCAGCAATGGGTTTTAAAGCTTGTGATCCATTGATCAATTTGAAATCGGACACTTGAGGTTTTTCTATGAACAAAAACAGAGGGTTAACGCCTCTGGCGGCAGTTCTGATGCTTTCAGGCAGCTTAGTGCTTACAGGATGTAACGATAAAGAAACCCAGCAACAAGGTGCTCAACACCCAGCCCCTGCCGTGGGTGTGGTGACATTGAAGGCTGAACCTCTCAATATTACTACCGATCTTCCTGGCCGCACCGCAGCATATCGCATCGCCGAAGTTCGCCCTCAGGTCAGTGGCATCATCCTGAAACGCAACTTTACCGAAGGCAGCGATATCAAGGCCGGTGTTTCACTGTATCAAATCGATCCAGCGACCTATCAGGCAGCCTACGACAGTGCCAAAGGCGATCTGGCCAAAGCCCAGGCCGCGGCAGAAATTGCGCGTCTGACGGTTAACCGCTACAAGCCTTTGCTGGGTACCAACTACATCAGTAAACAAGACTTCGATAACGCCAACTCTACCCTGCTGCAGGCTAACGCCGCCGTGGTAGCGGCCAAGGCCGCTGTGGAAACCGCGCGTATCAACCTGGCTTACACCAAGGTCACTTCACCGATCAGCGGCCGTATCGGGCTTTCATCGGTAACCGAAGGGGCACTGGTAACTTCCGGTCAGGCCAACGCG
The DNA here is from genome assembly GCF_051654945.1 of Serratia sp. (in: enterobacteria). GTDB lineage: Bacteria > Pseudomonadota > Gammaproteobacteria > Enterobacterales > Enterobacteriaceae > Chania. Next base: position 261,679 of record NZ_JBOFZA010000043.1, read on the forward strand.
CTGGCTACGGTGCAGCAACTGGACCCGATGTATGTCGACGTGACCCAGTCAAGCAACGATTACCTGCGCCTGAAACAGGAGCTGGCTAACGGCACCCTGAAACAGGAAAACGGCAAGGCTAAAGTGAAGCTGCTGCTGGAAAACGGTCAGGAATATGCACAGGAAGGTTCGCTGGAGTTCTCCGACGTAACCGTTGATGAAACCACCGGTTCTATCACTATTCGCGCCATCTTCCCTAACCCGAACGATGCCTTGCTGCCAGGCATGTTCGTACGTGCCCGTCTGGACGAAGGCGTGCGTAGCGATGCCCTGCTGGTGCCACAAGAAGGTATCACCCGTAACCCACGTGGTGAAGCTACCGCGATGGTTGTCGGTGCGGACGATAAAGTGGAAGTTCGTACGCTGACCGCCGCACAGGCCATTGGCAACAAATGGTTAGTGACGGCTGGTTTGAAACCGGGCGATCGCGTCATTGTTACCGGCCTGCAGAAAATCAGACCTGGCGTTCAGGTGAAAGCGCAAGAAGCGGATAGCAAGCCGCAGACGGCGTCTGAACCCGAGAAGAAGTCATAAAAAGGAGCCGGTAATACATGGCTAAGTTCTTTATAGATCGCCCCATATTTGCGTGGGTAATCGCCATCATCATTATGTTGGCGGGCATCTTGTCGATTATGAAGCTGCCTATTGCGCAATATCCGACCATTGCGCCACCAGCAGTCACGATCGCCGCCAACTACCCGGGCGCTGACGCCAAAACGGTGCAGGATACCGTGACACAGGTTATCGAACAGAATATGAACGGTATCGATAACCTGCTGTACATGTCCTCCAACAGTGACTCGTCCGGTAACGTTCAGATTACGTTGACCTTCAACTCCGGTACCGATCCTGATATCGCTCAGGTGCAGGTGCAGAACAAGCTGCAGTTGGCCATGCCACTGCTGCCGCAAGAAGTGCAGCAACAGGGCGTCAGCGTCGAGAAATCAAGCAGCAGCTTCCTGATGGTAGCGGGCTTTATCTCCGACGACGGCAGCATGTCGCAGGAAGATATCGCGGACTATGTCGGTTCCAACATCAAGGATCCTATCAGCCGTACTTCTGGTGTGGGTGACGTTCAGCTGTTTGGTTCCCAGTACGCGATGCGTATCTGGCTCGATCCCAACAAACTGAACAACTACCAACTGACCCCAGGCGATGTTATCGCCGCGATCAAAGTGCAGAACAACCAGGTTGCTGCAGGCCAGCTCGGTGGTACCCCACCGGTGAAAGGCCAACAGTTGAACGCCTCGATCATCGCGCAAACCCGTCTGACCTCACCGGAAGAATTCAGCAAAATCCAGCTGAAAGTTAACCCGGATGGTTCGCAGGTACGCCTGAGAGACGTGGCCAGGGTTGAGCTGGGCGGTGAGAGCTACAACATCATTGCCCGTTATAACGGTAAACCTGCTGCCGGTATCGGCATCAAGCTGGCAACCGGTGCCAACGCCCTGAACACGGCGGCGGAAGTCAAGTCGGAACTGGCCAAGCTGGAACCGTTCTTCCCTGCAAGCCTGAAGGTTGTTTATCCTTACGACACCACACCGTTCGTTAAGATTTCTATTAACGAAGTGGTCAAAACGCTGATCGAAGCAATCATCCTGGTATTCCTGGTGATGTATCTGTTCCTGCAGAACTTCCGCGCTACGCTGATCCCAACGATCGCCGTACCGGTGGTATTGCTGGGGACGTTCGCTATCCTGGCAGCGTTTGGCTTCTCGATAAACACCCTGACGATGTTCGGCATGGTGTTGGCGATAGGCCTGCTGGTGGATGACGCCATCGTGGTGGTAGAAAACGTCGAGCGCGTCATGGCCGAAGAGGGCCTGCCGCCGAAAGAAGCCACCAAGAAATCGATGGAACAGATCCAGGGCGCACTGGTCGGTATCGCCATGGTGCTGTCGGCAGTATTTATCCCGATGGCCTTCTTTGGCGGGTCAACCGGGGCCATCTATCGTCAGTTCTCGATCACCATCGTTTCCGCCATGGTGCTGTCCGTACTGGTGGCGTTGATCCTGACGCCGGCGCTGTGTGCCACCATGCTCAAACCGATCCCGAAAGGCGATCATGGCATCAAGACCGGCTTCTTCGGCTGGTTTAACCGCCTGTTTGACAAGAGCACCCACCACTATACCGACAGCGTAGCGAACATCCTGCGTAGCACCGGGCGTTACTTGGTGATCTACCTGCTGATTGTGGTTGGTATGGCCGTGCTGTTCATGCGCTTGCCTTCCTCGTTCCTGCCGGACGAAGACCAGGGCATCCTGCTGACCATGGTACAAATGCCAGCGGGTGCCACACAGGAACGTACCCAGAAAGTCCTGGATGAAGTTAACCGCTATTACCACGAAAACGAAAAAGACAACATCAACTCGGTGTTTACCGTTAATGGCTTCGGCTTCAGCGGCCAGGGTCAGAACACCGGTTTGGCGTTTGTCAGCCTGAAAGACTGGTCTGAGCGTAAAGGCGAAGAGAACAAGGTGCCAGCGATTGCAGCCCGTGCCATGGGCGCTTTCTCGCAGATTAAAGACGGTTTGGTTTTCGCCTTTAACCTGCCAGCGATTGTGGAACTGGGGACGGCGACCGGCTTCGACTTCCAGTTGATCGATCAGGCTAACCTTGGTCACGAAAAACTGACCGCAGCGCGTAACCAACTGTTGGGCATGGCGGCAGAACACTCTGATTTGCTGACCGGTATGCGCCCTAACGGTCTGGAAGATACACCTCAGTTCAAACTGGTCATCGATCAGGAAAAAGCACAGACGTTGGGCGTTTCCCTGAGCGATATTAATACCACCATCGGCACCGCGCTGGGCGGCTCCTACGTGAACGACTTTATCGACCGCGGTCGTGTGAAGAAGGTTTACGTACAGGCTGAAGCCCCGTTCCGTATGCTGCCGGAGGATATTAATAACTGGTATGTGCGTGGTAGCACCGGGCAGATGGTACCGTTCTCCGCCTTCGCTACGGCGAAATGGGAATTCGGTTCACCGCGTCTGGAACGTTACAACGGCTTGCCATCGATGGAAATCCTCGGCCAGGCGGCACCAGGTAAGAGTACCGGTGAAGCGATGGACATGATGGAGCAACTGGCGGCGAAACTGCCAAACGGTGTGGGCTATGACTGGACCGGTATGTCCTATCAGGAACGTCTGTCCGGTAACCAGGCTCCGTCACTGTACGCCATCTCACTGATCGTGGTGTTCCTGTGTCTGGCTGCTCTGTACGAGAGCTGGTCGATTCCATTCTCCGTTATGTTGGTTGTACCATTGGGGGTCATAGGCGCCCTGTTGGCCGCGACCATGCGTGGGCTGGAAAACGACGTTTACTTCCAGGTGGGCCTGTTGACAACCATTGGGTTGTCGGCGAAGAACGCGATATTAATCGTGGAATTTGCCAAGGACCTGATGGATAAAGAAGGTAAAGGGCTGGTTGAATCAACTCTGGAAGCGGTGCGTATGCGTCTGCGTCCAATCCTGATGACATCACTGGCCTTTATCCTCGGGGTTATGCCGCTGGTTATCAGCAGCGGTGCAGGCTCCGGCGCACAGAACGCGGTAGGTACCGGCGTAATGGGCGGGATGGTGACAGCAACCGTCCTGGCAATCTTCTTTGTACCGGTGTTCTTCGTGGTGGTTCGCCGCCGCTTCAGCAAAAAGACTGAAGATCTGGAACATACCCATCCGGTTAAGCATCACTGATGCTCCAAACGGGCGCAGCATGCTGCGCCCCAACGTTTTGTGAACCCAATGAGGTTCATCAATCGTCTGAGGCCGCGCAAGCGGCCTTTTTTTTGCCTGTTATCCAGCCAACAACCCCAACCAGGATTAACGCCAATTTGGGGTTGATCCCGATCCCGGAGAGGTGTATAATAAATGTTATAGTATAACATAACAATTAGGGTCATCATGAAAGCAGGCATCCATCCAGACTACCGCACCGTGGTATTTCACGATCTCAGTGCCGATACCTACTTCAAGGTGGGATCGACCATCAAAACCGATCGCACCATCGAACTTGAGGGCAAAAGCTGGCCCTACGTCACCATAGACGTCTCTTCCGCTTCACACCCGTACTACACCGGTAAGCAGAAGGAGTTCTCAAAAGAAGGCAGTACCGCGCGCTTCCAGCAGCGGTTTGGTCATTTGGTTAACAGTAGAAAAAATCGGGGTTGATAATGCAAGTATTGAGTTCACTACGTTCGGCGAAGGGCCGCCATCCAGATTGCAAAGTGGTGCGCCGTCATGGCCGCGTCTTTGTGATTTGTAAGTCCAACCCGCGTTTTAAAGCGGTACAGGGACGTAAGAAGAAGCGTTAAACCACAGTGTCATAACTAACCAAAGCCCCGTTGCTGCTCAACGGGGCTTTTTATTGCCCGGTGCCATCATCAAGAGAAAGCCCCACCGCAACCGATGGGGATAAAAGCTACTTCATGCTGCCCGCAATGGCCTCGACATTATGCTTGAACGCCTGAACGTAGCTGGCTGCCGGGCCTTGTGGCTTGGATAGCGCTTCAGGATACAGCTCGCCCCCTGCTTTTGCCCCCGTTGCCGCCGCGATCTGCTTCACCAGACGCGGATCCGTTTGGTTCTCAATAAAGTAGGCGTTGACCTTTTCCTGCCTGATCTGTTTGATCAGCCCGGCGACATCGCTGGCGCTGGCTTCGGCCTCGGTAGAAAAACCGACCGGGGCAAGGAAGGTGACGCCGTACTCTTGCCCAAAATAACCGAAGGCATCATGACTGGTCAGCACCTTGCGCTTTTGCTGTGGCACCTCAGCGAACTGGGCTTTGGCCCAACCATCAAGCTGCTGAAGCTGTTGAATGTATTCACCACCCCGTTGGCGGAAATAGGCTGCGTCTTCAGGATCGGCGGCGATCAGCGCATTCATCACGTTAGTCGCATACTGCACGCCATTCTTCATGCTGTTCCAGGCGTGTGGGTCGGTGACCTGTTTGCCCTCTTCTTCCATGCTGCGCGACGCGATCCCTTTGGAGGTGGTGATCACCTCCCCTTGATAGCCCGACGCTTTAACCAATCGGTCGATCCACCCCTCAAGCCCCAACCCGCTGACAAACACCACATCTGCCTGAGCCAGCTGCTTGCTGTCTTGCGGTGATGGCTCAAAACTGTGAGGATCGCCATCCGGGCCAACCAGGGTGCTGACTTTCACATGTTCGCCCCCCACCTGTTTGACGATATCACCCAGAATCGAAAAGCTGGCCACTGCCTCAACGGTTTTTGCCTGCACAAACGGGCTGGCAAGCAGAGCAGCTGCCACCAGCGTAATGGGTAAAGATTTCATGATTTCTCCTTGCAGATAGCACTTCTTAATGACGCGCACGGCGCAACATCCCGCCACGCGTCCCAAACAAAATCGACAGTAAAAACATCACGCTGGCGCTGAGCACAATTGCGGGGCCAGCGGGGAGTGACGCATAGTAGGACCACTCCAGACCAACCAGGCTGGCGAGCAACGCAATCCCCATTGCCACGGCCAATGTCTGTGGTAAATCTCGTGCCCAGAAGCGGGCGCAGGTCGCTGGTAGCATCATCAGCCCTACCGACATCAAGGTGCCAAGGATTTGAAATCCAGCCACCAGGTTGATCACTACCAACGCAAGAAAAAGTCCGTGGATCCACGCCAGCCAGCGTGGAGCACTGACGCGCAGAAAAGTGCTGTCAAAAGATTCAATCACCAGCGCGCGATATAGCACCGCCAGCATCACCAGCGAAACACTGGCGATAATGCCGACCATCACCATCGCTTGCGCATCTACCGCCAGGATCGAGCCAAACAGTACGTGCAGCAAATCGACGCTAGAGCCACGTAAAGAGACCAGCGTGACGCCCAAGGCCAGCGACCCCAGATAGAAACCCGCAAAGCTGGCGTCTTCTTTTAACGGGGTTTTGCGGCTCACCACCCCGGAAAGCATGGCAACGGCCAACCCGGCAATAAATCCCCCTACGCCCATAGCCACCAGCGACATGCCAGAAATCAGATAGCCGATTGCCGCACCGGGTAATACCGCATGAGAAAGCGCATCGCCCACCAGGCTCATTCGGCGCAACAGTAAAAAGACCCCGAGTGGTGCGGCGCTCAGAGAAATTGCCAGACAGGCAACCAATGCCCGGCGCATAAAACCAAAGGAGACAAAAGGATCGACTAATAGTTGGAGTAACGTCATTACGCAGCTCCTTTCTGACGAGTCGCCGTCGAATAATGCGCTAACACCCGCTCGGCATGATCCCAATGACAGCCTTCCGGGGTAAGCAACAACGCTGCGGGGAAATGGTTGGCCACGGTAGACATATCGTGCAATACGGCGATCACCGTCCTTCCCTGCCGATGCAACTGCGCAATCACCTGCAATAACAGCTGAGTGGTGGCCGCATCAATGCCAGTAAAAGGCTCGTCCAGTAAAATCAATGGCGACTGCTGGACCAGTAAACGGGCAAATAGCGCGCGTTGCAGTTGCCCGCCGGATAATTCCCCCACCGCCTCACGGGCCAGCGAACTCATGCCCACGGTAGCTAACGCGTTGGCTATTTGCTGCATGGAGCGATTATTAACGCCGCCAAACAGACCGCTTTGCGGCCAACAGCCCATGGCGACCAGATCCTGAACCAGAATAGGAAATTGGCGATCCAGCTCCGCCAACTGTGGCAGATAGGCCATCGCCGGTGCTTTACCCCCCGTAAAATTCAGTTTGCCTGCCAACAACGGGTGCAATCCGGCTAACGACTTTAACAGCGTAGATTTACCGGCACCGTTAACGCCGATCACTGCCGTTAATGAGCCAGTGGCAAAATGACCACTTAGCGCTGGAAACAAAGGGGTACGGTCATAACCGACTACGGCGTTTTGCAGCGTTATCATGGCAGCGCAACCGCCCAGGCAATGGCTAGCCAAAGCAATAGCAGCAGTACGGTAACGGCAGCACAGCGCACCAGCGCGGCTGAGCTAAACAGGGTAATGGAGAGGTTAGGCAGCATGGTTATCGCCGATAAGCACAGGAGTTATTGTAATAATATAACATCACATAAATTGACAAACCTCAAGCCGCCCTGGGTGAATAATGCAACAGAACGTAACACTCCCAGGCTATCGAGCCGAGAATACTGGATGGCTGGCAGAGCTTTTGAAGGGTAAAACTCTCAAAGCTGGGTAAAAAAGCGTTATTCCACGAAAAGTTTGCCCACCCAGGCTGGAAAAGGAGTAAGATAGCGGCATAGAATGTGATACAACCAGATATCCAAATGCTAGTGACACTAAGCCGTGGTTCCGAAGTAGGCACACTTTCTGTGAAGCAATTAAGGAAAGTGATCGTTAATCAATTATCTGAATTGGTACCGGCGCTCACCAGTGGGCTAAGCTTTTACTCCGAGAATGCACGCTATACGGAAGGTTCATTAGAAATCGTTGAGATTAACTGCATCAGTAGTAACGAGTATTCAATGAGTTACCGCTATCAATGGTCAATTTTTAACGCATGTTTGGATCTCAGCAGTGACGAATACATAAATGATTCTGTCACATTTTCCGTAACTGAAAAGGGTTTGCTGTTTGAGGTTATCGACAACTCGCGTCCGTCAACCGCTGACGAATTGTAAGTTTCGGTAATAGTGATCAGCTAGATGGCATAAAATGATTTATATTAATTATGCAGAAAGTTTATTAAGCCTGAGCTAAGCTTGACTGTATATGATGTTAAATCAGTGTACTCACAGAGTGTTATCAACACCGAAATTAAGACTGACGGGGGATGATATGGATGAGTATTCGCCTAAAAGGCACGATATTGCTCAACTCAAATTCTTGTGTGAAAATCTGTATGACGAAGGCATAGCCACCTTGGGTGACAGCCACCACGGCTGGGTGAACGATCCAACGTCCGCCGTCAATCTTCAGCTTAATGAGCTGATCGAACATATTGCTTCGTTTGTAATGAGTTTTAAAATTAAATACATGGACGAAAGTGACTTATCGGAACTGGTCGAAGAGTACCTCGACGATACCTACACGCTGTTTAGCAGCTACGGTATTAATGACTCCGATCTGCGTCGCTGGCAAAAAACCAAGGCGCGCACATTCAGATTGTTCTCAGGAGAGGACATCTGTACCACGATGAAAACTTAGGGGATAATTATCCTCAAATAATTTTATGGTTAATAAGACTAAAGGTTATCATGACAAAAATTGACTATCTGATGCGTTTGCGTAAATGCACCACGATTGAAACCCTAGAGCGCGTGATCGAGAAAAATAAGTACGAACTCTCTGACGATGAGCTAGAGCTGTTCTACTCTGCTGCCGATCATCGCCTGGCCGAACTGACTATGAACAAGCTGTACGATAAAATTCCGGTCGCCGTTTGGAAATTTGTAAGATAATCAAAGTAGCCTTGCGTTGAGCCGATAATATTATCGGCTTCAATGGCAACTCAAATTAAGCATTATCTTAAAAAATCAACTTAGCTTGCCTCTGAGCTGAAAATCGTGCAGTAGTAATTGGAAACAATTTTCAATTAACGGCGAGTGATTTTGTTTTGCACTGCGCATAAGCGCCACAGTGCGGCTAAGCAGTGGCTGTTGTAATTGAATAACGGTTAATTCTTCATCGTTTAAATGCGTGGTATAAAGCTGCGGTAAAATAGCCACCGCTAATTGTGAGCGCACCAAACCATACAGCGTTTCGAGAAAATCGACCTGATAGCGAGCTGCCAAGTTCAGCCGATGGCTTTCCGCCAATGCCGACACCAATCTACTGCTATTCCCTTTCGAAAATACCGCAATATCCCGGTTAGCCAATTGCCGCCAAGGCAGATGATGGGGATCCGCCAAGGGATCGTCACGGCGCATCACCGCCACAAACGGATCTTCCTGCAACGGATAGATCTCCACTGTATCTGGTACCGAACTGTCCAGCGCCCCGATGCCAAAGTCTATCAGCCCATTTTCCAACTGCCGCAGCAGGGAATCATTGGTTTGATCGTGGAACTCGATGCGTAAACGTGGGAAATGCTGCATGAGCAATTGCGGCACCGCAGGAAACAGCAGGCTGCTCACCGAAGGCACCAGGCCGATGCGTAGCGTGCCATCTCCTCCGGCCAACATGACGCGTTGCATATCATCAAAACTAGCATGAGCCACATTCAGCAACCGTTGCGCATGCGGCAGGATAGCAGCGCCTAGCTCCGTCAGGGTAACCGCCGAGGCCGTTCGATTAACTAACTTCCCGCCGAGCACGGCCTCGGTTTGCCGTAGTGCGCTGCTTAACGCAGGCTGACTGATCGCCAGACGGCTGGCGGTATCGGTGAAATGTCGTAGCTGTGCCAGGGTAACAAAATACTGAATCTGCTTGAGGGAAAGCGCCGGTAATCGTCGCCATGGCTCGGACATAGCTTCACCTGCCTGGAAAAGAAGTAAACGTTTGCCACAGCATAACTGTTTCTTATCACACAATAAATTAAATCATCTGTGCAAAGCTTGTGCCCCCGCCTACAGTAACTCCCTTACTCTTGTTACGGGGATTATAATGGCTACCTTTTCTGTCAGGAACGACGAACGCCAACGTGCCGTACAGGCTGCGTCAGGCCATACACCGTTTGATTTGTTGCTGATCAATGCCAATCTGGTCGATATGGTCACCGGGGAAATCCGTCTGGTTGATATTGGTATTGTCGGCCCACTGATCGCCAGCGTTCACCCTTGTGGCACTTTGCCAACGGCCCATCAAACGCAAGATCTGGCAGGGGCCTACCTCAGCCCGGGTCTGATCGATACTCATGTGCACGTCGAGAGTTCCCACCTGCTGCCAGAACGCTATGCCGAGATCGTCGTCGCACAGGGCACCACCACCATCTTCTGGGATCCGCATGAATTGGCAAACGTACTTGGCGTTGCCGGAGTGCGCTACGCGGTGGATGCCAGCCGTAACCTGCCTTTACGGGTGATCTGCGCGGCTCCCTCCAGCGTACCTTCGACGCCAGGGCTGGAAATGTCCGGTGCCGAGTTTGGTGGCTGCGAGATGGACACTATGTTGGCTTGGCCCGAAGTGGGCGGCGTGGCGGAAGTGATGGATATGCACGGTGTGCTGCACGGCAGTGAGCGAATGCAGGAAATCCTCAACGCTGGGCTGAACAGCGGCAAATTGATTGAAGGTCATGCGCGTGGTTTGAGCGGCCCGCAGCTGCAAGCCTATCTGGCTGCTGGCGTGACTTCCGATCATGAACTGACCTCTGCTGCCGATGCCCTGGAAAAATTACGCTCCGGGCTGACGCTGGAGATCCGGGGTTCCCATCCTTACCTGTTACCTGAAATCGTTGCGGCCTTAAAATCGCTGCCGCACTTCTCCTCTCAAATCACCATCTGCACCGATGACGTACCACCCGATATACTGCTGGAGAAAGGCGGCATTATCGCCCTGCTCAATCTGTTGATCGAACACGGATTGCCAGCCACCGATGCGCTACGCATGGCTACGCTCAATGCCGCCATTCGCTTGCAACGTAACGATCTGGGCCTGATTGCCGCAGGACGGATTGCCGATTTGGTAGTCTTTGACTCTCTGGAGCACCTTCAGGCCCAGCGGGTTTACGTTGCTGGCCAGTGTCTGGCAGAACAGGGCAAAATGCTGGCTCCAGTGCAAGCGACGCCAGGCGTATCCGCACCGCGTGACACGCTACACCTGCCGCCATTGGCCGCAGACGATTTCATCATGCGCATTGCTGCCATTCGTCACGGCCAGGCTACGTTGCGCCATATCAAAGGCGCGCGCTTCACCCAATGGAATGAAACCACGGTGGAAGTACGCGATGGCAAGGTGCAGCTCCCGCCGGGTTTCAGCCTGATCTGGGTACAGCATCGCCACGCCCGCCACCCGGCCAGGCCACAGTTGGCATTACTGGAAGGTTGGGGAGAATTGCGTGGGGCGATCGCCACCAGTTATTCTCATGATTCACATAACCTGGTGGTGCTGGGCCGCGATCCTCATGATATGGCGCTGGCCGCCAACGCGCTGATCGCCACTGGCGGCGGCATGGCCCTCAGCCAGAACGGTGAAATATTGGCGCAGGTGGCTATGCCGATCGCCGGTATGCTTTCCGATCTCCCTGCCGCACAGTTGGCACAGCAGTTTAAAAACCTGCGCGATTTGAGTGCCAAAGTTGCAGACTGGGAACCGCCCTACCGGGTGTTCAAAGCGATTGAAGGCACCTGCCTGGCATGTAATGCCGGGCCGCATTTAACCGATCTTGGCCTGACCGACGGCACAACACGCCAGATCGTCGATCCGCTGGTAGCCTGCTGGGAAACCCCGGCATAAGTAACATCAATAGCAGAAGGCATCGACAGTTGGTCGGTGCTTTTTTTTGGGGGGGAGCTAGAAATTGGTGGGGACCCTGCCAGCTACATCCCGGCACACACGTCACTCGCTACGGCTGCTTCCTTCCGGATCTGACCGAGTTCACAAGTTAGTGTTGCGGGAGAACCAACAGGGCCCCCATTGACGGCTTCTTAAATTGCGAAGCGGTGGGCATTATCGGTGATGGCTAACCAAATAGCAAGCCAGCCGGGCTCAACCGCTGTTTTCTTACCCATCTCGCCTGTGGCACACTAGCTGTCTGATTTTTCTCGCACAGGAAGACAGTCATGCAACCAGAAGATGCCAGCTTCAGCCAGCGTGTGTTCCATATCGTGGCCGCCATTCCTGCCGGTAAGGTCACCACCTACGGCGAAGTGGCACGGCTGGCTGGTTCACCACGTGCGGCACGTCAGGTTGGTGGCGTATTACGGCGTTTACCGGAGGGCAGCACCCTACCCTGGCACCGGGTTATTAACCGCCACGGGCAGATCTCACAGCAAGGCGAAGATTTTCAGCGCCAACGGCAGGCATTACTGGCGGAGGGAATTATCTTTGGCCCGCAAAGCACGGTTGATTTTGAGCTTTACGGCTGGCACTGGTAAAAAAACAGCCTTTGGCCAAAGGCGCAAAGGCTGTTAGGCGCGGGCAACGATATTTACATTGCAGGCGCTGGCGTATCCTGCACCGGAACCGGAACGTTTTGTACTGGTACCAGCAGCAGATCGGCCTGGGTCCCGTTACGGTTGATCACTTCCTGAATGGTGTCGGTGATGAACATCAACTGACCATTAACCGTGATCGCGGCGCTCAGGATAATGCGCGCATTGGGCTGAATTTCCGCGGGGTTATAAGGCAGTACGAACTGGAAAGGAGCCTGTTGGCCTTCGGTGCGGATTGCTCGCTGTGAAATCACTCGCGAAGGAGCATCAGCCAATGAAGCATCAGACAGGGTGACGGTCAGTACGGCATCCGGCGGCAGCGCGATACGCTGGCGAATATTGACTGAACCTTTGACCACCGGGCCCTGGATTTGCGTCTGTGAAGCCGCAGCGTTGGCCGTCTGCGTTGGCACATCTGCGTTCTTGTGGGCACAACCTGCCAGAGTGATCGTCAATGCGGCTGCTCCCCCTACCATTTGCCAGAGTTTCATGGGTCGGTCTCCTTTATTATTAGTAACATATCGGTGGCTTAAACCACTACTCCTATTAAACCTAGCACAAAACACCGACTTTACCCTATCAGACTAGCCTTAAATAACCTCATGCATCAATAAACCCGCCTGGGTTGATGGTTAACTACTCAGCAAGGATCACGCAATATATTGACGTCCTGCCATCATATTCAGCACACTGCGCAACATGATGACTAAAAGGATCGCCACTTTATGAGCCAGGCACTGCACAACCTCCTCGAACTGCTGGATTTGGAAAAAATTGAAGAAGGTTTATTTCGTGGCCAAAGCGAAGACCTGGGTTTACGCCAGGTATTTGGCGGTCAGGTCGTTGGCCAGGCAATGTATGCCGCCAAGCAGACCGTTCCTGCGGAGCGTATCGTTCACTCCTTCCACAGCTATTTCCTGCGCCCAGGGGACAGCAGTAAACCAATTGTTTATGACGTAGAAACGCTGCGCGATGGCAATAGCTTTAGCGCACGTCGCGTCAGCGCCATTCAAAACGGCAAACCCATTTTCTACATGACGGCCTCTTTCCAAAGCCCAGAGCAAGGTTTTGAACACCAGAACACCATGCCGGACGTGCCACCGCCGGAAGGATTGATGTCAGAGTCGGAAATTGCCCAAAAGCTGTCGCATATGCTGCCGGAAAAAGTGCGCGACAAGTTCATTGGCCCAAAACCGATCGAAATGCGCCCGGTGAAATTCCACAATCCGCTCAAGGGCAGCGTAGAAGAGCCTTATCGCCACGTCTGGTTCCGCGCCAACGGCACCATGCCGGACGACTTGCGTATCCACCAATATCTGCTTGGCTATGCGTCTGACTTCCATTTCCTGCTGACGGCGTTACAGCCGCACGGCGTCGGTTTTCTCGAACCGGGCATGCAGGTCGCCACTATCGACCATTCAATGTGGTTCCACCGTCCGTTCCGCATGGACGACTGGCTGCTGTACGCGGTAGAGAGCACCTCCGCATCTGGCGCCCGTGGTTTTGTGCGCGGCCAGTTCTATACCCGCGACGGCGTACTGGTAGCCACTACGGTGCAGGAAGGTGTGATCCGCAAGCGCGATGTTTAAATAGCAAAGGGGCGATGTCTCCATCGCCCCCGTTTTCGACTCAAGCCATTTTACTGGTTGTAAGCATTCTCGCCGTGGCTGTTCACATCCAGACCTTCGCGTTCCTGCTCTTCCGGTACTCGCAGCCCCACCACCGCTCCGGCCACTTTAAAGGCGATAAACGCCGCTACGCTCGACCATACCAGCGTGACGACCACACTCAACAACTGGATCCACACTTGGTGCCCCATAGTGACGCCAGCGGCATAACCAGTGCCTCCCAGGGATGAGGCGGTAAATACGCCGGTCAACAGACAGCCAACGATACCGCACACGCCGTGTACGCCAAACACATCACAGGTATCATCCACTTTCAGCCATTTCTTCAGCGTCACCACACCCCACAGGCCAGCGACGCCGCCTACCAGGCCGATAATCAGCGCGCCACCCACACCAACGGTACCCGCAGCTGGGGTAACCGCAACCAGACCGGCGATACAGCCCGAGCACGCGCCCAGCAAGGAAGGCTTACCGCGTACCACCCACTCGGCGAAGGCCCAGGAGAGGATCGCACCGGCGGTGGCTATCACCGTGTTGAGGAACGCCAGCGCCGCAATGCCGTTGGCCGCACTGGCCGAACCGGCGTTGAAACCAAACCAGCCGATATACAAGATAGAGGCACCGGTAAACACCATCGGCAGGTTGTGTGGTTTGAAGGCTTCTTTGCCATAACCGGCACGTTTACCCAGCAGATAAGCCCCTACCAGACCCGCACTGGCGGCGTTGATGTGCACCACGGTACCGCCCGCAAAGTCCAACGCGCCGTCGGTTGCCAGGAAACCACCGCCCCACACCATATGCGCAATCGGCAGATAGGAAATCGTGAACCAGATGGCCGCAAATATCACCACCGCAGAGAAGCGAATGCGTTCGGCAAAGCCCCCGACCACCAGCGCCACGGTGATACAGGCGAAGGAGCATTGGAACGCGACGTGGATCATCTGGCTGAAGGTACCGGTCAGGCTATCGATCCCGATCCCTTTAAGCATCACCGTCTGGAAGCCACCGAAGAAGGCGTTACCTTCGCTGAAGGCCAGGCTGTAGCCGTAAAGTACCCACAGCACGCAGACCAGGGCAAAGGTGACGGTCACCTGTGTCAACATTGAGAGGACGTTCTTGGAGCGCAGCAGGCCGCCGTAGAACAGGGCGACACCCGGCAAAGTCATAAACAGCACCAGCGCGGTGCAAATCATCATAAAGGCGTTGTCCGCCTTGTCTGCCACCGCCGGAGCGGCCAACGCCAAAGAAGGAACCAGGGTTACCAAACTCAGGCCTAACGTGGATAACAGTCTTTTCATTATCAATCCATCCCCATTCAGTTGACTGAGCCTGCAATCACAGAGCCGCTTCGTCGGTTTCGCCAGTGCGAATACGGATCACCCGTTGCAATTCGGCAACGAAAATTTTGCCGTCACCAATCTTGCCGGTGTAGGCCGCCTTGCTAATCACATCCACCACTTCATCCAGTTGATCATCGGCAATCGCGATGTCAATTTTCACTTTGGGTAAGAAGTTGACGCTGTACTCAGCCCCGCGATAGAGCTCGGCATGACCCTTCTGGCGGCCAAATCCTTTGACTTCGGTTACGGTCAGTCCCTGAATACCTACAGAGGATAAGGCTTCACGCACGTCCTCCAACTTGAATGGTTTGATCACCACGGTAACCAGCTTCATATTGCCTCTCCACGATTAAGCCAAAAAACCTACCCCCGCTACGAGTCATATAAAGCAAAGGCTGTGCCATAAATTATAAACTGTTTTACTTCAATAGATTACGTGGGGATTCGTGGGATCGAATGCCGATACCGGGCGAAAGCCGAGATTGCGGCCCAGAGATCCCGCACTTTTTTGGTGCAGTGCGCGTTGGGAAAGTGCAGCAGGAGGGAATTGAAAAGCGTGAATGCCTGTTGGTGGTGCGGGCTCCGGGAATGAACGGAGCCCTTACTGACTATTATGCGGGTTGAGTCTCATCACGAGTGGTGGCGGCCAACTCTTCCCCCACCAGCTGTAGCTGATACATCTGATAATAACGCCCCTGCTGCGCCAACAGTTGCTGATGGTTCCCCTGCTCCACCGCATGGCCGCGATGGAGTACCAGGATAGAATCGGCATCAACAATGGTTGAAAGGCGATGGGCGATCACCACCAGCGTTGTCTGCTCACGGATCAGGCGTAAGGCACGTTGGATCGCCTGCTCGGTGCCAGAGTCTATATTGGCGGTCGCTTCATCCAGGATCAGGATCTGCGGTGCCTGTACCAGCACGCGAGCCAAGGCCAATAGCTGTTTCTGGCCGACGGACAGATTGTTCCCCTGCTCCCCCAGACGCGTATGGATCCCTTGAGGCAAGCCACGCACCAGTTCACCTAGTTGCACCGTTTCCAGCGCCTGCCAGACCGCCTCTTCGCCGATTGCCCGGCCAAGCGTGACGTTTGCCAGCACCGACTCCGCCATTACCACCGGATCTTGCTGCACCATGGCGATGCCTTGGCGCAAAGTGCGGTGTGAAAGACTGGACAACGGGCGGCCATCGAGACGAATTTCACCTTCGCTCAGCGGGTAATAGCCCATCAGCAGGTTAGCCAAGGTGCTCTTGCCACTGCCGGTATGCCCCACCAGGGCAACAAAACCCCGCGACGGCACCTGCAAAGAGATATGTTGCAGCACTTTTTTGTCGCTGCGGTAGGCAAAGCTCAGGTCGTTGATATCGATACGGCCACTGGTCAGCGGGCGATCGTCGCTGCCATAGCTCTGCTGGCTGCGATCCATCAGCTCGAAAATACGCTCACCGGCCACCACCGCCTGCTGCAAAATCGATTGCTGGGCGGTCAGTTCAATCAGCGGTTCGTTCAGCCGGCCAAGATAGTTGATAAAGGCATACAGCACCCCCACGCCAATCGAGCCCTCGCCGCTGAAGCCAAACAGCATCAACAGCCCACAGAGCACCAAGGCAGAGAACAGGCTAAGCAGCGGCCGCAACAGGAAACCGTCCAGGCGCAGCGTCTGCATGCGGGCAGTATAATGCGAGCGGCTGGCCGCGCTCATGCGCTCACCAAAGCGGATCTGTTGGCGGAATTGCTGGATCACGCCCATACCGCTGATCACTTCATTGAAACCGTCGTTGATATCCGCCAGATAGCCACGCATTCGCCGCACAATCGGCGTGCTGTAATATTGGTAGATCCCCATCACCACTAGCACCGCCGGGAAGATGCAGATCGCCACCAGCGCCATACGCCAGTCCAGGCTGAACATCGCCACCAGCATCGCCCCGATCAGCGCCGCACTTTTCAGTACCGTCGATACCACCATCACATACAGATCTTTGATCACTTCGGTATCGTTGGTTACCCGCGAGATCAATTGCCCGACCGGTTGGGTATCAAAGGCGCTTAGCGGTTGGCGCAGAGCAGCATCCATTACGTCGGTACGCAGACGCTGGACCACTCCAACCGCAGCCCGATTAAACAGAATGGCCTGAAAATAGTGCAACGCCGCAGCAAGCAGTTCCAGCAGGATATAAGCCACCGCCAGGGAGCTGACAATCATCAGCGGCAATTGCCCTTTCGCCACATAATTATCGATAAAGTAGCTGATCAGGATCGGCCCGGCGACTTCTGCCGCCGCCGCGACCCACAGCATCAATACCGCCAACCCCAGCGGTTTACGATAAGGAGAGCCATAGGCCAGTAAGCGCTTCAGCGTTGGCCACATGTTTTGTAACTTACTCATCGGCCAAAACCTCTTCGCTGTTTTCGGGAGCCTCATCCAGCGCCGCCTCCAACTGCTGATAGCGATACATGTCGCGATACCAGCCTGGCTCGGTTGCCAATTGCCCATGTTGCCCGCGTTGTACCACCGAGCCATGTTGCATCACCAGGATTTCACTGGCTTCGGTCAGGGCCGAAAGGCGGTGCGCACTGATGATCACCGTGCGGTTTTGCCCCCAACTGCGCAGGTTATGCAGGATCTGGTGTTCGGTGCGCCCATCCACCGCTGACAGGGCATCGTCGAGGATCAGTATTTCTGCCTCCATCAATAGCGCCCGCGCAATGGAAATACGCTGCTTCTGGCCACCAGAAAGCATCACGCCACGTTCTCCTACCTCAGTCTCGTAACCCTGCGGCAAGCGCAGAATATCTTCATGCACGCTGGCCAGGCGCGCAGCCTGTTCAATCTGTTCCTGAGTGGCCGCCGGATTGCCCAACGCGATGTTGCTGGCCACGCTATCGGAAAACAGGAACGGCGTCTGGCTGACGACCGACAAACGGGAACGCCAGCCGTCGAGCTTGATTTGGCTGAGTGGCAAACCGTGATAGCTGATCTGGCCGTCATCAATATCGAACTGGCGTTGGATCAACGAGAGCAGCGTCGATTTACCCGAACCGGTTGGCCCGCATAGCCCCAGCATCTGCCCCGGCTGCAACTGCAACGCCACATCATGTAACGCTGGCTTGTTGGTTTGCGGGTAATGGAAGGCGTTGATTGCCACACTCAGGCTACCGCGCCCTGCGGGCAGATCGAGCTCACCATCTTTCACGGCAGGAGCCTCTTCCAACAAACTGCGGATACGGCCATAGGCCGCACTGCCGCGCTCGACAATGTTGAACATCCAGGCCAGCGCCAGCATCGGCCAAATCATCAGGCCGAGGTACATGACAAAGCTGGTCAGTTGGCCCAGCGTGAGGGAACCATTCACCACCATCCAGCTACCGCCGCCGATCGCCAACAGATTGGCCGCGCCGATGGCGATATAAATGGTGGGATCAAAGCGCGCATCGACTCGTGCCACGTGCATATTCTTGGCGCCGGTTTGTGCCGCCACGTCGGCAAACTGGTTGGACTGATGATCTTCCAGGCCAAATGCCTTGATCATGCGGATGCTGGTCATGCTCTCCTGGGCCTGATCGTTGAGGCTGGAGAACGCCGCCTGCGCTGACTTGAACCGCTGATGCAGCTGATCGCCGTAGTATTTGATGACGATCGCCATGATCGGCATCGGGATCAGGGAAAGCAGGGTCAATTGCCAACTGATCTGGGTGCTCATCACAATCAGCACCGCCAGCCCCATCACCAAAGAATCCACCAGCGTCAACACGCCTTCACCGGCGGCAAACACCACGCGATCGACGTCATTGGTCGCCCTGGCCATCAGATCGCCGGTGCGGTGGCGCAGATAGAAGGCCGGATTCTGGCGGCTGAGTTGGCGATAGAAGTTTTCCCGCAGTTCGACCGCAAGCTGATAGGAGGCCCCAAACAGCAGCACTCGCCACACATAGCGCAGCAGATAAACCACAATGGCGGTGCCAAGCATCAAGCCCAGCCAGGCCATCAGCACCTTGCTGGACATCTGTTCCTTGGTAACGCCGTCGACAATGATGCCGACCAGCTTAGGCGGCAGCAGTTGCAGTATGGCAATGACGATCAGCAGCACCACGGCCCCTAGGTAGCGGCGCCACTCGCGGCGAAAGTACCAGCCGATTTGAGCAAAGAGTCTCACGCAGTTTTATTCCAGACAGTATCCGACAAATTACCGGTTGCGGCCCTGCAACCTTAACATTCAACAGTAGAGTGAAGATGTCACTCTGGCACGGGCAGCGCCGTGGTGTATTTGATTTTTTCCATGGCGAAGCTGGAAGTCACATCGATCAGCCCCGGCACGCCGGTCACCAGGCGTTTATAGAAATTGTCATAGCTTTTCATGTCCGCCACCTCGACCTGCATCAGGTAATCGTACTCCCCCGCCATGCGGTAAAACGCCAACACCTCCGGCATCTGCGCGGTGAGGTCGACAAACTTCTGATACCACTCGCTGCTGTGCTGCTGGGTTTTTATCAGCACAAACGCCGTCAGGCCAAGCCCGAGCTTTTCATTATCCAGCAGCGCCACACGCCCACGAATGTAACCTTCATCCTCCAGCCTTTTCAGCCGTTTCCAGCAGGGCGTTGAGGTCAGGTTCACCGCTTCGGCCAGCACTTGCAGCGATTGCGTACAGTCCTGTTGCAGCATGCACAGCAGTTTACGGTCAGTTTTATCCAGCATAGGGGGTTTTCATAGAAAATATTTCTCTCATTAGGCGATTAAACAGGAAAAATGGCAATCCTTTTTTCTCAGCGAAACGCTATGCTACACCTCAAACAACCTTGCTGAACTTCAAGCTACGGCTTGCAAGGCGGCGGGTTTAAGCCCCCTATATTGAGGCCAGAATATGACAAACGCTTGGGTAAAATATGCTATCGGTGAAATAGAAGCGGATTTCCAACGCTCCGCCGATACCCACCTGATCCGCTTAAACCTGCCGGAATTCCCTGGCATCTATCTTTACCTGAAAGATGAGAGCACCCATCCCACCGGTAGCCTGAAACATCGTCTGGCGCGGTCATTGTTCCTTTATGGGCTATGCAACGGCTGGATCAACCAGAATACGCCGATTATTGAAGCCTCTTCGGGCAGCACGGCGGTATCTGAGGCCTATTTTGCCCGCCTGCTCGGCCTGCCGTTTATCGCGGTCATGCCTTCCTGCACCGCCAAGCGTAAGGTGGAGCAGATCGCCTTCTACGGTGGCCGCAGCCATTTTGTCGATCATGCGGCACAGATTTATGCGGTATCGGAGGAGTTGGCCAAAGAGTTGAACGGACATTATATGGATCAGTTCACCTTTGCCGAACGTGCTACCGATTGGCGCGGCAACAACAACATCGCCGACAGCATTTTCCGCCAGATGGAACGCGAACCGCACCCGATCCCGAAACACATCGTGATGAGTGCAGGCACCGGTGGCACCTCGGCCACGCTGGGACGCTACATTCGCTATCAAGGCCATGATACGCAGCTCACCGTGGTCGATCCGGAAAACTCGGTCTTCTACGACTGTTACCATCATGGCGATCGCACCATCATCGGCAGCTGTGGCAGCCGCATTGAAGGTATTGGCCGCCCACGCGCTGAACCATCGTTTATCCCTTCGGTGATCGACAACATGCTGCGCGTACCCGATGCCGCCAGTATTGCCACCATTTATTGGTTGGAAAACATTCTGGGCCGCAAGGTAGGAGCCTCTACCGGCACTAACGTCTGGGGAGCGCTGCAATTAGCCAAGCAGATGCGGGAAAAAGGCGAGCAAGGTGCTATCGTCACCCTGCTATGCGACAGCGGCGAGCGCTATCTGGATACCTATTACAATAGCGACTGGGTCAGCAATAATATCGGTGATTTGACGCCTTACCGCGCTCAACTGGCTAACTTGTCAGGTGAATAACTTATTAAGTTAGTAGGATTATCCAGAAGGGCGCAGCGTGCAGCGCCCTACGGAGCGAGTAATCATTCGACTCAGGGAATAAAAAAAGCCGGGTAGTCATACCCGGCCGGCTGTAATAGTAATACCTCAGAATTCGGGGGAATAGGTGAGGTGTGGTGAACGCAGCCAATGTTGCAAATAGTGAGCCACCGCCTGATGTTCGCAGCGGCCGATAATCTGTAGTTGCGGCAACAGGGATTTCAACTGTGGCAAGGCATTGCCCATCACCACGCCGTGCCCGACGCCTGCCAGCATTTCCTTGTCATTCATCGCATCGCCAAAGGCCATACAATCCGCCAGCGTCAGCCCCAAATGTTGGCTGAGCCGCTCCAATGCCGCCCCCTTGTTGCAGCCTTTTGGCAGCACTTCGAGACAATCGTAGGCCGAGAAGCACAGATCGGCACGAGTCCCAAAATGCTCACTCAACTGTGACTGCAACTCAACCAACTCTTCATGGGGGGCACAGAAACAGACCTTGCTGTTGCCCAATGCGGACAGGCGGCGCAGGTCGGTCAGTTGGAAATGAAAACCGCTTAGATGATGGGCAGCCAGCATTTCCGGTACCGCATGTTCGGTCAACCACCCTTCATCACGAAACACGTGCATGCTGGCAGAGGTACGCCAATGGGTATGCAAAACCTCTTCGGCAATCTCCGCGGGTAAGTCCGTGGCGTGCAGTTGCTGCCCATGCAGGTCATAAACGCGAGTGCCGTTACCGGTGATCAGATAACCCTGCAAACCCAGTTGAGCCATGATTGGCTGGGCATCGAGGTAATGCCGTCCGGTGGCAAAGGTCACTACCATCTGCCGGTCGATCAGCTGATTTAACGCGCTCAGCGTTTCCGATCCGACACGGTGATCGGGGGTCAGCAGGGTGCCATCCATATCGAAAGCGGCCAGGCGGTACATAGAAACCTCGTAACTGTGAGCACAATGGCAATCAACGCAGTATGGGGTGGTATTTACGGAAGTAATAGTGAACAATTTGCATAAACACTTCCTGATTTAAACTTCATCGCTTGCAGCACTTGGGATAACGCTATGCGTCTGGTTCACCGTCTCGGTCAGTATCAACGTTTGTACCACCAGCTAGGCAGCGCCCCGGTGGCGATCACTATCGGTGAGTTGGCAGCGATATTCTATTGCAGTGAACGGCATGCCCGCACACTGGTGCAGCAGTTGCAGGAACAAGGTTGGCTAAGTTGGCATTCCCAGGCTGGCCGAGGTAAACGCGCGCAGCTGCAATGCCTGAAAACCCCCGATGAACTGCGAGCAGCGCATCTCCAGCGCTTACTGCAACTGGGCGATCATCAGGGGGCATTGGAAATGGCGCAGCTTGCGCCACAGCATCTGCAAGAGTTGCTTAGCCCCCACCTCGGCGGGCAATGGCAGGAAGGCAGCCCAACTCTGCGTATTCCCTATTACCGCACGCTGGAAAAGCTCGATCCGCTGACGCTAAGCGGCCGTGCGGAACAACATTTGGTGGCGACCGTGTATGCCGGATTGACGCGCTTCAATACCGGTTGCCCCGAGCCACAGCCCGATCTGGCCCATCATTGGCAAATCAGCGAGGACGGCCTGCGTTGGCAGTTTTTCCTACGCAGCCAATTACGCTGGCATAACGGCGAAGCCCTGACCGGCCAACAGCTGTTGCAAACCCTCAACACCCTGCGCCAGCATCCACGCAGCCAACCCTTATTGAGCAGCGTAGCGGCAATCAGCCTGCCGCATGCGCTATGTATCCAGTTCGATCTGCATATACCCGACTATTGGCTAGCACATCGGCTGGCAGAGCTGCCCTGCCTGATAACACATCCGGATTTACCGGCCAGCGGCGCTGGCCCCTTTAAATTGGTGCTCAACGAACCGCATATGGTAAGGCTGGAACAACACCCCTATTACCATCTGCAACATCCTTATCTGGAAAGCATCGAATATTGGATCACACCGGAGTTGCCAACTAACAGTAGCGACACCAGCTGCCTGCACCCGGTTCGTATCACCATCGGCCAACAGGAAGAGCTGGCACAGGCGCGGCCGGTACAACGCAGTATGAGCCTGGGATGGTGCTATCTGGCAATTAACCAGCGCCGTGGCGTACTGAGTGAAGCTCAGGGGCAAAAGTTGCTGATGCTCATCCAGCGCTCAGGATTATTGGCCAGTCTGCCAATCCAACAAGGGGTGATCACGCCAAGCCACGAAATGCTGCCCGGCTGGGCGATCCCCGAGCATGATGTACACCAGGACGTTGAGCTGCCCTCTCGATTGACGCTGTTGTACCATCCACCGATCGAACTGGAGAGCGTCACGCAGGCTTTGCAGCAATTGCTGGCCGAGCATGGCTGCCAATTGGAGATCCGCTATTATTCCGGCAAACGTTGGCAAAGTACCGAGCAGATAGCCCAAGCCGATCTGTTGCTGGCCGATAACCTGATTGGTGAGGCCCCGGAGGCGACGTTGGAGAGTTGGCTGCGGCGCGATTTGTTGTGGCGGGGGATCTTGCGGGAAGAGGACTGGCAGCTGCAACAGCGGATCCTGCGGCAGATCCAGCAGCACCCCGCGCCGCAACAGCGTTACAGCCAGCTAAAAGGGTATTATCAACAGCTGATGGGGGCCGCGATCCTCACCCCCTTATTCAATTATCAATATCAGGTCAGCGCCCCTCCCCGCATACATGGCGTCATGCTCACCGCCTATGGCTGGTTTGATTTTTGTCAGGCCTGGTTGCCCCCACCGCTGGATGATTAGGTTGCTCTACGTTCTATCTGCCATTTCTGATAGCATCCCCTCCGTAGCGTCAGGTTCAGGCAAGTCACGCCGTAGCCTGGCATAAACCGGCCGCCCGAGTGTGCATCGGGAGTGGCCCAACAGAAAAGGTAGATTTATGAAGCGCGCAGTCGTCGTTTTTAGCGGTGGACAAGACTCCACGACCTGCTTGATCCAGGCATTGCAACAGTATGATGAAGTTCACTGCATCACGTTCGATTATGGCCAGCGTCATCGTGCCGAAATCGAGGTGGCCCAGGCTTTGTGCCAAACCCTGGGAGCCAAGGCGCACAAGGTGTTGGACGTGGGACTGCTCAATGAGTTGGCGATTAGCAGCCTGACTCGCGATAACATTCCGGTGCCCGCCTACGACAGTTCGCAGACGGATGCCTTGCCAAGCACCTTTGTGCCGGGCCGCAACATTCTGTTCCTGACCTTGGCGGCAATTTATGCTTACCAAGTGGAAGCTGAAGCCGTGATCACCGGCGTGTGCGAGACCGACTTCTCTGGCTACCCGGATTGCCGCGATGAGTTCGTCAAGGCCCTGAATCAGGCCATCGTGCTGGGGATCGCACGTGATATTCGCTTTGAAACGCCGTTGATGTGGCTCAACAAGGCCGAAACCTGGGCACTGGCGGACTATTACCAGCAGTTGGAACGCATCCGTCACGATACGCTCACCTGCTATAACGGCGTTCAGGGCGACGGCTGCGGTGGATGTGCAGCCTGCCACCTGCGGGCTAATGGGTTGCAGCAGTATCAGCAGGATAAGGTCGGCGTGATGGTCAGCCTGAAACGCAAAACCGGACTGGTTTAAGCCCTCTCACCCCAGCCCTCTCCCAATGTCACTACCGTGGATATCATGAACATTCGTTAGGGGGGAGCCAGTGCGGAGCCGGGGTTGGGAACGGTGCTAATCTGAGCACCGGAACAAATCAAGTGGCACGGACAGTCCCCTCGCCTTCGGGTGAGGGGCAATGCCAATCACGATATCCACTCAGCCCTGCAAATCCTTTTGCTGTAACGCCACCAGATGTTCACGCAGTTCGCCTTCGATCGGCAGTGCCCGCTGGGTTTTCAAATCGATACAGACGAAGGTCAGCGTCGCGTCAGCGACCTGTGTGCCCTCCGGCTCCAGCAGTACCTGCTGGCTCAGTACACCGCTCTTGCCATTGAGCTGCAACATCTGGCTATCGATGCGCAGCTTATCACCCAACACGGCGGGCTTACGGTAATTGATATTGATGTTCACCACGATAAACGCAATGTTGTTTTGCGTCATCCAGTGGAAAGCCTCCAGGTTCTCCAGCCATTCCCAGCGCGCCTCCTCCAGGAACTCCAGATAACGGGCATTATTAACATGTTGATAGACATCAAGATGATAGCCACGAACTTTGATATAAGTCTGCATAGTGAAACAACCGCTCCTGCTCTGGTGAATGCGATGGGTGACTGGTATGACCTGTTAAATGTAGCAGAAATGTAGCAGAGCGGTGCGACTGCGCGAACACTTTGCCACGCAGCCGCGAGCGGGATCACATTTTCAGGCGATCACGATTTCTTTCCACCAAGGAAGGTCCAATCCCCGGCACCTCCTGCAATTGATCTATTTCGCTAAACGGACCGTTCTGTTCGCGGTAACGCACGATAGCCTCCGCCTTTTTCAGACCTACCCCGTTCAGCACGCTGGCTAACGCCTCGGCATCTGCCTGGTTAATGCTGACTTTGGTTTCGCTTTGCCCTTCAGTGCTAACGGGAACATTGGCTTTGGGCGATACCGCAGTGGCCGCGGGTTGCCCTTGAGCAGCCTTTTCTGCCGCCATGGCAGGGCTCCCCATCAGGCCGAACAGTACCGCCACCAACAGCAGTTGGCGGGCGACAGAAAAACGACCAATGGCTTTATTTTCGCTAAGTTGCATGCTGTTTCCTCCTTGTGTTTGACAGCTTGGTTACCTTGACGCAGTGACGGAGGATCGGCAAATGGCAGAGTTTAAATGTGGAAAAGGCCGCGAAAGCGGCCTTTGAATATTACAAGCTGTTGCAAAGAAATGCGGTGCCTATTCCCATCCACTGTTGAGCGGAAATACGGGCGCAGCATACTGCGCCCCTAAAAGGCCATTACGGTTGCTGTTGCTCAGCGGCACCCATTTTGATCTTGGCTTCTTTGCGCAGGTTAGTCAGCAAGGCATCGAAGATCACGCTAGCGCTGCCTTTCTCCATGTTGCTGACGAAGGTTTTCATTTCGTCTGCTGACAATGTGCCCGGCTTAACGCTATCCAGAGCGATCAGTACCACGTTCCCCTGAGCATCCTGTGACATACCGTAAACCACTTTACCGGTTTCCGGGTGCGGCAGTGCGAATACGGCTTCCACCAGTTGGTTGTCTTCCGGGGCACGTGCCATTTTCTGTACGCTGCCAAAGCTCAGGCCAGCGGCTTTCATCGCCTCATCGCCTTTACCCTGCTTCAGCTCAACCAGCAGTTTTTCACCCTGCAGTTTGGCTTCTTGCAGTGCCTTGTTGTGTTTGACCATTGCAGTAACGCGATCTTTCACCTTGTCGAAAGGCTCAATCCCTTCCGGCTGATGGGCGACCACACGGATAACAAACGCGCGATCGTTGTCAACGGTGATAACGTCAGAGTTGCTGCCTGGGGCACCGTTCTCGCCAATCAGTGAACCGTCAAAGATAGCTTGCACGACCGGTTTGAAGTTCAATGCGGCAGGGATAGCGTCACGGGTAAACCATTCGGTATGAGTCGCCTTGATACCCGCAGCGTCTTCTGCAGAGGCCAGGGACTCGTTATCGCTGGTTGCCGCCTCGCTCACTTTCTGCTGCAGAGCATAGAAAGCATCTACCGCTTTTTCCTGCTTGACCTGCTTGGCGATGGCATCATGCACTTCGCTTAAAGGCTTCACCAGCGCGGGTTTGGTATCGTCCAGGCGCACGATCAGGTAGCCGACTGAAGACTTCACTACGCCGGAAAGTTGGCCTTTCTCGGTCAGGTTAGCCTGTTTCAGTTCGTCTGGCGTGGTATCTGGCTCCATCCAGTCCATTTCGCCACCGGTACGGCGCGAGATGATGTCGGTGGACTTCTCTTTCGCCAACGCGGCGAAATCGCCACCGTTTTTCAACTGCTCCAACACCGCTTTGGCATCCGCTTCGTCTTTCAGCTGGATCACGCTGAATTTTTTGCGTTCCGGCTGGCCGTAGCTGCTCTGGTGCTGATCGTAATAAGCACTGATATCTGCTTCGGAAACGGTCACTTTATCCTGCAATGCCGCAGCATCCAGTGGGATGAAGCTCACCTTCACCTGCTCTGGCGCGATGAAGCTGTTTTTGTTCTGTTCGTAGAAAGCCTTCAGCTCTTCGTCGGTGACGGTTTGCTTGGCCATCAGGGCATTGAGATCGATGGTCGCCAGACGCGCTTCACGCTCTTGCAGCACCAAGGCAACCATAGACTGTGCTTCGCCTGGAGGAACGATATCGGAGCCACCAAAGCCCTGGATCATCTGCTGGTTGATCAACCGCTGGCGCGTGTATTGCGCATATTGATCGGGGGTAAAGCCAGAACGGGCAATCAGGTCGAGATATTTGGCATTGTCAAACTTGCCGTCCGTCTGGAAATAGCTCTCTTTACGGATAGCGTCTTTCACCTGATCGTCGCTGGCGCTCAGGCCCAGCGTTTTCGCGTACTGATCCAGCAGCGACTTGTCAATCAGTTGAGACAGCACCTGTTGGCGCATCTGCTGCATGTAGCCTTCGTTGCCCGCCATGGCAGAGAAACGGTCACCCAGTTCCTGCTGCATACGGCTACGTTCACTCTGGAAAGCCTGTTCCAGCTGGGCGCGTTCGATCACCTGGCCATTTACTTTCGCAGCGTAATCGCCGGCACTTCCCTGATAGCTGACTACTCCAGTCAAAAGAAATGACAAGATGATCAACCCCAGGATGATTTTTAGCACGACGTGGTTTGCAGCCGCGCGTAAATTGTCCATCATAGTGTGACAACACTCCGCTGTGATATGGATTAACAACCCTTGTGCAGGCGCGTTCCCTGCGACAAAAATAAAAAAAGCGCATCAACCTGATGCGCCTTATATCTTACCTTACCAATACCGCTGCGTCAGGTGATTGTTTACCAACGACGTCAGGCGATTAAACGCCGTAATCAGTTTACCGCGTCTTTCAGGGCTTTCCCTGCACGGAAAGCCGGAACTTTGGCTGCCGCGATTTTGATCTCTTTACCCGTTTGCGGGTTACGGCCGGTACGAGCTGAACGCTCACGCACGGTGAAAGAACCGAAACCAACCAGAGCTACGTCATCCCCTTCTTTCAAGGAATCGGTAACGGAAGCAATAATTGCGTCCAAAGCACGCCCTGCTGCCGCTTTAGAAATATCAGCACCGGCGGCAATTTTGTCGATCAGTTGTGACTTATTCACTCTATCATCCCCTCTAGAATTCAAAACGTCGCACCGAACAATCCCAACGGTTACGACAGCGCTGCTGTTATATCAATCCCGTCGTGCCTTGGCAAGCCACCAAACGGCGGCGAAACGCGAGCCGACAGGGATCTAACTTAGCGGCACAAAAAAATACTGGCAAGTCCGAATTGGCTTGCCAGCATGAGTTTTATCAATGGTTTTTGCTGTACGTCACTATTTTACCGCTACCGGCTGTGCGCCGAAGGCCGGATTGACCAAAGCAATGTTCAAAACTTCATCGATTCGCTGTACCGGATGGATCTCCAGATCGGCAATCACGTTGTCCGGGATCTCTTCCAAATCGCGCTTGTTCTCATAAGGGATCAGCACGGTTTTGATACCACCACGGTGCGCCGCCAGCAGCTTCTCTTTCAGGCCACCAATCGGCAATACGTGACCACGCAAGGTGATCTCACCGGTCATCGCCACATCAGCGCGCACCGGGTTACCTGTCAGGCACGAAACCAGCGCGGTACACATGGCAATACCTGCACTCGGGCCGTCTTTCGGCGTCGCCCCTTCCGGCACGTGGACGTGGATATCACGTTTTTCATAGAAATCGGCATTGATGCCCAATTTCTCTGCACGTGCGCGCACCACGGTCAACGCAGCCTGGATTGACTCCTGCATCACTTCACCCAAAGAACCGGTGTAGGTCAGCTTGCCTTTACCCGGCACGCAGGCGGTTTCAATGGTCAGCAGATCGCCGCCCACTTCCGTCCACGCCAGACCAGTAACCTGGCCTACGCGGTTTTCGGTGTCTGCACGGCCATAATCAACACGCTGAACGCCCAGGAAGTCCTTGAGGTTTTCGCCATTGATCTCGATGTGCTTGAGCTTCTTGTCCATCAACAGCGACTTGACCGCTTTACGGCACAGCTTGGAGATTTCACGCTCCAGGCTACGCACCCCGGCTTCACGGGTGTAATAGCGGATAATGCCGATAATGGCGCTGTCGTCGACCGTCAGTTCGCCTTTCTTCAACGCGTTGCGTTCAAGCTGCTTTGGCAACAGGTGCTGTTTGGCGATGTTCAGCTTTTCGTCTTCGGTATAGCCGGAAAGACGGATCACTTCCATACGGTCCAGCAACGGGGCCGGGATGTTCATCGAGTTCGAGGTCGCCACGAACATCACGTCGGACAGATCGTAATCCACTTCCAGGTAGTGATCGTTAAACGCCACGTTCTGTTCCGGATCCAGCACTTCCAGCAGGGCAGAAGCCGGATCGCCACGCATGTCGGATGACATCTTGTCGATCTCATCGAGCAGGAACAGCGGGTTTTTCACCCCGACCTTGGCCATTTTCTGGATCAGTTTACCCGGCATGGAACCGATGTAAGTCCGGCGGTGACCGCGGATTTCCGCTTCGTCACGTACGCCGCCCAGCGCCATACGGACATACTGGCGGCCGGTCGCACGAGCGATCGACTGCCCCAACGAGGTTTTACCCACGCCAGGAGGCCCTACCAGGCACAGGATCGGCCCCTTGATTTTGCTGACACGGCTTTGCACGGCAAGATACTCAAGGATGCGGTCTTTGACCCGTTCCAGGCCGTAGTGATCGGTATCGAGCACTTCCTGCGCCTTGAGCAGGTCTTTCTTCACCTTGCTGCGTGCATTCCACGGCACCTGGATCATCCAATCGATGTAGCCACGCACCACGGTCGCTTCCGCAGACATTGGCGACATCATTTTCAGCTTTTGCAGTTCCGCTTCGGTTTTCTCGCGCGCTTCTTTCGGCATTTTGGCCGCTTCGATCTTGCGCTTCAACGCCTCGTGTTCATCTGGCGTGTCGTCCATCTCGCCCAGTTCTTTCTGAATCGCCTTCATCTGCTCATTCAGATAGTACTCGCGCTGGCTCTTTTCCATCTGTTTCTTGACGCGGTTACGGATGCGTTTCTCAACCTGCAACAGGTCGATTTCCGACTCCATCATCGCCATCAGGTACTCAAGACGCTCGGTAATATCGAACATCTCCAGCACCGACTGCTTGTCGCTGAGCTTCAGCGGCATATGCGCGGCGATGGTATCCGCCAGGCGCGCAGCGTCGTCGATGCTGTTCAAGGACGTCAGCACCTCCGGTGGAATTTTTTTGTTCAGCTTGATGTAGCCTTCAAACTGATTGATCGCCGTGCGCACCAGGACTTCCTGCTCACGCTCGTCGATGGCCGGTGACTCAAGGTATTCAGCCTGAGCAGCGAAGTGTTCGCCGCTGTCGGAGAGCGTGGTAATACGCGCACGCTGCAAACCTTCGACCAGCACCTTGACCGTGCCGTCCGGCAGTTTCAGCATCTGTAAAATCGACGCTACAGTACCGACCGAGAACAGATCGTTAATGCCAGGTTCATCCGTCGAGGCCTCTTTCTGCGCCACCAGCATGATCTTTTTATCGTGATCCATTGCGGCTTCGAGGCACCGAATCGATTTTTCCCGGCCAACAAACAACGGGATCACCATGTGCGGATAAACCACCACGTCGCGCAATGGCAACACGGGGATTTCAATGCGTTCGGAACGCTCAGGGTTCATAGAGCTCTCTCTTAGTTTAATTTCCGCCAGGATTTAGGGGGATTTCATGAGACGCAAGCACCAAACGTTTCACAAAAT
This sequence comes from Serratia sp. (in: enterobacteria), assembly GCF_051654945.1. Taxonomy (GTDB): domain Bacteria; phylum Pseudomonadota; class Gammaproteobacteria; order Enterobacterales; family Enterobacteriaceae; genus Chania. Next base: position 292,518 of record NZ_JBOFZA010000043.1, read on the forward strand.
CTGGATTATGAGTATATGGGGATGAATCTCTTACATTCAACGGTAACAATGTAGAGAAAAAGAAAAGGGGGATAAAATCCCCCTTTTACGATTAACTTTCTGGTTTGACTGGCTAATTATTCGCCAGAAGCCTGCGCTTCCGGTTGGCCGTAAATCAACAACGGCTTGGATTGGCCAGCGATCACAGATTCGTCGATCACCACTTTATCTACGCTATCCAGTGACGGCAGATCGTACATGGTATCCAGCAGCGCGCCTTCAACAATCGAACGCAGGCCACGGGCACCGGTCTTACGCGTCATCGCCTTCTTGGCAATGGCGGTCAGTGCTTCCTCACGGAACTCCAGATCGACCCCTTCCAGATTGAACAATGCCTGATACTGCTTGGTCAGGGCATTTTTCGGCTCTTTGAGGATCTGGATCAGCGCATCTTCACTCAGTTCGCTGAGGGTGGCAACCACCGGCAGACGACCGATGAATTCCGGGATCAGACCGAATTTTATCAAGTCTTCCGGCTCTGCCTGCAACAGCAGTTCACCTTCGGTCGCTTTTTCAGATTCACCCTTCACCGTGGCACCAAAGCCGATACCGGAACCGGTGTTCACACGCTGGCCGATCACCTTATCAAGGCCGGCAAACGCGCCGCCACAGATAAACAGGATCTTGGAGGTGTCCACCTGCAGGAACTCCTGCTGCGGATGTTTACGCCCACCCTGTGGGGGTACCGCCGCAATCGTGCCTTCGATCAGCTTCAGCAACGCCTGCTGCACGCCTTCGCCCGAAACGTCACGGGTGATGGACGGGTTGTCTGACTTGCGTGAAATCTTGTCAATTTCATCGATATAGACGATGCCGCGCTGGGCTTTCTGCACGTCGTAGTCGCATTTCTGCAACAGTTTCTGGATGATGTTTTCCACGTCTTCACCCACGTAACCGGCTTCGGTCAGCGTGGTAGCATCGGCCATGGTGAACGGCACATCCAGGAAACGCGCCAGCGTTTCTGCCAGCAAGGTTTTGCCGCTACCGGTTGGGCCGATCAGCAAAATGTTGCTTTTGCCCAGTTCAATACCATTGCTGGTATCGCCGTTACGCAGGCGTTTGTAGTGGTTATACACCGCTACCGCCAGAACTTTTTTCGCCTGCTCCTGACCGATAACATAATCGTCCAGGTGGTGGCGAATTTCGTGCGGTGTCGGCAATGAGCTACGCTCGCGATGCGGCGCAACCTCTTTAATCTCTTCGCGAATAATGTCGTTACACAGATCAACACATTCATCGCAGATATACACTGACGGACCGGCAATCAGCTTCCGCACTTCATGCTGGCTTTTGCCGCAGAAAGAGCAGTACAGCAGCTTTCCTGAACCGTCTTTGCGCTTATCTGTCATGAGTCAAACCTCTTCTTTTGTCTTTGTCCCGCACAATCATGCGCGACAATGCGCCCAAACTTTATACCGGGAACGCCGATAACGCTGTTTACAGCGAGCCAGGCCCGCTCTGAATACTATAGCCTATCGGCCCGCAAGCCGCGTTGTACCCGTAACCTTTCAGGCTGCTGGTTTTGCCTGCAGCCTGCGATTTATCGGGCATAGGGCTAGCTGCGGTGCGTCAGAATGCTGTCGACCAGACCGTATTCTACCGCGTCTTCCGCAGTCATGAAGCGGTCACGTTCGGTATCACGTTCGATCTGCTCCAGCGATTGGCCCGTATGCAGCGCCATCAATTCATTCATGCGTGCCTTCACCTTGAGGATCTCACGCGCATGGATTTCAATATCCGTTGCCTGGCCCTGGTAGCCGCCCAGCGGCTGGTGGATCATCACTCGGGAGTTCGGCAGGCAGAAACGCTTGCCCTTGGTGCCTGCCGTCAGCAGGAATGACCCCATGGAACACGCCTGCCCCATACAGATGGTGCTGACGTCCGGCTTGATAAACTGCATGGTGTCATAAATTGACATGCCAGCCGTGATCACGCCGCCCGGTGAGTTGATATAGAGGAAGATGTCTTTTTCTGGGCTTTCTGCCTCGAGGAACAGCATCTGCGCCACGATCAGATTAGCCATATGATCTTCAACCTGGCCGGTCAGGAAGATAATGCGCTCTTTCAGCAGGCGGGAATAAATATCGTAAGAACGCTCCCCGCGCGAAGTCTGCTCTACCACCATCGGCACCAGTGCCATGTTGGGTGCAAATTGATCTCGTTCGCCACTGTATGACATTACCGTCTCCTAATAGAAATTGCCTTGGCGCCATTGTCTGTCGATTCTACTTGAGAACGGCCATCATGACTACGTTCAAGCCATCGACAGGCTCCACACTGATTTGACGGCGCTATCATTCCGCCAGGCGGATCAAGCAGCCCATACTGTTGTAGGAATTGGGGGGTCACAGAGCGAATTTCAAGCCCGGTGAACAATTATCACCAACATCCCTGTATCGCAGCAAGGTCACAACCACTGGCCTTCCGCTGCCGCCATTTACCCTCGACCCAATAAATATAGTGCATATTGCCACAGTTAAGCCGAGATTAATCAGTCACGTGGCAAAAGAAAAGCCCGTAACCAAAGTTACGGGCCTTGTAAGGAACTCCCTGCTAATGCAATGGACCTGCCAGCAGGTCGATCCTGGCGTCAACCAGCATTACGCTTGTTGAGTCTGGTTCATCAGCTCGCTGAAGGTAGTGGCTTTTTCAGTCACTTTCGCTTTAGCCAGCAGAGCTTCTACCGCTTGTTCTTCCAGAGCAACGTTACGCATGTTGTTCATCAGCTCTTTGTTTTTGCTGTAGAACTCAACCACTTCGCTCGGATCTTCGTAGGCGGAAGCCATTTCTTCGATCAGGGTCTTGACGCGCTCTTCATCGGCTTTCAGATCGTTGGTGCTGATCACTTCGCCCAGCAGCAGGCCGACCACAACGCGACGTTTGGCTTGCTCTTCGAACAGTTCGCGAGGCAGCTCCAACGCTTGCTTCTCGTTGCCACCGAAACGCTGTGCAGCCTGACGACGCAGAACGTCGACTTCGCCGTCGATCAGTGCCGCTGGCACGTCGATGTCGTTAGCGTTGACCAGACCGTCGATTGCCTGAGTCTTGATGCGGTTACGCACGGCGCCTTTCAGTTCGCGCTCCATGTTTTTACGCACTTCGGTACGCAGACCGGCGATAGAACCATCAGCTACGCCGAAACGCTTGATGAATTCTTCAGTCAGTTCTGGCAGTTCGCGCTCTTCAACTTTCTTCAGCACGATAGCGAACTTGGCAGCTTTCCCTTTCAGGTTTTCTGCGTGGTAATCTTCTGGGAAGTTGACGTCGATGGTGAACTCTTCACCGGCTTTATGACCGATCAGACCTTCTTCGAAGCCTGGGATCATGCGGCCCTGGCCCATAGCCAGAACGAAATCAGCAGCTTTGCCGCCTTCAAACTCTTCACCGTCGATAGAGCCGGAGAAGTCAACGGTCACGCGGTCTTCTGCGGTGACTGCGCCGTCTTTGTCTTTCCAGGTCGCCTGCTGCTTGCGCAGGGTTTCCAGCATGGTATCGACATCGGCGTCGTTAACTTCAACAACCGGTTTTTCAACTTCGATGCTTTCCAGGCCTTTCAGCTCAACTTCTGGGTAGACTTCGAATTCAACGGTGAACGCGAAATCTTCGCCTTCTTTATACTCGCCCGGTACGTAGTTTGGTGCGCCGGCCGGGTTAATTTTCTCTTTGATGATCGCGTCAACAAAGTTGCGCTGCATCAGATCGCCCAGCACGTCCTGACGAACGGAAGCGCCATAACGCTGTTCAACGATGTTCATCGGCACTTTGCCTTTACGGAAACCGTCGATACGTACGCTTTTAGCTGCGTTAATCAGCTCTTTCTTTACTGCCTGATTGATAACATCAGCGGGTACAGTAATAGAGAGACGGCGCCCAAGGCCTTGAGTGGTTTCTACTGAAACTTGCATCTTGTTACCTCAAAAAAATCACAGTGCTCGGTCAACTCCGTTCCAAGAACCAGGACGGCTAAATTAAAAACCGAGTTCCCTGATGTCGAGAGCGTTCCGAAACCATTCCGGAAAAATAGACGCGACATTATAGCGGCGCAAGCGTAGCTAGTCGAGGATGGCAAGGCGGCACTGGCGCGTTAAAAATCACACTTTTGTCGATTTTCCGCCCAAATACCTGTTTGCCTTGGCCATCAGAGCTGCAAAAACCTTCGGCTCTGTCGTCGTCAAAAACAGCAACGGCCCGCAGGCCGTTGCAAAATTCGTCAGTAGTAATACCCTAAATGCGGGTAAAAGTTCCACTGATACCGTAAATTTTAAGGTTCAGGCCAGTGTGCCAGCCCCACGACAGGGTGGCGAAGCAGGAACCGTATCCTGCAACCCTTCCCACTCCTTGAGGGTATAGGTATGCAACGCCAGGGCGTGCACCCCCTCCTCCAGCTCCTGCGCCAACACGCCGTAAATGGCGCGATGGCGGGTCAGGAAGCGTTCACCCACGAAGCGATCGCTGACCAATACCACCTTGAAATGGCTTTCTGACCCAGCAGGAACGTTATGCCGATAGCTTTCATCAGTCACTTCCAGATACGCGGGCTCAAATGCCGCCCTTAACTTTGCTTCTATTTGCTCGCGGATCATAGGATCTCCTTACAACACCGGCAGGCTACCAGGTTCTAGTTTAATATTAGTCGGTTTTGCCCCCGCCAGAACATGGCTATCGTAAATCGCACCGCTCTTTGCTGTAAAAAACAGCAATAAAAGAAGGTGAGTTGAGGTTTTTCCGATTGAGGCGCGCGAAAAAGCCTGTTTTTATCCTGGTTGAGGAAAAATTTACGTCACGGCTACCTTCAACACTTCCCCCCGTTGTTGGCAATGCTATGATGACGGCCATATATCGTTGACTCTAGCGCTTTGATTATCAAGCACCCACAACCCTGCCCGCGGGTTTGAACAGCTCCGGGTATAAACACCACGATTGATGAGACAGTAATAATGTTAAAAAAACTTTGTCTTCCACTGCTGGCTGTCCTGTTGTTGGCTGGCTGTGCGGCCAGCACCAATACGCTGAACGTCACCCCGAAGATCGTACTGCCACAGCAGGATCCTTCCCTGCAAGGGATCACCATCAGCATTAACGGTGCCGACCAGCGCTCTGACCAGGCCCTGGCCAAAGTGAACCGTGACGGCCAACTGATCACCCTGACCCCATCGCGCGATCTGCGCTTCCTGCTGCAAGAAGTGCTGGAAAAGCAGATGGGCGCACGTGGTTACATGATTGGGCCAACCGGTGCGGTTGATTTGCAGATCGTGGTGAATACGCTGTTTGCCAACGTTTCCGAAGGGAATCTGCGCTACAACATCACCACCAAGGCGGATATTTCAATCATTGCGCAGGCCAAAAATGGCAACAAGCAGGTGAAAAACTATCGTTCGACCTATAACGTGCAGGGTGCCTTCACCGCCAGCAATGACAAAATCACCGATGCGGTCAATACCGTGCTGAGTGACGTTATCGCCGATATGGCGCAAGACACCAGCGTCAACGAGTTCATCAAACAAAACGCGCGTTAATCTGGCAATATCTGGCGCTGCCTGGGCCACCGGGCAGCACAGTTCGGGATCTCATGTCGAAACAGTATCTGAATATCTTCACCCAGCGTAACTCCGTCATCCTGTTGGTCTTGGGCTTTGCCTCGGGGCTGCCTCTGGCATTGACCTCCGGTACGCTACAAGCCTGGATGACCGTCGAAGGCCTCGATCTGAAAACCATCGGCATCTTCTCGCTGGTGGGTCAGGCCTACGTGTTCAAGTTCCTCTGGTCGCCGTTTATGGATCGCTACACTCCCCCGTTCCTCGGGCGGCGGCGTGGCTGGTTGCTGATTAGCCAATTACTGCTGGTGATCGCCATCGTGGCAATGGGATTCATGAATCCCTCTCAGCATCTTTGGTGGCTGGCCGCGCTGGCGGTGCTGGTGGCGTTCTGTTCCGCCTCACAGGATATTGTTTTTGACGCCTACAAAACCGATCTGCTGGCGGCCGAAGAGCGTGGTGCCGGGGCTGCGGTTTCGGTACTGGGTTATCGCCTGGCGATGCTGGTTTCCGGCGGGCTGGCCCTGTGGTTGGCCGATCGTTACTTCGGCTGGCAGGCCACTTACTGGTTGATGGCCGCGCTGATGCTGATTGGCGTGGCCGCTACGCTGATGGCACCAGAACCGGACGACAGTATTCCAGCACCGCGCACCCTGGAACTGGCGGTAGTCGCCCCCCTGCGTGACTTCTTCGCCCGTAACAATGCCTGGCTGATCCTGCTGCTGATCGTGATGTATAAGATGGGTGATGCCTTCGCCGGCAGCCTGAGCACCACCTTTTTGATCCGCGGCGTCGGCTTCGATGCCGGTGAAGTCGGTCTGGTGAATAAAACGCTTGGCCTGTTTGCCACCATCGTCGGGGCTCTGTTCGGCGGCGTATTGATGCAACGCCTCAGCCTGTTCCGGGCGCTGATGCTGTTCGGGATTTTGCAGGCAGTCTCCAACATCGGTTACTGGCTGTTGGCGATCACCGATAAAAACATCCTGACGATGGGCAGCGCCATTTTCCTGGAAAACCTGTGCGGCGGCATGGGCACCGCGGCCTTTGTTGCCCTATTGATGACCCTGTGCAACAAATCCTTCTCGGCCACCCAGTTTGCCCTGCTCTCGGCACTCTCCGCCGTGGGCCGTGTTTACGTGGGGCCAATTGCCGGCTGGTTTGTGACCGCCCATGGCTGGCCACTGTTCTATCTGTTCTCCATCGCTGCGGCGGTCCCTGGCCTGTTGCTGCTGTTGATTTGCCGCCAAACGCTGGAATATACACAACGCACCGACAACTTTATGCCGCGCACCGAGTTCCGTGCCGCCTATCGCTGGGCGCTGCGTCTGTTGGGCGTCGGTTGCTCGCTGCTAGGCATCTGGCTGCTGGTGCTGATCGCTAACGCGCTGGATTGGACCGACTGGCCCAACCTCGCCTTGCAACTGCTGCAAACCGGAGCCATGCTGAGTCTGGTGGGGATTATCATGGGCAGCCTGCTGGACTACCTGGCGTTGCGCCGAACACAATTAGCGTGATTTTTTTGTTGGCCGATAAAATTCGGCCAACAAAAAAGCATCAGAAAAACGAATTTATTTCGTTAAAAATTTAATATTTCCGCTCAAGTTATTTTTTTACCCGAGTAAAACACTCGGAAATAGAATTTAATTCACCTGTATAAAACAAAAATTTTACATTAAATAAACCTTTTTACGCCTATTCACTCGTCGCCAGCGCCGACGGGATATCCTGAGATACCCTTGGTTTTCCAACACATAGCACCCTCACGGAACGATTCAGCTAGCCAACACGTTGTTGCCATTAGTAAATTGTCACCTAAGGTTACATGTGTGACCCCCTTAACAGAAAGTGTCAACAAGCCGCTGACACTCTCTTAAGTATGTTTACAGTACTGCAACCTTCCCGTAAAATGCCCGCACACATGAAACGACAATATAGAGCCTTGGTAATTGGGGTCGTTAGATGAGACTTAAGAAATACAATAAAAGTATTGGGATGTTGTCCTTAATTGTCGCCACCGTAATGCTAAGCGGTTGCGATATGGTTTTGATGAATCCCAAAGGAGCAATAGGTGTTGAGCAACGGACACTGATCCTCACTGCAATCGGCTTGATGCTGATCGTCGTGGTGCCAGTTATCTTCATGGCGTTCGCCTTTGCCTGGAAGTACCGTGCTTCCAACAAAGCCGCCAAGTACAGTCCGAACTGGTCACACTCCAACAAGATTGAAGCGGTCGTCTGGACCATTCCAATCATTATCATCGCCATCCTTGGCACCATAACCTGGAAAACGACCCACGCGCTGGATCCATTCAAGCCGATTGTCACCGACAAAAAGCCAATGACCATCGAAGTGGTATCGTTAGACTGGAAATGGCTGTTCATCTATCCAGAGCAAGGTATCGCGACCGTTAATGAGCTGGCTTTCCCGAAAGATGTTCCAGTCGAATTTAAAGTCACCTCTAACTCGGTAATGAACTCGTTCTTTATTCCTCAGTTAGGTGGGCAGATTTATGCGATGGCCGGGATGCAGACCAAACTGCACCTGATCGGCAACGAAGCAGGCAAATACGACGGTATTTCCAGCAGCTTCAGTGGCCGCGGGTTCTCCGGCATGAAATTCACCGCCATTGTCACCCCGACCGAAGGCGACTTCGATCAGTGGGTAGCCAAGGTGAAAGAATCGTCTAATACCCTTAACGCCACCAGCGATTTTAACAAACTGGCAGAGCCGAGTGAAAACAACCCGGTTGAGTACTTCTCCAGTGTCAAACCGAATTTGTTCAAAGAGACTATTGGCAAATTCATGGGTGATATGCACATGCACAAAGGCGCAGAAGCTTCCGCGCACCAGGGCATGGACATGAGCCAGGGTATGGACATGAGTGAACATGCTCACGCCGGAGCCGAGGAATAATCTGATGTTGGGAAAATTAACACTTGATGCGGTTCCGTTGCATGAACCGATCATCATGGTCACCGTTGCTGCAATTATCGTTGGCGGGCTGGCACTGCTGGCGCTGATCACGTATTTCGGCAAATGGAAGTGGCTGTGGAGCGAATGGCTGACCTCGGTCGACCATAAAAAAATCGGTATCATGTACATCATCGTGGCAATGGTTATGCTGCTGCGTGGTTTTGCTGATGCCATCATGATGCGTAGCCAGCAGGCACTCGCGTCTGCCGGTGAGGCCGGATTCCTGCCGCCGCACCACTACGACCAGATCTTTACCGCGCACGGCGTGATCATGATCTTCTTCATGGCGATGCCTTTCGTGGTGGGTCTGATGAACGTGGTAGTACCGTTGCAAATCGGTGCGCGCGACGTCGCCTTCCCGTTCCTGAACTCCCTGAGCTTCTGGTTCTTCGTGGTTGGTGTGGTATTGATCAACATCTCGCTGGGTGTCGGTGAATTCGCACAGACCGGCTGGTTGGCGTATCCACCGCTATCGGGTAAGGAATACAGCCCTGGCGTCGGGGTCGATTACTGGATCTGGAGTCTGCAGATTTCCGGTCTGGGTACCCTGTTGACCGGTGTGAACTTCTTCGCCACCATCCTGAAGATGCGTGCTCCTGGCATGCCGATGATGAAGATGCCAGTATTTACCTGGGCAGCGCTGTGTACCAACGTGCTGATCATCGTCTCCTTCCCAATTCTGACCGTCACCGTCGCGTTGCTGACCCTGGATCGCTATCTGGGCACCCATTTCTTTACCAATGATATGGGCGGCAACATGATGATGTACATCAACCTGATTTGGGCCTGGGGTCACCCAGAGGTGTATATCCTGGTTCTGCCGGTGTTTGGTGTGTTCTCTGAAGTCACCGCCACCTTCTCGAAGAAACGTCTGTTCGGCTATACCTCACTGGTATGGGCAACCATCGCGATCACCGTACTGTCGTTTATCGTTTGGCTGCACCACTTCTTTACCATGGGGTCAGGCGCCAACGTCAACGCCTTCTTCGGTATCGCCACCATGATCATTTCCATCCCGACCGGGGTGAAAATCTTCAACTGGCTGTTCACCATGTACCAGGGCCGTATTCAGCTTAACTCCGCAATGCTGTGGACCGTGGGCTTCATCATCACCTTCTCCATCGGTGGGATGACCGGCGTGCTGCTGGCGGTACCGGGTGCCAACTTCGTGCTGCACAACAGCCTGTTCCTGATTGCCCACTTCCATAACGTGATTATCGGTGGTGTGGTGTTCGGTTGCTTCGCTGGCCTGACCTACTGGTTCCCTAAATCCTTCGGCTTCCGCCTGAATGAGACCTGGGGTATCCGTGCGTTCTGGTTCTGGATCATCGGTTTCTTCGTTGCGTTTATGCCGCTGTACGCATTGGGCTTCATGGGGATGACCCGCCGTATCAGCCAGAATATCAACCCTGAGTTCCACCCACTGCTGCTGGTTGCGGCTGGCGGTGCGGCGCTGATTGCCTGCGGTATCCTGTGCCAGGTGATCCAGGTTTACGTCAGTATCCGTGACCGTGAGCAGAACCGCGATCTGACCGGTGACCCGTGGGGTGCACGTACGCTGGAGTGGTCAACGTCTTCACCACCTCCGTTCTATAACTTCGCCGTAGTACCAGAAATTCACGACCGTGATGCCTTCTGGGACATGAAAGAAAAAGGCGAAGCTTATAAGAAACCCGCGAAGTACGAGCCGATTCATATGCCGAAGAATACCGGCGCCGGTGTGATTATTGCTGGCTTCAGCCTGGTATTTGGTTTCGCGATGATCTGGGATATCTGGTGGATGGCGATTGCTGGCTTTGTCGGCATGATCGTGACCTGGATCGTCAAGAGCTTCGATGAAGATGTTGATTACTATGTGCAGGTTGATGAGATCGAGCGCATTGAAAACCAACACTATGAACAAATCAGCAAAGCAGGCGTGAAACATGTCAACTGATACTCTGACCAACCATAGCGCAGCCCATGCCGAGCATGGGCACCACGACGCAGGGGAAACCAAGGTCTTCGGATTCTGGGTTTACCTGATGAGCGACTGTATTTTGTTTGCGAGCTTGTTCGCAACTTATGCAGTACTGGTAAATGGGACCGCTGGCGGTCCCACTGGGAAAGATATCTTCGACCTGAATTTTGTACTGGTCGAAACTTTCCTGCTGCTGTTCAGCTCCATCACCTACGGTATGGCGATGATCGGCATGAACAAGGGCCAGGTCAGCAGCGTTAACAAATGGCTGTTCCTGACCTTCCTGTTCGGCGTCGGCTTCGTGGCGATGGAGATCTATGAATTCCATCACCTGATCGCCGAAGGTTACGGCCCAGACCGCAGTGCGTTCCTCTCCAGCTTCTTTGCGCTGGTGGGTACTCACGGTCTGCACGTAACCACCGGCCTGATCTGGATCATCATCATGATGGTGCAGGTGAGCAAGCGTGGCCTGAACCCAACCAATAAAACCCGTCTGATGTGTCTGAGCCTGTTCTGGCACTTCCTGGACGTGGTCTGGATCTGCGTATTTACCGTTGTCTACCTGCTGGGGGTAATGTAATGAGCCATTCATCCCATGATACCTCTCACGGCGGCGCAAGCCACGGTAGCGTGAAGTCCTATCTGACCGGCTTTATCCTGTCGGTCATCCTGACGGTAATTCCATTTGCGATGGTGATGAGCGGCAGCGCCTCTCACTCCACCATCCTGGCGGTCGTGGTCGGCATGGCGGTTATCCAGGTGATCGTTCACCTGGTTTACTTCCTGCATATGAACACCTCATCGGAAGAGCGCTGGAACCTGGTGGCATTGCTGTTCACCGCTATGATCATCGGTATCGTTGTTGTGGGTTCACTCTGGATTATGTACAACCTCAACATCAATATGATGGTCGATTAAGAGCAGAGCTGGACGTGATGATTAAGCAATACCTGCAAGTAACTAAACCAGGAATTATTTTCGGTAATTTAATTTCTGTCGTCGGGGGATTCCTGCTCGCTTCCAAAGGGAGCATCGACTATCCCCTGTTTCTCGCCACCCTGCTGGGAGTCTCGTTGGTGGTTGCCTCGGGCTGTGTATTTAACAACTACATTGACCGCGACATCGACAAGAAAATGGAGAGAACGAAGAACCGGGTGCTGGTAAAAGGCCTGATCGCGCCGAGTGTGAGCCTGGTTTACGCTACCTTGCTGGGTATTGCTGGTTTTGCACTGCTGTATATCGCAGCCAACCCGCTGGCCATGTGGCTGGCGGTGATGGGCTTCGTGGTTTATGTCGGGGTTTATAGCCTGTACATGAAACGCCACTCGGTATATGGCACGCTGATCGGCAGCCTGTCGGGAGCCGCACCGCCGGTGATTGGCTACTGCGCGGTGACCAACGAATTTGATGCTGGTGCATTGATCCTGCTGGCAATCTTCAGCCTGTGGCAGATGCCGCATTCCTATGCGATTGCCATCTTCCGCTTTAAAGATTACCAGGCGGCCAATATCCCGGTACTGCCGGTGGTGAAAGGCATCTCCGTGGCCAAGAACCACATCACGCTGTATATTCTGGCGTTTATGATTGCCACGCTGATGTTGACCCTGGGCGGTTATGCTGGCTACAAATACCTGATCGTCGCAGCGGCGGTGAGCGTGTGGTGGCTGGGCATGGCGTTACGCGGCTACAAAGCAGAGAATGACAGCGTCTGGGCGCGCAAACTGTTTGTGTTCTCAATCGTGGCCATTACTTCACTCAGCGTGATGATGTCTATCGATTTCAGCGCCAGTGCCACACCGGAAACCCTGTTAACCTACGCTTGGTAAACTCGGTTATCTGCGAATGGGCCGCCTAGCGGCCCATTTTATTTTGTTGCGCAGAAAATCACGCCAACTGTAATATCTGTTAAACAACATTCGATTTACCCCCCCTGCCCTACACACTAGAATGACGCAGCTTTGCCGAGGCTATTCCAACTGGCTAAGTCCCCCCCGCTTAACCCGTTGGAATAGGTTCTATCGAGGTCTACATGAACGACAATATAATGACGCCCCAAGAACGTCGCGCGACCTGGGGCTTGGGTACCGTTTTCTCTCTGCGCATGCTCGGCATGTTTATGGTATTACCGGTACTGACCACCTATGGCATGGCGCTACACGGTGCCAGCGAGGCGCTGATTGGCCTGGCTATCGGTATTTATGGCCTGGCACAGGCGGTATTCCAGATCCCCTTCGGCCTGATATCCGACCGCGTTGGCCGTAAGCCGCTGATCGTCGGTGGGCTGTTAATCTTCGCCCTGGGCAGCGTGATCGCGGCCTTGAGCGACTCTATCTGGGGCATCATACTTGGCCGGGCGTTGCAGGGGTCCGGGGCAATCGCCGCTGCGGTCATGGCACTGCTGTCGGATTTAACCCGCGAACAGAACCGTACCAAGGCAATGGCGTTTATCGGCGTCAGCTTCGGCATCACCTTTGCTATCGCCATGGTGGTGGGGCCCATTGTCACTCATGCCTTCGGCCTGCATGCGTTGTTCTGGATGATTGCCGTGCTGTCACTCGCCGGTATCGCCATTACCTTGCTGGTCGTCCCTTCCGCCGACCAACACGTACTGAACCGAGAGTCGAGTATCGTACGGGGTAGTTTCAGCAAGGTGCTGAACAATTCGCGGTTGTTGAAACTCAACTTTGGCATCCTGTGCCTGCATGTCTTGCTGATGTCCAGCTTCGTCGCCCTGCCGCTGGCGATGGAAAAGGCCGGATTGGCCGCGGCGGATCACTGGAAAGTCTATCTGGTCACCATGCTGGTGTCCTTCGTTGCCGTGGTGCCCTTCATCATTTATGCGGAAAAATACCGCCGCATGAAACAGGTCTTTATGGGCTGCGTGGCGATACTGTTTTGTGCCGAGGTGGTGCTGTGGTTCTCTGGCCAGCATCTGTGGGGCATCATTGCCGGGGTACAACTGTTCTTTATGGCGTTTAACGTCATGGAAGCCATTCTGCCCTCGCTGATCAGCAAAGAGTCACCAGCGGGCTATAAAGGCACCGCGATGGGCGTTTACTCCACCAGCCAGTTTATTGGCGTGGCTATCGGCGGCAGCGTGGGCGGTTGGTTGTATGGGTTACAGGGAGCAGGATTGGTGTTCATCGCCGGTGCCGTGCTTGCCGCAGTCTGGTTTGTGGTCAGCAGCACCATGAAAGAGCCGCCATACGTCAGCAGCCTGCGGATTACCTTGTCTGAACTGGCGGTAAAAGATTCGGCGTTGCAAAGCCGCTTGTTGGCTCAGCCGGGTGTTGCAGAAGCGATTGTGGTGCCCGAGGAGCGCAGCGCCTACGTGAAGGTGGATACCAAACAGACCAATCGCGGTGAGCTGGAAGCCCTGATCGCTGCGCTATAAAGATTTGGCTTTATCGTCTGATGTTCCCCCTCACCCCAACCCTCTCCCAAAGGGCGAGGGAGCTGGTACGGTGTTGAGGTTGAAAGCGGAATTAAACTTGTGGCACGGGCGGTCCCCTCTCCCGGTGGGAGAGGGGCTATAAAACTTAATCGCGGAAGTTTTTAAACTGGAACGGCTGCCCCAGATCGGCACCACGGATCAGTGCCATCACGCCTTGCAGATCGTCGCGAGCCTTACCGGTAACGCGGATTTCATCCCCCTGGATCTGCGCCTGTACCTTCAGCTTGCTGTCTTTGATCAGCTTGACGATCTTCTTCGCCACTGAGCTTTCGATCCCTTTTTTAAGCTTGGCATCCACGCTGTAGGTTTTCCCACTGTGGGTCAGCTCTTCCGGGATCTCCAGCGCGCCGCCGTCAATGCTGCGCTTCATCAGTTTTTCACGCAGGATATCCAGCAGTTGCTGTACCTGGAAGTCAGACTCGCTGGCGACCTTAATGCTTTCGTCTTTCTCGTTCAGCTCAAAGCTGGCCGGGACGTTACGGAAATCCCAACGGGTACTGAGATCGCGGGTGGCGTTCTCAACGGCGTTACGAACTTCCTGCATATCAATTTCGGAAACGATGTCGAAAGATGGCATACTTCTCTTCCTCCTGAATGGGTGCTCTATGATTTTCGATGCCGTGCATAATACCCGCTTTGCGGTGTCAGGCAAAATTCAGATATGCGCTTGAACAAGACGTTCAACCACAGAAAAGCCTATAATCAAAAGGATCCATCAGTGGTCTTACCGGACACCAGGGAGATGAAATGAAAATAACCATTCTTGGTTGCGGTGCGCTCGGACAACTGTGGCTTGCCAAGCTATATCAGCAGGGCCACGATGTACAGGGATGGTTGCGGGTGCCCCAACCATTTTGTGCGGTCAACGTCATTGAACCCGACGGCACATCGTTTAACCGTAATTTGCCCACCAACGATCCCGAACACCTGCGCAGCAGCGAGTTGCTGCTGGTCACGCTGAAAGCCTGGCAGGTTTCTGGCGCGGTGACAGCATTGCTGCCCAAATTAAACCCTCGCTGCGCCATTTTGCTGTTACATAACGGCATTGGGACTCAAGAAGAGTTGCCGCCGCACAGCCAGCCAGTGCTGCAGGGCATCACCACGCATGCCGCACGCCATGATGGCAACACCATTGTACACGTCGCCAATGGCACCACCCATATCGGCCCAACGACCCAGCAAGCCACCCATCTGAGCCATCTGGCAGAGATACTGCATCAGGCCCTGCCAGACGTTGCCTGGCATAACAATATCGCTTCGGCCAGTTGGCGCAAGCTGGCGGTCAACTGCGTCATCAATCCGCTGACGGCGCTGTATGACTGCCGTAATGGCGACCTGCAACGCTATCCAGAACAGATAGAGCTTATCTGCCGTGAAGTCGCCAGCGTGATGGAGATGGAAGGTCACCACACCTCGTGCGAAAGCCTGATGTTCTATGTGATGCAGGTGATCCAGTCGACGGCGGACAACACCTCCTCGATGTTGCAGGATATCCGTGCCCAACGGCACACCGAAATCGACTACATTACCGGCTATTTGCTGCGTCGCGGACGCAGCCACGGCATCCCCCTGCCTGAAAATACCCGGCTGTTTGAAATCATTAAACGCAAGGAAAATAGCTATGAGCGCAACGGCGTTGGTCTGCCTGGCACCTGGTAGTGAAGAAACCGAAGCAGTTACTGCCATCGACCTGCTGGTACGTGCCGGAGTCAAAGTCACGACCGCCAGCGTAGCCAGTGACGGCGATTTGACCATTGTCTGCTCACGTGGCGTGAAGCTGCTGGCAGACGCCCCTCTGGTGGCGATTGTTGACGAGCATTTTGATGCCATCGTTTTACCGGGCGGTATCAAAGGCGCAGAGTGCTTTCGCGATAGCCCGCTATTGGTAGAAAAAGTCCGCCAGATGCATCTGCAGGGCAACATTGTGGCCGCCATCTGTGCGGCGCCGGCCCTGGTATTACAGCATCACAAGCTGTTCCCCATCGGCAATATGACCGGCTTCCCCGGCCTGAAAGAGCAGATCCCTGAAGGCCAGTGGATAGAAAGACGCGTGGTGTTCGATCCGCGCGTCAACCTGCTCACCAGTCAGGGTCCTGGCACCTCAATGGAGTTTGCCCTGAAGTTAATCGATTTGCTGTTGGGGAAAGCCAAGGCGGCGGAGATAGCGGCGCAACTGGTGCTCATTCCCGGCATGTACGACTTCCGCGATTGAAGTTGTTCCGGCAGGCCATTTGGCCTGCCGAACAAATGTGCTATTCGCTGATAGTAAAGGTCAGCGTTGACAGCAATACGGACTCATCGCATTTCGCCTTATCCGCATAAGGCAGTTTGTGTTCGGTTTCGACCACCCAATATCCCGCCTTCAACGGATAAACGTTAACTCTGCCCTTGCCGTCGGTCTGATTCAAAAAGGCTTTGGCATGGCTATGGGTATGCCCGTGGTGCTCATGTTGGTCACCAAAACCGGCAAACGTTGCCGTCACATCGGCATTCTTTAGCGGTTTACCGTCATATAAGACCTGTATTGGCAGCGGCTGCCCTGGCTTGATGGTTGCCGGGTTGGCCAGGGGGATAATTTCCAGCTGAAACCCCTGCGGCTGGCTGATGACCGCTGTCTCCGTCGCCCCATCAATATTCACTACGGTTTTGCCGAACATGGAGGCCCGCTCACAGTAGAGCGCGTCGGGCATTTCCGTCCTGCTCTGCTGTTGCCATCCCGCTTTATTTTTCGACCAATAGGTAGGTTTATAGATAGCGATAGCGGCATAGCTGCCTTTGGCCAACGGCTTTTCCGTCACGAACTGGTAATTCTCTTTACCCGGCTTCAGCACCAGATCCCCACTCTCTCCAATCAGCTGTGCCGGCTGGAAAATGTGCAGGCGTTCTTCAGGGATCGTTTCTGCGGTGGGGAATTCATCGCCATAGCCAAGCTCAATCGTGCTCTGCCCACCCGCAGCGGGAAGTGCATTAACCCACAAAGAATGGGCCTGTAACGGGCTGATAAACAACCAGGGTAGGATTACCGCCAACGGTTTTAACTGCATGAACGTGCTCCTTTTGATTTATGAAATGTTATAACGTAACAATAAATAAACCACAGTAAGCCGATATGTCAAAGTTATTCGTAGGGAAAGGGTAAAAAGAGGATCAAACAGAAGGGGTAAGAGTAGCAACACCACAGCAGCGGCATTGCTACCCTTAAAGCAGATTACGGGCGGTATACTTTGACGTTGGCGTAGCCCTGCTCCAGCAGGTACAGCGCTTGTAACCGGCTCATCACGCCACGGTCACAGTACAGCAGATAGGTTTTGCTCTGATCGAGATCGGCAAACTGGGTGCCTAACTTGTAGAACGGCAGCGGTTTAACTTCTACCTGCGACAGTTGCAGCGGCTTCTCTTCCTGCTCATCCACCGAGCGGATATCCAGGATCACTTCGTCAGCGCTGAATTCAGCCACGGTTTCTACTTCCGCGACCTGCTGGCGTGCTTCTTCTGCAATGGTGCGGATATCGACGTTACGCGCTTCGCGCACCACGCGATCGAGGATCTCGAAGTCAAAATGCCCTTCTTCCTCTTCAATCCTGGCCTTGATGGCTTTTACCGTCGGGCTTTTCGAGATCACACCGCAATACTCCGGCATGGTCTTGGCAAAATCTTCGGTGCCGATTTCACGCGCCACGTTGATGATGTGCTCTTTATCGTGCGAGATCAG
The DNA here is from genome assembly GCF_051654945.1 of Serratia sp. (in: enterobacteria). Lineage (GTDB taxonomy): Bacteria > Pseudomonadota > Gammaproteobacteria > Enterobacterales > Enterobacteriaceae > Chania. The sequence continues at coordinate 310,190 of NZ_JBOFZA010000043.1, forward strand.
CGGGCGCAGGATCAGGGTATCGGAGGCGTTATCGATCAGACGCAGGTTGGTCAGGGTCTGGCTCGAAACCTGGCCCAGCGCTTCGCCGGTCACCAACGCCTGCACGCCATAACGTTCAGCGACCTGGGAAGCGGCACGTACCATCATGCGCTTGAGCACCACGCCCATCTGGCCGTCGTCGACCTTTTCCAGGATCTCACCGACCACCGGCTCAAAGTCGATGGCAATAAAACGCACTTTGTGTGAGCTACCGAAGCGGTTCCACAGATAATAGGCAACCTGTTTAACGCCAATTTCGTGCGCCGCACCACCCAGATTAAAGAAGCAGTAGTGTACGCGACAGCCACGGCGCATCAGCATATAGCTGGAAACGCCAGAATCAAATCCGCCGGAAATCAGTGACAACACGTCTTCCTGCGTGCCGATTGGATAGCCGCCAATCCCTTCGCGGCGCGCCTTGACCAACATCAATTTGTCGTCTTCGATTTCCAGATTCACCGTAACCTGCGGGTGTGAAAGCTTCACGCGCGCACTTTCGATATGCTGGTTCAAACCACCACCGACGTAACGTTCCACATCCTGCGAACTGAACTCATGCTTGCCACGACGTTTCACCCGCACACAGAAGGTCTTGCCTTCCAGCTGCTCGCGGTAGGTCTCCAGCGTCTGCTCAAAGATATGGTGGACATCGGTATAAGCGCGGTCTTCCACTTCCAGGATATGGTGAATGCCAGGAATACGCGTCAAGGCATCGGCAATCACCGGGCGCTGGTTCTCGTCTTTGGCGCGCACCTCGATAAAATCCCAATGACGGACAACCGCCAGAGTTTCATCATACTGCTTCAGAACGTTGCGGATGTTGGTAGTCAGGATCTTAATGAAGCGCAAGCGCACAGATTGACTCTTGATGGTGATTTCCGGGAACAATTTAATGATAAACTTCATGGCGGTCTTTATAGTCTGATGAGAATTACGGGGTAAAAAACCAATACCTCAGTCTTTCCAGCGGCGGCGGCTAGCTGCCACTGCAAGGCTATTAGGTATACAATGGCGATAAGATTGATAAAATCGCGGGCTGACCGGGCTTTTATCAATCTTATCTGGGCGCGAAGTATATCACTATCTGCCCGTGCGCCGTGCACAAAACCACATAGACGTGCCATGATTTGCTAATCAAGATCCGCTAGGATAGGCTCTGGTACCCCTGTTCACATGATGATGTAAAAAGAAAATTATGGCGAAAAAACCTGCACAATCAGACAATAAAGAGCAAAGCATCAGCTTTGAGAACTCTCTGAGTGAACTTGAGAGTATCGTGACCCGTCTGGAATCCGGTGAATTACCGCTGGAAGATGCGCTTAATGAGTTTGAACGCGGCGTTCAGTTGGCGCGCCAAGGCCAACAAAAACTGCAACAGGCGGAGCAGCGCGTACAGATCCTGCTCAACGACCAAAACGACGATGCTGCACTGGCCCCTTTTACCCCGGACGCTGAGTAATTACGATGTCTGAGTTCCACGATCAGTTACAGGCCTTCCATCAGCGCAGCGATCGCGCACTGCTTGGTTACATCGCTCCGCTGCCGTTCAATGATGGAAAAATGGTTTCGGCGATGCGTCACGGCGCCTTACTGGGCGGTAAACGGCTACGGCCTTTTCTGGTTTATGCCACCGGACAGATGTTTGGCCTGAGCCTGGAGAATCTGGATGCCCCTGCGGCCGCAGTGGAGTGCATCCATGCCTATTCGCTGATCCATGACGATCTGCCAGCGATGGATGACGACGACCTGCGCCGTGGCCAACCCACCTGCCATATCAAATTTGGTGAAGCCAACGCCATTCTGGCGGGCGATGCTTTGCAAACGCTGGCTTTCTCAATCCTGGCCGATGCCGAGATGCCCGACGTCGCGCTGCGCGATCGGCTGGCAATGATTTCCGAACTGGCCAAAGCCAGCGGCGTTGCCGGTATGTGCGGCGGCCAATCTTTGGATCTGGAAGCCGAAGGCAAGCAGATCGATCTGCAAGCGTTAGAGCAGATCCATCGCCATAAAACCGGCGCGCTGATCCGTGCTGCGGTGCGCCTGGGGGCATTGGCCGCCGGTGAGCCGGGACGTGCTGCGTTACCTGAACTTGACCGTTACGCCGCGGCCATTGGCCTGGCGTTTCAGGTACAGGACGACATTCTTGACGTCGTGGGCGAAACCGAAAAAATCGGTAAACGCCAAGGTTCCGACCAGCAACTTGGCAAGAGTACCTACCCGGCGCTGCTTGGGCTTGACAGCGCCAAGTTAAAAGCGTGGGATCTTTATCAGGAAGCCTTGGCAGCATTAGAATCGTTGGCCACACAATCTTATAACACCGCGCCATTACGTGCGTTGGCCAACTTCATTATTGAACGCGACAATTAACTCCTCTGATATGAGTACTGAATGAGTCTTGATATAGCCAAATACCCGACCTTGGCCCTAGCGGAAAACCCGGAAGAGCTCCGTTCATTGCCAAAAGAAAGCCTGCCGAAGTTGTGTGATGAACTGCGGCAATACCTGCTGGACAGCGTCAGCCGTTCCAGCGGCCACTTTGCGTCTGGGCTGGGTACCGTCGAGCTGACGGTGGCTCTGCATTACGTCTACAACACCCCTTTCGATCACCTGGTTTGGGACGTGGGCCATCAGGCTTATCCACACAAGATCCTCACCGGTCGCCGTGACCGCATCTCGACCATTCGCCAGAAAAACGGTCTGCATCCATTCCCGTGGCGTGCCGAAAGTGAATATGACGTGTTGTCCGTTGGCCACTCTTCAACCTCGATCAGCGCCGGTCTGGGTATGGCCGTGGCCGCCGCACGTGAGGGTAAAAACCGCCGCACCGTCTGCGTGATTGGCGATGGTGCCATCACCGCTGGCATGGCGTTTGAAGCCATGAACCACGCAGGCGACATCACCCCGGATATGCTGGTGGTGCTGAATGATAACGAAATGTCGATCTCCGAAAATGTTGGGGCGTTAAATAATCATCTGGCACAACTGCTGTCTGGCAAGCTCTACTCCACGCTGCGTGAAGGCGGTAAGAAAGTGCTCTCCGGCCTGCCGCCAATCAAAGAGCTGATCAAGCGTACCGAAGAACATCTCAAAGGCATGGTGGTGCCTGGCACGCTGTTTGAAGAGCTGGGCTTTAACTACATTGGCCCGGTAGACGGGCACGACGTGCAGGCATTGGCCGCCACGTTAAAAAACATGCGTGACCTGAAAGGCCCGCAGTTGCTGCACATCATGACCAAGAAAGGCCGTGGCTATGCACCGGCAGAAAAGGATCCGATCAGCTTCCACGCGGTACCGAAATTTGATCCGGCCAGCGGCACCCTGCCCAAAAGCGCTGGTGGCCTGCCAACCTATTCCAAGATCTTTGGTGAATGGCTGTGTGAAACGGCGGCCAAAGACAGCCAGTTGATGGCGATCACTCCGGCCATGCGCGAAGGCTCCGGTATGGTGCAGTTCTCACGCGACTATCCGCAGCAATATTTCGATGTGGCGATCGCCGAACAGCATGCGGTCACTTTCGCCGCCGGGTTGGCGATTGGCGGTTACAAGCCGGTGGTCGCAATCTACTCCACCTTCTTGCAGCGCGCCTACGATCAGGTGATCCACGACGTGGCGATCCAGAACCTGCCAGTCATGTTTGCCATCGATCGCGGCGGCATTGTCGGGGCCGACGGCCAGACTCACCAGGGCGCATTCGATATTTCATTCCTGCGCTGTATCCCCAACATGGTGATCATGACGCCAAGCGATGAAAATGAATGCCGCCAGATGCTGTATACCGGTTACCACCATAACGATGGCCCAACGGCGGTACGCTACCCACGGGGTAACGGTACGGGTGCAACGCTGGAGCCTTTGGCCGCATTGCCGCTAGGTAAAGGCATCGTGCGCCGCGAAGGGGAAAAAATCGCTATCCTCAACTTTGGTACCCTGCTGGCGGAAGCCGCTCAGGTTGCCGAAGCGATGAATGCCACGCTGGTGGACATGCGCTTTGTCAAACCGCTGGACGAACAGCTGGTGCTGGAAATGGCCGCCAGCCACGAAGTGCTGGTGACGCTGGAAGAAAACGCCATCATGGGCGGAGCTGGCAGCGGGGTTAACGAACTGCTGATGGCTAAACGTCGTGTGGTTCCGGTACTGAATATTGGCCTGCCGGATTACTTTATTCCACAGGGCGGCCAGGAAGAGATCCGCAGCGATCTGGGCCTGGATGCTGCCGGTATTCAACGCCAGATCGAAACTTGGTTGGCATAAACTAGCTAAGGGCGTTCACATTGGGCGCCCTTATCAATCCCACTCTCCAACGCCACACCCATCAAAAAATGCAAAAACCCGACTGGTGAGGTCGGGTTTTTGCATTTTGGCCGATAACTCTGGCCGGGGTAGAGCCATCTCTTACTAACAGTCTCAGTATAAGACAAAAGGTTGACCGGAGCAAATTTGTACAGCACCGCCGTTTCCGCTTCATGTAACCAAAGCAAAGCAGAGCCAAAACGCAAAAAAAACGACTGGTGAGGTCGGTTTTTTGCGTTTTGACCGATAACTCTGGCCGGGGTAGAACTATCCCTAACTAACACGGGACCAGTCTAAGACAAAAGATTGAGAGGTGCAAATTTGTACAATTTGGCGCTCGTTTTTTACTCACCTCTCCGATATAATCAGGAGGTTAGTCATAGTGATAGTTGAACTCTGGCCTTCCGCAGCGTGGGATAGACGTCTTCAAGTCCTGGCTGAAATACAGGTGGTGCTGATTTCAGTGCTCTGGCCGGAGTAGAGCCATCTCTTACTAACAATAGAGATAAACCGTTGTGACAGGCAGCGTATGGGTAAACAGCGGCGTTCTCACTCCACTTGATGGAGAAACGGATGAAAACTTTGCTTGATAAAGTTCTCATCGTTCTTAAAGCGCTGGTTGCGCTGCTGGAACTGATCCGCCGGCTCATCGATTGATGACGGTGGAAACGTAGCTAAGGTCGGGGGTTTGCCGCCTCCGACCTTTAATATCTTAAGACTCTTGAGCCGCGCCAAAGTGATCGTAACCGCTCCACGGCAGTTCAACCTCTTGCTGATCGCGATAGAACTTCATCCCTTCAGACTGCGGGCCGATCTGGCCAATACAGGTGTAGTCCGCACCTAAATGGCTTAACGCCACTTCCAGCGCGCCCCGATTGATCTCAGGCACCGTAAAGCACAGTTCGTAATCTTCCCCGCCGGTCAATGCCCAACGCAGCGCCTGTTCGGCATCGGTATTGCTGGTCAGCGTCTGCGACATTGGCAGTTCATCCAGCTCGATACGGGCACCGCACTCGGAGGCTTTCAGCACGTGTTGCAGGTCTGAAATCAGGCCGTCGGAGAGATCGATCGCCGAGCTGGCCAAGTCACGCAGCGCCTGGCCTTGCAGCACACGCGGCTGCGGACGCAGATGGCGCGCCAGCAAATAGTCCCGGGACACTTGATCAGACACTTGCAAACGATCTTGCAGGATGGCCAATCCGGCTGCGCTGTCGCCCAGCGTACCGGTCACGTAAATCCAGTCGCCAATGCGTGCACCGCTGCGGGTTAAAGCCCGCCCGGCCGGAATAAGACCGTGGATCGTCAACGTCATGCTCAGCGGGCCACGGGTAGTGTCGCCGCCTATCAGCTGCATGCCGTAGTAATTCATCTGTTCGAACAGGCTATCGCTGAACGCCTTGAGCCATTCTTCGTTGACTTCCGGTAGCGTCAACGCCAGTGAAAGCCACGCAGGATCGGCGCCCATTGCCGCCAGGTCGCTCAGGTTAACCGCCAGGGCTTTATAGCCGAGATCGGCGGGATCGATATCCGCCAGGAAGTGAATACCCGAAACCAGGGTATCGGTACTGATGGCTAAAAGCTGTTTTTCCGGCACTGCAAGCAGTGCGCAGTCATCACCAATGCCCAGCTGTACGTCCCGGCGCACACTTTTGAACCGGTCAAAATAGCGGGCAATGAGATCAAATTCGCCACATGCCATGGTTTGTCTTCCAAAGAAGTAAGGCCGGTTTCCCGGCCTTATATTTTATTTTTTCTTACGGATGCTGGGGGCTGCTTTATCCAGCACGCCATTCACAAACTTGTGGCTATCTTCCGCGCCGAAGGTTTTCGCCAGTTCGATCGCTTCGTTGATGGCCACTTTGTAAGGGACATCCTCACGCATTTTCAGCTCGAACAGCGCAATACGCAGCACGGCTCTTTCCACCTGGCCCAATTCTTCGAGCTGGCGCGACAGGAAGGGGGCCATCAGGCCATCCAGCATACCTGCGTTGACTGCCACACCGGACAGCAGCTCACGAAAATAGGCGACGTCAACATCTTTGACATCCTGCTCCGTCAGGAACTGGTGTTCAACATCGGCAATGTCATTTTTAGACAACTGCCAAGAATAAATCGCTTGAACAGCGCACTCACGAGCGCGACGACGAGCAGCAGGTTTCACGGAATTCCCCTTAAACTAAATTCAGGCTTTAATAGCTTTGATTACATTAATCATTTCAAGTGCGGTCAGGGCGGCTTCTGCGCCTTTGTTGCCCGCTTTGGTGCCGGCACGCTCGATCGCTTGTTCGATGCTCTCGGTGGTCAGCACGCCAAAGGCAACCGGGATCTCGGTGTTCATAGAGACTTGACCCAGACCGGAGCTGGCTTCGCCCGCCACATATTCGAAGTGCGCGGTGCCCCCACGGATCACCGTACCCAGCGCAATTACCGCATCATATTTGCCGGTGTTAGCCAGCACGCGTGCGGTTAATGGCAGCTCGTAAGCGCCTGGGACCCAAACAACGGTGATGTTGTCATCAGCAACCTGGCCGATACGCTTGAGTGCATCAATGGCACCTTGCAGCAGGCTGTCGTTGATGAAATTGTTAAAACGTGCAATTGCGATCGCCACACGGGCATTAGGAGTAGCAACAACACCTTCGATAACTTTCATGGGCTTTCCTTAAAAATGGGTTCATACCCCGCAGGGGGGCGGATTCTATCATATTCTTTGCCCGCCTGCGCGGCGCTTTTGTAAAACGCGGCCGCACCGGCAGGCAAAGGTTACATTCTCTATTTGGCGGTTAACCGCAGGCGCAGATCGGGGCCAATCTGGCGCACCTCGCTAAAGACCAACTCAGGCGCATCGGCCAATTGCGTCAAACCTGGCAACTGGCACAGGCCACGGGCATTATCACCTAATAATTTAGGCGCGATGTACACAATGAGCTCATCCACCAGCCCGGCACGCAACAGCGCTCCGGCAAGCTGTGCACCAGCCTCGACCCAGATGCTGTTCACCTGGCGCTTGGCCAGTTGCATCATCATCACCACCAGATCGATACCGCCGCCGTGCAGCGGGAAGGATAATTGCTCGACACCAGTTGGCCAAACCCGATCGTCTGGCTGCTGGCGTGCCAACCAGGTCATACCCGGCTGCTGCACCACCCGGTGCTGCGGCGTCACCCGGTTCTGGCTGTCTAAAATAATCCGCAATGGCTGGCGTAGGCTGTCACGCGGGTAGATCTGCTGGGTTTCACTGCTCAGTTCATCCCAACGCACCGTCAGCGCAGGATCGTCTGCCAACACGGTAGCGCTGGTGCTGAGGATTGCCGAGCTGGCCGCTCGCAACTCCTGCACATCCCGTCGTGCCTGCGGTGAGGTGATCCACTGGCTTTCCCCAGAGGCCATCGCCGTGCGGCCATCCAGTGAAGCCCCCAGCTTGAGCTGCACATAGGGAAAACCGGTGCGCATACGCTTGAGGAACCCCAGATTAACTGCTTCCGCTTCTGCCAGCATCACGCCGTGGCGCACGTCGATACCCGCCTGTTGCAGCTTGTAGAGCCCACGCCCGGCAACCTGCGGGTTGGGATCTTGCATAGCGGCAACCACGCGGCTGACTCCAGCCTCGATCAACGCGTCAGCACAAGGAGGCGTGCGGCCATGATGGCTACAAGGTTCAAGCGTGACATAGGCCGTGGCTCCACGCGCCTTTTCCCCCGCCATACGCAGAGCATGAACTTCCGCATGAGGCTCACCGGCCCGCAAATGGAAGCCTTCGCCCACGATGTTGCCATCGCGCACGATAACGCAGCCCACGTTGGGATTCGGCGTGGTGGTAAAGCGCCCCAGACGCGCCAGCTCAAAGGCGCGCGCCATATAGAATTCGTCGTTTTGCATGCGTTCCCGTTAATCCTGCAGTTTGGCGATCTCTTCGCCGAACTCGCGAATGTCTTCAAAACTGCGATATACCGAAGCAAAACGGATATAAGCGACCTTATCCAGCTTCTTCAAGGCATCCATCACCAGGTTGCCGACCATTTTGGTGGGCACTTCACGCTCGCCGGTCGCCCGCAGCTGGGATTTGATATGGTTGATGGCGTTTTCCACGTCGTCGGAACTGACCGGGCGCTTTTCCAGCGCTTTCAGCATGCCACGGCGCAGTTTATCTTCGTTGAACGGTTCGCGGACTTCATCACTTTTGACGACCCGCGGCATAACCAGTTCGGCCACTTCAAACGTGGTAAAACGTTCATTACAGACCAGACATTGGCGACGACGGCGCACCTGCGATCCATCACCCACCAGGCGGGAATCAATCACTTTGGTATCAACGGCAGCGCAGAAAGGGCAATGCATAACTCGTCCTGATAAGCGTTTTTATAGTTGAGTACAGTTTACCCCGAACTACCGCCACAACAAAGACCGCCGGGCATTTGTTGCGAATTGCGTCCATGATTGTGCAATAAAACAGCCATAACGGGTGCTGGGCATGACTTTGGCCAACGATCGGGCTAAGCTGGTAACCAGTGTTATTGAAGAGGAAATTGCCGCTATGACAATCCGTTATCGTCAGGTTTGCCTGCTTGCCGCCATGATCCTGTTGGCCGGTTGTGCGCAAAACCGCGAAGTGCCGAAGCTCACCAACCAGGTCGTTGAGTTGAAACAGGTGCTGGGGGAATTGACCGAGCAGGCTACCGCTCTGGAGCGCCAAAACCGGCTTAACCAAAGCTCGACCAGCGGCGTCTATCTGCTGCCCGCCGCCAATAACGCGGCCAGATTGCAAAGCAGCGTGGGTGAGCTGAGCCTGTCCCTTAACTATGTGAAGAGCGAGGCCAACGGCAGCCAGGCGACGTTGTATGTGCGTACGCTGTCCGGCCAATATCTGCCCGGCTTTACCGCTACGCTGGAGTGGGGCCAGTTGGATCCCGCAACCGGTATGCCGTTGACGGCGCAGGCGCAGTCACAACAGATCCAGAGCGCCAGTTCACTGCTGCCAAAAACCGAACAGATCTTTGAACTGCGTCTGAGTGGCGTAACGCCAGCACAACTGGGCTATATCCGTGTGCACAGCGTTGAACCACTCACTCGGCATTGATACAGCAAATAACCGTATTTAATACCGCTACTCCCCAAGCCTGAAACAGGTGGGGAGCATGCAGGTTAGCCGACCGTTGAGCGCATGGACGCGCGATACGAGCCTCCATGGACGGATTTACGGCGTGTCGGCGTTCTGCATGCTCCTCATCTGCAGCACTATTACGTGCAGCGATTTAACCCAAGCGCTGCAACTTGGCCGGTAATCCCTGCCGTACCGCCGCCCCGCTGACCCAGTCCAGCCAGCTATTGCCCACCTCGCGGGTCGGATCGGCAAGCCCCAGATCGTTGAGGTTGATCCCTGCGGCAATGCGCGGGTCCGCAGCCAACGCCTGGCCATCCAGTGAATGCACCCGCGCCCCCATTTCACGATGCCCATAGCCGTGTTCAATGGCGATAACGCCCGGCATTACCCCATCGAGCACGCTGATCTGCGCCTCAACGCTGCCGCCCGGTGTCTGCAACCTGACCCGGTCGCCATGACTCAGGGCGTAACGCGCGGCGTCGGTCGGATTGAGCGCGACCAGATTCACCGGCTTCACCGCTCGCAAACGTTCGATGGGTGCCGTTGAACTGCTCATCAAGTGCGATTTGAACGACATCAGACGGAACGGCCATGCCTCGGTCGGATAGTGCTGCGCCACATCGGAACCATCGGCAAACCGCGCCGGATAATAGGTCGGGCAGCCGCTATAACGTTCGCCGGTCATGGCATGGCGATGGCGTGCCACCTCTTCATTCCAGATATTCAGCCCCTGTTTCCACTGCGGGCCTGTCGCCTCCCCTTGCCAAGCCTGCTCATGGGGCGCAAAACGACCGCCACGCGCCAGCATATAACCCACCCGCAGCCGCTCATCCACTTTCAGTACCTTTTCCAGCGCTGGTTGCAGACGATCGACGCCGGTCAAACGCAGCTCACTTGCCGTCGCTTCCGGCAACGGTTCACCGGCAAACGCCACGTTGGCGGCGGCACGCACGTAATAATCTTCAGCACAATGCAGCCCACAAAGGTTGCCTTGCGCATCCTGTAACGCGCCATCACCGAAGCCCGGCAACCCCATGGCTTTCGAGAGCGCAATGACAAAACTTTCCAGTGCGACCGGCTGCCCGTCCGCCGTCTTCGCCGTGCGCGCAGGCACCACCGGCCAACGGGCGGTACTTGCCTTGACCATCACGCCAGACCAAGGGGAGGTAAAACCCCAGCTCTCAAAGTTATGCGTATCCGGTACGATATAATCCGCCAACGCGCTGGTTTCGTTGATAAAGGCATCGACGGAAATAAACAGCGGCAGATGCTGCGGATCCTTCAGCCGGTCCTCCACCACCTCACGCAGCCCGGCTACGCCGTAGAGCGGGTTGCCCATATGGTTGATCCAGGCTTTCAGCGGGTATGGATATCCCATCAACGCCGGAGCCAATTGCTCGGTAAACTGGCCTGCCACAAAGGGATACCACGGCCCTCGCGCCGGATAGGGATTGACGCCTTGTGCTACCTTGCGGCGATATTCATCCGACTTTTCATAGGCCTGCTTACTGCGTGACAGAACCAGCCCTTTCGGCTTCACCATGCCAGGGAAGGTAGCCAGGTTATAGCGCGGCCCCTCGGCAAACTCCTTGAACTTGCCGCCGCCCACCGAAACGCCGCCCTTGAGATTAAGGTTACCGATCAGCGCATTGAGCATCATCACCGCCCAACTGCTGTAGAAACCGTTGCCGCTCATCATGCCGCCATGGGAGATCACCGCCGCCTGCCGCTGGTAGGAAGTGAATTCCTTGGCTAACGCCGCAATGGTTTCAGCACTGACGCCACATTGGGCGCTGTATTCGGCCAGCGTAAAGCGTTCCGCCGCCAGTTGCAGGCAACGGAAGCTCGAACGGACCCGCACCTGCGAACCATCGGCCAGTTGCACCGGTTGCTCCACCAGCAATTGGCCATGCAAGGCCTCGGTGGCTGGCATCAATTCAGCCCGTTGTGCATCCCACACCAAAGCCGGGCTTTCCCCTTCGCTGGCGGCGCTTCCTTCCAGATGGGACTTACGCAGGAACTGGCCGCACAAGGGATGATCGTCATCGATCACCACCAGATGTGTGGCGTTCGACCAGCTTTTTTCCCCAGCGGCCTGCATGGCCAGTTCGCCAGGTAGCGCCAGGTAATCGGCGTTATAGCGCTGCTGGTCAATAATCCAGCGGATCATGCCCATCGCCAGTGCAGAGTCCGTTCCCGGCAATACAGGTACCCAGCGGTTATGATCGTTGGCCAACGTGGTGGTTAACGGCAACGCCGGGGCCACCACCACATAGCGGAACTCATCACGCAGACGGGCATTGGCCAACTGACGCCCCTGCCGTTTGAACGGGTTGCCGGACTGTGCGGGTGACGTCCCCAAAAACAGCGCAAAGCGAAGGTGATCCCAATCGGGTTTCACATGGGCGTTCTTATCCAAATCGCCCATCAGCGCACCAGAACCGGCCCGATAGGCCAATCCGCAGTAAGCGCCGTGATGCCCGAAGTTGCGCGTGCCAAAAGCGTTTTGCGCAAAACGTTTGATAAAGGTATCCCGCCCCTCGTCACCGGCATTAGTGACCAGCAGCTGATTGGCCTTCGGCCCCAGTGTTGGCTGTGCCGGATCGAGCGGCGTTTGCAGATCGCGAATAGTCCGTAATCCATCAACGTGCCCCTCGCCAAACAAATTCCCACCTTCAACCACTTCCTGGATCAGTTGTTCAAAACTGATACGCTGCCACTGCCCGCTACCACGCGGCCCTACCCGTTTCATCGGCTCCAGCACGCGATACGGGCTGGTCAGCCCTTCCAGCAAGGTCGCACCGCGCGCACAGGCCGTTGAGCGCTGTTCCAGACCGGCCTCGCCGCCAAGGCGGTTAAGCGCATCGCTCACGGGCAAACGGTAGGGAAAATGATGGTCGTGAGACAGCGGATGATAAGGATTACCGGCTACACGCAGTATCTGATTACTGTCGCGATCGACCCGCACCCGCAGGCCGCACAGCGTCCAGCAGCCAAAACATTGCGTCATGGATACTGCCTGCTGTGGATTAGCCTGCCAGCCCTCTGGATGCTGACGGCCTTCTGGCGCTAACGCATTGGCGCTGATCCGGTCCAACGTCAGTTTGCCACTGCTGCCGTCGCGCAGGCCGGTAAACACCTTCTGCACCATTTCGCTGTAGCTGGCACCAAACACGGCCAGCCCACCCAAAGCGAGCCCGCCTTTCAACCACTGACGACGCGTTGACTTAGCCATAGCGTTTTTTCTCCATCAACCCATGCTGTAATTCACGAACCCCGATGATTAACGCCATCCACAGCCCGAAGGTGCCCAAGATGGCCAGCAGCCCTTCACTGCCGGACGGTAAAACATAGGGATTGAGTAAGATATTGAACTTGGGCAGCGTCTGGGTTTGCATCAGTAACATCCAACGCACGCCCCAACAGAGCGACAAAGCCGCCACACACTGTGCCAACAGTGCTACCGTCCCGAATGCCCGGCGGCGTGCTCGCCATGCCGCTCCCAGTAACAGCAGGATCAATACCGCAAATACGCTAGCCGACTGTGTCCAAACGCTCCCCTGAGCAGGCAACTGGTGCAACACGGCAGCAGAGGAACTTCCGTCCAACCACCAGCCAATGCTGGAGAGGCACAGCAACAGCAGAGAGCCAGCCTGATAGCGGGCTAAACGCGGCTGCCACTGAGGTTCATGGCGTAACCAATAGGCTAACAGCGGAGGAACCGCCTGCATGGCAGTGAGCAACAGCAGCCAAGGCAACCAAAGGCTGTACCACAGCGGTTGCGAGCGCAGTATCGAGACTTCCCTTCCGGTATAGAGCAGGATGCTGAATGCTGATAACAGGGTCGCTACCGCCACTCCGCGCAACCATTTCTGCTCTTGCCATGCGGGCCAGATCTGCAACCAACGCGCCCAGAACGGCAGGGATTGCGTGCGCAACTGGCAACGCAGCAACAGAATGAAGTAGACAACCACCAGCACGGTAAACAGCGGTAAAAACACCGAGCCAAGAGACATCCACGACCAGGGAGCGAAATAGGCATAGAAGTGCCAGATGCGAGCGGGCTGATGCAAATCCGCACTCAGGGCCAAGGGGGCAACGATGCCGCTCACCACTGCCAGCGAAACGGCAGCCAGCTCCAGCCGTGATGCCTCCTGCGATGAACGCCAGCGTAGCCAGGCTGCAATGGCGATGCTGCTGCATGCCAGACCGATAAAGAAGAAATACTGTACCGCCCAAGGCAACCAGGCGATTTCCTGCGGACGAGCCATCACTTCGCGGATCATGCGTGCACCTCCTGCCACAACGCCGGCTGTCCCTGGACATGGCTGACAAAGGCTTCATCCAACCCCAGGTAAAAGACTTGCGGATGGGTTCCCTGCTCGGGCTTGAGCACCTTCAACTGCCCGCGATGCTGCTCCAGCGCACGCCTTAGCGCCCCATTATCATCATTGAGATCGCCGATCATGCGCGCTCCACCAACGCAAGACTCAACGCAGGCAGGCAACAGCCCGGCATCCAGACGATGGACACAGAAGGTACATTTATCCGCGGTTTGCGTTTCATGATTGATAAAGCGCGCCTCATACGGGCAGGCTTGCACACAGTAGGCACAGCCGACGCAACGGGTATTATCGATCACTACAATGCCGTCCTGCCGCTGGAAGGTCGCCTGCACCGGGCAGACCGGCACGCAAGGCGGGTTATCACAGTGATTGCACAAGCGTGGCAACAGCACGTTGGTCGGGATGCGCTGGCTATCCGTGACAATCTGATATTGCAGCACCGTGGTACGAAATTGCCCCTGCGGCAGCTGATTTTCTACCGCGCAGCTGACCGTGCAGGCCTGGCAGCCAATACAGCGACGCAGATCGATCAGCATCGCCATGCGTTTTTTGCCGTCGCCTTCCCGCCGTTCGGGTTGTAACTGCCAACCGGAATGTGCCAGCGGTACCAGTGCGGCACCGGCGGTCAGCACACCGAGGCGCTGTAAAAATTGCCTTTTTCCACTATCCATTGATTTCTCCCAAAATGTATCAACCGGGGAGCTGATACAAAGGAGTGTAAAAGTGGTGTGCGACCACCCATATTGTGGTTTACCACATTCCCAGCGACGGTTTGATCCAGGACAATTCCGGTAGGCGATCAAGATCATAAAAATGGAGACGATGTGAAAAAAGCAGTACTGATGATCTTGCTATGCAGCTGGTTGAGCCCGGTGTGGGCGGGGCAATGGACCATTGCGGTACTGGCATTACGTGGCGATGCCCATGCGCTAGCCCAATGGCAGCCGTTAATCGACCATCTCAATGGTCAGTTCCCGGATGAAAGTTTTCAACTGTTGCCGCTAAGCCTGGCTGATATGGGTGAAGCCGTCAGCAATGGTCAGATTGATTTTCTCCTTACCAACCCGGCGCAGTATATTCAGTTGGATAACAGTTACCCGTTACGTTGGTTAGTATCATTACGCTCCAGCAGAAATCAGCAGAATGCCTCAAGCAACGTGGTAGGCAGCGTGATATTGGTACGTCGCGATAGCCCGGTGACCAAAGCCAGTCAACTCACTGGTAAAAAGGTGGGTGCGGTCGCCCCTGATGCTTTTGGCGGCTATCTGCTGGGTTATAAAGAGCTGCTGGCCGCAGGCGTACATCCTGAAAAAGATCTGCAACTGCACTTCAGCGGTTATCCAGTGGACGCCTTGTTATACCTGCTGCGCGATCGGGCGTTGGACGCAGCAATCGTACCGGTTTGCCTGTTGGAGGAGATGGAAACCGAGGGATTACTAAGGGCTGCTGATTACCGTGCCCTGCTTGCCAAGCCCAGTGAACAACCCTGCCTGACCAGCAGTGTGCTGTATCCCAATTGGTCGTTTGCCGCCTTGAATCACGTGCCCGATCCTTTGGTCGACGAATTGACCCGCCAGTTGTTGCAAATGAATACCCCTGGTCTCCCAGCCTGGGGCGCTCCCGCCTCGTCCCGTCAGGTCGACCTGCTGCTGCGCGACCTGGATCGCCACCCGGCACAGCGTTCACTGTGGCAAGAGGTCCATAGCTGGGCGTTGCAACATTTGTTACTGCTTGGCGCGATAGCTGGGGGCATGTTGTTGCTCGGCGCCAACCATCTGTGGATCGGTCACCTGGTGCGCCGCCGTGGTCGCGAGCTAGAGCAAATGCATCTGACATTGCGAGCCAGAGAAGCGGCACTTGCCCGGGCGCAACGTCTCAGTACCTTGGGCGAGATGGCCTCCGGGTTTGCCCACGAACTTAACCAGCCGCTGGCGGCTATTCGTCACTATGCCGAAGGCTGCCGCATCCGCCTTGAACGCAGCGATCCACAGCACGAGCTGTTGCCGATCCTTGAGCAGATTGGCCAACAGGCACAGCGCGGGGCAGAGACTATCGTCAATCTGCGCCAGTGGGTCAGTAAAACCCCGCAGCATGAAAGCGCACAATGGCTAACGCTACGTCCCCTGGTGGAAAACGTCGTCAAACTGATGCGCATCGAACAGCATTATCCGCAGTGTCAGCTGGTGATTGCCATCGCCGCGAAAAGCCAGCTATATAGCCAGGCCACGCTATTGGAGCAGGTGCTAACCAACTTGTTAAGCAACAGCCTGCAGGCCGGTGCACAGCAGATCACCCTGCGGCGGGAAACCGATGGCGATCGGCAGCAACTGATACTGGAAGACGATGCCGGCGGCCTTAGCACCGAACAGTTGGCACAGCCGTTCGTCCCTTTTCGCAGCACCAAATCGGAAGGGCTTGGCCTGGGGCTGGTGATCTGCCAGCGGCTGCTGAGAAGCCAACAGGGTGAACTGACGCTGGAAAATTATACCGTATCGCCACAGCGGCAAGGCCTACGCGTAACCCTGCACTTCCCTGCAATCAAAAAGGAAACTCGCCATGGCGCTGATACATCTGGTCGATGACGATCTGGCGGTCACCGATGCCAGCCGCTTTTTACTGGAAGGATTGGACTATCGGGTTCGCATCTGGAATGACAGCCAAAGCTTTATCGATCAGGTCGACCCTTACCAATGCGGCGTCGTGATGCTGGATATTCGCATGCCCGGGATTGACGGGCAGCAGATCCACCAGCGGCTGCGCGAGCGGGAAAGCACGCTGGCAGTGGTGATTGTGACCGGTCATGGCGATATCGCGATGGCCGTGGCGGAGATGAAGCTGGGGGCGCTGGATTTCCTGCAAAAGCCGATTGCCACCGCGCCGCTGATCGAAGCGCTGGAGCGCGGGATCGACCATTCCCGACGTCAGGTGGAGCGGTACCAGTTGCAACAGCGTTTCAGTACGCTGACCGCGCGTGAACGCGATATTGCCAGCGCGGTTGCCGCCGGCATGACCAACAAGGCGATCGCCGATCGTTACTTCGTCGCCGTGCGTACCGTTGAGGTACACCGCTCTAAAGTGATGGAGAAAATGCAGGCCACCAGCCTGGCGGAATTGGTCAGTTCGTTAAACCTGTTGGCGGCACAGGCGCAAAAAAAATGCCGGTCAGAGTAAACTGACCGGCATCAGGTTCAGACAGTGCGCAGCCTATTCAGGTGCGCACCGGGCAATCACGGCAGGATCGAAGGCTGATCGGCGCCTTCTTTCTCTACTTTCTGCTGCAGCATATGTTCACGTTTCATACCCAGCTTCAACGCCAGCGCAGAGGCGACGTAGATTGAGGATACGGTACCGATAGACACACCGATCAGCATGGTCAGAGAGAAACCCTGCAGCATCGCGCCGCCGAAGATGTACAGCATCAGAACCACCATCAGGGTCGTGGCGGAGGTCATGATGGTACGGCTCAGCGTCTGCGTCAGCGAGACGTTCATGATTTCGTAAGGCGTGCCGCGGCGGATCTTGCGGAAGTTCTCACGAATACGGTCAGAAACCACGATACTGTCGTTCAGCGAGTAACCGATCACCGACATCAAGGAGGCGACGATGGTCAGGTCAATCTCGATATGGAACAGTGACAGCACGCCCATGGTGATGACCACGTCGTGCGCCAGGGCGATAACCGCCCCCGCCGCCAGACGCCATTCGAAACGGAAGCCCACGTAAATCAGGATAGAAATCAGTGCCACCAGCAGAGCCATGCCGCCGGTTTGCGCCAGTTCTGCCCCTACGCTCGGGCCAACGAATTCGATACGCTTGACGGACGCATTCTTATCGACTGATTCGTTGATTACGCCAATGACTTTGTTACCCAGCTCCTGGCCTGCGGTGCCGATCGCCGGTGGCATACGCACCATCACGTCACGGCTGCTGCCAAAGTTCTGAATAATCGGGTCCTGGAACCCGGCTTTTTCCAACGTATCGCGCATCAGATCCAGATTGGCGGGTTGTTCCAGGGTAATTTCAATCACCGTACCACCGGTGAAATCCAGACCCCAGTTAAACCCGCGCACGGACATAGTGGCGATCGAGGCGATCAGCAACACCAAAGAGATGCCGAAGGCCAAGTAATCCCAGCGCATAAAGTCATAGACTTTACGGCCGTAGTTGAGTTGTTCAACAGTATAATCCTGTGCCACAACGCACTCCTCAGATAGACAGCTTGTTAATGCGTTTGCCGCCGTAAAGCAGGTTGACGATGGCACGGGTACCGACAATCGCGGTGAACATGGACGTCGCCACACCGATTGCGGTGGTGATTGCAAAGCCTTTAATCGAACCGGTACCGACTGCGTACAGAATGATAGCGGTGATCAAAGTGGTGACGTTGGCATCAACGATACTGGAGAACGCGCCTTTATAGCCCTCATGGATGGCCTGCTGAATGGATCGCCCATTCTTCAGCTCTTCCTTGATACGTTCGTTTATCAGTACGTTGGCGTCAACCGCCACCGCCAGCGTCAGCACGATCCCGGCAATCCCCGGCATGGTAAGCGTCGCCCCTGGTAACAGAGACATTACGCCAACGATCAGCACCAGGTTAGCCATCAGTGCCGTAGAGGCGATCAGGCCAAACTTGCGGTACCAAACCACCATAAAAACGATCGAGGCCACCAGACCCCACAGGCAAGCTTCCAGGCCCTGGGTGATGTTCTGCTGCCCCAAGGTCGGGCCGATGGTCCGCTCTTCCACGATCTGGATCGGCGCAATCAACGCACCGGCACGCAGCAGCAGCGACAGCTGACGGGCTTCGTTCGGGTTGCTGATACCGGTGATACGGAAGCTGTTGCCCAGACGCGACTGAATATTCGCCACGTTGATCACTTCTTCCTGCTTCACCAGCACGGAACGGCCGTTGGCATCTTTCTTGCCGCTGTCTTTATACTCCACGAACAGCGTCGCCATGGGTTTGCCGATGCTGTCTTTGGTGAAGTTGGACATGGCAGTACCACCGGCACTGTCCAGCGAGATATTCACCTGTGGCTGGTTGTATTCATCGGTGCTGGAGGTGGAGTCTGTAATGTGGTCACCGGTCAGGATCACACGCTTGTACAGCACTACCGGTTGGCCTTCACGGGTGTATTTCACCTCGGAGTCACCCGGCACACGACCATTGGCCGCCGCGGTCGCATCCGCGTTGGTATTTACCAGGCGGAATTCCAGCGTGGCGGTCGCACCCAAAATCTCTTTGGCGCGCGCCGTGTCCTGGATACCCGGCAATTCAACGACGATACGATCGGCACCCTGACGCTGTACCAACGGTTCGGCAACGCCGAGCTGGTTGACACGATTACGCAGGATGGTGATGTTCTGCTGCACCGCATACTCACGCGCTTCGCTCAGGCGAGCGTCGGTCATCGTGGCTTTCAGGGTGTTGCTGCCGTTGGCAGAAAGCACCAGATCGCGCTGACGTGGCGCCATGTAGCTGATGGCCTGGTCGCGAGCGGCGTTATCACGGAAGCGGACTTCCACACCGTTGTTGTCCAACTTGCGGATCGCAGCGTAAGGAATGCCCTTTTCACGCAGTTCACTGCGCAGGGTATCCATAGTTTGTTCTTGCAACTTGCCAAGTGCGGTGTCCATGTCAACTTCCATCAGGAAGTGCACACCACCACGTAAATCCAGACCCAGTTTCATCGGCTCGGCGTTGAGCATCGCCAGCCAGGCAGGCGTTGCCGGGGCAAGGTTCAATGCGACGACATATTTGTCACCCAGTTCGGCCATCAAGGCTTCACGGGCGCGCAGCTGAACGTCAGGATCTTTAAAGCGAGCCAGGATGGCGCCGTTTTCCAGCGCAATCGACTTGCTCGCGATATTGTCTTTTTCTAATACGTTACGAACCTGGACCAGCGTAGTTTCACTGGCGGCGACTCCGCGCGCGCCAGTGATCTGTACGGCCGGATCCTCTCCGTAAATGTTGGGAAGTGCATAGAGCAGACCGACGAGGATCACGACGATCAGCATCAGATACTTCCACAGAGGATAACGGTTTAGCACGGCAGTTCCCTTAGGGAAAACAAAATTACAGGGCCTTCATAGTACCTTTCGGCAGTACGGCCGCCACGAAGTCACGCTTGATCATCACTTCCGTGGTGTCATTCAGCGCGATGGCAATGATACCAGTATCTGCCACTTTAGTGACACGGCCAATCAGGCCACCGGTAGTCAACACTTCATCACCCTTGCCGATGGAGTCCATCAGTTTTTTGTGCTCTTTAGCACGTTTCTGCTGTGGGCGCAGGATCATGAAATAGAAGATCAGACCAAACACCACCAGCATAATGATCAGAGAGTACGGGCTACCCTGAGACGGAGCCCCTGCTGCTGCCACTGCATCGGAAATGAAAAAGCTCATTAAAATTCCCTCATTAAAATATCAATTATTAATTCAAGCGTTTAAAGGTGGTATCGGTTTACCGATCCGACCATAGAAATCCGCCACAAACAGCTCTAATTTACCCTCTTCAATGGCCTGGCGTAAACCCGCCATCAAACGTTGGTAATAGCGCAAGTTATGGATAGTGTTCAATCGGGCACCGAGAATTTCGTTGCAACGATCGAGATGATGCAAATAGGCACGACTATAATGGCGACAAGTATAGCAGTCACACTCACTGTCCAGCGTGGAAGTATCATCCTTGTGCTTGGCATTGCGGATTTTTACCACCCCGTCGGTCACGAACAGATGGCCGTTACGGGCATTACGCGTTGGCATCACGCAGTCGAACATGTCGATGCCGCGACGCACGCCTTCCACCAGATCTTCCGGCTTGCCAACCCCCATCAGATAACGAGGTTTGTCTTCCGGGATCTGCGGGCAAACGTGTTCAAGAATGCGATGCATATCCTCTTTTGGCTCGCCTACCGCCAAACCGCCCACAGCGTAACCATCAAAGCCGATATCCACCAGCCCTTTTACCGATACATCACGTAAATCTTCGTAAACACCGCCCTGGATAATGCCGAATAACGCATTGTTGTTATTCAGTTCATCGAACCGCTGGCGGCTGCGCTGTGCCCAACGCAGAGACATTTCCATCGAACGCTTGGCATAGTCCCAATCCGCCGGGTAAGGCGTGCATTCGTCGAAAATCATCACGATGTCAGACCCCAGGTCGTACTGGATCTCCATCGATTTTTCCGGGCTGAGGAACACCTTATCGCCGTTGATCGGGTTACGGAAATAAACGCCTTCCTCTTTAATCTTGCGCATCGCCCCCAGGCTGAACACCTGGAAACCGCCGGAATCGGTCAGGATCGGCCCGTGCCACTGCATAAAGTCATGCAGATCGCCGTGCAGCTTCATGATCTCCTGCCCCGGGCGCAGCCACAGGTGGAAGGTGTTACCCAACAGGATCTGTGCACCGGTGTCTTTCACTTCTTCCGGCGTCATGCCTTTGACCGTGCCATAGGTACCTACCGGCATAAAGGCCGGGGTTTCCACTACGCCGCGTTCAAAGACCAGGCGGCCGCGACGAGCACGGCCATCGGTTGTCTGTAATTCGTACTTCACAAAACCTCCAGCGTCAGAGATACAGTCTGACGTCATTAAAACAGGACCACGCAATGCGCGTAGCCCGGGAATTTACTCCCCGACGGATTCGCTTTCCGCCAGTGGATTACGGCTGATAAACATCGCATCACCGTAGCTGAAGAAACGGTACTGCTCAGCCACCGCCTGATGATAGGCGTTCATGGTGTTCTTATAACCTGCAAACGCCGAGACCAGCATGATCAGGGTGGATTCCGGCAGGTGGAAGTTGGTCACCAGCGCATCGATTACCTGATAATGGTATCCCGGATAGATAAAGATGCTGGTGTCGCCGAAGAATGGCGCGATCAGCGCATCCTGACAGGCATTGGCCGCGCTTTCCAGTGAGCGTACCGAGGTGGTACCTACGGCGACCACTCTTTTGCCACGCGCTTTACAGGCTAATACCGCATCTACCACGTCTTGTGGCACTTCGGCGTATTCCGCATGCATCACGTGCTCTTCAATGGTTTCCACCCGCACCGGCTGGAAGGTGCCAGCGCCCACGTGCAAGGTGACAAACGCCATCTCAATGCCCTTGGCGCGCAACGCAGCCAACAGTGGCTCATCAAAATGCAGGCCTGCCGTCGGGGCCGCTACGGCACCCGGCTTTTCGCTGTAGACGGTCTGATACAGCTCGCGGTCGGCGTCTTCATCCGGGCGATCGATATACGGTGGCAGCGGCATATGGCCCACCGCATTGAGGATGGTGAACACGTCACGATCGTCGTTAAAACGCAGTTCAAACAGCGTGTCATGGCGTGCAACCATGGTGGCAGCAATGCTTTCATCATCACCCAGCAGCAGTTCGGTGCCGGGTTTAGGCGCTTTTGAAGCCCGCACATGAGCCAGTACGCGATGATCGTCCAACACCCTTTCGACCAGCACTTCGATCTTGCCGCCGCTGACCTTACGGCCAAACAGGCGTGCCGGGATCACGCGGGTGTTGTTGAACACCAGCAGATCGCCTGCCTCCAGCTTGGCGAGCAGATCGGTGAACACGCCGTGCGTCAGGCCGCCACTCGGCCCGTCCAGCTGCAGCAAGCGGCAACCGCTGCGCTCTGGCTGTGGATAGCGGGCAATCAAAGACTCGGGGAGCTCAAAAGAAAAATCGGCGACGCGCATGGGTATTCACTTCTTCAGCTGACTAATTGGGAAAAAACAGGCGGTACAGTCTAAAGCCGCAGGCGACAAGCAGCAAGGAATAAGGAGGAATTGCATGACTTGGGTTATAGTTGCTGGATGAATTTTCTTGCTCATCTCCATTTGGCCCAGCTTGCGGATAGCTCGCTGCTTGGCAACCTGCTCGCCGACTTCGTGCGCGGCAACCCCGCAGGTGATTACGACCCGGCGGTGGTCGCAGGCATCATGATGCACCGGCGTGTCGATGTTTTGACCGATACTCAGCCAGAAGTCAAAGCCTGCCGCGACTATTTCAGCCCGGAATTCCGCCGCGTTGCCCCGATTACGCTCGACGTGGTCTGGGATCACTTTCTGGCTCGCCACTGGCAACAGCTTGAACCAACGTGCAGCCTGCAGAGCTTTACCCAACAGGCGCGTGGCCTGATTGTGCCGCACCTGCCAGACACGCCACAGCGTTTCCAGAACCTCAACAGCTATCTGTGGCCCGAGCGCTGGCTGGAACGTTACGCCGAACTGCCGTTTATCGGCGATGTTTTGGCAGGCATGGCGAGCCGCCGCCCACGGCTGGCCGCACTGGCAGGTTCCTTTGCCGATGTGGAACGCGAATATCAGCAGCTTGAAACACAGTTCTGGCAGTTTTATCCCCGTATGATGGAGCAGGCAAGGAACAAGTCCTTGTGAGCAGCAGCTAAAAAGCCATAATATTCCAGTGGTTAATGGAATGTGGCTTTTTGTCCTTGCCCTTTTGTACGAAAAGGTTATTTTGAAAGACTGCTGTTTTTATTCTCTCGGTTTGATAGGTGGAAGCTATCTCATTGATTGGTCTTTCACCCTTCCCTCACCGAGTGGTGGCCCTTATACTGGCCCCTGCTTTTACATCAACCCATTGAACTACTATTACAGGAGTAATTATGGTCCTGGTAACTCGTCAAGCCCCTGACTTCACCGCTGCAGCCGTTTTAGGCAATGGCGAAATCGTAGAAAACTTCAACCTGAAGAAGCACCTGAACGGCAAACCAGCCGTACTGTTCTTCTGGCCGATGGACTTCACCTTCGTATGTCCTTCCGAGCTGATCGCTTTCGATCACCGCTATGAAGAGTTCCAGAAGCGCGGCGTTGAAGTTGTAGGCGTTTCCTTCGACTCAGAATTCGTCCATAACGCATGGCGTAAAACCCCTGTCGACAAAGGCGGCATCGGTGAAGTGAAATACGCAATGGTTGCTGACGTTAAGCGCGAAATTCAGAAAGCTTACGGCATCGAACACCCAGAAGCGGGCGTTGCCCTGCGTGGTTCTTTCCTGATCGACAAGAACGGCATCGTTCGTTCCCAGATCGTGAACGACCTGCCAATCGGCCGTAACATCGACGAAATGATCCGTACCGTTGACGCACTGCAATTCCACGAAGAGCACGGCGAAGTGTGCCCAGCTCAGTGGGAAAAAGGCAAAGCAGGTATGGGCGCATCTCCAGACGGCGTAGCTAAATACCTGTCTGAGAACGCTTCCAAGCTGTAATTTCAGCCGGTAAGTGTCAGAACCGGTCAGCCCTGCTGGCCGGTTTTTTTATGCGCAAAATCGGTGCAACCGCCCTCCCCCAGTGCAATATTCCGCTGTTTCGCTTCACATTTTTCACTCCTCCTGCCGCCACGTTCCCTATCCGTAGCTACTATTCAAAGGTTGGCCTGCACCTTGCAGCACCTTCGCGACAGATAAAAAAACAGGGATCAAACAGGAGTCGTTATGTTTTTGCAAAAATGGAGTCAACCGCTGACCTTGGCAGCCTTGCTGGTCAGCAGCCAGCTGTACGCCGCCTCAAACCCGGCGGTGGAAGCGAAAAATGGCATGGTGGTGACATCGCAACATCTGGCCTCGCAGGTCGGCGTCGATATTCTCAAAATGGGCGGCAACGCGGTGGATGCGGCGGTCGCGGTCGGCTATGCCCAGGCGGTGGTCAATCCCTGCTGCGGTAACATCGGCGGCGGCGGCTTTATGACCCTGCACCTGGCCGATGGCAGCGATACCTTTATCAACTTCCGTGAAACCGCTCCGGCGGCGGCCAGCGCCAATATGTATCTGGACGCGGACGGCAAGGTGAAAAAAGACGCCAGCCTGTACGGTTATCTGGCGGCAGGCGTACCGGGAACGGTGCTGGGAATGGAAACGGCACGAGAAAAGTACGGCAAACTGAGCCGAGAACAGGTGATGGCACCGGCTATCAAGCTGGCACGTGAGGGCTTTATCCTGACGCGGGCCGATACCGATATTCTTGACACCACCGTCGCCCGTTTCAAGCAAGATCCGGAATCGGCCAAAATTTTCCTGCGTAAAGACGGCTCTGCGCTGCAACCGGGCGATCGCCTGGTGCAAACTGACCTGGCTGACACGCTGGAGGCCATCGCCAAGCAAGGCACCTCCGCATTCTATCAGGGCAAAATCCCGCAGGCGGTTGAAACCGCCGCTAAACAGGGCGGAGGCATCCTCACCGCTGCCGACTTTGCCAACTACAAAGTGACCGAAACGGCACCGATTACCTGTAGCTATCGCGGTTATAAATTCGTTTCTGCGCCACCGCCCAGCTCCGGCGGCGTAACGCTGTGCGAGATCCTCAATATCGTTGAGGGCTACGATCTGAAAAGCATGGGCTTTAACTCGGCTGCGGCGATCCACACCATGACCGAGGCGATGCGCCATGCCTATATGGACCGCAATACCTATCTCGGCGACCCCGAATTTATCAAAAACCCGATCGATAGGCTGGTGAGCAAAAGCTATGCCGATGAGATCCGCAAGAAAATCGTCGCCAATCAGGCCACACCATCCGTCAACGTGCAGCCGGGCATGGAACCACATGAAAAGCCGGAAACCACCCACTATTCGATTGTCGATCATGAAGGTAATGCCGTATCCACCACCTATACCGTCAACGGCCGTTTCGGGGCCGTGGTGATTGCCCCGGGTACCGGCTTCTTCCTCAATGATGAAATGGATGACTTTACCGTCAAGGTGGGCGAGAAGAACCTCTATGGCCTGGTACAGGGAACGGCTAACTCCATCGCCCCCGGTAAGCGCCCACTATCCTCCATGAGCCCCACGCTGGTGACCAAAGACAACCAGATCTTTATGGTGCTTGGCTCCCCCGGCGGTTCACGCATCATAACCATTACGCTGCAAACCGCGCTGAACGTGATCGATCATGGCATGGCTCCGCAGGAAGCGGTGGATGCCCCACGGATCCATCATCAATGGCTGCCGGATGAAGTCTATTACGAACAGCGTGGCGTCTCTGCCGATACGCTGAAAATCCTCAAGGAGATGGGCTACAAGATGGTTGAGCAAACTCCTTGGGGCGCTGCCGAGCTGATATTGGTGGGATTACCGGGTGCGGCGGGCGTCATCCCGGCCAACTCGGGCAATGATTCAGCCGTTTCCGGCCTGGTGCGTGAGGGCTATCTGTACGGAGCCAATGACGTTCGCCGTCCGGCGGGATCTGCTGTGGGGTATTGAGGCCCCTCACCCAACCCTCCCACAGGGAGGGTTGGGTGAGGGGCATTATCTGCGCAATCGCCATACGCTGGCTGACTCGGCCGCCAGTTGCAGTCGCAGGCCACTCTGCTGCGCAACCAGCTCGCCTTCGCCTTCCACAAGCTGCCATTTCCCCTCTCGCAACAGCGGGCAATATGACAGGTCAACTTCACTGCTACCATTGCGCTGCAACGCCACCAGTACCTGCTCCTGCTGGTAAGTACGTACAAACACCAGCGTTTCCCCTTGAGCATACAGCACCTGGCAACCGCCACGCCGTAACGCCTTGCTCTGCTTACGCAGCGCCGTCAGGCGGCTGAACAAGTCCAGCAGCGGCCGATCCCATTGGCTTTCATCCCAAGGGAACGGCTTGCGGCAGAACGGATCGTTGCCGCCATCCAAACCAATTTCATCGCCGTAATACAGGCATGGCACACCAATCCACGCCAACAGCCACACTGCCGCCATCTGCATACGACGCGGGTTGTTATCCAACAAGGTCAGGAACCGCGCGGTATCGTGGCTGTCCAACTGGTTGAACTGGATCAGTTGGCGATTATGAGGCAATCCGGCCCGGTAGCCGTCCATCCATTGTACGCAGTCTGCCGCATCCAGCAGCACCGGATGATAAGCCACATCAACCCCAGCCAGAAACGCCCGCACCGGCAGAGCAAAGCCCATATAGTTCATGGCAGCGTCTTCAACCCCGGCATGCAGCCAACGGCGTGCATCGCCAAAATGTTCCCCCAGCACGTAAGCATGGGGGTTTTCTTGCTTGATCGCCTGATAGATCCCGGCCAGATGATGCAGGTTCCCCGCCGCACCGCCGTTCTCCCCCAGCATATGCACCACGTCCAAACGCCAACCATCGATGCTGTACGGTGGCCGCAGCCAATGGCGCACTACGCTATCCTCTGCCCGATAAATGGCGTCGACCACCTGCGGTTCGGCGAAGTTGAGCTTAGGCAGGTTGGTATTGCCCTTCCAACTCAGCACGTTACCGTCCGGGTAGAAGTTGAACCAGCCGCGATAGGGGGAGTCGGGATGGTGGCACGCGCCATCTTTTGCCTGTTGATAGCGATCGAACCACGGATGGGAGTCACCGGTATGGTTAAACACGCCATCCAGCACCAGTTTCATCCCCACCTTGTGAGTGCTCACTCGCAAACGCAGCAAGGCGTCATTGCCGCCAAAGTCTGGATCGACCTGATAGTAATCTTCAGTATCGTACTTATGGACGCTTGGCGAGGTGAAAATCGGATTCAAATACAGCGCAGTGACGCCAAGCCGCTGCAAGTAGGGCAGCTTTTCGCTGATGCCATCCAGATCGCCGCCGTAGAACGTGGAAGCGGCATGCTTATCCTCCAGCGGATGTTGCCAGTCACGGCGTATCACATCACAACCAGCGGCATGATGGTGATAGCTGCCGCTCTGGATGCCATGTTCCCCGCCGCTGCTGGCAAAGCGATCGGGGAAGATCTGGTAAAATACCTGATCGGCCACCCAACCTGGGCTGGTATCTGGCTCATCCACGGCAAACTGGGCCAGTTGCCCCGGTGCCGTCAATGACCACCCCTGCGGGCCAAACCACTGCTGGCGGTCAGTCCACAGCAGTTTAAAACAGTAGCGCCGTACCGGCTCCCCTTCGTGCAGCGTCAGGCTGGCCTGGTAGCGCCATAGCCCCTCCACCGCCCTTGGTTTCATGATTAACAACCACTCTTCGTTGTCCGGCTCGACGCGCAGAAAGACCTGTTCGGGCAAATCCTCACTTTGTAACCACAACGTGATTTCCAGACGCTGCCCCTTATTGATCATGAAAGGGGGAACCGGCTGATGCCAGGCATTTAGCATGAATTTTCTCCTGATGGTGCAAACGAAATCGACGACTAATGCAATGCCACGCACCATGCCACGTTGCGCGCCTTTCCCCCTCCTCTTTCAGCCATAAACTAAGGGATGAGCCGAGGGGTGGAGATATGTAAAAAAGGGTAAACAGGCGCACATCATGCCCTATAGCCGTTACGCTAACGGGTTTTAAGGCGTTTGGATATTTTTTGCGCATTTTTTGACGGGAGCAGACATGCAACAACAGATAAGACAATGGCTGGAAAGCGTTGGGCTGGAATTCACTGACATGATGTCACTGATGATGGTGCTTGGGCTAATCGTTTTAATTTCCGTGGTGATCCACCTGGTGTTACACCGCGTGGTGCTGGCCGCTATTCAGCGCCGTGGTCAACATTCCCAGCATCTCTGGCAGCAGGCCATCACCCAACATAAGCTGTTTCAGCGTGCCGCCCTGCTGCTGCAAGGGGTGATTATCAACGTGCAGGCGGTGCTGTGGCTGCACAATGGTAGCCAGACCCAGGCGATTATCGTCACTGCAGCACAAGTGTGGATCCTGTTATTTGCTCTGCTGACACTGTTTTCGCTGCTCGATACCCTGCTGGCCCTGATGCGCCAAAGCCCACTGGCCAACCAACTCCCGCTGCGTGGCATCTTCCAGGGCGTGAAACTGGTCGCGGCCATCTTTATTGGCATCATGATCATCTCCCTGCTGATGGGGCGCTCGCCGCTGCTGTTACTCAGCGGTTTGGGGGCCATGACGGCAGTATTGATGTTGGTGTTTAAAGATCCGATCCTCGGCCTGGTCGCCGGGATCCAACTCTCCGCCAACGATATGCTGAAACTCGGCGATTGGTTGGAGATGCCTAAATACGGGGCCGATGGCGCAGTGACCGATATCGGACTGACCACGGTAAAAGTCAGAAACTGGGACAACACCGTCACCACGATCCCCACCTACGCGCTGATCTCCGACTCGTTCAAGAACTGGCGTTCGATGTCCGAATCCGGTGGCCGCCGCATCAAGCGCAGCATCAACATCGATACCACCAGCGTCCACTTCCTGACGCAAGAGGAGCAGGATCGCCTTAACCGTAACCCGCTGTTGCAGCGTTATCTGAACGAAAAATCCCAGGAACTGGGCCAATACAATCAGCAAAGCGAGGTCGATCTCAGTTCGCCGCTTAACGGCCGCCGCCTGACCAACGTCGGCACCCTGCGCGCCTATCTGGTGGCCTATTTACGTTCGCACCCAGGGATCCACCAGAATATGACGCTGATGGTGCGCCAGTTGGCTCCCACGCCGGAGGGGTTACCGTTGGAGATTTACGCCTTTACCAACACCACGGTGTGGGCAGAATATGAAGGGATCCAGTCAGATATCTTCGATCATCTGCTGGCGGCGATCGGTGAGTTTGATCTGCGCATCCACCAGACGCCAAGCGGCAACGATATGCGCAGCATGCTGGCAACCCTGCAGCCTGCGGCCAATAACCCCTGACCTAACCTGACGAAACTATTTCTGTTGGTAATTAACTTCAACCGATTGCCAACAGATATCTCCTCTGACTTTCTTTCTGCCGCCGAATGGCTATAAATACGTTCACGCCATTTTACCGTTCGGAGCAGGCATCTTGCTGACATCGTCAAAACACCGTCTGATTACCCTATTGGCCACGCTGATGTTTGCTGGCTATCTGCATAGCGCCACGCTGGATGAAAGCCAGATGAGCCGCACATTGCAACCGGCCCTCAGCGCCTTGAGCAGCAGTATGATGGATATCCGTGAAGTGCTGGCGCGCTGTGCCAAAGAGGGGAAGGAAGAGCGATTATGCGAAAGCAATCTGGTGATTGAAGCCAGGGCGGCCGGAGGGGGCGATCGCGAAGAGGAAAACAATTGATAGGAACTACCGATCGGGTGAAGAGCTTTAACTTCTGTGTTACTCCCCTCACCCTCTCCTACAGGAGAGTGAACGGAACGAGCTACAGATTAACTCCCGCGTTTATCCGCAGCACCTACTCTGTAGCTAAACACAGCACCCTACCAGCTCCCTCTCCCTGTGGGAGCTGGTAAGGGGCAATCTTACTGCGTCAGTACGGCTCGCTTTTTCTGGCGGTTCACCTTGATGTAGTAGCCCAGCAGCAGCACCGCTACCCACACCAGCCCGGCGTACAGGGAAACACGCGTCGTTGGGAAGTAACCGATCAGACCGATGATAAACACCAGGAAGACAATGGCTACGACCGAAGTGAATACCCCACCGCGCAGCGGGAAGGCCAGCTTGCCAACCTGCTCTTTGCTCAAACTGCGGCGGAAAGCGATCTGCGAGAACAGGATCATAATCCACACCCACACGGTGGCAAAGGTCGCCAGTGAGGCAATCACCAGGAACACGCTTTCCGGCATCACGTAGTTGAGATACACGGCGATCAGCATGGCCGCCATCATCACCACCACCGTTACCCACGGAATACCGCGCTTGGAGATCTTGCTGAAGACCTTCGGGGCGTGCCCCTGCTCCGCCAGACCATGCATCATGCGGCCAACGCCAAACACGTCGCTGTTAATCGCCGATAGTGACGCCGTGATCACCACGAAGTTAAGAATGCCCGCCGCAATGGTGATCCCCATATGCTGGAAGGTCAGCACAAACGGGCTACCGTTGGTACCCACCTGGTTCCACGGATAGATGGACATGATGACGAACAGCGTCCCGACGTAGAACACCAGGATACGCCAGGGTACCGAGTTGATAGCTTTAGGGATCGACACTTTAGGATCTTTGGCTTCACCGGCGGTGATACCGATGATCTCAATCCCGCCATAGGCGAACATCACCAACTGTAGCGACAGGATCATGCCGATAAAACCGTTACTGAAGAAGCCGCCATTGACCCACAGGTTGTGGATCCCGGTCGGTTGCCCCCCGTTACCGATGCCCCAGACGATGATGCCGATACCGGCAACGATCATGATAATAATGGTGGCAACCTTGAAGAACGAGAACCAGAACTCCAGCTCACCGAACACTTTCACGCTCATCAGGTTGATGGCACCGATTATCAGCACCACGCTCAACACCCAGATCCAATGCGGCACTTCCGGGAACCAGACGCCCATGTAGATGCCGAACGCCGTCACGTCGGCAATGGCGACGATCAGGATCTCAAAGCAGTAGGTCCAACCGGTAATGTAACCCGCCATCGGGCCGAGGTAGTCCTGGGCATAACGCGAGAACGAGCTGGCCTGCGGGTTGTTCACCGACATTTCGCCCAGTGCGCGCATGATGATAAAGGCGATGATACCGCCGATCAGATAAGCCAACAGGACGCTGGGGCCAGCCATTCTGATGGCTTCTGCGGAGCCATAAAACAGGCCGGTACCAATGGCCGATCCCAGGGCCATAAAACGGATGTGGCGCGTGCTGAGGCCACGTTTGAGCTTATTGGCTGGTGCTGCGGTGGGTGACTGTTGTTGCATGAAAATGACCCGTCTTTTTTAAACGTAAAAAAGCCACGGACAAGTCCGTGGCCTAAAATTCAGACCGGAGGTTTAAGGGTGAGCAGTCACTTGGCTGCGTGCAAAAACCCGATCATAAATCGCGACCAGTACCAGCATCAGCAGCGAAGGTGGCAACCATGCCAGCCCCTGCGCCGCCAGCGGCAGGTGATTGGTCCATTCTGGCAGCAAGTGCTGGAAGTTGGACGCTTTCACCGCGTCAAGGATACCAAACAACAGGCTGACTAACATCACCGGAGCAACAATACGTGATGCACTATTCCACCAGCGCAGGGTGAAGCTCAGCATTACCAGCACGATGCAAGGCGGATAGATCGCGGTCAGCACCGGGATCGAAATCTGGATCAGATGGCTCAGGCCCAGGTTGGACACCACCATCGAGAACAGGCCGAGAATGAATACCAGCGTTTTGTAAGAGAACGGCAGGTATTGCTCGAAGAACTCCGCACAGGCGCAGGTCAGGCCCACCGCGGTCACCATACAGGCGATGAAAATCAACGCCGCCAGGAAGAAGCTACCCAGGCCGCCGAAGGTATTCTGCACGTAGGCATGTAAAACCACCGCACCATTGGTGGCATCCGGTGTCAACACGCCGCTGCCGGAACCCAGCTTGAACAGGCTCAGGTAGACCAGCGTCAGGCCCACACCGGCGATCAGGCCGGCCAGGATGGTATAACGGGTCAGCAAACCGGCATCCTTCACGCCACGGGAACGCGCGGCGTTAACGATAACGATACCAAACACCATGGCACCCAGCGTATCCATCGTCAGATAGCCGTTAACAAAACCGGAGGAGAACGGCACGGACTGGTAGGCATCCACGGCCGGGATCGGTGTTCCAGCAGGCCACAGCACGGCAGCAATCCCCAGCACGGCCAACGCCACGATCTTCAGCGGAGCCAGAATATGGCCCACGGTATCGAGCAGGCGGCCCGGATAGAGTGAAATGCCGATCACCAGCGCAAAATAGACCAGGCTATAGATAAACAGCGGCAGAGGGCCGTCGCCGGTCAACGGCGCAATACCAACCTCAAAGGAAACGGTCGCGGTACGCGGGGTGGCAAACAGCGGGCCAACGGCCAGGTAGCATACCGTTGCCAGCAGCAGACCTGCGCTACGGCCAATCGGTGAGCTTAACGCATCAACACCGCCGCCAACGCGAGCCAAGGCAATCACCGTCAGCACCGGTAGACCTACGGCGGTGATCAGGAAGCCAATTGCCGCAGTCCAGACGTGTTCGCCAGACTGCAAACCCACCATCGGCGGGAAGATGATGTTCCCGGCCCCGACGAATAAGGCAAAGGTCATAAAACCTAATGCCAGAATATCTTTTGACGCTAAACGATGACTCATAGGATGTCGTGCTGCCTGTTGAAATAAAAATTCACCAATATGGATGGTGGCAAAACTGCCCCACTTCGGTTGCCGGCCTGCTCTCTCATCGTGAAACGCATAGGCAACAGACAGCGCGCAATGGCAGCGTCTTACCTTGCTAAAGGCGAATACTCATGATGACGAGCAGATTTTTAGACGTTTTTTCCCCCGCTGAACTCAGGTAGCTGTCACCGAAGAATGCAGGGAAAAATGGAGGTTTAGTCCGGCAATGGGGGTCAAGTTAAACGTTTATAGTGCCAAAAGGCAATACGCAGGACGGAAAGCAGAGTGATCGTCCAGATAATATCTCGCATCCAGTCGAACATAGGGGTTATCAATAAATACGCCCTACATGATTTGTATTATTTTTGAGCACATCACTCACGAAATGTGAAACAAATGGTTACAAAGCGCATGTAAACGCCAATAAATCACCATAAAACGCGTGGTATGAGCTCAGATTTCGTCCCTATTCCAACCCCAGAAGCGCACGTGTTTTGTGCAGCGTAGCCGGAGGCAGTGGCAGATAACCGTCGTGATTCACCAGATCCTGCCCCTGCACAGAAAGTACACGATCGAGAAATGCTGCCGTCAGAGGTTCCAACGGCTGGTTGGGGGCTTTGTTAATGTAGATATACAGATAGCGCGCCAGCGGATAGCTGCCGTTACGCACGTTGGTTTCGTTGGGTTCAATATAATGGTCACCCGTATCAGCCAGCGGCAACAACCGCACCCCACTGGCACGAAAACCGATGCTGGCATAGCCAATGCCGTTTAACGATCCGGCCACCGCCTGCACCACCGAGGCCGAGCCCGGCAGTTCATTCACCCGCGCCATAAAATCACCGCCGCATAACGCACGCAGTTTGAAATACCCATAGGTACCCGAAGCGGAGTTGCGACCAAAGCGTTGCAGAGCGCGCTGCTGCCAACTGCCCTGTAGCCCCAGTTCGCCCCAGCGGTTGATCGGCGTGTTTTCCCCGCAGCGGCGGGTCGCGGAAAAGATTTGATCCAGCTGTTGCAGATTCAACCCACGCAGCGGATTGTCCTGATGCACCAGCACCACCAACGCATCGACCGCGACCGGCACCGCCAACGGCGCATAGCCATAGCGATGCTCAAATGCCGAGACCTCCGCCGCCTTCATCGGCCGGCTCATTGGGCCAAGCTGTGCCGCGCCTGCCGCTAATGCGGTGGGGGCCGTAGAGGAACCAGCAGCCTGTAATTGCAGGTTAACGTTGGGATAGTGTCGGCTGAAATCCTGCCCCCACAGCGCCATCAGGTTAGCCAAGGTATCTGAACCTACGCTGGACAGGTTGCCGGAGAGCATACCGTCCGGCGCGGCCACGGCCCCTCGGCCAACCGATAACAGCAGGCAAAGCAGCAAAGCTTGGGTAAATCGGTTCATGGCAGGGTTACCTGTTAATTTTTCACCGCATTCTCTGATAAAGCCGCGGGAACAATCAACCGGTTAGGCAAGGTAAAGATAAAACGGGTGCCAATACCCGGCTCGCTGAGGATCTCCAGCCGTGAATCATGATGGCTGAGCGCATGTTTGACGATGGCCAACCCCAGCCCACTGCCGCCGGTCTGTCGCGAACGTGCCTTATCCACACGATAGAAGCGTTCGGTCAGGCGCGGAATATGTTCAGGGCCAATTCCCGGCCCGTTATCGCTGACCTGAAACTGCGCACCTTGCGGCGTCTGCTGCCAGCTCACTTCAATATTGGTGCCCGCTGGCGTATGGTTGACCGCGTTATACACCAGGTTGGAAACCGCGCTGCGCAGTTGATCCTCATTACCAAACACCTTCAGGTTTTCGTTCACCCGGAAGTTGATCTGATGATTGCCGCCGCTGAGCGACTGCGCCTCACGCTGCAACACCCGCAGCATCAACGGAATATCCACCTTCTCGTTCATATCCACGTTTGGTGCGGCTTCGATCCGGGAAAGCGTGAGCAGTTGCTTCACCAGCCCATCCATGCGTTTGGTCTGCTCTTGCATGGTGCCCAGCGCTTTCCCACGCAGTGAACCATCCAGCTCTTCGTCACTCATCATCTCCAGGTAGCCCTGCAACACCGTCAGCGGCGTGCGCAGCTCATGGCTGACGTTGGCGAAGAAGTTACGTCTGGCCCCTTCCAACTGGCGCATTTGGGTGACATCACGGGCCACCATCAGCAGTTGGCCTTCGGAGTAGGGCATGATACGGAATTCGACAAAGTGCTCGTTATTGAGCTGTAGCGTCAGCGGGCGGGTGAATTCCTGCCGTTGCAAATAGTGGCTGAATTCGGGGTAACGCAGCAGGTTGAGGATGTGCTGGCCATTATCTTCCGGCCAGCGAAAGCCCAGCAGATGCTGTGCCAGACCGTTACACCAGAAGATATTGCCCTCAACGGTGGTCATCACCACCGCATCCGGCAAGGATTCGGCTCCGCTGCGAAAGCGTTTGATCAATAACGCCAGCTCACGGCGGCGGCGGCGGTTACGCTGCTGCATCTGATACAGGCCGTAGAACAACGGTTCCCAGCTCCAGCGGCCCGGTGGCGGCGTCATGCTGCGATCCACCCACAGCCAGTGGGAAAGTTTGAGTTGATTGTAGAAGTTCCAGACCAGCGCGGCCAGTACCGAAACCAACAGCAGCCAGGGCAGATAACCGAAAATCAGCCCCAGTAATAAGGCAGGCAAGCAAAAAAGGGCCAGCTCCAGCGCCAGCCTCTTCCACGATAAACG
This sequence comes from Serratia sp. (in: enterobacteria), assembly GCF_051654945.1. Taxonomy (GTDB): domain Bacteria; phylum Pseudomonadota; class Gammaproteobacteria; order Enterobacterales; family Enterobacteriaceae; genus Chania. The sequence continues at coordinate 345,687 of NZ_JBOFZA010000043.1, forward strand.
TTCTAGCACGGTAACCCCTTCAGCGCGGTGCGATTAGTAGCGCGTCGAGAACCGATAGCCGGTGCCACGAACGGTTTGAACCATCTTGTCATGACCAGAGGTCTCCAGCGCCTTACGCAGCCGGCGGATATGCACATCAACGGTGCGGTCTTCCACATAAACGTTAGTGCCCCAGACGTGATTAAGCAACTGTTCGCGGCTATAAACACGCTCAGGATGAGTCATAAAGAAATGCAGCAGTTTGAACTCGGTCGGCCCCATATCCAGCGCCTGCTCGTTGGCCATCACCCGGTGCGAGGAAGGATCCAGGCTTAGCCCCTGCATTTCAATCACTTCTTCTACGGCCATCGGTGAAATCCGGCGCATCACCGCCTTGATACGTGCCACCAGTTCCTTGGGTGAGAAGGGTTTGGTGATGTAATCATCCGCCCCCACTTCCAGACCACGCACTCGATCTTCTTCTTCGCCGCGCGCGGTCAACATCATCACCGGGATGTCCCGGGTCATCGCCTCGCGCTTCATATGCTTGATAAACTGGATCCCGGAACCGCCGGGCAACATCCAGTCCAGTAACACCAAATCAGGGAACGGCTCAGACAGGCGCGTTACGGCACTGTCATAATCCTCGGCTTCCAACGGTTGGTAACCATTCTGTTCCAACACAAAGCACACCATCTCACGGATCGGCGCTTCGTCTTCCACCACCAGTATGCGTCTTGCCATCGTCAATCCTGCCAATGTGTTAGCGATCTCAGTTGATTGCGGTCGCCATTATGCGTCAGTTTTGTGACACTTTTATGAAAAAAAATCCCGCTAAACGCAGTAAGCATAGCGATTATTTCCGGCGTTAAAGAATTATCATCATGCTTGAGTTACGATAAGGCCCATTAACGCCCTTAATCACCCTGTTAGCTATGGAAGCCCTATGCGCCTGATCCATACCTCCGACTGGCACCTGGGCCAGTACTTTTTCACCAAAAGCCGCGCCGCTGAGCATCAGGCCTTCTTACGTTGGCTGATCGAACAGGTGGAACAGCTGCGGGTGGATGCGCTGATCGTCGCAGGCGATCTGTTCGATACCGGCTCCCCGCCAAGCTACGCTCGTGAACTCTACAACCGCTTTGTGGTGGAACTGCAACATACCGGCTGCCAGTTAGTGGTGCTGGGCGGTAACCATGACTCCGTAGCCACGCTGAATGAGTCGCGGGAGCTGCTTTCCTGCCTGAATACCACCGTGATTGCCAACGCACAAACCGAGCTTGAGCAGCAAATCGTGGTGCTCAACCAGCTTGATGGCCAACCTGGTGCCGTGCTCTGCGCCATCCCGTTCCTGCGCCCAAGAGATCTGCTCACCAGCCGCGCCGGCGAGTCTGGCAATCAAAAGCAGCAGGCATTGCAAGAAGCCATCGCCGAGCATTACCAAAAGCTTTATCAGGCCGCCTGTGCTCACCGCGATGCTCTGGGTTTGCCACTGCCGATCGTCGCCACCGGCCATCTGACTACCGTAGGCGTCACCACCTCGGATTCGGTGCGCGATATCTACATCGGTACGCTGGACGCCTTCCCGGCTCAGGCGTTCCCCCCTGCGGATTACATTGCGCTAGGGCATATCCATCGCGCGCAGAACGTGGCCAAGTCCGAGCATATCCGCTACAGCGGCTCGCCCATCCCGCTGAGTTTTGACGAATTAGGCAAGGCCAAAAGCGTGTTTCTGGTCGATTTTGCCGACGGTGCGCTGCAACAGGTCACGCCACTGGAGATCCCTACCTTCCAGCCCATGCAGTTAATCAAGGGTGATTTGCAGCAAATTGAGACGCAATTGCAGCAGTTTGCCGATTATCAGGGCGGATTGCCGGTTTGGCTGGATATCGAAGTGGCCACCCAGGATTACCTTAGCGACATTCAGCGCCGTATCCAACAGTTGGCGGAAGGTTTACCGGTGGAGGTGGTACTGCTGCGGCGCAGCAAAGAACAGCGTAACCAAACCCTTGCCCAGCAGGATAAAGAAACCTTGAATGAATTGAGCGTGGGCGAAGTGTTCGAGCGGCGGCTGGCGTTGGAGGCCGAGATGGCCGAACCGCGCCAGCAGCAAATGCGCCAAATGTTCCAGCAGATGGTAGAAACCTTGCATCATAATGAGGAGCCATCGGCATGAAAATTCTGAGCCTCAGGCTGAAAAACCTCAACTCGCTACAGGGCGAGTGGAAAATCGATTTTACGGCAGAACCCTTCGCCAGCAATGGCCTGTTTGCCATCACCGGTCCCACCGGAGCGGGTAAAACCACCCTGCTGGATGCCATCTGCCTGGCACTCTATCACCAAACGCCACGTCTGGAAGTCAGCGCCAGCCAGAACGAATTGATGACCCGCCACACCGCCGAATCGCTGGCCGAAGTGGAGTTTGAGGTCAAGGGCGTTGGCTATCGCGCCTTCTGGAGCCAGCGCCGGGCGAAAAACGATCCGGACGGCAACCTGCAAGCTCCCAAGGTGGAGCTGGCGCTGCGGGAAGATGGCAAAATCCTGGCGGATAAAATCTCCGATAAAAAAGAGCTGATTGCCGCGATCACCGGCCTGGATTTTGGTCGCTTCACCAAATCGATGATGCTGTCGCAGGGGCAGTTCGCCGCCTTCCTCAACGCCAAGGCCAACGAGCGCGCCGAACTGCTGGAAGAACTGACCGGCACCGAGATTTATGGCCGGCTGTCGGCGCAGGTATTCGAACAGCACAAACAGGCGAAAACCGATCTGGATGCCTTGCATCACCGCGCCAGCGGGATTGAGCTACTCAACGATGAGCAGCGCCAAGAGTTGGATAATCAACTCAACGGACTGGGTGCTGAAGAACAACTGCTCAACCAACAGGCACAGCGGCAACAACAGCAGCTGAGCTGGCTGCAACGTTGGCAAACCCTCCAGCAGCAGACGGCGGATTATCAGCGGCAGTTGGCTGGCGTGCAGCAGGAATTTCAGCAAGCGGAGCCACAGTTACAACAGTTAGCGCGCAGTGAACCCGCAGAAAAACTGCGGCCGTTGCTCAATGAACGTAATCGCTGTCAGCAGGATCTCCTGGCGCTGCAACGACAGATTGCAGAGTTGGCGCAGCAGCAACAGCAGCAATTGGCCGAACTGACCCCGCTCCAACAGAGGTTGGAACAGGCCCAGCAAGCCAAACAGGCCCAGACAGAGCATCAACAGCGGCAGCAAACGCTGATTGATGACCAGGTGCTACCACTCGATCACCAGATCGCCCAGTTGCAAAACCAACTGGCAGAAGCGCGCAAACAGCTTGCGGACAGCCAGCGGCAAAGCGAGGAGCTGCGGCGCACGCTGGAACAGCTCACCGAAAGGCGCGGCCAGTTGGCTACCCTAACGAGCCAATACCAGACCAAGCAGCTCGAACTGACGGCGGCGCTAGATAATCAGCTCCAGCAGCAAGCTGCGCTAGAGGCGCAATCCCCGGTGGAGAAATTGCGTCAGCGCCAGGCAGAACTGAGCGGCTTGCGCCCAGTTCGCCAACAGTTGTCTAAACTGGCGTTGCTGTTCCAGCAGAACCAGCAGCGCCTTGAGCAGCAACGGCTCGAATTTGCCACGCGCCAAAAACAACTGACCGAGGTGGAAACCCAGCTCGATAGCGTTCGCCAGCAGTATAAACAGCAAAAGGCACACCAGACTGACGTTGAGAAAACGCTTGAACTGGAAAGACGCATCGTCAGCCTGGAGGCCGAACGGGCGCGCCTGCAAACCGACGCCCCCTGCCCGCTGTGCGGCTCCACGCACCATCCGGCAATCGAACAGTATCAGGCCGTCAAACCGTCAGAAACGGAACAGCGCGTCGCTCAATTACGCGCCCAAACCGATGAACTGCACACTAAAGGTACCGAACTGCGGGCACTCAGCGAAAGCCTGAAAGAGCAACAGCTACGGCTGGAAACGCAGCTGAACCAGGAAGTGGCGCAGCAACAAGACCATCTGCAAAGCTGGCAAACCCTCACAGCCCCCTTGGCCTTCGACTTTACACTGCAAGACAGCGAACGGTTAACCCACTGGCTGGAAACTTGCGATAGTGAGGAACAGGCCGGTCAGCAACTTCTGCTGCAACACGAACGGTTCGCCAAAGCGGTACAATTGGCGAAGGACGCCCTGAATGCCCTGCAAACCGAGCAGCAGAGCTCGCAACAGGAAACGGCGCGGCTGAACGAACGCTTTGAGCTGCTTGAAAAAAGCCAGCAGGAAACTCAGCGTCAGTTGGCGCAGTGGCAACAGCAGTGTGTGACGCATGAAACCCAACTGCTGGAACAGCGTAACCAACGTATTGCGCTGTTCGGGGAGCAAGCCGTCGCCGAAGTCCGCGAGCAGTTACGCACGGCACAAGCTGCCGTAGAGAGCGCCTTACAACAGGCCACGGAGCAGTTGCACAAAGCGCAGGAGCAGCGCGATCGTCTGGCCGGTCAGTGGGTCGGTTTGCAGCAACAACTGCAACAGCAGACCGAGCGTGAACATCAGGCCGATCGGCAATGGCTGCAAGCCTTGGCCAGCAGCACCTTCGACGATGAGGCCGCCTTCAACGCCGCGTTGCTTGATGACGGCGAACGCCAGCGCTTACAACAGCACAAAGAGCAATTGCAGGAACGTCAGGTACAGGCCACCACGCTGTTGGCGCAGGCCGTTCAGGCTCTGGAACAGCATCGAGTGGATCGCCCTGCGGATCTGGATGAAGCGCAGGTCAATACTGAACAGCTTACTGCCGCCGTCAGCGAACTGGCGGATCGGCTGAAAACGCTACAGCTGCGCCAAGGCGAAGTGCGCAACCAACTGAACAGCGATGCCGAGCGCCGTCTCAACCAACAGTCGCTGTTCGAACAGATCGCCCAAAGCCAGCAGCAGTATGACGACTGGAGCTTGCTCAACCAGCTTATCGGCTCCAAAGAGGGGGACAAATTCCGCAAGTTTGCCCAGGGTTTGACCCTCGATCATCTGGTGTATCTGGCCAACAACCAGCTTGGCCGCCTGCACGGGCGCTATCTGTTACAACGCAAAACCAGCGATGCCCTGGAGTTACAGGTGGTGGACACCTGGCAGGCCGATGCCCTGCGCGATACCCGCACCCTTTCCGGCGGCGAAAGTTTCCTGGTCAGCCTGGCGCTGGCGCTGGCGTTGTCCGATCTGGTGAGCCACAAGACCAGTATTGATTCGCTGTTCCTGGACGAGGGCTTCGGCACGCTGGACGCCGAGACGCTGGATACCGCACTCGATGCCCTGGACAGCCTTAACGCCACCGGCAAAACCATTGGCGTGATCAGCCACGTGGAGGCGATGAAGGAGCGGATCCCGGTGCAGATCAAGGTGAAAAAGGTCAATGGGCTGGGGGTTAGCCGCCTGGATGCTTGCTTCCGCATCGAATAGTTGCTTACGTCAAGTGCTAACGATGGCCAGAAATGTGATCGCGACAACAGTACGCAGTGAAAAGCATTGAGCCAGAGCCGACAACGGTTATCATGGTGCAAATTACAGGATTGTCACTGTGCAAACAGGCAAAACCTGACCTTCGGGCTCGCACCCGGACGTCGGGTTTTTTCGTTTTCAGCGGGCCGGGAATAGCCATGAAAATCGCTAAAATACTCAATAATAACGTAGTGATTACGCTGAGTGACCATCAGGAAGAAACGGTGGTCATGGGGCGTGGCATTGGCTTTAAAAAGAAAGCCGGGGATAGCGTGGATGAAAGCCTGATCGAAAAGGTCTTCACCCTCAATAGCGGCGAAATGAGCGAGCGCTATAAAGAATTGCTGGCGGAGATCCCGCTGGCCTGTGTCACCACCGCAGACAGGATCATCACCCTCGCCCGCGAGCGGCTGCCGGGGAAACTGCATAATATTGTCTACATCACGCTGACCGACCATATCCATTTTGCGCTGCAACGCCACGCGCAGGGGCTGGATATCAAGAACGCACTGCTATGGGAGATCAAAAAGCTCTATCCGAACGAGTTTGCCATTGGCCTGGAGGCGTTGACCATCATCGCCCAGCGCCTGGAGACCACGCTGCCGGAAGACGAGGCCGGCTTTATTGCCCTGCATCTGGTCAACGCACAACTCAACGACGAAATGCACAACACCCTGCATATCACCCGCGTGATGCAGGAAATCCTCAATATCGTCAAATATCATTTCCGCTTTGACTATAACGAAGAGGCGCTCAGCTACCATCGCTTTGTCACCCACCTGAAGTTCTTCGCCCAGCGGTTGTTAGGCAAGAGCTACGTCAACAGCGACGACGATTCGCTGTACCAGGTGGTGAAGGAGAAATACCGTGAGTCATTCGCCTGTGCCGGTAAGATCAACCAGCATATCGAGAAGAGCTACCAGCATACGCTGACCAGTGAAGAGATGATGTTTCTGACCATCCACATCGAGCGGGTGCGCAGCGAAAGTGAAAAGGATTATACACCGAAGGACTGAGGCAGCCCCAGATGACAAACGGGCGCGGCATGCGCCCGTATAATGGTTGGCTACAACACCTGCGGCCATAGCCAGGCAGCGCCACGTACACCGCTGGAGTCGCCGTGTATTGCCTTGCGGATCGGTGTTTCACACTCGCCGCCAAAGACCCAGGTTTTCACCAGCGGCGGCACCGTTTGATACAGCCGATCCACATTACTCATGCCACCGCCAAAGACGATCACATCGGGATCAAAGATATTGATCACGTGCGCCAGAGACTTCGCCAGCCGCATTTCGTAGCGTTGGAGGGCTAACTCAGCGACTGCATCCTTCTGCGCCACCAGCGCCATGATCTCGTGACCTTTCAGAGCCTGGCCACTCAGCCGGGCATAGTCGGTAGCGAAACCGGTGCCGGAGATAAAGGTTTCAATACAGCCTTGCTTGCCACAGTAGCAGGGCACCTCGGCGCGAAAACGCAGTTCATCTTCATCCATCCACGGCAATGGATTATGACCCCACTCCCCGGAAATACCGTTGCCGCCAGCATGCACCTGGCTGTTTATCGCCACCCCTGCTCCACAACCGGTGCCAACGATCACCGCAAACACGGTTTGTTTGCCGGCGGCGGCCCCATCGGTAGCTTCCGATACCGCCAGGCAGTTGGCATCGTTGGCCAACCGCACCTCACGCTGCAACAGAGTGGAAAGATCTTTATCCATCGGCTGCCCATTCAGCCAGGTCGAGTTGGCATTTTTTACCAGGCCGGTAAAGGGCGACAGCGTACCTGGGATCCCCACGCCCACCGAGCCTTGCTGGCCCGTTTTTTCCTCCGCCAGACTTACCAGCCCGCAGATAGCCTCCAGCGTCAGTTGATAATCATCACGAGGCGTGGCGATACGCTGGCGGAACAGCTCGGTTCCGTCGTTGGCCAACGCAATCACTTCAATTTTAGTGCCACCCAAATCAATACCAATCCGCACAATTCCTCTCCCTAATTCAGCACGACAGCAAACTTGCCGCCCAGTGTAGCGCATAGCCCGGCTCACGCCACGCTCAGCGAATGTGACATCAATGGCAATTCCAACGAAACGCGGTGACGAACGCAAATCGACGGGAATGAGGCGATTTTTCAGCGTCAATTCGTTATTATGCCGCCCTGCTTTTGATGAATCTGCGTGCCAAATGCACGCCCAGCCTGGGATAACATTATGCTGTGGTTTAAGAATTTGATGGTTTACCGTTTGAGCCGCGACGTTGCGCTAACTGCGGATGAAATGGAAAAACAGCTCAGCGCCTTTGCCTTCACTCCGTGCGGCAGCCAGGACATGGCGAAAACCGGCTGGGTTTCCCCGATGGGCTCTCACAGCGATGCATTCACGCACGCGGTGAACGGCCAGATCATGATCTGCGCCCGTAAAGAAGAGAAGATCCTGCCCTCGCCAGTGCTGAAACAAGAGCTTCAGGCCAAGATCGAAAAACTGGAAGGTGAGCAGCACCGCAAGCTGAAAAAAACCGAGAAAGACTCCCTGAAGGATGAAGTGCTGCACAGCCTGCTGCCACGCGCCTTCAGCCGCTTTAACCAGACCTACATGTGGATCGATACCGTTAACGATCTGATTATGGTCGATGCCGCCAGTGCCAAGCGCGCCGAAGATATGCTGGCGCTGCTGCGTAAGAGCCTGGGTTCATTGCCGGTGGTGCCATTGACCATGGAAAGCCCGATTGAGCTGACGCTGACCGAATGGGTGCGCTCCGGTGAACTGCCGGCCGGTTTCATCATTCAGGACGAGGCCGAACTGAAAGCTATTCTGGAAGAAGGCGGTGTGATCCGCTGCAAAAAGCAGAACCTGATCAGCGACGAGATTGCCGTGCATATCGAAGCTGGCAAGCTGGTGACCAAGCTGGCGGTAGATTGGCAGGAGCGCATTCAGCTGGTGCTGGCGGACGACGGCTCACTCAAGCGCCTGAAGTTTGCCGATACCCTGCGCGATCAGAACGACGATATCGATCGTGAAGATTTTGCCCAGCGTTTCGATGCCGATTTCATCCTGATGACCAGCGAACTGGCGGCCTTGATCAGCAACACCATCGAAGCCCTGGGTGGCGAGGCTCAGCGCTAAAACAAAAGGGGCGCAACAAGTTGCGCCCGCTGGGGAGTGCCGGGGAAAATCACCCCGGCCAAACTGCACTGAGTTATTTACTTAAGTAACGACACAGATAGGCTGTCGCATCAGCCACCTGTACGTTGAATTCACTGTGCGCAGGCACAAAGAACTTCTCGCCTGGCGTAAACACCTGCCAATCCGGCGCACCCGGTAACAGCACTTTCAATGCCCCGGTGATCACCGTCATCTCTTCCGGCTGTGCGGTACCGAAGGTGTACTCACCCTCTTCCATCACCCCGACGCTGGTACGACCGATGCTGCTACTATCGTAACCGATAGACTTCACTTTCCCGGCAAAATACTCGTTCACTTTCAGCATAGACTGGCACCCGCGTAATCATCTTTGAGGAATCTCCATATTGGGGGATGAAACCGGCTCTGTCACTGGTTTTTACTACGAAATGCGATCGCTGCGCACGACAAAACATGAGCGGGATCAAACAATGAGTGTGGCGTTCAACGTTCGGCGTTCTGTTGCTCATTCAGCCCGACGGGTTTCACGGTTATTTCCGCTGTTGAAAATGGCTCAGGCTGCCATAAAGCGCCAGCAAACGGTCATATTCAACCGGATCGTAAAAGCGACAGGTTCCGCGCCCAAACTCTTTTGCCACTTCCACGGCAAATTTTACCGCCAGCGCGATGTCTGTCTCATGACTGGCTCCGGTGCCACAACCCGGCACCACCGACTCGGTGCAGATTGCGACGCCTACGACCGGCGCTGCTGTTGCAGTAGAGGGCTGTAAGATACTGTTAAGATGGTGCACACCATTGCCGTAAGGCGTGATGTCTTGTGTCGTGATCGGGAAGGTCACTGCCGGGCGGCCACTGGTCATCTCCATGATGCGCAACAGATCTTCCGATACCCGGAGGATGTAGCCCTGTTTCACCGTTGGTGACAGCGCATAGCCCTTGTGGTTGATGATGCGATTCCCTTTGGTGGTATCGATCGACAAAATGGCATCCGCTTGCGGCACCACTTCGTTGGCGTTCATGGTGACATCATCGATCGGCGAATCCATAAAATCGACCGGGTCGTGTGGGCGAGTTGGCGCATTCGGGCAAATATGGGTGGTAACCACGACATCCCCAGGCAGCACATCGCCTTTGCGCTGCATTTCCGCCAGCTTCAGGGCGCTGGCGATCGCCGAAATGGCCCCATCACCGTCAGAAACCAGGCCGATACGCGTTGGCCGCGCACCAATGCCGCCCAATCTGCCAATGATCCCCAGCGTTGGCGCATCTCCACCGGATGACTTGCCTGCACTGCCGGGAATTTCAATACGGACAAAATCCGTGGTGCCCTTGTCACCGCTGACGCGATGGGTGCTAGCCAAGACCTGCGGATAATCGGCAAACAGATCCACCACGTCCTGCCCCTTCACATAGGCATTATCAATCAGTTCAAAAACCTGTAGCGTTTGTTGCAAACTCATAGTCATCCCTCACAAATGTTGTCTGATAGATTTAGCCTCCCGCCATGGCGGGGATGGCGTTATTTTCCTTTGCTGGAAAAGATCGAATTGAAAAAGTTGTACAGGGCATCCCCGGCAATAAACCCGGCGGCCATGATTTCCATCGGTGTACGACCTTTATCTCCCCAGCGTTTGACGATCAGAATGCGCAGTGCGATACCCACCAACACAGCCCAGCCTGCAAGAGCGTTATTAATCAACAACCCCGTGGCTAACAACACACCGAGTTGGCGTTTGGGCCCGCCAATGAATTGCACGATGGCACCCGGGATGGCCCAAATCAGCAGGCTGGAGGCAATACCGGGCTGCACCCCGGCTTCGATGGTTTTGGCATACACGCGAGCCACCGGCGGGATCAGCTCCTGCAGGAAATAGCTGGTGTAAGAGAGGTAAACCACCGGGATAGCGATGACAAAGGCGATCAAGGCAGCGATCAACTGAATACGTCGCCCCAGCAGCTCCTGCTGTAAATCCTTGCCGTAGCCCCGCAAAATAAAGCCGGCTTTCAGATCAAAGCCCATATCGGCAAACGCCGGGCCGGTAGCCGCAGTAAAACCGGTGAGTACGCAAAGTGCCAACGGAGGGAAACCGATCAAAATCCCGACGATCAGCGTGATGAGCGCCACCGCAAACGCCGGGAACCAGCCGGAGTGCATCGCGGCAATTCCCACGATCAGCTCATGCACGAAGGCGGCAAACGCGGCATAAATCACAAACAGCAACAACATGGTCAGCGACATTTCGCTATACAACCCGCTGCCGAATGCCAGCATAGCGGCAATGGCCACATACCCCACCGCCCCCAGCCCCAAGGCTTTACGTACCTCGCTGTCTGGCTGGCTATAGCTTGCCGCCGACTGCTGGTTTTTGTTGCGGATCACCTGTACAACCTGGATCAACGCGACCAGTCCGGCCCCCACCATCACGCCATGTGGAATATAGTGTGCATTGATATCAACCCCGGTCAGCGGTTGGCCATATGCCCGTAGCAGCAGACCAATCCCGAACATGCTCAGCGCCCAGATATTGCCGATAAATGCGGTGCCAAAGGCCGCCATCGGGATCTTCAGCATCGAACCAGCAATGCCCACCAACACGCCAACGACCAACAGCCAGGCCTGTTTACCACCGCGATCGCCCGCCTTGATGGCTTCCGCTGCCGCTACGCCTGGCGGCCAGGCATTGGCGGCGGGGAAAACCTTGGTATCAAACATCCGATACAGCAGGTAGGCATCCAACAGCATGGCGACGGCCACGCCGCAGAACATCGGCAGGATCAATTGCGGTTGCCCCATGACATAAGGCACGGCAATGGGCATCAACAGGCTGTTGGCCGCCCCGAAGGTAGCAGAGGAAATCACCGTTTGGGCCAGGTTCTGGGTGTGGATCGAGCGGTATCGCTGGAACATCTGCAATGGAATGCGTGCCAGCAACATGGCAATCAACGCACCGATAATCGAGGTATTGGGCGTAACCCCCAACGTGGTGATCAGTTGCACGCCAATTATCGCCCCGACGATGGATAACAGTACCATCACCAACAGCGTACCGATATCTTTCAATGGATTGGTGGTTGTTTCTGGTTTCATAAATCTGCCCCGTGAATATCCCTGCTTGATGACGAAAATAATATTTCAGGCATGGGTTACCGATAAAGTTCCATTATTCGGAACTCCAGCCGTTGAAATCTATTATTTAGAGCCTACCTTGGCTGAATTAATGACAGTAAAACACCCCTACCATTAACCAATCAGCGAAATGCCCTGGTATTGGTGCGCTAATTAAGCCTGTTAAAGATATGATTGACGGTGAGCTATTTGATCTGCTGCCAATATTCATCACCGAGCTTTACTGCCAATTGCCGGGAAACGGCCATTAATGCCTCAAGCACCTGGGGCGAATAAGGTTGATCCTCAGTCTGTGAAGGGAAAGACAAACAGAGTCCCACTGTCTCACTACGGTGTTTGTTAATCACCGAAGTTGCCAGGGAGCTGATACCCGGCAGCGTTTCGTTACGGGCCAATGACCATCCCTGCTGCCTGATTATTGCCAGCTTTTGCAGCAACGCCTCAAGCGTTTGGGGGGCGTTTATCGAGGCAACGTGGTAACCCGCAACGAAGCGTTCACGCACTTGCTCATCACTTTCCCGCGCCAGCATAGCTCGCCCCACCGAGGTTTCTGCGGCCGGGGAACTGGCGCCTACCGGTGTCACCACTTGCAGAAAATGGCGGCCGGGCAAGGTACGCATGACCCAGTTCTCTCGCCCTTCCAGTTTGGAGATATAGCCGGTACAGAAGGTCAACTGATTAAGCTGCATCATTGCCGCCGTTGCACTCTCCACCAGCGGCGTTGACAGGTAATGACTGGCCACGCCCAACAATATATAGCCAATATGGTACTGACGGCTTTGCGGATCACGCTCCAACAGCCCCTGGTTTTCCATCGTTTGCAGCAAACGGGAAACCGTACTTTTTGGCAACCCAAGCCACTCGACGACCTCAGTGAAAGAAATTCCCCCTTGCCCATGGGTTATTTGCCGTTGAGAAAATAATTTTAACACCGCAGCAGCATTTTCTAATGTGGTCATGGCACGCCTTGTTCCACTATATGGAACTTAGTTCCCAATCGATATTTAGCAACCTAAAACTCACGCAACTTATCGTCAAGCGGTTTATTTTTATCACCCAGCGAAATTGCAGCGAATGATGGCTTTATTATTGAAAATACCACACAAATCGCAAAGTCATCGGCCAAGAAGGTTGGCACATGTCCGTTTTAATAGAGAAAGTTCAGCATAAGATACCAATATCACTGAGCCATCAAGGCGACCTATGCCGCAGCTAGATATTGCGCAGGATATAAATGGCCAGGGAGGCCTCAAACAGAATAATGAAAATGGACCAAAATGCGGGGAAATATCGGTCATAGTGGCGGACAAACTGGCGAAGTGCTTGCATAACATTTACCGCGGAGGTCTCCCTGGGTGCAAAAATATTGCCGATGCCCCAGGCTACGCCCCACTGTTTATAAGCACAATGCACCTGAAAAAGTGCAGCCGGTTTATACCGGCCACTTTTTGTTACACCGCAGGCTATTCACCCAGGCTTTCATCCTCGTAACGCCGCTTGGCGTCTAACGCTTCGCGCTCGGTTTCATGTTCGCTGATCAGCGTATCGGGTTTGGGGTGGTCGGCCCGCAGCTCATACCAACGAACCTGCTTGCCCACTTCGCCCTTGTCTACGGCCACAATACGCGCCGTTCTCGGGTAGGGAGGTTTACTCGGCATGGTGCTCTCCTGTGTGATTGACTGCCGTTAAGTATAGACAACCACAGTGAAATGCCAGTTACCGTCGCGGCCTCATGCGACCAAGCGGGGGCAGCAGCAGCGCCCCTATGGCATATAACGAGTCGGTTGGGATTGGTCAGGGGTATGGTGGCACAAGAACTTGTGCCCAGGGAAAGTTACTTTACCGCTTCGCCTTGCAACACTGCCAGGATTTGCTCGACCACCTGCTGCGGATTTGCGGTGCCATCCATAACATGGTGCGCGGCCTCTTGATAGAGCGCCTCACGAGCCGCCAGCACTTCCAGCATTTCCTCGGCAATTGGCCGCCCAGTCAGCGTTGGGCGCTGGCCCTCTTCCGGAAATTCTGCCAACCGCTGCGCCAATACGCTGGCTGGAGCGCGCAGGTAAATCACCGTGCCGTGCTGACGCATAAAGTGTCGGTTCTCTTCGGCCAGGATTGCCCCGCCACCGGTGGCAACTATAGTTGACGGTTGTGTTACCGCTTGCAGAGTCTGGGTTTCACGCTGGCGAAACCCCGCCCAACCCACCTTTGCGACCATTTCCGCCACGTTCATTTGCGTAGTCTGCTGCATAAACAGATCGGTATCGATAAACCGATAGCCCAGCGCCTGTGCCAATGCGCTGCCGACCGTGGTTTTTCCTGCTCCGCGAGCTCCGACCATAAAAATGGTTTGTGTCATTACGGGTTGTCCCTTAATACGGTGACTTGAATGCATTGGATTGCCTGCGAGCCTGTCAGCAGGTCGATCGAGCGTTGGCACTGTAACTGCATCATACCGCCCTCAATCTGTATTTCAATCTTTACGATAGTGTAAATTCCATAACACAACGGCTATTGGCAGCAAAATTTTGCCCTGCCTCCTGCGCCAGAAGATGTTGTAATTGCGCATCCAGTTGCGCAGCGGCAACCCGGCGAAAGCCAAGCCGTTGGTAGTAAGGCGCATTCCACGCCACTTGCTCAAAGGTGGTTAGCGTTAACCGTTGCACGCCTTGACACCTGGCCTGCTCGGCAACCTCTTCAATCAGACACTTGCCCACACCTTGCCGCTGCCAATTGGCCGCCACCGAAAGCTCGGCAATATGCCAACTGCGCCGCAATGGCAGCACCGCAATAAAACCGGCGATCTGGCCAGCCAAGTTAACCATCACCCACTCCTGTTGCCGCTCAATAAAATCGGCGTGCTGTTGCGGGCTTATCACCTCACCCTCGGCGAGATGCTGCAACTCTGGCTGTAGGCGAAATAGCTGTGCGGCAGAACGTTCGACTGCCACCAGTTGGGGAATATCCTGCCGTTGCGCCAGACGTAGGTTCAGATTCATCATTGGCTCCTGGTTAACGGCCGACCATTTAAACAGATTTTGCCGCAGGCAGAAATCACCAATAAGCGTCGTCAAGAGCTATATGATAATTACTCTCATTTGATTATTCAATCAGGAGAGGAACCTGCCGCATGATTGCGCGATAAAAAACTAAAAATTGGTCGCAACGCTGTGACCTGGCAGGCTAAATTGGGGCCACGACACCGGGGGAGCAAATATGACACAACAGATTGTTACGCTGACAGACTACCCACACTTAGCCGGCGTCTGCGCCGCCTGGGCCTTCGGTCAATGGGGCTCACAACGCGGCGGTACGCTGGAACGCACGCGCCAACGCTTTGCGTTATGCAGCAAACCCAGCGAGGATTTCCTGACGCTGCTGATGATTGATGGCGAGCGTCCGCTGGGGATGGCTAGCCTGTGGCCAAGCGACGACCATCATCGCATGGATCTCTCCCCTTGGCTGGCCGGTGTGTTTGTGCACCCAGATCACCGGCGACAGGGCATTGCGCAACGTCTGGAGCAGGCGATCGTCAGCATGGCACAACAACGCGGCCATCCCGTGCTGCATCTGATCACCGATCACAGCGAAGGGCTGTACGCCGGTTGGGGTTGGCAAACCATTGAGCGCCGTCAGCAATATGACGATGAAGTGGTGGTGATGGAAAAGCGGCTGTGATCAGCGCGGAGTACACACATACACCAGCGCTGGGGGAAAATTACGTACCTCCAGCCGCCGCTGCCAATGAAAGTAGCGCGAGAGCAGCTTTTCCGACAGATGGCTATATTGGAACAGCACCAGTGTGCCGTTGTTGGCCCGTAAACGTTGTTGCGCCTGTTGCAAGATACGCACCGTGATCCTCAGCGGGATCGACAACAGCGGCAGACAGGAAAAAATAACGTCGTAATCGCGCTCCAGCTTCTCCGCCGAATACGCCATCACCCGCAGGCGACCATCGTCAATCTGTTGCAGCGTATGGATAAAGCTGGTCTGAATTTCATAGGCATCCAGTTGAGCATCGGCACGCATTCGCCCCAGGATACGCTTGGTCAGCACGCCGTCCGCCGCGCCCAACTCGGCAACCGACAGGGCTTGCGTCCATTCGATCTGGTTCAACATCGCCTGGCATAGCCACGCGGAGGAAGGGGCCAAGGTGCCCACGGTACGAGGGGAGGCCATAAACTGCTGAAGGTAAGAAAAGTGATGCTTAAGTTGCAGCCGCGTCGCATTTAACATTGGGGCCTCCATCATTTGAGTTCACCCAATGTGGACTGAATTTCTTAAGGTTTCATTAACCGGACTCCGAAAGACGCAGACAGAGTTGTAATCAAATGCAACCAATCAAGAATAAATAACCATAAAAAATGGCTGCGATAATAATCAATCAATAAGCCAGGTTGGCATTAAAGATCAGATTATTACCCGCAGCCATCAATACCACTCGTTATCGTAAATGAATTAGCGATAAACTTCCGCGGTACCGCGCCAGTCGCTGGAATCCCCTGGGTTATCCAGACCAATGATTCGATAATGCGTTGCGCCGTCTGCTGTCGCTTTCTGTTTCAACGCGTGGATGGCGTCACTCGGTGAACCGCTGATACCGGAAACCGACACCACACCAATGCTCTGCATGGTGCTGGCTTGAGCGCTATCAACCTGTTTAGCGCCCATGGTCGCGGCCATGGTGGAGAATGAAGCGGTGGCGATCAGTGCTGCTGCGATGCAAGGTAATAGTTTCATGGTTGACTCCATTATTTTTGTTCGTTAACTCGTTCTCAGTGGTTTTAATTATGTGTTAACCAATGAAAACGGACGTCATCCAATGTAAAGAACCTCAATCATTGTGAGCAAAATAAGGAGAAAGTGAGAGCGGGTATTTCCTGCCAGCGCATAACTTTATTTATGATGGGAATTTTACGCGCTATTTTTAAACAATAACAATCTTATTTATCCAGCCGAGTTAACCCGATTTATTTTAAAGCAATTTTTCTTCTCCCGATCACCCCTGCAACGAAAAATTGGGCCAACGCTGGCCCAATCAGACGGCAGATGATCCTCAATCAGCGCAACGGTTCCGGCAGGGTCAGCACCCACAGCTCGCTCAAGGATTCTGGTTGCTCCAGTGGCCGCAGTTCGAGAGTGGTTTTCACCGGTTTGCCAGCCAAACTCAGTGTGCCTTGCGGATCTAGCTGATAGTCACCCATTTTCTTCCCTTCAGGCTCGGCATTGACCAGCTTGGCCTGTAAACCGAAGTCGTTGTCGTTAATCACCGCCAGCGTGCGATTGTCGATCAACGCCAATCCCTCCACCTTCTCTTGCTGCCAGCCCAGCTTACGCAGATCGACCACCTCACGTTTTTGCGCCAGTTTGACGCCACGTTTGGCCAATGCATCGGCATCATCAAACTCCAGCGCCTTACCCTGGCCGTCGAACGGCGTCAGATCGCTGGCCTGGCTGAGATCGACCAGATAGATCTTGTTCATCATCTGTTTGTCTTTACCGCCACCTTGCTCGATCAACAGGATATGCTGGTTATCGACCGCTACGATATCGCCAATCTTGGCATCCTTGGCTTTCTGATAGCGATCAATATCGATCGGATAGCCATACATCGCCGTTTTACCACTGGCGGGGTCAAAGCTGACCAGGCGGGTAAACTGCGCCTGGTTTTTGCCCTTGCCCTCAATATCCAACGTACTCTGCACCGCCGCCAGGATCCGCCCGTCAGGCAACCGGGTTACACCTTCAAAACCCCGGTTCGGCTGACGCCATTTAATGATATTGGGTAAACCGCTGGCAACCGCCTGCTCACCCGCTAACGGCGTTGGGCCAAATTTCTCTATAATTTTACCTTGGCCGTCGATGTGGATCAGGAAAGGGCCATATTCGTCACATAGCCAGTAACCGCCTTTACCGTCCGGGGTAATGCCTTCGGTATCCAACCCGCGTTTATCGCTCGACAACGTCTTAAGGCTATCCGTCAAGGCGACTTCATTGGTTGAGCCTATCAGGTTGCCAGGTAACGGCAGGCCGCTGATTGGGCCGCTATCGTCATGCAGCGGGCGTGCCTGGGTAGCAGTCGCTTTACCGCCGCCGATACGGATTTCCATCAATAGAGGAACAAAAGCCGGGTTGGCGAAAATCTTGGCTTCCTGCTTGCCGACCGCCGGGGCATCGGCATTCGGTCCCCGATCGGTCACGGTAGTCAGCAGCAGGTCGTCCCCTTCCCGGCCATTAAACACCAGCCCGGAACCAATACCTACTGGCAACCCTTTTGGAAAATGCTCGGCAAAAGCGCCGGAATAGCTCACTCGATCGCCACCAGGAAAGCTGACGTTGTAACGAGCAACGCCAACTTCGGCAGCATGGGACAACAGCGGTAATACAGAAGCCAGCAATACACCAAGCGGTTTGATTCTCATAACATTTGCTCTTTGCAGGGAGAAGTAACAGCCTGAGAGCCTAACCATCAAGAGTGACACTTTTATGACGACTGAAGCTAATTCCATCAATAGCGATAAAAATTAGCGGCCGACAAATAGGAATTAACAATCAACTCTGCATTATCGAGTGATAAAAACCGATTGAAAAAAATAGCATTAGCTATGCAAAAAATAAAAATTAAGATTTTCACCCTTATCAACTAAGACAATTACCTATTACTCAGATAAAAAAACAACAAAACCAGGGTAATTTCTTAAAATAATACTTTTCGCATAGACAAAATAAAAAGTTAGGTCTTTAATACCGGCCGTAATCGAAGGCGCTCGCGCGAAAAAAAATTACGTCTGGAGCACTACAATATTAAAAAGGTGCTCTATAGTTTTTAGTGCTAACGTCCGTTAGTTTGTTCCCCCAGCAGGATGGAATCTATGTCAAAGCGACTTTTTGCCGAATTCTTCGGTACATTTTGGTTGGTGTTCGGTGGTTGTGGTAGCGCAGTGCTGGCCGCAGCGTTTCCGCAGTTAGGTATTGGTTTTGCTGGTGTTGCTTTAGCGTTCGGCCTGACCGTAGTCACTATGGCCTACGCTGTGGGTCATATTTCTGGTGGGCACTTTAACCCAGCGGTCACTATGGGATTATTTGCAGGTGGCCGTTTCCCTGCGAAAGACGTTATTCCCTACGTAGTTGCCCAGGTGATTGGTGGTATTGCCGCCGCCGCGGTACTTTATTTGATTGCCAGCGGTAAAGCAGGCTTTGATGCGACCACCAGTGGTTTTGCTTCTAACGGCTACGGTGAGCATTCACCGGGTGGTTATTCTTTGCAAGCCGCTATCGTCATTGAATTGGTACTGACCGCATTCTTCCTGATCGTTATTCATGGTGCGACCGATAAACGCGCTCCAGCAGGCTTTGCGCCTCTGGCCATCGGCCTGGCATTGACGCTGATCCACCTGATCAGTATTCCTGTCACCAATACCTCAGTTAACCCGGCACGTAGTACTGCCGTAGCAATCTTCCAGGGAACCTGGGCATTGCAGCAGCTGTGGGTATTCTGGCTGGTACCGCTGATCGGCGGTGTTATCGGTGGTTTGATCTACCGTTGCCTGTTGGAAGACAAGAAGTAAGCATTGATATTCAGGGCAGCCCGCAACGGCTGCCCTGAAATTTTAGCCTTTCACCGCTTCAAACATCATGATGTCACTGGTAAAGGAGCCGTCGGCCTGAATGGCAAAGTGTTGACGAACATCTTCTGCAACCCCTTGCTGTAACGCACGGATCGCCGTGACAAAATGCTCAGGCGTACGCATCCGGGCCACCCAACTGCTGAACTCCAAATCCAGTCGATCGGTCGTCACTTCCCGTACCAGCAAGCCAGATTCGGTAAACAGGCTCAGCCACTCACCCGGCGCATAGTTGCGCACGTGCGAGGTATCCCGCAGCACTTCGACCGTTTGCAGATAAATATCCAATAACGGGTGCCCTGGGGATACTACATCCATAAAGATAACCCGTCCGCCAGGCTTCAACACCCGTTTAACTTCACGCAATGCCCGCCCCACATCGTGCCAATGGTGCGCTGAATAGCGGCTAATCACCACGTCAAAACTGGCGTCATCAAAGGGCAATACCTCGGCTACGCCCTGCTGCACCTGAATATTCTCCAGCCCCTTTTCCTGTGCCGCGTTGCCAACTACCGTCAGCATCTGCGCCGACAGATCGTACGCCACCACCTGCGCTACATGGGCCGCAGCGGTAAAGCTGGCGTGCCCTGCCCCGCCCCCCAGGTCGAGCAAGCGTGCATCGGTACTGCCTGCCAGCAGCTTACCCAGGCGTTGCAGGTCTTTCCCTTGCGCGTGTACCGCGCTGGTCAGATAGGCATTGGCCTGTTCACCAAACTGGCGATCGACCGCATTTTTATGGCTGTTGCTGATGCTCATAGCTGCTCCCAATATTATCTGGCTTGCGCCGCTGCCGAGATGGCTGGTAATGACTATAATCAAGCTGCTATACGGGTACAATATGAGCAGTTATCCTAGTATAAACAGGTACCACCCTAATGGAATCAGACGCTATATCCAGCCAGAAAGCCCTCGGGGCCTTCCTGCGAGCGCACCGCGAGCGAGTCACACCAGAGATGCTGGGCCTGCCGACCGCCACACGCCGCCGCACCAGCGGTTTACGCCGTGAAGAACTGGCACAAATCAGCGGCATCAGCGCCACCTGGTATACCTGGATAGAACAGGGACGCGAGGTGTCGATCTCCCCCTATACGCTGGCACGCATCGCCACAGCGTTACGGCTGGGCCATGCCGAGCGTCACTACCTGTTTACCCTGGCACATCTCACCGATCCCGAACATGAGCGGGTGCAGGAAACGGTTAATGCCGCCGTGCTGCAAAGCGTGCATCAAATGACCGTGCCCTGTTATCTGCTCGATCTCACCTGGAATATGATGGCCTGGAACTCGCAGGCAGAAGCGCTGTTCTGTGATTGGCTAAAGCAGGCCAAAACCCCAAACCTGCTGCATTTCATGTTTTTTCACCCGCAGGCGAAAGTGCTGGTCAGCGACTGGGACAACCGCGCTCGACGGGTGGTAGCCGAGTTTCGTGCCGAAACCAGCCATCATCAGGGAACGGAGGAGATACGCGCCTTTGTGCGCAATATGACGCACAACAGCGAGGCGTTTAATCATTGGTGGAAGCAGCAGGACGTAATGGCCCGTGAAGGCGGCGAACGCTCCTTCAGCCATCCACAGCAGGGGGAGCGACATTTTCAACAGGTGACGTTCTACCCGGCGGAGCACCGTGGTTTGAAGCTGGTCATGTTAATGCCGCTGCGCTAGCCACTTCAACAGATGGCGTCTGACAAAGCGGCGTTAGGGGTTTTGCCCACTGTCGATCTTGGCCAATACCTGGCGGTAGGCTTTGACTTTCTGGCGCTTCTTCAGCCAGGTGGTGGTGGATACCACAAAAATAGCGCCGGACATGGCCAATACGCCGGTTGGATGGCCATAAAATACCATCAGGGCAAAGTAAGCGGCTGAAACAATTGCCACCCATTTCGCCGAATTGCCGACCGCATTTTTTTCGAGGCTCATCCGGCGGATAGCCTCTTCTTCACTGATTCCCATACGCGCTCCTTGTTGAATTAACAGTCCATTATATGTGGGAATACCGTTGAATTTTCAATCGGTTTTTTAGTAAAGAAGGGTAAATTTCAATACGTTGACGGTTGTTCAAGAACGGGGATAGGAAAGAGCGTAGCCTGGTGGCTACGCCTATGTACAGTTACTTGCCTGAGGTCAGCGCACTGTAGCTGGTCATCAGATTGCGATAATCAGGAATATGGTTGGCAAACAGCGTCCCCAAACCTTCGATATCATTACGCCAGTCACGGTGTAATTCGCAAGCCACGCCGAACCAGGTCATTAACTGCGCGCCTTCGGCTTCCATACGGCTCCAGGCGGATTGCCGCGTCAGCTCATTAAAGGTACCGGAGGCATCGGTCACCACAAAGACTTCAAAACCTTCAGCCAGCGCCGACAAGGCAGGGAACGCAACGCAGACCTCGGTCACCACGCCAGCAATGATCAACTGTTTGCGTCCAGTCGCTTTCACGGCCTTGACGAAGTCTTCATTATCCCAGGCGTTAATCTGACCCGGGCGTGCAATATAAGGCGCATCTGGGAACTGGGCTTTCAATTCAGGCACCAAAGGGCCATTAGGGCCGGTTTCAAAACTGGTGGTCAGGATCGTCGGCAGATTGAAGTATTTCGCCAGATCGCCCAGCGCCAATACGTTGTTCTTGAAACGATCGGGATCGATATCACGTACCAGTGATAGCAGCCCAGCCTGATGATCCACCAGCAGCACGACGGCCTGGTCTTTATCGAGACGCTTGTAATTTGCGGTCATGTTACGACTCCTTATTAGGGTAAGTTTCTACACAGAGGTTGTCTTCAAGTATGGGCCCGGTACGGAGATAGGTTCCCGTACCGGGATCGAGCTTACTGATTGCTGCCTTCGGTAGTCAGCGGCATTGCACCAAACTGCCCGCTATTGAAATCACGGAAAGCCTGTTGGATCTCCGCTTCGCTGTTCATCACAAACGGGCCATAACCCACGATAGGCTCATCAATTGGCTCGCCGCTCAGTACCAGCAGGCTGACATCATTGTTTGACTCGAGGGTGATGGAGTCGCCAGCGCGATCCAGCTGCACCATTTGTGTTTCCCGCACGATCTGCTCACCGTTGACCAGAATCGCCCCGTGCAGCATCACCACGGCCAGCGTATGCCCTTCCTGCACCTGCAGGGTGGTGGTGTGCCCGGCGTTCAACTTCATGTCCCACACGTTGATCGGGCTGAAGGTGCGGGCTGGCCCTGCATGGCCGGCATAGTGACCGGCAATCACCCTGACCTGCCCCGCGTTATCCGCCAACGGCACAACCGGAATATCGCGGTTAAGTAACGTCTGGTAGCCCGGGGCCGCCATCTTGTCTTTGGCAGGCAGATTGACCCACAGCTGCACCATCTCTATGGTGCCGCCCTGACGCGCAAAATCTTTGGAATGGAACTCTTCATGCAGGATGCCCGATGCCGCCGTCATCCACTGCACATCACCTGGGCCGATCACCCCGCCGCTGCCGGTGGAGTCACGGTGTTCAACTTCGCCCTGATAGACGATGGTGACCGTTTCAAACCCGCGATGAGGATGCTGCCCCACGCCACGGCGGCCACTGGCCGAACGGAATTTGGTTGGCGCAGCGTGATCCAGCAGCAGGAATGGGCTCATCTCGGCCCCCAGTTCGTTATACGAGAACAGGGAATTCACCAGAAAACCGTTGCCGACCCAGTGAGCTTCCGGGCTGTTATAAACACCAAGGATCTTTTTCATCTTATAACTCCTGTTGCAGGCCTCGCGGCCTTACGTTGATGACAGAAGTTTAGTCCAAGCCGATTTGCCGCAGTAGTCGGCAAGATATACACTCAGTGTTCTATTAGTAGAACGATGAGGCAGCGATGCAGATAGACCTGAACGATCTGTATTTCTTCGCCAGCGTGGTTGACCATCAGGGTTTTGCTCCCGCAGGGCGTGCCCTTGGCATCCCCAAATCGAAGCTCAGCCGCCGCGTGGCACAGCTGGAAGAACGCCTCGGCGTACGCCTGATCCAGCGTTCAACCCGGCGTTTCTCCGTGACCGATTTAGGACAGAGCTATTACGTACACTGCAAGGCGATGCTGGTTGAGGCCGAAGCGGCACAACAGGCGATCGAACAGACCCGCGCGGAACCTTGCGGCACGGTGCGCATGTCCTGCCCGGTAGCGCTGCTGCATACGCGGATCGGTAGCATGGTGGCCCGGTTTATGGCGGATTACCCTCGGGTGACGGTGCATCTGGAAGCGACCAATCGTCGGGTCGATGTGGTGGGTGAAGGGCTGGATCTGGCAGTACGCGTCAGGCCGCCGCCGTTGGAAGACAGCGATCTGGTATTGAAAATCCTGGCTCAGCGCAGCTGGTGTATTGCCGCCAGCCCGGCATTGGTACGCACGCTCGGCGCTATCGACTCCCCGGCCGGGCTGCAGAACTACCCAACGCTCGATCTCGGCCCGGCCAGAGCGCAGCACCTGTGGCAACTCAACGGCCCGCAGGGGCAAAAGTTCCAATGGGAACACCAGCCCAGACTAGTCACCGATGATATGCTGATGCTGCGCACCGCGGCGATTGCCGGGGCCGGTATCGTACAACTACCGGCCATGATGATGCGTGATGACATTTTGCGTGGCGATCTGGTGCAGTTACTGCCCGGATGGCAGCCTCAGGGCGGCGTCGTCCATGTGGTCTATCCCTCACGGCGTGGCATGTTGCCAGCGGTACGGTTGCTGATCGATTTTCTGGCTCAGCAGTTCGCCACCCTGGAGGAAGCTTGATCAGTTGGTGATTTCAATGGCGTTACCGTCTGGATCGCGAAGGATGGCCTCATAAAAGCCGTCCCCGGTCCAGCGCGGTGCCGCCTGCAAAATACCGTCCGCCTTGGCCCGCTGTGCCAGTTCATCCACCCGCGCCTCACTGCCGAGCGATAACGCAATATGCGCCCAGCCAACGCGCTCCTCGGCCTTAGCGCCTGGCAACAGACCTGGAACGCACATGATCTCCAGCGCGGGGCCATCGGCCAGTTGAACAAAGCGTGAGATAAAGCCGGGGCGATTTTTGCTCACATACTCCTCCCCCGCGACGCCATTGAAATAACGCTGCCAGAAGCCAACCTGGGCCTCAATATCCTGCGTCCATAGGGCAACATGGGCAATTTTCATCTTCATTCTCCTTCATTCGCGGGGATATACAGCACGGTGCCACCGCTGAGGGTAACCTGCTGTTCGAGTTGCGCATGGCCGCCACGGGCAATCACCAGATAATCGACCTGGCTGGCGGGCAATAGTGTGTAGGGCGCATAGGTGTTGAACTTGTCGCAGGTACATAGCACCGCGACGTTGCCAGCGCGTGCCAGCATCTGTTTTTTGAACTGGGCCTCCTGATAGCGCAGGGCAGTAAAGCCGCTGTCAGGATCGTAAGCACAGACACCGGTAAAGGCGATGTCGAAACGAAACGAGGCTATTTCGGCCAACGCCTTGGCATCCACACTGCCACCGATTTCTGCATCCACCTCACCGCCGATCAGGATGGTACGGATCCCCGGTCGTTCCAACAGGCGGCTGGCTACGCTCAGCGCATTGGTTACCACGGTAAGTTGCCGATCGCGAGGCAGCAGATCGGCCAGGTAAAGGTAGGTGCTGCCCGCATCGAGAAAGATCACCTGCCCGGTCTGGATCAGTGGCAGAGCTGCGTAGGCCAACCGCTGCTTTTCATCGCTGCTGATCTCCACCCGTTCGGCCATATAACCAACGGCAGGTGTGAGCGCCAGCGCTCCGCCATAGATCCGTTTGCACAGATTTTGCGCCGCCAGTTGGCGCAGATCGCGGCGAATGGTGGCTTCAGTAGTATTCAACTGCGCCGCCATTTCGATCGCCAACACTCGTCCCTGCTGTTGCAAGGTGGCGAGGATGGCCTGGTGGCGTTCATTGGGCAGCAGTTTTGACATGATGTGGGTCCGGCGAAGATTCAATGAACATAACTGTACACAAACGTAAATAAACGTACAATCGTTTTGCATAAAAAGCGCTTTTGGCAATTTTCGCCGTCAGGATGTTGGCTATACTGGGAAAAGTCACGTTAGCGCAGACGTAACGCTCTGATTACACACCCGTTGAAAGGCAAGAGGCGGCTTGAAAGGAAAAACAATGCTATTGAGAGTTGCAAGCTGGCTTTTTCAACTGCCGGGCAGGCTATTGGCCCCGCTCTTCCGCAGCCGGTTGAGCTTATTGATCTTTTTTATGCTGGTCGCGGCCGGGGTTTTTCTGGTTAAACATCACTTGAGTGAAGGGACGCAGGAGGAGAGTTTTCCCCTTGCCACGCCACAGCATTACGTGATCCAGCGGGAAACCCCGTTACGGGAAGCACGGCAGCACTGCGTTGGGCCATTGCCGGATAATCAGGGCAGCCCGTGGCCCACTTCGGCGGGCTATCTGCATGAGCCAGATTGGCATGCAGGTAGCCAATTGCAGACGTTGATGCTGGATAATCAGCGCAATCAATTTGCCGTGTTGGTCAAACTGGAAAATACCACCAAGCAGCTGCTGGCCGAGGTGTTCCTCCCTGCCGCCAGCAGTTTCAATCTCAAGCTGGAGAGTAACGGCCGTTATGTGATGAAGGTGAAAGACATCCACAGCGGCTGTAGCTTCCGCACGGCCCTATCGGTGGCTGATCGGCCCGATGGCACGCTGCCGTTGACCTTTGCAGAGGAAGGGCCAGACCAATACCATCCGATCGGTGATAGAGAATTCTAGCCTGCGCCTTCACCCCAACTCTCCCACAGGGAGAGTTGGGGTGAAGGGAAAGCGAGTTATTTTTTTACCGGATGATCGCGGCGGAACAGCTCCCAGCTATCGATCTCTTGCCCACTTGGCAAGGTGCAGGTGGAATACTGCCCCTGAGCATTCTGCCTGGGGTTCAGCTTGCCGCCGATCTTTACGCAATACACATCAGCCGGATTCGCCATGCCAATGGTTTGGCTCTTCACCTTCGGCGGCGGTGGTGCATCATTATTGGTCTTCACCGTACACCCCTGTAGCAAAGCAACGCCGACAAAAAGAGGAAGCATCAGGAACTTGGTCATTGAGATTTCTTCGCCTTGAGTTTAGCGGGAGCATCATTGCCCCCAAAGGGATCAGGAAATAAAGGACATACCCTGTTTCAGCACCAGATCGCAGGCTTTCTGCTTCACCTTCTCGGTGATTTGCGAGGTGCCCAGGCTATTGAGATCCAGCGCATTACCCTTGCCGGTATTCAACAGGCCACCCAGCCCTTGCTGATAATCTTCGCTGTTAGCGTTGGCCGTGCTCGTGATACCCAGCTTATCCAGCAGTTTGCCCTGCACCGCTTCGGTGCCATTTGCCGACAGAACGTTATTTTTCACGCAATACTGCAAGATGCCTGCGGCGTTGGTCATGCTGGAAGAGCTCAGCGCTTTATCACCGCCGTTGAGCAAGCCACTCAACGAAGACAGCGACAGGCCACCGTTGCTGGTCTCGCCACCTGATTTGCTGAGCTCTGTGGCAGCGCTGCTGAGGGAGTCCATCAAACCGGCCGCTTGGGCGCTGCCCGTAGCCATTAAGGTGCTCAAGCTTAGTGCCAACAATAAGCGATATTGGGTATTCATAGCGATAAGGCTCCTGTTTAACTGCAAAATGACGGTGCACTTAACCCCGTGCTTAGCTCGGACGCCGTGCCACTCGACAAGTTCCTTTTATTCGGGCCATCGCGCGTTTTTCGGATTTGCGGAAATCGTCAGAACTGCCAGCGTAGCCAGGCAAAAAACACGTTGCCGTTATTGTAAGTACCTGGAATATAGGTCGCCTGGAAGGTCAATTGCTTATAGCCGATCGACGCCAACGGCAGCGGCGCAGGGATCGGGATATAGTTCCAGTTATCACGCGCGGTCACGCTGGCGGTAAACCCCAGACCCAGACGAAAATCCTCCCCGGCAATCGGGCGCCAGATCTTCTCATAGGCATAACCGCCAATCGGTTCCCACTTGTTGTAAGAATCCTTGAACGCCATCAGGTAGATACCGTGCCAATCGCCATCGGCATCAAACCGCGAGATACCATAACCGGCCCCCCAAGGACGCTCGTTGTACCCGTCGGTCTTTTCCTTATCGTAGGTCCAGCGGTTATGCCAGGTGATCGCCGGGAGATAGAACTCCTTATTGGGCGAGTTGTTCCAGGTTTCCGCTACGTTGCCGGTAAAACGCCCCCACCAACCCGGCTGTTCAGCAGGCTCTGCATTGCTATTTTCCGCACTAACCTCGGCATATGAAGGCAGTGCGGGAAACATCAACGCCAACCAACCGGCTACAAAGATCCGTTTAACAAACATGAATGCAACTCCTGTAAAAATAAAGCCGGGGATTCTTACCGATCGTCCTACCCTGATCAAGCCGTAACGCACTAGCCCGCTGCTTTTATCGCCGCCCGTTGAGAGATGGTTAAGTTTGGCGCTCAACACAGAGGGGGCGCGACCAAGTTATGCGTCTGAACGCACGTTGTCTGTCAGATAACTCCGCTTCTCTTCCCTGCTCCCGATCGGCGTTGAATTATCTGCCCGATGGCGTAGCGAAATATTGACGCTTGGCCAAGAGCAAAATGGGCAAAGCGGAAAGTACCTGCCGGACCTCCTCCCTCTGCAATTGCCGTAATTTTCTGCGGGCTGTAGGACAAGAAAAGTACCGCCCCCTGCGAGAATCGCTGTTGATACCCCTTTTGGGTCGTAAACTCCTTGATACGATTCGCAATAGTTAGCCAAACCCGGTCAACTTGAACAAGCCGCCACTTTCACCAACTGTTAATGCTGACGCCCTACAAGCGACTCGCATTTTCAACGATTAACCACGCGACATCGCCAGCCGTTCTCGGCTGCGCGCGGTTAAATAACAATAAATTGACGTGAATGTGGAGCAACCAATGAGGATCACCATAGGTTCATTTATCCTGCAACAACTACGCGCACTGAAGGTGGATCGTATTTACGGCGTGCCCGGCGATTACAACCTGGCACTGCTGGAAACCATCGAGCACGATCAAGACTGCCAATTCATTGGTAACTGCAACGAACTGAACGCCGCTTATGCCGCCGATGGCTATGCTCGCCTAAAAGGCGCGGGAGCCTTGATCACCACCTATGGCGTAGGTGACCTGGCGGCACTTTCTGGCATTGCCGGAGCCTTTGCGGAATCGGCCCCGGTAATTTGCATTGCGGGCACACCCCCTTTGCATGCCATGCAGAGCCATGCGCTGCTGCACCACTCACTGGCAGACGGCAATTTTGATAACGTGATGAACTGTTTCCGGCAGTTCACGGTGGCGCAGGCGCTCATCACTCCGGAAAATGCCGCAACGGAGATCCCACGGGTCATCGCCTGCGCCTGGCAACAGAAGAAGCCGGTTTACCTGCAACTGCCCTCCGATATTTGTGAGGTGGAAATCGAGGTTGCCGATACCCCCAGTCCCTACCGCTTACCGGGCAGTGATGCCAGCCATCTCCAGCTTGCCAGCGCGGCCCTGCTCGAGCGGCTTAATCGGGCGAAGCGGCCAATCATTCTGATCGATCAGATGGTCGAGCGTTACCAGCTTCAGGCGCTGGTGTTAGCGCTGGCAGATAAGTTCGCCATCCCGTTAACCAATATGCCCACGGCAAAATGCGCGATCTCAGAAAGCACGCCGGGCTGGCAAGGTGGCTACAGCGGCGATCTGTCGCGCCCCGAGCTGTTTGAGCTGATGGCCCAGTCAGACTGCATCCTGAGCTTTGGCGTACGCCTGGTGGATTCCACTACCGGCTATTTCAGCCAGCAGATCCCGGCTCAGGCAGTGGTCGATATTCAACCCTATACGCTGAAGCTGGATGGCCTCTCCTACCCTGCGGTAACGGCTAGCGAACTGCTGCAATCCTTGTTGGATCAAGCTCCTGCCTCCAGCCCGCCGCCACTGACACCGCTAGCCGATCCCCAGCAAAAACTGGCTACGCCTGGCAACGAACCGCTCGAGCTGAGCTATTTCTGGCAACGGATAAAACGCTTTATTCAGGCGGATGACGTGCTGGTGGTAGAAAATGGCACCTCTGGAGCAGCGATCGGCGGTATGCGGATGCCTGGCGGCATAACCGTAGTTAACCAACCAATCTGGGGATCGATCGGCTATACCTTGCCGGCGTTGCTCGGCACGATGATGGCCGCGCCACAACGGCGGCAACTGCTGTTTATTGGCGATGGCTCATTCCAGCTCACCGCCCAGGAACTCTCAACGCTGCTGCGCCATGAGCAAAAACCGATCGTCTTTCTGATCAATAACGACGGTTACACCATTGAGCGCTATATCCTCGGCGAATCGTCGTCTTATAACGATATCAACATGTGGGATTACGCCAAACTCCCGGCGGTTCTCAGCCCACAGACCCCAGCGTTTTGTGCCACGGTGGCAACCGGCCAACAGCTGGAGATGGCGCTGGAGCAGGCTTCACGTCAGGACCGGCTAGCGTTTATCGAGGTGAAATTGCCGATGATGGACTCCCCGCCGGCAATGAAAGAGTTCTGCCGCCGCTGCAACAGCTTTAACTTTGGGCTGCACAACCCACGGCGCATGGCTTAATAACCGCCCCTCCCCTCCCGATGTATTGCGCAGAGATCTAATCTGCGCAGCTATTGGGAGAGGGAGCAAGTCCAGAGCCGTCATCAGGCACAGATGGCAAATTGCAGCACCTACAGTCGCCTCTACCTGTGGGTCAGGTATACTCTGCTCATCTCAACGGCTAGGCAAACAGCCTTTAAAGATGTATTTTATATGCATCAATTATAGAGGAACATTACCATGGATCAGCAGACCCCCCTGCCAGAAGACTACTACACCCAGAAATACTCCCTGACGGCCACTCACTCCGAAGTGCTCGAAGCAGCCAAGCTGATCGCCCCAGGCAAAACGCTGGATCTTGGCTGCGGCAGCGGCCGTAATTCGCTGTACCTCAACCTGAAAGGGTTTGATGTCACCGCCTGGGACAAAAATGCCGCGTCGATTGCCTCAATCAACCAGATCATCGCCACCGAGCAGCTTTCACATATCAGCGCCAGTGAGCAGGATCTCAATACCCATCGCTTTAGCGGCCAGTATGACTTTATCCTGTCTACCGTGGTGTTTATGTTCCTGGATCGTCAACAGATCCCGCACATCGTACGCAATATGCAAGACAGCACGGTTAAAGGGGGCTACAACCTGATCGTCGCGGCCATGGATACGCCAGATTATCCTTGCACGGTGCCCTTCTCATTCACCTTCAAGCCGGATGAGTTAGCCAACTATTATCAGGATTGGGACATCGTCAAATATAACGAAAATCCCGGCGAGCTGCACCGTGTAGATGCCGAGGGCAACCGCATCAAACTACGTTTCGCCACCTTGCTGGCGCGAAAATAGTCCACAACTGTCACGCAGTACAAACCAAATGTCAGGCAGATAAAAACCATGTTGGGCATTACGCTATAGACTTTTAAGGGTAAAAATCCGTTTTATTCCCCTTAGGAGGGCGTATGCCTAATGTGACCCTACTCGACAGCGTAGTCCGTTTCCTCGACCGTCAGCACGGCCTGTATATCAACGGCCAGTGGCAAACCTCACAGGCAGAGTCACGGCTGGCAGTGTATAACCCGGCCGACGGCAAACAAATCTCCTGTACCGCGGATGCCAATACCGCCGATGTGGAACTGGCGGTCACCTCTGCCCATCAGGCCTTTACCTCCGGCGTTTGGGCGCAGCGTTTGCCCGCCGAACGTGAACGAATTTTACTGCGCTTCGCCGATCTGGTGGAACAACATGCCGAAGAGCTGGCCCAGTTGGAAACGCTGGAACAGGGCAAGTCCATCAATATCTCCCGCGCCTTTGAAGTGGGCTGTGCGCTGAACTGGATGCGCTATACCGCCGGGCTGACCACCAAGATCGTCGGCCAAACCCTGGATGTCTCTATTCCCATGCCCCCAGGAGCCAAATATCAGGTGTATACCCGTAAGGAGCCGATTGGCGTGGTAGCCGGGATTGTTCCCTGGAACTTCCCACTGCTGATTGGTATGTGGAAGGTAATGCCAGCCCTGGCGGCAGGTTGCTCCATCGTCATCAAACCGTCAGAAACGACTCCTCTTACCCTGCTGCGTATTGCTGAACTCGCAAGCGATGCTGGGGTGCCTCCGGGCGTGTTAAACGTGGTAACGGGCAAAGGTGCAGTCTGTGGCAAAGCGCTGACCGAGCATCCGCTGATCGCCAAAGTGAGCTTTACCGGCTCCACGCCAGTGGGCAAAGGGATCGCCCGTGCGGCGGCAGATCGCTTAACCCGCGTCACGCTGGAGCTGGGGGGAAAAAACCCGGCTATCGTGCTGAAAGATGCCGATCTGACACAGGTGATCGAAGGGTTGATGGCCGGCAGCTTCCTCAATCAAGGGCAGGTCTGCGCCGCCAGTTCACGCATCTATATTGAAGCACCGATTTACGATCGGCTGGTCGCCGGTTTTGAGCAGGCGGTGAAATCGCTATCTGTCGGGCCGGGGATGGACGGCAACGCCCAGATCAATCCGCTGGTCTCCAAAGAACACCGCAACAAGGTGGCCGCCTATCTGGAGGATGCCAGAAACAAACACGCCGAACTGATCACCGGTGCCGCCGGGCCTGATCCACAAGGCTTTTATATTCCCCCCACGCTGGTGATCAACCCGGAAGACAGTCTGAACCTGACGCGAGAAGAAGTGTTTGGCCCAGTCGTCAACCTGATCCGCGTAGCGGATGCGGAAGAGGCGCTGCAAAAAGCCAACGATACTGACTATGGCCTGACGGCCAGCCTGTGGACCACCAGCCTGCAAGCGGCTATGGCGTATACACCACGCATTCAGGCGGGTACGGTGTGGGTTAATACGCATACCTTGATCGATGCCAACATGCCGTTTGGCGGTTTCAAGCAGTCTGGCAGCGGCCGCGATTTTGGCCCGGATTGGCTGGATGCCTATACCGAATCCAAGTCGGTGTGTATTCGTTATTGATTGGCATTGCGCCAAAATAATCAGGGGGCGAACCACGGTTCGCCCCCTGTTTTATGGATAACGCCAAAAACTACGGTTGTTTTTGCCCGTTCAGGTTCAAGGTTGGCGTCTCATCAAAGAAGTTCCACGGTTTCAGCAAGGCGTGCACCCACTCGGTTGGCATAATCGGCCACTCTTCCGCTCGCGCCACATGGGTCGTGCCGGTGGTGAGCCAGACCACGTCGTCGGTGTTGTCTATCGACTGATTGTCCGCCGTATATTGGCCCAGCCCGGTATCGTGGATCGAACGGTTCGGGTATTTGCCTTCCGGATAGCGTTCATTCGGGTTGTAGCGGGTTACCCACAGCTGCCGATCCATAAAGCTCAGACGATGGTAAATCCACTCGTCCTTGCCAAAGTTGGCCCCCTTGGCGATCGGGTGTGTGCCGCCCGCATAAGGGATCAGCTGATAGGAAACCGGGTTACCCATCTTGTTCAACCGGCTCGGGTTGCTCAACAAGCGGATGGTCGAAGGATCGAACTTCTGTGCCGCCTGCTGCTCGGTGCTGACCTTCACCTGATCGACCTGCATGGTACTGGTACGCGGGCCGCCCCGTTCGTTCGGTTTCACATCCGGGTTCAACTCGACCAGGCTGTTGTTTTCCCCATCCACATCCATATCCAGCCGGAAGTTGTAAATGTGCTGATGAGTGGTACCGACAATGTTGTGATCGATCAGCGTGCCATATTGCGTATCCTGCTTGGCGGTGGGATCCTGCATGGTTCTGGCTTTCACCCCCTTCACCGCTTCGATACCCGTCGCCCCGGCGTCGATGCCGATGGTGCCGTTCTGATGGAATACCCAGTCGAAGATGTAGTCGTAGTTGCCGACCGTACTGATCCAGCGCACCACCAGCTCACGGCGTTCAGTGCTGATATTCGGCTGCCCCATCTCCTGATGCTTGTATTCCGGCCCGGCGTAACGCTCAAAGATAGCGATGGCGCGCGGAATATCGGTCGGCTTGCCGGTGTAGTCGGCAATGGTTTCATCCAGCAACACCGCGTTTTGCGGCGCATCTTTGCCCCGCGCAATCGGCGAGGTGAGCGTACCCATGCCATAATCCCCGGCATCCAGATAGGCTTTGAAATACCAGCCCACGTCCGGGTCGCCATAAGGCACTATCATGCCACCCAGCGATCCTTCATACATCACCTTGCGCTTGCGGCCATTGTCGTTATAGGTCACGGTTGAGATCACCGGCCCGACGCGGGAATTCATATGCAGGTGGAAATCCCAATTCTGCCAGTGAATGGTGTTGCCGGTGATGGTGTAGTTTTTACCTTCTGGCTCGATGATATTCAATGGCTTGATTTTTGGGGCCTTACGATCGCGACCATCGTACGGCGTGGACTTCATCGGCACCGGGATCACCGGCCCCTCTTCAATTTTGATGATCTTCTTCTGCTCCAGATCGACCACCGCCACCAGATTTTCGATCGGATGCGCCCAGTAGTTGCCATCGCCAACATCGAGATAACTGATCACTTTCAGCAGGCGTTGATCCTGCTGCAAACCGTCTTTGCCATCGAAATAGCCAACGGTCAACGGGGTGGTGATCACTTTGCCCGGGTTTGCAACGCCGTGTTTCTTCAGGGCTTCGGCATATTCTTTACTGCCGTTGATAATGCTCTGAACGCTGGCGAAGTCATCCAGCAACACCATGCCCTGAGCGTCTTTGATCGGCTGCCAGGACAGCACCTTTTTTTGTTGCAGATCGACCACGGTTTCAATCACGTGTACCCCGTCGAGCAGGGTAATAGCGGCCTGCCGGGGTTGCCGTACGTCGCTACCGCTCAGCACGAACTGCCAGACCTGATTTTTTGCCGGTTCGCGCAGCGAGATTTCGGTAAAGCGTACGTTGTCTTTATACCCCGGAGCCGCCTTGATAATGGCGACCGCCGCGTTAATCTCCGCCGCGCTCAACGGGTTCAGCGGATGCGCCCGGTGCTCCACCGCAAAAGTCTGATCCAGACCGGATTGGAACACCTCGTTGATAAACTCGTCGGACATATAAGCCGTTTGGCCCTTAAACACCACCGGCACCTGTAACTTCAGCGGCTTGCCGTTAACCATGGCTTCGCGGCTATTCGGCTTGACCTTCACGTAGGCACCGTCTTTCACGATCACAAACAGGCGGGCGTAATCATCCCACTGCACGCTGGCACCAAACTCCTCCAGCGTTTTTTGTAATGGGACCATATGTGCCGCGGTGCCATGAGCCAACGCCGCTGGCTGCCATCCCGCACCAATCAGCAAGCCCAACGCCAGCGCGATAGCCGCTGGCAGGCGTTTGGTTTTCATTGTTGTTGTAGATACCATCTTTCCCCCGTCACCCATAAAAGAGACATTGCAGCCGTTGTTGTTGTGATGAGTCCGTTAGCCGGATCCCCGATTCAACATAGCAACTCTTCACTGGGGATATTTTGTTGTGCTTGCCATCCGATTTGTCGCTCCTGACAATCTGCTGGCAAAACATCCAGGCGGGGTTATTGGTACTGTTTGCGATACGCGCTTGGCGAGACGCCAAAACGGGCCTTGAAGGCGGTGGAGAAATGGCTGTGATCGGTAAATCCCCAGTCATAACCAATATTGGCCAGCTTCTGCTGCTCCTTTGCCTGGCGCAACACCTGCGCGCAGAGATCCAGGCGGCGGTTTTTAATGTACTGCGCCACGACCAACCCCTTGCGGGCAAATAGCCGGTACAGACTGCGCACCGAGACACCGATTTCACTGGCCACCCATTCTGGTCGTAACTGTTCAGACTGAATATGCTGGTCGATAAACGCCAACGAACGAGTAAATACTCGCTCATGGCTATCGCCCCCCTCGTTTTCTCCTTGCAAGGCGGGCTGTAACAAGGTGGCCACAGCATTAAGCACCGCCTCGCTCTCCAGGCGGCTCATCTGCGCATTCTGCATGCTGCTCAGCACCAGTTGCTGGCTGAGTTTGGCTACCGCCGTATCGGCAGCAATGCGCCGCGCGCCGGGCAGATCGGTAAAGCGCAGTTGTTGTTCGAGATAACTGCGCGGCAGCAACAGTGATAACTGTCGGGAACCCTGTTGATAGGTAAAGCTGCTGGGCTGCGCGGCATCAATCAAGGTGATGTCTCCGGCCGATAATACCGTCTGCTGATCGCCCTGTTCCATAACCGACTGGCCACACAGTTGGAATACGGTAAAAAAGTGGCGGCCATCGCTTTGGGCAACTTCGCGGGCGGTACGGTAAAGCCGGGTCTGGGCAACATCGACCACGCTCAGACGCAAGGCATGGGAGTGGAACTCCTGTATCGCCCCGGCAAATCCAGGTGCCAGGGTTTTGGCACAAAACCGGCCGCAGGCAGAATTGATCTGTCCTAACCACTGTTCAAAACTGGCATCGGCGAGCCTTGTAGACACGGCCATGATTAACCCCTTGAAACATCAGCAACAAAAGAGAACAGGCTTATTGTACCGAGCCGTGTGCCCCGCAGAGTGTGGCTGTCAGGCTAGCCCGGCAATCCACCGTAACAATTCATCAACATTCATTCAACATTATTCAAGGGATTTGACGCTGGGATCACAAACTATGAGGGGAGGCATCTACGCCTGCGGCAGGAGGCGATATAAGCTAACGAGGAAAAAACAGTACTGATGAAATTGAGAAGATATACAAAGGTACAGCACCATGGTGCCATACCTTAAATACGGCGGCTATTAAGCTTCGCAGTTTGACAGAGCTACTGGTACTTTGGTTACAACTGGCTCGCCGAATTTACCTTCACAGGTGCTAACACGGGTACAGACGTTCATGCCAATAAGAGAACCCAGTTCCAGCTTATTCAAGCTATAAGAAACTTTGCAGTTAGAGGTAGCGCCGCCGACAACGTTTGAAACTTCTGATGCGTTTAACTTTTTCATAATTATATCCTTATAGGGGTGACTTTTAAGTTTGCTTTTAGATTTACGTTAAAAGTAACTCAATATTTTGAATGACTTTATCTTGTTTCACCTAAAAGCGAGTGAATTAGTTACACTTAGACAGATCAACCATGGTCTTGGTCACAGTCTCGCCGTTTTTGCTGGTGCAGGTGTTAACCGCGTTGCAAATTTCAACCGGCTTAGGAAGGCCAATATCCGTGGTGTCTTTCACATAAGTGATTGAGCAGCTAGACAGAGAGATGGTACCGCCAACAATGTTGGAAACTTCTGATACATTTAACTTTTTCATAATTATATCCTTATAGTGTAAATAGTGGAATTGGCTTTCAGGTTTCTCATCAATAAAGTATTTAATTCTAGAGTGCGCCTTCATTAACGGGCTTAAACCCACCTAAAAGCCAGGCAGATTATAATAACCAAACAAATTTACAGTCAACATTAAAGCCTTTACCAACCTACCTTCGAGAACCCCCTTATTTAAAAACAAGAATAGTCCCGAAATAATTTAATGAAATTAATTTAAAGTATGAATAAAACAATCCCATTCACAAAATGATATTGCAATGTAAAAAGCAAGAATTAGCACATAAAACGTCTTATCACAATATGTTAACTTTATCACCAGTAGTTATTTAGCATGCTAAGTAACTCACTGAGCACCAGCTTTACTTGTTGAGTATTAGAGTTAGCGTTAATTATATGATCCAGATCACTGTATAAATACACAGCATGACTAACATAACCCGCCAGACACAATAACCACCAATACCTCTGGAGATCGTGATGAAAAATAATATCGTTAATTGGTTCGAAATTTATGTGAATGATATGCCGCGGGCAAAAAAATTCTATGAGGCGGTTTTCAACACGCAGTTAGAGAAGATGGAAGACGAAGAGATGGAATACTTTATTTTCCCTTATCAGGAAGGGGGCGAAGGCTCTGGTGGCGCACTGGTTAAAATGGATTGTGCGCCAGCAGGACCGGGCGGCACCATGGTTTATCTGAGCTGTGAAGATTGCGCCGTGGAGGAGAGCCGTATTGTTCCCAATGGCGGTGAGATCCTGCGGCCGAAGTTTGCCATCGGTGAACATGGCTTTATCGCCATCGCCAAGGATTGCGAAGGTAACGTGATTGGCCTGCACTCCATGAAATAATGCCCCTCTCCCTAGATAGTGTCGTCATAAGGCTGAAAATCATTGATAATCGGACCTTCTACATTGATAATCGGACCTTCTAATCAGAAGGTCAGCGTATCATGACTATTGCAGCCCACCGGCGCCACGATATTTCCGACAATGTATGGA
>NZ_JBOFZA010000044.1:0-1212 GCF_051654945.1 Serratia sp. (in: enterobacteria)
ACACGCCGGCGCGGCCGCTCATAGGGCGACGTGCGGCAGCCTCTCCCCGCCGTTCGGGACTACGGCTTTCTTGTCGTCGTCTGTTCGACGTCGACCGAGGGGTGGCCACTTGACCGCGGCCGTAAGGAGGAAAAGTGCGTTTCACGGAGGTACGGGAAAGGAGCGCGGCTGGCGCACACGAGCGCGGCTGGAAACGCGCCCTGTGAGCGCCGAGGGCGGACACCTGAACCCTCGCCGCGGACTCCTGACCCGCCCGCCGGTGGCGGACCTTCACAGATAGACCGGCCGTCTGCGTCTCCCAAGGAAGGGATCGGGTCCCCCCGTGCGGGGGGCCCTTCTCGAGCGCGCTTTGCCGGACAGGTGACTTTGCCCTTGGGAACCGTTCTGGTCTCGGTCGACCCTTTTTGGTCGACGTCGCCCTAAGGGAATCTCGTTCGTTTTATTCGGTCGATACTGCACCTCTATTCAAGACAGTCGACTGGGCCCTCCGGAACCTTCTTTAGCCACCTTGCCCCTAGGAGCACCCGTCCCACAGCGGCCCACGTATGGGCCGGGAGGGGTCCTAGCTCGGGCGCGCAACGTATTCCACTCGGCCACTTTCGCTGGCGCAGGGCCGCAAAGCCCCAGACGAACCAGCAGGAGCGTAACACTAGTCACTCCTAGCGAACGTGCTAGGGACCCGGCATAGGTGTCCGCAAAAAAGCACGTCCGCCGGATTCAGGACGGCACGTAAAAACGGCTCCTCCTTTTTGATCGACCTCCAGGGCGGCGGCCCGATCCGCTCAAGCCCCGGCCTCGAGGCGCCTCAGCCGGCCTGAGCCGGCGCCTCGTAGAGGGTGGAAGTCTGCTGGAAGTTTGGCCCAAGCCCGCATCATCGACTTAGACGTTTTTTACAACCCGAATTCCTCCAGGGTCTTCGCCCCACCGAGCCAGGCCCAAAAGGGACAGCCTTCGTCGGATACCCCTCTCGCCGACGAGGTCCCGGAGCCTCCGCCCCGCCACTGGTCACCCCGAAGGTACTGCCTCCGTCCCTCCCCGGAGCTTGACTTCCGTCCCCGGAGCCTAGAAGGACTCCGGCACGCCTTTACCCCGTCAGGGTGAGGGTACGCGGGCAAGGCGTCTGAAAATTTATAGGTCCTGCAAAATCTCGACGGCACGTAAAAACGGCTCCTCCTTTTTGACCGACTTCCAGGGCGGCGGGCCCGTCCGCTC
>NZ_JBOFZA010000045.1:0-1480 GCF_051654945.1 Serratia sp. (in: enterobacteria)
TGCGTCGCAAAGCCTCGGGCACGTGGCCGGGAACCGATAAGCACTCTGTAACACCTCATCCGTGCATCAACGCCGAATTCTGATATTAATCATTTTTCTCCGCAATAAAAATGTCCTGTACAGACAATAACGCACAGGAGAAAAACAATGAGCAGCATTTCACCTCTGACCAGCAGCATGCGGCAAATTGCGCAGACGAGTATGAGTGGGGGGGCCTCAATGAAAGAGTTAGGCAGCCTCAGAGGAATTGGCGAACATCTGATTTACCTGTTTACCTTCGGGCAGGTGGACAGGGGACGCGAGCGGCTTGAGATGTTTACTAAGCTGGCGGGGAACCTGGTGTCGCTGGGAAGTAAGGATGGTGCCCTGGCGTGCCAGTTCAGGGATCCAGATAACGAGGACCAGCTTATTCGTATAACTATCTGGAAGAACCAGATACACGCAGAAGTTATAAACACAAAGATCCGTGTAGTAGAGAAGTCAGATGACCTGTTCGCCGACATCAATACATCCCATGCCAAGATGACCGGTCTGCTGCTGAAGCTATATAGAGATATAACCGGAAAAACGAATGACGCCAGCATGGGTTGCCGAGTAAACGAGGACGGAACTGACCTACAGGGGGTTAACTTGGAGGGAGTTGACCTGCCGGGGGCTCACCTGGAGGGGGCTGACCTACGGAAGGCTAACATGAGCCATCTTTACCTGGCGGGGGTTCACCTGGAGGGGGCTGACCTACGGAAGGCTGATCTGTGGGGGTCTAGCCTAGAGCGCGCTGACCTACGGAAAGCTGACCTACGGGGGACTGTCCTAGACTGGGCTAGCATGGCGGGGGCTAAGCTGGCGGGGGCAAAAATTTCGCGGGAAAATTATGACTGGGCTAAGGCGCACGGGGCATATGTAGACGGGGCAATAATATGCCCCCCCGAAGAGTAATGCCGTGTAGTGGCATTGTCATGAAAACGGCAGGTTCTGTCGCATTAAGCCGTCGTCGGGTAATATGCAGCTTTTACAGGGTGTGACCTGACGATGTCTCTGATCCGAAAAGCCTTCCGTCGCCTGCATTATCCCGTCGATGTTATTGCACAGTGTGTACGCTGGTATCTCGCTTATTCACTGAGTCTGCGGAACCTGGAAGAAATGATGGCCGAGCGCGGCGTTATCGTTGACCATTCTACGCTTCGCCGCTGGGTTATCCGCCTGGTGCCGCTGTTGGATAAGGCCTTTCGCCGACATAAACGTCGCGTGGGGCGTCGGTGGCGCATGGACGAAACCTACATCAAAGTTAAAGGCCAATGGAAATACCTGTACCGCGCGGTAGATACCGCAGGTCAAACCATCGACTTCCTGCTGACTGCCAAACGGGACGCCTCAGCCGCGTTGCGCTTCTTTCGCAAGGTCATTCGTCATCAGGGCGAACCGGAGGTCGTGACCATCGATAAAAGCAGCGCGAATACTGCCGCCCTGGCGACACTCAGTG
>NZ_JBOFZA010000046.1:0-1260 GCF_051654945.1 Serratia sp. (in: enterobacteria)
TGTAGTGGTCAAGTAAAACTGGCCACGGTTTTATAAGCTGCGTGGTATCTTCTCTCTGACTCGTCAGGTGTCAGACCTCCGTTGTATTGATGAGGTCTGAACGTGTTGTAGTAACCTGTTATGTAACGAGTGACTTCTCGTTGAGCTGTTTCCGCTGCACTGTAGCCTCCTTCAGGTATCCATTCGCTTTTCAGGCTACGGAAGAAGCGTTCCATCGGGCTATTATCCCAACAGTTTCCTCTCCGACTGACGCTCTGTTTTATCTGCTTTTTCCAGAGCCGTTGCCGGTACCTCAAGCTTGTATACTGGCTTCCCTGATCCGAGTGGAACATCACCCCCTCTGGCTTATTACGACTTTCCCAGGCCATTTCCAGGGCATTAATGATGAGCTCTGTATCCGCAACCGGCGACATTGCCCAACCCACTGGCTTACGGGCGAACAGATCCATCACGACAGCCAGGTAACTCCATTTCTGTCCGGTCCAGATAAAAGTGATATCACCGCACCAGACCTGGTCAGGCTCCGTTACTGCGAACTGGCGCTCCAGTATATTTGGCAGACTCGTGTGCTCTTGAGTCGATTTTCTGTAGGCATGTTTACCCGGCTGGCAGCTACTCAGGCCCAGCGCTTTCATTATCTTGCTTGCCCGGTATCGGCTTAACGCAAGCCCCTCACGGGTAAGGATATCCGCAAGCGTTCTGGCACCGGCAGAACCGTTACTGAGGCGGTGTATGCGACGAACTTCGCTATGAACTCTGACCCGCTCTGGATTGATGACATGCCGCCTTTTTGCCCAATATTTATAGCTACTGCGGTGTATTTCAAAAACATCGCAGAGAAGGCTGACGGTGTGACTGCTTCTGAGTTCTTCAACTAGCGAGAACTGTTCAGGGAGTCTGACATCAAGAGAGCGGTAGCCTTTTTTAATATGGTGTTGTGTTCCTCCAGGCGACGAACCTGCTTTTCCAACTCACGAATACGCTGCTGTTCGGCAGTCAGTGGCGAGGCTTTAGGTGAGACCCCTTCACGCTCCAGACGGAGCTGTCTTGCCCATGATTCGAGAGCCGATGTGCTGACATTCATGGCTTGGCTGGCTGCACGGAATGAGTAGCCCTGGTCAAGGATAAGTTGAGCGCATTCAAGTTTGAATTCAGCAGAGAAAGTCCGCCTCGTTTTGTTAGTCATTTTTTCACCTGTTTAGTGGTTGAGGTGATGATATCACCTCTATTCAGGTGGCCAAATTCACTATGCCACTACAG
>NZ_JBOFZA010000047.1:0-1686 GCF_051654945.1 Serratia sp. (in: enterobacteria)
CAAAAAAGGTTCCTCTATGACATCACTGCGAAACCCCCTTTTTGGTTCTTTCTGGCACCTTTTTTTAAGAGTGTAGATGAGTGTGCAACTGACCAATAACAACTGAGTATTCCAGCAAGCTGTTTATTAATATTGTGTATATATATATATTCTTCTCATTTTTAGGTCCTGAGACCATATGGGGTGAGGATCAAGACAACCAAACCAAAGGTGGACTGTAACCTACTGGACTATATGATAGACTTCATACTGACAACTACTGCCATGTATGCAGCATCAAAAGTTTTTGAAAAAAGGGGCATTTCCTTCAAGTAAAAGTGTGGAGGATTCATCTGGCCTTCATCGGCCCCCATGAGGTGACTCGATGTAGAATAAATCAGCTTGCTTTAGGCTTGAAATGACTGAAATCTTCTCATGTGAGTTGATATCATTTTAAACATTCTTAAAAGTACTTCGCATTTCTTGTGAATGTATTTTGTAGTACGTGTAAAACTTTTCCAATGAAAGAACCTTTTTTACCTTTATTGATATTGTAATCAAGGCTGTTAATGCGACCTTGATGCACCCTATGGACTGCACACATCTGCCTGTGTTGGGCTTGTGTTTACAGGTTGTATAAAACTAGGCCTGGCTGCAACAACTAATCGATAATTAAAATAATCATCAACGAATTTGAATAGTGCATCAAAACACACAGACCGCTCATAATTCTGACTAAAATACACATTTTGCTCAAATATTTTTTTGTTAGAAATTAAGTGTAGGTTTAAAACCCTACATGTAACACAAGTAATCATATTTATGAGAGCAGTAACAGTAAAGGCACTATTGTTGGAATTGTCCATTAATATAATATAATATAATTACTCTGTTCAGACGAATGATTGTGTTTGTTCCTCGTACCTCTTACAAGTTAACATTGTGTTTTTTTGTTTAAATTGTTTTAAATTCTGTTTCAAAATAACAAGCAATCTGTTGTTTTTAGGTTTAGAATGTAATGTTTGTATTTTAACACTTTAATGCTTATAATGTACAGCAGAGCCTACATAGATA
This sequence comes from Serratia sp. (in: enterobacteria), assembly GCF_051654945.1. Classification (GTDB taxonomy): domain Bacteria; phylum Pseudomonadota; class Gammaproteobacteria; order Enterobacterales; family Enterobacteriaceae; genus Chania. Next base: position 1,054 of record NZ_JBOFZA010000047.1, read on the forward strand.
CATTCATTATATTTGTTTTCATAGGCAGGATGTGAAATGACATTCTTTAAAATAATGGATTAAAATGATTTTTTATTAAAAAATAAATGTATATATTTTATTTATTTATTTATTTGTCATCCAATTACTAGTATTAATAAAAAAAAATCTACAAATAAATTGATTATCAAAAAAAATTTGTTAGTTGCATGCAGCCCTACATAAGATATTGTTAAAGAGGTAGGCGGTATAATGTTGTGTGTGAACACTAAGTCATGTTTATTTGTACAACATGTAATTAATTTCTATAGAGATAATGCATTATTACAGTGAAACAATTTGCTATTTTTATTTTGTAAATTAGCAGAAAACCATCTCTACCACTGCAGTGCTTTATCACCATTTTTTAAATAAAGTTATAGTTCTGAATCATTTTGTCATGTGACAACATTTTCTTTCAGATGATGCAACTGCTATAATAAAGCCTGTATCATAGAGTAGTAACTTGTCATTCTGTTTTTATTTTGTAGATGTTTGTTGAATAACTAGGCTTAAATGTAATTTGAGGTACTTTAGTAAAACCATGGTTAAACTATGGTAACACAACCATAGTTCATTTGTGGTACTTGAACCATGTTTTTTAAAACCATGGTT
>NZ_JBOFZA010000048.1:0-1714 GCF_051654945.1 Serratia sp. (in: enterobacteria)
CCTGAATTACATTTGGAAATCCTACTCTTCATATCGGATGTAGGGTTTACTCTTGGATGGGTAGGGTTTACTCTTGCATATAAACCATAACAGGCGTATAGTCTCAAATGTTATCTGAATCAGGTGGCGGTTAAAGGAGGCCGTTATGTCCAATTTAATACCAGGAAACCATAAACATTTAACGCTTGTTGATCGCTCTTACATTGAGGAATCCCTCAACGATGCCAAATCATTCCGGGCTATCGCCAAATACCTCTGTAAGGATCCATCCACCATTTCCGATGAGGTGTTTAAAAACAGGATCTCTAATTCATGGAATCGGGGCAGTTTCAACAATCCCTACAACTTTTGCATTCACAGGTTCCGATGCCGCAAGACCAATGCCTGTAAAAAGCTTATTCTCTGTGATACTGTCTGTCGATCCTGTCATATCTGCAATAAAGTCTGTGACAGCTTCGAACTGGAACAATGCAGGCGGATCACTAAAGCCCCCTTTGTTTGTAATGGCTGTGATAAACCAAGAAACAAATGTCCGATCTCTCTTAAATATGACTACAATGCCATTGCTGCCCACCGCATGTATTCCGAACGCCTTGTCTCTGCCAGAGCAGGGATCTGCCTTTCTAAGAAAGAACTGCATGCGATCGATGCGGTGGTGAAGCCTTTGATCATGCAGGGGCAATCTCCTTACATGATCATTGCCAGTCATCCGGAGCTGGGGATTTCTGTTGGTACTCTATATAATTACATTAATCAGGGGGTATTGCTCACCAGAAATATTGATCTCAAACGTAAGGTGAAATTTAAGCCTCGAAAGGTTCATCAGACACAGATCAAAAACCGGGCGGTATTTATCGGAAGGACTTATAAGGACTTTAAGGAATCCCATTCGGATGAGATGGACTTTGTGGAAATGGATACAGTTAAATCGGCCAAAGGATCGGAAAAATGTATTTTAACCTTCTATTTTCCAGAAACCGAGTTATTTTACGCACACCTGCTTGATCGGTGCACCCCTGGTGCAGTAAAAGCGGTATTTAATAAGCTTCAGGAACGCCTCGGCGATGCCTATGACTTTGCATGCTTATTTCCCGTTATACTGACTGATCGTGGGGTGGAGTTTGGCGATCCTGACAGTCTGGAAACCTCTCCGGAAGGGATTTGCCGTACCAGCATTTATTACTGCGACCCTATGCGCAGTAACCAGAAGGGTGGGATTGAAAATGTTCATACCATGCTGCGCATGATCATCCCCAAAGGAACTGTTTTTACTAACCTCACGCAATGGGATATCCGTAAATGCGTGGATCACGTAAACAGTGCCCCAAGGAAAGCCTTGCATGGCAGCACCCCTTACTTAGAAGCTTATAAGCTGTATGGTTCAGAGATTATGAACGCGTTGCAGCTCCGGTATCTCACTCCCGACCAAGTAGTGTTAACACCGAAGCTGCTTAAACGTTAATTAAATAAATTTACAAACCGCCACTGCTCGGATAACTTTCATAAAAACTATGCTGACCCGTAGGAATTAGTCTTGAAAACCGTAATTCCCAGAGGTCTGTTTGCTATACCCGAAATTTGAAGTTATTTATAAATTTAAATTTATTTTATCACGCAATGAGTAGTAAGTGGTGAAAAACTTTTGCATTTATGCGGATTTTTTAACACATGTAGGAGTTAGTCTTGTATACCGGATTTAGTTTTGAAATTCACG
>NZ_JBOFZA010000049.1:0-1798 GCF_051654945.1 Serratia sp. (in: enterobacteria)
AAAATGTTTCTGTTTGGAATTTTCGGGAAAAGGAAAAGAGCTGACGTTTGTTTAATCAATTTTGTTTTGAGTCATGCCAGACTAGCAGTGGTTCTAAGAAGGAACTATGCACATTTCGAAGGGAGGGAGATTAAAGTAAAAGATATATTCAAGCTAATAATACAAAGAAATGTAGAGTTGATTTGTAAGTATGGAGATAAAGAGGCAAAAGAGTTTTTTTGTGAATACAAATAAGTTCATATTTCAAGAGGTGGGGGAAAAAATATGTTTCACTTGGTAAAAAGCAATTATTTGGTTGAGATCGGCTGTTGTAAATTGAGTAAATGTAAACATATTTATGTGTATTTCATTTATGTATTTTATTTTCTATTTTTTATGATTATTCCCAATGAAGAATATCAATTGAAAACAAATCATATAAATGTAACAAAATGTATGTAAATGGGATGAAATAATGTAAATGAAAATCTGTGAATTGACAGTGCAATTAAAAGATATAAAAAAAATAAATAAATAAAAGGCAGCGCCAGATCTCGGAAGCTAAGCAGAGTCGGTCCTGGTTAGTACTTGGACGGGAGACCACCTGGGAGTACCAGGTGCTGTAAGCTTTTGTCTTTTCTTCATATCCTGGCTAACATAGTCATCATGTACGCAGGCCTTTAGGGTGGCTGATCTTTAAATAGCCGACTCTTTGCAGCTGCTTTTGCTTACGGCCATACCACCCTGAGGGCGCTAGAGAGCCAGCAGGAAGTGTTAGGTTTGCAGTACAGAGAGAGAGGCTCTCTGGATCTTGTTTGCTTGATTTAATCTCTTGTTTTGAAGCATTTTGTTTTTCAATTTTGGTCTTTGCTTGGAAAATCAGTTGCTGGAAAATCAGCGTTAATCCTGATAAATTCCCCCCGACAGCTTAGGCTGTCTGGGGGACTTTTAGACTTTTTTCTGCTTGAATCATGCTGCAGATGCACACCATGGCTGCAGGTAAAGAAACAGAACAAGCAGTGATGAGAAAAAGTAACAATGGAAAGAAGGAAGAGGAGGAGCAAAGAAGAGGAAAAGACAAACAAGCATCGATCCAAAAACAACAGGGGGCAAGTAAAGTCACGGGAGATCTGCGGAAAGAGAGAGAAGAAAACAGCAGAGGAGTGCAAGGAAGATCAAGAGAGAAGTACAGCAAAGAGCTGACAGTGGAGGTGGAGGGGACAGAAAAGATTTCCATGATGGATTTACTGAAGAGAGTAAAGAAGGAGTGTGGAGAAGTGATATGGTGATATGGCTTTTATCAATTTGCCGGTGTATTTAGAGGATGAGAAGATACTCTCCTAGCTACAAGAGTGGGGAGTATGACCACTTTCACCAATAAAACATCGGGTATGGCCTGGGACGGATACAGTTGATGGAACACGGTTTTTAAAAGTTCGCTTTACGGAACAGGTGTGTTCACTTCCATACTCCACAAAGTTTGAGACTCTGAGAGGCACAGAGTATTTTCGTGTCATCCATGACAGACAAGTACGTGTTTGCAGACTTTGTATCAAGCCAGGGCACATATTCAGAGAGTGCCCCGAATTAAAGTGCTTCGAGTGTGGAGGAGGAGGACATTATGCAAGAGATTGTGAAGAATGGATGAGATTAGAGAGAGAGCGAGTGGATGGACAAGAGGATGGTGAAAGAAGGAACAGTGTTCTGACAGAAGAGCAAGAGGATGAAACAACTGATGATGTGAGCAGGGGAGGGAAAGATGGAGCTGAGGATGGTCAAAGAAGAAGCAAAATGGAGTGGCGAGACAGAGCTGAAAGTA
>NZ_JBOFZA010000050.1:0-2891 GCF_051654945.1 Serratia sp. (in: enterobacteria)
TCATGAACTGCAACTACGTAATCACATCCATTTTTCACGTGAAATGATTCAACGAAATCATTCACAAATCTCTCTAATCTTTCTCTATTTGCTTCGCCTTTATACTCATTTGGGATTGCGATATTTAGTCCTCGTGCATGAGTTTTCTCACTTTCACGTTCTAAATCCTTCCAATATTGAGCAGGAACGTTGCTGGAGGTAAACAGCAATTTCTCCTGCTTTTCGTGGCTAGTAATGTAGTTGTGATACGTAACACAACTACCAGTGCGACTGCCACTGTTCCCTACTTTGACCATACGGACAAAGGTAGTCTTTGCTTTTTTCATCGTTTTTCTCCTTTCGTTTTTTAACACCGTAGGTCGCTACCATGTACATGAAATGTGACATGGGTGTCTTGCGCTACTTTATCAAAGTAGCAAAGTTTAAAAATCAGTGCTCTTTATCCTTATCTTATCACTGATGGTTTTTCGCTGCAACTCATTATCGTTGAATTTTGTCACCTTTATTGATACACTTAAAAAAAGAGGAAAAGAGGGTGTTAGAATGGGTAGGTTGGAAGATTTACAAAAAAGACAACAAAGACTGCTGGAGCAACAACACAAGGTTGCGAAGGAGATGAAGGCAATCGAGAATGTCCAACGTGAAAAGAATCGCAAAAAAGCAACACAATCCAAAATCATCATTGGTTCGATTTTTTACAAACATTGGCAATCACTGGAAGCCAAGGATCAAAAGAAATTTATTGTTGGCATGAGTGCAGAAGAAGTCAAAATTTTGAAAGAACACATCAGTTTTTTAGAATCGATTAAATAAAAACGCTTAATTCTACAATCTTGGACTATTGTCTCTTATCACACTCATAATGTTGCTTCATCCAGTATACTTACACCATGGAACGAGGTGAATTATGGAACTAACTACTAAATATGCTGATGTATTCAACTCTTTATCTGAATTTGAATCAAAGAAACTTGAGAAGGTCGTAATTGATATTTGTAAGCAACGATTGTTGCTTACAAATGATCGTCCTAAATTTTGTCCACTTTGTGGGAGTGCGGAAGCAACCTTTATTAAACGCGGAAAGCTACCAAATGGAAAACAACGCTACTTTTGTAGTAGTTGCTCTTCACGTTTTGTAAGTGATGTGAATTCAATATCCTATAAATCCAATCAACCTATGGAAGTTTGGTTTAAAGTTATTGAAGATACGATTCAATTAAAATCAATCAAACATACTGCGAAAGAGCTGAACTTAACAGATATTACTATTTTTCGTTTATGTCATAAGTTCCTTCATGCACTAGAAATACTAATGCAAGAAATAGATTTAGAAAATCTAATTGAAATGGATGAAGTCATCCATATTAATACCGTAAACCAACTACACGACTGGTTTAAACAAATCTATAAATCATATCGTGGAGTAGCGAGTAAGTACATCAATCGTTACTTAGCACTTTTTAGTTTTATAAAACGTTGTAAGGCATTGGAACTATCGGAAATCAAAAGTTTATTGTATACACGCATCAAAGAAAGACAAACCTATGTAACAAATAGACAAGTACATTTAGAGCACTTGGCAACAGCTATTTAGGCAAAGTCCATGATTAGAGAGTTAAGCGTTTTTATATTATAAATTTGTTATTTTATTGTTTTTGTGATACTGTTTTTTTATAAAACAAAGGAGGTTTCATGATGCTTAAAAAATCAGTTTCGTTTGTTATGCTAATGTTTTGTTGCTTATATTTATTTATACCTGTTTCCGCTTCTATTGAGAAAAATATTCCCGTTTTTACATATGAAGAATTCGTAAACATTGATTATAATAGTCTACCCTTTGAATTTTTTGTACAATCTAATGAAAATCAAAAAACGCCCACATATATCGATCGTTGGACTAAAGTAGGTGATAAAAAAAGTCTTGGGAAATCTGTATATTTAGGTGATCATCCACTGATAACAAGGGATAAACGTAGTGGGGTATGGGTGAGTTCTAGCAATATTGCAGGAAGTTTTTCTGCAACATATAAAAATGTTGGTATTTCTGTTAATTATGGTCAAACTAATTCGGGAAACTACTATGCAGCGAATAAAAATTATTGGTCTAAACTAGGTATTTATGCTGATGTTTATTCTCAGCAATATTCAGTAAGAAGAGAATCTATTACAGGTTATTATATACATACAAGAACAGAGTATGTAGGATCAATGGAGAACAAATATTATGCAATGCGCATCGTTAATTAATTTCAAAAAAAACAAAATAATTTTTTTACCTTTAATATTAATAATTTCTCTTATTATTCTATACGCTTTAACTACCTTAAATAAAGAAAAAAATAGATTATTACAAGTTGATGGTTATTTATTTTCATGTACTAATCAGACCTCATTAGATAATGAAATAAAAAGTTTTATTGGGGAAATAAAAGAGAATTTAAATAATATTTCTACGCAACCTGAAAAAAATTTTCAAAGCAATTTTCTTGAAGTAGGAACAAAATTATATTGGTGGAATGATGAAAATATTTCTGATTCTGACATGGAAGGTGTGACAGTTTTAATTAATAAAGAGTATAAAGTATGTAGACCTTATATAAATAATCCTAGTGATTTTTTCGATAATTAAGAAAAATCATTATATCGGTAAAGGTACATTATACAAAAATCTTATTAACTACTATGAGAAAAACCACGAAAATCCGTTTAAAAAGTTTATTATTTGATTTATACACTTTATCCAATACAAATTACAGCTTTTAAAAATACTGCTGGAGATCCGCTATAAACTATAATGGGCTAGGTATGAATTTAACAGGAAATTCAACAGCTGGTTTTAGAGGATATTTAATTTTTGAAATAAGTTCTTTAGGAAAAATAAGAATAATTAA
>NZ_JBOFZA010000051.1:0-1714 GCF_051654945.1 Serratia sp. (in: enterobacteria)
GGTAGGTTTAGTGTGGTCTTGGTAGGGTTAGGGATTACATATCCAGAAGCCGGAGCAATGTCCGGCTCCGGTTGTGCACTGTCCTTACTACTCCCCTGACCGCTCCCAGTCCTGCTTTGATCAGGCCCAGGTCCCAAAAACAGATCACTATTTATACATGTGTGTGTGTAAATACTATTTATTAATTATTTATTTATTTATGTATTTATTTATATGTATATATATATACTATTTATTAACTTATTCATATACATGTGTGTGCATTAAATGTGAATCTGTATGTCTTCTAGTCAAACATATATATTTTTCTATTTATAATCTATTTGCTAGGGGTATATCAACTAGGGGTGTGAGCTTTAGTTTTAGAAATAATTGATGGGGCTGAGATCCGTAGGGTTAGGGATTGCGTGGTTACCCCACTGAGGGCTAAGTTTTAGTGTTGTTGTTAGGGTTAGGTTAGGGGGATAAAAACGAAGAGTGCACCTTTAGGATTAGGTTATAGAGTTAGGTTGGGGTGCACTTACTAAGGCTAGTAACAGGACTCTGAAATTTGGTATATATACTAATTAGAGGGCGCCCGATCGTTTGCACATAGTTTGGAAGCTCTAGCGCCACCAGGCGCCGAGATACGGTATTGCACCCCCAGTTCTCTTGTACATAGAGTGCTGAAACTTGGTATATATACTAATTGGGCCGCCTCAGGTCGATTGCACTTGGTTTGGTCGCTCTAGCGCCTCCAGGTGTAGAGATATTGTACTGCACCCCCACTTGAGTTTCGCGCGTCAGCCCTAGGCTTCGGTTTGTCTTTACAGCTGGTCAGCCCTAGGCTTCGGTTTGTCTTTACAGCTGGTCAGCCCTAGGCTTCGGTTTGTCTTTACAGCTGGTCAGCCCTAGGCTTCGGTTTCTCTTTACAGCTGGTCATATGTGGGTGGGTGGGTGTTGGTGCAATGTGCTGTTGTGTGAGTGGTGCTAATCACCAGTAGAAGACTGGGCTCCAATTAAGGCCTGTTAGCCCCAGGCCACCGTCCCTGCGTGCTGTCCTAGTGGACCCAGGGGGGCTGGATACTTACGACTCCCCCAAGTGACCTTTCGTTAACACCGCAAGGTATCCCAGGTCACCCAGAAAGAGTTTGCGAGAAAAAGTCTGAGGCCATCCAAACAGCAGGTCGGGGGTCAAACTGGCGGATGTACATTTCTGTACATCAAGCTTCTACCAGTTATTACCCCTAGAGTAATTGCAAAAATCAGACCGACATTATCCTTAGAGGAAAACCGCTGACTGCAAAAACTCCTAGGCTGTAATAGTTGAATCTGGGCTGAGGAACCCCATTCTTTGGAACACTTGTCTCATTCATGGTGAGTAACTTGTTCAATCCCACAATGCCCTGCTCTTCCTGGTTTTTACTTCCTGGTCGAATTTTAATACAAAAAGCATGATTTCTACTGTTCTTTTTAAATCTTGTGTGAAATTTTAGATAGTTTTTCATTATATCACTGATGATAAGGTATGAACACTTAGATTTACACTTTTTTTGATTATTTTGAAAAATCACCATCATGGAAACAAACGTGTATTTTAACTGGCTTAGTGCAGTCCTGCAAAACTGAATTATCAAAACTTTCACCCAAAGTTATCCATTTGGACGACTGAGAATGTCAGTGACACTCAGTTGATTTGGATGCAATAGCAATCACCCAAAGTTATCCATTTGGA
>NZ_JBOFZA010000052.1:0-1730 GCF_051654945.1 Serratia sp. (in: enterobacteria)
ACCTTATATACACACACACACACACACACGCACACACACACACACACACACACACACACACACACACACACATATATATATATCAGTGGGGATTTATTTAAGACTGCAAGCTCGGCTTCCCCTATAATGTCCAAAAATTAATGGTGAAATATGTACTATTGTGTTAACATTTTATTGACTAAAAATGCGTTAGAACACGTTCATCTCGAAGACGAGTTCGTTCAGAATCAGCTACATACAGCAGGTCGGACTCGAGTTCCTTCTCATACATTCCCGTAGCGTCAGTGCATTTCTCCGTTGAAGCTGAGCGTCCATTGACTTCAATGGGGCTGCTTTGAACAGTTTTTTTCAGCGCTTCCAAACTAGACGGTCATTGGATAAATGCTGCGATTATGTCCCGCCCCCGGACGCTCAGCGTCTCTGGGGGTGAATGGAGGAGTGGGCTGGCCTGGACGCTGAGCTTCTGCGTGATGATTGGAGGGTCTGTATCTCCTTTTGATTGACAGCGATTGTGTACAATAAAAAGTCGCTGACGCTGAAGCTATTCGAGCTCAGTCCCATAGCGGCTTTGCACTTGGTTCTTATCAATCATTATATATATTTTTTTATTTATTTATAATGTTATGTTTTAATATACATGCTGCTAACTCGGAAATTTCAAGATATGCGAGCAAAAAATGCTCCTGACACTTAGGCAATACGACACGAGCAAGAGCGCTGTTTTTGTTTCGTTTCTGTGTTTGATCCAAATCCGCGTTGATTTGGGTGAATCACTGATTCACTGAGCCATTCATAAAATCAGTCATTTGATTCGCTCCTGAAGGATTCAGCCGTTTTAAAAGAATCATTTGAATGACTCAGTGATTCAATCACGAACTTCTGCCACCTGCTGGCCGTTTTTAAGTTTCCCGTCTAAAAGTAGGCATATTACATTATTTTCCAACATATTTCTATATTCAGAATTTAGTATTTAAAACATTAATCTCATAACATTATTTATGAAATTATAAATACGGTCTAAATGTATAAATGCCACATCTAAATGTCACTTCATGCAGCTTCTGTGCAGTGCTAAGATGAGTTTTGTTTAGATCATTTCATGGATAACAATAGCCAGTCATTCATTCACATTAATTAAGTATTCAGAGAATAATATTGTCTGTTTTCACTTACATCTATTTATTTATTAAATTTTGATTCATTTTGTAGAATTGAATTATAAATTAAGCTGGTATAGTATTGTAAGACATTTTTATGGTATCATGACAACCCTATTATACACCACATTCCTTGTTTCAGTTTAACCTAATTCCCACATTTCCTCCGTCGAGTTTAATATCTTTTTTTTTTTAGATTGTTCATTCATTCATTCATTCATACAGTAGGCTAGGCTAGCATCACTGGAAAAGACGCCTAGTTGGTACGAAAGGGTCACAGAGCATTTTCTTGAAAAGGAACGTAGGGCAGGATTTACGTATAAATAAATGGACAATTTTTATGATGTAGGCCGAAAATGAGCTTCCCCTCTTTGAAAGACCAGCAGCCGCCACTGAGATATATATATATATATATATAAATAAAGAAACTCACCAAGAGCCAAAAGGAAAGTCAAAAATTGCTTTGGCAATTAAATTATAACCAGCTTTATATATTTAAATAAAGCTAGATCAGTATCTTGACCCTCATTAGATCAAATCAAAGAGATAAAAACAGCCTACTAAAGCCTCACA
>NZ_JBOFZA010000053.1:0-4011 GCF_051654945.1 Serratia sp. (in: enterobacteria)
CAATGATCGTCATTGAAGACCTGAAGGTTGCCAACATGTCAAAGTCCGCAGCGGGAACGGTAAATCAGCCAGGGCGTAATGTCAGGGCAAAATCGGGTTTAAATCGTTCGATACTGGATCAGGGGTGGTATGAAATGCGTCGCCAGCTTGAGTACAAACAAAGCTGGCGAGGTGGTCAGGTACTGGCAATCAATCCAGCCTATACCAGTCAGAAATGTGCGAGCTGTGGGCATACAGCCAAAGAGAATCGGCAGTCACAAAATCAGTTCGAGTGTCAGGCTTGCGGATATACCGCGAATGCCGACATAAACGGCGCACGAAATATTTTAGCGGCGGGGCACGCCGCGTTAGCCTGTGGAGAAATGGCGCAGTCAGGCCACTCGATGAAGCAGGAACCCACCGAAATGATTCAGACGTTAGTCTGAACGTAGCAGGGATCCTCCGCCTTTAGGCGGGGGAGGATGTCAATTCAACATGTACAACAGATTATGGAGCACCAATGAGGCTCTCTAATGGAATATGAAACTGCTTATTGAGGTTTCTGATCATCGGAATGGTCAATTTACGCTTGCCGTTCAAAATCTCATACACCCGGTTTAACTGCCCGATTGCAGGTTGCAAATCTTTCGCGGTTAGCCCTGATTGCTCCATCCTGAATTTAATGGCTTCAATCGGATCAGGCGGGTCAATAGGGTAGTGTTTCGTTTCATAGGCTTCAATCAGCAATACCATGATTTCCATAAAATCAAATTCGGGTGTACCAGGTTCCGGCTGCGCGTCAAACAGGGGAGAAATTGCATTTAGCGCTTCATGATAATCCTGCTCGGTACGAATGGGCTTGATATTCATTTTGTTACCTCTCTAATCTCAACGGTATTGACATCAATTTTATCGTACTGCTTATGGGTGCAGTTCACACTGGGCGAGGGTTTACGGCGGATCTTGCTAAATTGTGGCAGAACGGGCGGCGCAGGGCGACCGCAATAATTCGGTGATCGTTCGCTGGGGTGTTTGGGGGGTATCGCCGTGTGCGGGAAAAACCCCATCAGGGAAGGGAAAGAGCGAGGCGGTCAGTAACGCCCCCGTTACCGCCGCCAACCCCGGATACAGATGTGCAGTCATCTGATCCACAACGGATTATAACGCAATGAGGGGCAAAGGCTAACCCGGACGAGCCGGGAACCGAAAGCGGGGGTAAAATTGCCCTAAACACTACATCTGGTAACGGTCACTAGATGTAGTGTTTCACGGGCGGCCCAAAGGGAGCCTGAAAAGAGAACTGGGGAGTTTGCCGGTAAAGCCCAACGAACGCAGCGGCAACAAAAAGGCGTTGCATCCGCCAATAAAAATTATAAACTAAGTTTTATAAAAACTTAGGGAAAACGCAATGCCAACCAAACACATTGATGATAAAACGTGGGTGATCATCGAATCTCGCACCATCCAGGCAACCAATGTCATTGAACGCCCGGTGAAAGAGCTGGATATCATGAAACTGTTAATCAAGTATGCGGATGAGCATATTCATTTACAGGACTTCTATGCCTTGCTGCCGAAAAAGAGTTTATACCGCCGCGTGGAAACCTTATTCGGAAAAATAGAGCGTAACTTGACATTTTCAGGGGTGAAGGACGCCTTGATGCATGTGGACGAGATAAAAGACATTCTCAATACCATTGCAGATCAGGAGTTACTTGAAATTTACCAAGAAAATATTATTCGTCTGGATAACCTGTTAAGCGCTATTAGAGGAAACATTGCAACAGGCGTTGGCATAAACAGTGAGAAAAATGAGAAACAAGAGCCAATCACGGAGTATTTATTGATGGCGGCCCGTTCCATGTTGCCCCAATTGAAAGCGACCTTTAACTTGTATGAAGAGAGTCACTCTGACTCAAGGGCTCTGTCGCGTTAACAGCAACAGCCTAGCAAAAGCAGCGTTGCCGTTTTTTTAGGCAGCTAACAGATAAAACCGTTCTGCCGGTGACAATCCGTCGCCAGCGGGATGATGAAGCTGTCTTTTGCGTATCATGTGAACTAACTCAATGCCCGCCAATATCGTCTGTGCCCGGTGAAATGAGGTGAATCCCAGCATCGCTCGCGTTCGTCGTTTGCTATTTCGGTGATCCTGCTCAATCAGATTGTTCAGATACTTATTCTGCCTGACAGTAATGGCTTCTTCTGCTGCTTTATCGGCATTGAGCGTCGCCAGGGCCGCGGTATTCGCGCCGCTTTTATCGAGGGTCACGACCTCCGGTTCGCCGTGATGTCGGATGGCTCTGCGAAAGAAGCGTGGAATGGTCAACGATGACACCCCGCTCGGCCATCATTTCTTCCAGGTTCCGCAGGCTCAGTGAATAAGCCAGATACCAGCGAACACACTGCGTGATAACATCGACGGGATAATGCAGGCGGCTGAAAGCGTTTCGGATCAGCGACATGGACAGACAACATCACGAAAAAAAGCAGCATCTTACCTGACGATCCCTTAATGCGACATAACCCTATTCATTGCTAATGTGTTACTTTGTGCTACATTAATAATGTGAGACAAAATTACACTGGAGAATAAAATGGCTTATGCAAAGTTGCGCCAGCAAGGGGGCGCAGTAGTCGTGACTCTTCCGGCTCGATGGCTGACCGCCAAAGGCTGGAGCGCAGGCGATGAAATAGATTTTAAAGATGATGGCGACGGTGTGCGCATGGTAGCCGTGAAGCGCCAACCGCGAGGCCGTCGCACCATCGCGCAGATCGTTGCAGGCATAAACCCGCAGGACGTTGCCGAATGGCGCGCCGAGACAGGTGATTATTTTACCGATACGCCTGTAGGTAAGGAAATCATTTAATGATCAAACGGAGAACATCCCCTGCTCGCGGTGAAATCTGGCACGTAAATGGTGACCCGCAAGCAGGGCGTGAATTTAAAGGTGCACATTATTACCTAGTGATTAGCGAACATGCCATTAATACCGCCTTTTCAACTGCTATCTGTGTGCCGATCACGAGTGCCGGTGCATTCGCTCGATCTGAGGGCGTTACTGTAGTCATTGACGGAAGTAGCACCGACACGGGCAAAGTCACTGGTGTGGCATTACCGTTCGCTATCCGAGCATTGGATTTGAAAGCGCGTGAGGCTACTTATGCAGCAACGGCAGAACCGCACATCGTTGATGAAGTCACCGCATTGATGATTGATATCATCGACCCGCAATAGTTTCGATTAACCCCGCGCAGGGCCTGGTTTCTCAAATGGAGCCCAGAATCCCCGGCATCCAAGCTATAGGCATTAATCAGGCCACCTGTCAGGTGGATAGTCGTACAGGGACAGGTGGAAACAGTCACATCGCCGACTTCAGCTCAACGCTTTTTGAGCCGATTAGCGGCGCTATTCTCAGCGTTTCCCCTTGCTTCGTGATAAGATTTTCCCCAGGCGAACCCCAGACATAAACGCCTTTAGTCTGCCAAGCTTTTGACCGGATTATTTATTGTTTTTTTGCGTAAGGATGGCTAAATGAACAAAATATTAACAATACTTCTCGTTGCTCTATCTGTTAGCGTTTCAGCACAAGTTTTTGCCCATTCTGGTGGCACCAATTCTGATGGTTGCCATACCAATAAAAAAACGGGAGAGTACCATTGCCATAATAAAAAATAATATTTGAGCATATACTCAATATCAGAAGTGGGCAGTACTGGCCCACTTCTGTTTTGTTGTGCGTCATCCAACCGCTAAAATTAAGCACAATATGGCTAGGCGTAAGGATCCGGGCGTAAATGTGTAAGATCGTTCTTCAGGCCGCGCCAGCTCTGGCTTTACATGCTTAAATAAATTTTAACCTGAGCGTAAGCGTTAAGTGAGTCTTGCAACTACCCAGCATCACGGCGGGCGACCCGGCCCTTCTGAAGTCCTCCGTGCAGACGGACCGCACCACCTATGTCACCGGAGACACGATGACGCTGACGGTGATGCTGGAAGACAGTTACGGCAACCGGGTCAGCGAGCAGACTGCC
>NZ_JBOFZA010000054.1:0-1014 GCF_051654945.1 Serratia sp. (in: enterobacteria)
CTGAGGATAATGGCTTCACGACATCGTAAAACCTTAGTTGTGTGTCGAGAATGTCACCAAAATATTCACAGAACCAGACCTGCCAGACATCGGGAAATATGACACTGGAAAGCCGGGTGAGATCGAAAGACTCATGCCCAGTTTGGGGAGGGGGCGTCCGGAAAAGTGCTTTTCAAACAGTAACTCGCTGGCGCTCTACTCTACTGCACGTCCGGTTCGGGGAGGAGAGGCTGGGAAATAGTCCGACTACGCCCCGCCTCTTACTCTACTCAGCACCTGGCAGGGGTTCGCTTATGTGGCATTTATTATTGATGTGTTCGCCGGGGTGATCGTGGGATGGCGGGTGTCATCAACGATGGAAACCACACTGGTTCTGGATGCGCTAGAACAGGCCTTGTGGGCCAGAAGACCTGGCAGTGGCGTTATCCATCACAGCGATCGCGGCTCCCAATACGTCTCTCTGGCGTACACACAACGGTTGAAAGAGGCGGAAGTGATGGCGTCAGTGGGTAGCGTAGGTGACTCATACGATAATGCATTGGCCGAAAGTATCAACGGGTTATACAAAGCAGAAGTGATCCACCGTCAAAGCTGGAAAAACAGGCAGGATGTGGAGTTGGCCACGTTGGACTGGGTTGACTGGTTCAATAACCGTCGGCTTCTGGAGCGTATCGGTTATGTGCCCCCGGTTGAGGCAGAAAAAGCGTATTATGGATCGGTGAACAATAAGGTACTGCAGCCTGAGTTCACGGACTAAAAACTCTCCAAGAAAACCGGGGCGGTTCAAGGTGTCGTAAATTTCCTGCATTTGGTGTGTGATTCATAGACATCGTTTCACTATAATGCCTCACTATGAACAGGGAAATTCAGCAGCGGCTACAGTGGGTAAAACTCTATGAAACGTCCGGTGATGCGGGGTTCGTATGCCGTCGCTGTGGCATTTCTCGCCCCACATTGCGTAAATGGTGGCGCAGATATCTGGTTCAGGGCATCGCTGGTCTGGAAAGCCATAGC
>NZ_JBOFZA010000055.1:0-1212 GCF_051654945.1 Serratia sp. (in: enterobacteria)
CCGTCCGAACGCGACCGCCCCCGAGTTCCGGGGCGGCCGGGTCGCGGAGTTAGGGGGCTCCGAAGCCGAAACTTTGGGAGGCCGTATCTCCGGCCCCCGGGGGTCTATCGACTCGGGGCAGGCGGCGTCGGACGGGGGAGGCCGAGCCCTATCGAACGAGGCCCGGGTCGAGGAGATCCGCTGCGGCGCGGGCGAGCTACGGCCGGTCGAAGCGTAAAAGTTTGGGGTCCCGTATCTCGGGCCCCCGGGGGGCTAGCGACTCGGGGGCGGCGGCGTCGGACGGGGGACGCCGAGACCTATCGAACGAGGCCCGGGTCGAGGAGATCCGCGGCGGCGCGGGCGAGCTACGGCCGGTCGAAGCGTAAAAGTTTGGGGGCCCGTATCTCCGGCCCCCGGCGGGGTATCGACTCGGGGGCGGCGGCCTCGGACGGGGGACGCCGAGACCTATCGAACGAGCCCAGGGTCTCGGAGATCGGCCTCGGCCCGGGCGAGCTACGGCCGGTCAAAGTTTGAACTTTGGGGGGCGCTATCTCCGGCCCCCGGGGGGCTATCGACTCGGGGTCGGCGGCGTCGGGTAGGGCCCGTCGGGGTCTACCGGGGTACCGAGTTTGGAGTCGCTAGGCCTCGGCGTTCTCGTCCGGGCTCGGGTCGAACTTCCACCCCCCTCCTCGCCGGAGGCCATGCCCAGGAAGGTGCGCCTTTCCCGGCCGCGGCTCCGATCTCGGCCGCGGCGGTGCGGTGGCTCTTTAGGAGAAGCCAATATGACCTGCCATCAGGGAGCTAAGTTGAGGCCTCTGAGGCCGATGGAACGGTGGCTCCGGGGGCTTTTCCGAGGGTATCCGACGAAGGCTGGCCCTTCTGGGCATGGCTCGGTGGGGCGTAGACCCTGGAGGAATCGGGTTTCGGAAAAATGGCTAAGTCGATGGTGCGGGCTTGGGCCAAACTTCCACCCTCTACGAGGCGCCGGCTCGGGCCGGGGGAAGGCGCCTCGAGGCCGGGGAGCGAGCGGAGGGGCCCGCCGCCCTGGAAGTCGGTCAAAAAGGAGGAGCCGTTTTTACGTGCCGTCGAGATTTAGCATGACCTATAAATTTTCAGACGCCTTGCCCGCGTACCCTCACCCTAACGGGGCAAAGTGCGTGCCGGAGGCCTTCTAGGCTCCAGGGGCTTTTTCGAACGTTGCCAAGCCCAGAAAGGCTACGCCCTGGCGGGGCC
>NZ_JBOFZA010000056.1:0-164813 GCF_051654945.1 Serratia sp. (in: enterobacteria)
CCCGATCCACTTTGATCTGCAACACGTCCGCAAAATGGGGGCCGATCAACTGAGCGTCCATGGGATGCGGGCGATGCTGGACATGAAACGCCATTTGAGTGCGACGCTGCTTTCAGCCCCGCCGGAACATGATTTTTATATTTTCAGCACCCGCATGCGGCGGCCAGTGCTGTGCGAGACGCCGTATGATTTGCAGATTGCCAATAACGGCCAACAGATCACCGGTAAATTGCTGGACTGCGCCACTCAGCAAAACTGCTTCAACAGCAAACTGGCTCCGGCCCGAGGGCTGGAGCTGGCGGCTGGCGATCACGAGCATGCGTTGACCGTGCCCGAGGTGATGGCGCTCGGTCAGCCCTTCCCGGGGCAGGCATCGGAAGCTACACAGGCGTGGAGTTTCTTTGATGCCCTGCTGTTCCAACTGCTGGTCAAGTCCCCGCAAACCCTGGCGTCGCTAACCACGGCGCTACCGGAACTCCAGGCCGCCACGTTGATCGAGGTGTTTGCCCAGATCCCGGTGGTACAGACGCATCATGAAACTCACTTCAGCGCCCGCCTATTTAACCCCGCGAGGCTGTTTGAATCCGAAGATCGGTTGTACTACACCATCCAGCCGATGTTGATTATCGGGGACAGAAGCAGCGGCTTTGTATTACGCGCGGTGATCGAGGCCAGAACGCAGCGGCACCCGCTGCTCGTCACCTCGGTGACCTTAAAAACATGGCCATTGGCCAACAATTAACTCTAGGGATATCACCATGGAAAAGTACCAACAGGTTTATGACACCGTCACTGAAATGATTTGTGATGCCAAAGATCTCGAGATGAGCGATCTGGCACCGGAGATGCCACTGCATCAGTTGAAGCTGGACAGCCTGGACTATGTGGAGCTGATGGTGCTGGCCAAACGCGAGTTTGGGGCCACGCTGACTGCCGAAATGTTCATCGACAAGCCGAATATGACGCTGGGTGAACTCTGTCAAAGCCTGGTCGATGCACAACAGTGATCCTATGACAAAACAATGGGTGTTAGTGACAGGCGGTAGCCGGGGCATTGGCCGCGCGCTGGTGGAAGAGCTGGCCAGGCAGTGGAACGTGGTGTTCACCTGCCGTAGTGGCTCGGGGGCGGAGTCGGCAGTGAAGGAAGCCTGCGCCGGTTTATCGGGCTGGGTGGAAAGCTGCGTGTGTGACGGCAGCGACGAGCAGGCGGTGGATGCCGTGGCTCCGCAGCTGCTGGCACGCCATGGTGCGCCTTTTGCGGTGATCCATAACGCCGGGATCACGTTGGATAACCTGCATATCCAGCAAACCGGTGAGCGCTGGCGGCAGGTGATCGACACCAACCTCAACGCCATTTTCTACTGGAATCGCCATCTGCTGCCGGCGATGATGGCACAGGGGGAGGGGGCGATGGTGCTGATGTCTTCGGTGACGGGAATCAAGGGCAACACCGGGCAAACGGCCTACGGGGCCAGCAAAGCGGCGATGATCGGCATGGGGAAATCCCTGGCGCTGGAAGTGGCCCGTTTTGGTATCCGGGTGAACTGCCTGTTGCCAGGAATTATAGAAAGCGAGATGACGCAGGCGATTCCACCGGAGGCGCTGAAGGCGCTGCGCAAGCAAATCCCGCTGCGCCGCCTGGGCAAAGCCAGCGAAGTGGCGCGCACCACCGCATTTTTGATCGGTGATGACAGCCGTTATATGACGGGCCAAAGCCTGATCCTGGATGGGGGGTTAACCGTTTAAAATAAGCCCGGGGGTATCTTTGCATACCCCAGCTTCCTTTGAAAATCCCCTTTATATTACAACTCCAGGGTTGCTCTTTATCACCAGACCACCTCTTGGTAAATGATTTCTAGCTCAAAATAGTTAGGGTTAAATAAATTCCCCAGGTTGAAATTTGGTTCAAAAAATAATCTATTACACATTTTGTTACTAAAGGTTACAAATGGATTGAGGTTCTAAACCCATTGAAATTAGAGTTATTCCACAAAGTCCTGATAAGCACCTGGCTAGGTGCTTGACCAGAATTTTCTTATGTCGTTAAATCTAATTTCTGAACATAAATGGGTATAGGGAAATACTGCATGACGGCTAACACCAATCGTAAGTTTTTGAGTATGGATGAAGTACAGCGTTTACTCGATGCAATTCCTGAACATAAGAATACTGTTCGTGACAAATGCATGTTGCTGGTTTGCTTCATACATGGATTGCGCGTCTCTGAACTCTGTAATCTGCGGCTGCAGGATTTGGATTTAATCAGCGATAAATTGTATGTCAATCGCCTGAAAAACGGTTTCTCCGTCCAGCATCCGATCCAGCCTCGTGAGCGGTCTGCTTTGGTCAGTTGGTTAGCTCAGCGCCCGCAATATCTTGAAGCAGACAGTGATTTTCTGTTTTTGTCACGCCAGGGGGGTCGGCTTTCTCGTCAGCAACTGCATCGCCTGATCCGCGAGTATGGTGAACTTGCAGATCTGAATGTTCCTGTGCATCCGCATATGTTACGCCACTCCTGCGGTTATGCGCTGGCAGATACCGGTATCGATACGCGTTTAATTCAGGATTATCTGGGTCATAAAAATATTCAAAACACGGTGATTTATACCGCTAGTAATGCCTGGCGTTTTCGCTCGATTTCGTTATAAATTAAAACCGGTAGGGAAAGCAACCTCCTTAATTCATCAATGATAGTTAGTGTCATCTAATGATGATTGAGCTTAGTTTGATAGCTATACTCTCTCTAATGAAATCAGGTGGTCATTAAGGGGGGGCTCTAAGCTCGACTCCTCTGGGTTATTTAAGATGGTTCAAGATCGGACGCGCCATAAAGGGTGAAAGCCTGCTGGAACCATTAAAATAAATTGGCATTCATATAAGTCAATATCGGTTATTATCCTCACTGTCGAGTGCTTATTTTGTTACTGCGCAATTAAATTATCTAGGAACTATCTTAGAAAAGAAGAGAAAGTAACTCTTATCGACAGGCTTTTGCGGCTTGGGATTTTTTCTGCCAGATACCCTTAGTCATTCCATGGCTGTTGTCATTTTTCCTCTCCGCTATACTGATCTAGGGGCGGCTGAAGCTGTAACCACCCTTGCATCAGCGATCCCATTAATCTTGTAGGTATGTAAAAGGATGAATAGCCCTGCACATTTCTTTGTAAAGTTACAGTGAGGCACTATGAATAATCGCAAGCATCTGACTCCTTCCGAAGTTGCGCGCCTGCTTGGGGCTACCCAGCAAGGTAAGCACCCGGAGCGCGATTACTGTTTGATTTGGATGTGTTTTATCCACGGGTGTCGCGTCAGTGAGATCAACCGTTGGCGCCTTTCCGATATCGATCTGGAGGGTAAAAGCATTTATATCCATCGATTGAAAAACGGCTTTTCCACCATTCATCCTTTATATGCCAAAGAACATAAAGCGCTACGCGCCTGGCTGAAAGTCAGAAGTAATTATCGAGGTGCTGACAGCGACTGGTTATTCCTTTCCGAGAAAGGCAATCATCTATCCCGCCAGCGGATCTATTGGTTAATGCGCAATTACAGTGAGTTGGCTGGTCTGGAGGTCAATGCCCACCCCCACATGCTGCGGCATGGCTGCGGATTTGCACTGGCAGACCGAGGGATAGATACTCGATTGATTCAGGATTTCCTGGGGCATAAGAATATTCAGCATACCGTACTTTATACGGCCAGCAACGCGCGGAGGTTTAAGGAAGTTTGGTAAACGAAATGTAATGATTTAATTCACCCGGTACACTTTGAACTAAACTGTCACGCACTCTAAGGATTATCTTTTTGCGAGTCAACAAATTTGTTATAGCGAGTGTTTTTATTTTTTAAATTTCACTTATATCAATGAATTGCGTCGTTTTCTTGCCAATTTTTTTTCATGGTTTTTTCCCAGTTCGTTCTTGTTTATCACTTTTCAGACCTATCATGACGCCCCCTCACTTCCGATCAGAATAGTCCCATTGGTTAGCTATTGTTTACTATCTGATCTTCTGCTGAAGTTTAATGCTGTCAATTTTAAAATTTCAGTACAAAAAACTGGACGGTACACTTTAGTTCAAAATGACTCGTCGGTTAGACAAGGCTTAACGGCCCGAGCAGTTATTTAACGGGCGAGGTTATCGCTAGGAACTAAATAAACAGGGAACGACATAAGGCTATGTCAAATAATTTTGCTATGCACATGGGTGCATTACATTAAAGGAAAGTGTTGTATGAAAAAGAATCTGATCGCTGTTGCCGTATTGGCCTCTTCTGTATTTGCCGTTACTGCTGCTGCCGCTGCTGATGGTCAAGTTGATTTTGTTGGTAAAATCACCGATGACGCTTGTGTTGTGACTAACAACCCAAGCAGCCCGCTGCAAGTGAACCTGGGTGAAGTCGCTACCACTTCTTTCAACGTTGCTGGCGTTCCGACTGCGGGTGTTAAATCTTCTGCAACCAATTTCACCATCAAATTGACTGGCTGCCCGGCTGCGGCAACTCAAGCTTCAGTCAAATTTGACGGTGTCGCTGTTTCTGGTGACAACACCGTGCTGGCACTGACTGCTGGTGGCGCAACGGGCGTAGGTATTCAGTTGAGCGATGATGCTAACACTGTAGTACCACTGTTTACCGCTTCCAAGTCATATCCACTGGTTGTGGGTAATAACGACCTGAACTTCGTTGCACGCTATATCTCTACCTCCGCCACCATTACTTCTGGTGTTGCGAACTCCACCGCTAGCTTCACCCTTAACTACAACTAAGACTTTACCGATTCGACGTAGAGATTAGTGGTTCTGATTTCAGGCCAGCGGTAGTTGAGCTGGCCTTTATGTCTCATTTTAGGGGTGTTTGTATGAAATTTATTCCTGCCACAGTACTGATGAGCTTGCTGATGATGAGTTGTGCAACTCAGGCCGGCGTAATTGTGGGCGGTACGCGTCTGATTTATGAAGGCGGTAAAAAGGAGTCTTCACTGAGCGTCAGTAACCCGGACAAGGGGCCGTACCTCATCCAGACCTGGGTAGAGACCACCGCAGGTGGCGCTGAGAAAGCCCCCTTTGTGGTGACCCCGCCGCTGTTCCGCCTGGATGGCGACCAGAAAAACGTCCTGCGCGTGGTGCGTGCCGGGGGCAATCTGCCCTCCGATAAAGAATCGTTGTATTGGATGAATATCAAGTCCATCCCCGCAGCCAGCAAAGGTGAAGTCCACAATACGCTGCAAATTGCGGTGAAGACGCGCATCAAGCTGATTTACCGCCCTCAGGGCATCAAAGGCACGCCGGAGCAAGTCTCAGAGAAACTTACCTGGCAGCGCAGTGGTAATAACCTGCAGGTGACCAACCCGACGCCGTTTTATATGAATTTCTATGAAGTGAAGGTTGCAGGCAAGAAATTGAACGATGTGACCTATGTGGCTCCGATGAGTACGGCAAGCTTTGCACTGCCAACCGGAGTGAGCGGTGGCCCGCTCAGCTGGAAGATTATCAATGACTACGGGGCGGTAAGCAAAGAGCAACTCGCGGCGTTATAGCAGGACTTGCAAGGTATAGCGTTGATTGAGTAGGCATCCCCACAGGCCGTGGGGCACAGGACACAGGGGGGGATTTCACCCTGCAGGCAATGGAGTAAAACGGATGAATAACAATAAAAGCCAGGCCGGGCATTCGCCACGCATCAGCAGGCTGGCTTATTTGATTGCTACCCAGTTGGCATTGATGGGAACCCTATCCTTTAGCGTACAGGCGCGTGACTATTTTAACCCTGCACTGCTGCAAATGGATAACCCAAACCAGGGCGCGACAGATTTAACGGTTTTTGAAGAAGGCATAGGTCAGGCACCAGGCACCTATCGGGTCGATGTCTATCTCAATAACGAACAGCAGGACACAAGGGATGTCACGTTCAGCATGCAAAAAGGGGCTGATGGCAAAGAGCATCTGCAACCTTGTCTGAGCGTAGAGCAACTTAGTGCTTTGGGGGTGAAAACCGATCTTTTCCCAGCGCTGGGTGATGCCAAGACACAATGCGCCAACATCAGTGCCATTCCCCAGGCCAGCGCCAAGTTCCGTTTCAGCGAACAGCAATTGCTGATCAGTATTCCTCAGGCAGCCCTCTCACAGAAAGCACGCGGTTACGTTCCTGAAAGCCAGTGGGATCAAGGTATCCCGGCATTACTGCTCAACTACAACATGAGCGGTGCCAATACTTATGCACGTAATGGCAATAGCCGAGACAGCAACAGCCAGTACGTCAACCTGCGGCCAGGTGTCAACATCGGGGCGTGGCGGTTGCGTAATTATACGACCTGGAGCCGAAGCAGTGATGGGCAGGATAAATGGGACACCATCTATACCTATGCCCAGCGTGACATTATCGCGCTGAAAAGTCAGATGACGCTGGGGGATAGCAGTTCGCCTTCGGACGTGTTCGACAGCGTACCGTTCCGCGGCGGGCAGTTGGCCTCGGACGACGAAATGATACCGGACAGCATGAAGGGCTATGCGCCAGTGGTACGGGGTATTGCACGAACCAATGCGCAGGTGATTATCCGCCAGAACGGCTACGTGATTTACCAGAGTTACGTGGCGCCAGGTGCCTTTGAAATCAATGATATGTTCCCTACCGGGGGCAGCGGTGACCTGGTGGTGACTATCAAGGAAGCCGACGGTAGCCAACAGCAGATGGTGGTGCCGTTTGCCTCGCTGCCAGTGCTGCAGCGTGAGGGTCGTCTGAAGTACTCGCTCACCAGCGGGCAGTACCGTTCTTATGACAACAGCATAGACAAGACCCTGTTCAGCCAGGGTACGGCGATTTATGGTCTGTCCAATGGCTTTACTGCCTACGGCGGTGGCCAGTTTGCCAGCAAGTACCAGTCAGTGGCCTTGGGGCTGGGCAAGAACATGGGTGACATCGGTGCCATATCGGCAGACGTAACCCAGGCTTGGTCTACGATGCAAGACCAACCTAAAACCGATGGCCAATCATGGCGAGTTCGTTACAGCAAGAACCTCGTACAGACCGGTACCAACTTCTCGATTGCCGGTTACCGTTACTCTACTGCTGGCTACTACAGCTTGCAGGAAGTAATGGACACCTACCGTGACGGTAGTAGCTACCGGCTCACCGACCGCAAGCGCAACCGCAGCGAGTTGACCATCAGCCAGAACCTGGGAGATGCGGCGGGGACCCTGTCATTAAACTGGATCAGCGAAGACTATTGGAACAGCGATCGCACCTTACGCTCGATTGGTGCCGGCTATAACAACAGCTGGAACGGCATTAGTTACGGGTTGAGCTACAGCTATAACGAAAACTCGACGGCCAGTGGCAACAGCAGCGGCGCCGTTTATGACCGCGATCAGATATTTGCGCTTAACGTCAGCATACCGCTGGATCGTTGGTTGAGCAGGACTTATGCCAGCTACAACATGAACACCAGCCAGAAAGGATCCACCAACAATTCTGTCGGCCTGAACGGCACGGCGTTAGCGGACAACAACCTGAGCTGGGGCGTACAGGAAAGCTATGGCAACAAAGGCATCGGCAACGGCGGCAACCTGAATGCCGACTATCGCGGTACCTATGGGGAAGTATTGGCGGGTTATGCCTACGATCGCAATAGTCAACGTCTGAACTACGGCCTGACAGGCGGTATTGTGGCGCACCAGGACGGGGTGACCTTCGGCCAACCGTTGGGTGAAACCATTGCGCTGGTGAAAGCACCAGGAGCCAACGGCACGGGAGTTAACAACCAGACCGGGGTGAAAACCGACTGGCGTGGCTATGCCATCGTGCCGTACGTCAGCCCTTATCGCAAGAATCAGGTGCAGCTGAATACCGAAACTATGGCGGATGACGTTGAGGTGGAGTTGACCTCTCAGAACGTGGTGCCAACCCGTGGCGCGGTGGTTCGAGCTAACTTCCAGGCCAACGTGGGTCAGCGAATATTGATGACGCTGTTACGCCAGGGCGGCGCACCGGTACCGTTCGGTGCCACGGTGAGCGATCCGGCACAGAAAACAGCACAGGGCTTTATCGTCGGGGACGGTGGCCAGGTTTACCTGACCGGCATGGCAGACAGCGGCAGCCTGAACGTGAAGTGGGGCAGCGGTTCAGACCAACAGTGTCAGGTGAGTTACTCCCTGACAAAACAGACAACAGAAAGTGCTGGCATTCAGATGTTGAATGCGCAGTGCCGGTAAGGAACTATGATGAAGTTAATCAGGTTAGTTAAATTAACACTGGGCGGCCTGCTGTGCCTGTTTTCCGTATCCAGCTTTGCGGCAACCGGCTGGTGTAGCACGGTAGGCGGCACGAAGATATATAACTTCCCCTTTGTCAAACAGTTCGACAATCCAGAGGATAACAAGGCTGGCACGTATTTTAATCGAACCTATCAGTGGAATTTAGGTGGGAATTACTCTGCTGATTGTGATTGTACAGGTTCGGCTATTACCTACTATAAGGCAGAGGTACCTGGCAATCTGACCTATACACGGGACTATGATGGATTACATTTTTATTCAATAAATCAATATTTGGAAGTTGCCACTGAATTGTGGGTTGGTGGGGCTGCGGTGGATTATTTCCCCACCCCGTTCACGACAGAGGTGAGCAATAAGTATGTCAGTGCTTGTAAAGGGATAACTAACTGGTCGTCCGGTAATAATGGCTATGTTTCTTTGTACTTTACCAGGCCATTTGTGGGACAGGTTGTCATACCCAATACCAAGATCCTGGACCTTTATGGCACAAAAGTCAGCGGATCCTATGGCGGGATGCCGATGTCGTCTATCTATATGAGCGGGTCGGTAACGGTACCACAATCTTGTAATATTAATGCCGGACAGGTCATTAATGTCAATTTTGGCAATATCATGTCAAATGACATCAAAACCAAGGGTGATATTGCCAATGGATTTACCCCCAAAGTCGTTAATATGACGTTGGCGTGTAGCAATATTTCTGACGGTGTAGTCGTTAGCTTATCCTTTAGTGGCGAGCCATCGGATGGGGATCCAACCGCATTGAAGACGGACAATAATGCTATCGGGGTTCGGGTACGCGATGCAAACGATAATATCGTGCCGCCGGTCAATGGACGTCTGCCTGTCACCTTCGACTATCCCTCACAATCGGGTACCAGCTCTATGACTCTGGCACCCATGAACGTGACTGGCAATGCTCCGACGGTAGGGCAGTTTAATGCCGTGGCCACCATTAATGCAGAAATTAACTAAGTTTTTTTAACTCAAGGAAATCAGGCAGGAATTTCCTGCCTGAATATAGACGGGAACAGTAAGGAAACCTCATGAAAAAACAAACTCAACGCACGCTGCTCGCCTTGGTTATTTTGGGTGCCGGTGTTCATCAGGTAGTGGCAGCCCCAACTCAGGTCAATATTACCGGCGTTGTGGTCGCTTCACCTTGTACGGTAGACACCACCAACTCAGATTTGAACGTTAGTCTGGGGACCAATATTCAGGCGAGGGACCTGACGACGGCAGGAAACACCTCCACGGCGGTGCCATTCAAGCTGGTAGTGAAGGACTGTCCAACTGCAACCACCAAAGTTACCGCAGCGTTTAGCGGCACGGCGGACGCTGCGGCTGGCGGGCGCTACGCGACGACCAGCGGTGCGGGTATGGCAGATAACGTGGCGGTAGAAGTGGCGCAAGATGTGGCCCCTTATACCTTGCAAAACCCGGGATCTACCATGGATACGACGGTGGTAGGAACCTCGGCAACATTTTTACTGAGAGCCAGTGCTTATGCCAAAGGCGTGGTTACGCCGGGTAATATCGCTTCGGTAATGTCAGTCGACTTTACCTATAACTGATGAGCCAAGTCAGTTATCGCGGTGGGTAAACGCGGTTAAGTTTGACGGTCCGTAGATATTTTTCTGGCCATTGAACAATAAATACCAAGCTGCGAATTGGCGAAGAGAGCCTTCATATTGGCACCCAGTTTATTTTGGGTGCCAATCATTATCAGGGCAAGCCGGGTCATTAATAAAGGAACTATGATCATGATGACATCAACCGTATGGAACAGCATTCCGCTACCGAAAATGCAGACGGCATGCCGCATAGATCGGCTATTGCTGATGGACGCTTGCCCGATAACCCGAGCCGGGATCTATTCTGCATTTCAGCCGCCGCAATTTCAGGTCCTTGATTGTGTGCAGGTAGAGAAAGTGCGCGATCTGCCTGCTGCGATGCAGCAGGGCAAAGTGAACGTAGTGGTTACCGAACTCTGTGGAGAAGGTGAGTCGGTATTAGAGGGCCTGCGCATGATTGGCCATTTGCGCCAGTACTGGGAGCGGGTACCGCTTATCGTCGCTACCACCTTGCAGGAGCCGCACCTGCTGGCACAGTTGAGAAATTTACGGGTCGGCGGTATTTACCTCAAGCAGGATCCCCTGTCATCACTGACACAAGGCGTGCTCTGTGCGCTGGCGGGGTTGTCCAGCCTTAGCCCGTCAGCGGTGGCATTGCTGGGCAGTGGCGCGCCGTCATTGTCGTTAACCGGACGTGAGATGGACGTACTGGAGTGCCTGTTTTCCGGTAGAACGGTGACTGAAACGGCACGGGTGTTGGCTCGGGATGTCCGCACTATCAGCACCCACAAACGCCGAGCGATGTATAAACTCGGTTTCCACAGTGATAGCGATCTCTACACTCGTGGAGATTATCTAGCGCGTAATGGATTACTGGTCTAGGAGTCGCCGCATGAAAACATCCTTATCGGTCATAAAGTTGGCCGTCGTTGCCCCCTTACCTCCGTTGCAGGCCGGGGTTGCACATTTTATTCAGAGCTTGGGTCCTTCCTCTCACTTTGTGGTGATGGTTTCTTCGCTGGAGCAGTTGCTGGCGCAGTGGTCGCCGCCACAAATCGACCTGTTGGCGGTGGTACTCAGTGGTTCGCCGCAGGAGATTGCTCACGATACGCAGCAGTTGCTGCTGCTCTCTGAACGTGTTCCTACGCTGCATATCGTGGTGTGTACCTATTGTCGGGACATGTCGTTGTTAACGCTGCTGAATGCCAGGCCTCACATCAGCCTGCTTGCCCGTCAGGAGTCGCAGGATCAGACGCGCCGGGATATGGCGCTGGCGTTGACCGGTGCCAAGGTCTGTAGCCCCAGCCTGGCAAAGTACCTGCAGCCCAATTCCTCTCCTGCACAAGAGCAAGACAATTTGGTGGTGCTGACACAGGCAGAGCACAAGGTACTGGAGCATTTGCAGCAGGGAATGAGCGTTTCTGACGTTGCTGATTTACTGCATCGCAGTGTCAAAACCATCAGCGCACATAAGTGTAATAGCATGCGCAAGCTGGGGGTTCGCAACGACGCTGAATTGTTCCACCACTTGCGTGGTCTGGTCACCGACACGCCGCGTGGCATGCTGCATTATCCTTTGCAGGCCACGACGTGATAAGCCTGAAGCGAGACCGCGTGGTGGTAGTTTCACCGTGCTGTTTCTTTCAGGCAGGGATTTGGACATTACTTACCACCCACTCGCTATCACGGGTCTGGCACTGCCAGAAGATCGCACAGGCGCAACGGTATCTGGCTGCACAGCCCGTTGATATGGTGGTTATGTCCTTGCACATCGGTCAACAGGCGGACCTATTGCTGGCCTTGCGCTTTATTCAGCAGGTGCGTATCTCTTTCCCCGGTGTCGCGCTACTGGTTACTTTGGATGTTCCCATTCCGTATCTGGTTACGCGGTTGTATCGTTTGGGGGTGAGGCATATCCTGCGTCTGGGGCAACCATTGGGCCTATGGCAGGCTCAGTTGCGTCAGATGTTGTTGGGGGAGGATAGCCGGGTGGGTGGCGCTTTGCCGGGGGCCGATGAGGAAACGTTGTCCATGGCAGAGAGGCAAGTGGTGGAATACCTGATACAGGGGAAAACCCTGGCAGAAATTGCCACACTGACGAGGCGCAGTATCAAAACGATCTCGACACAGAAGACACAGGCAATGCACAAACTGGGGATCCGCCACTATGCCCAACTGATCGCGGTACAAAGCATTTTTGTCGACAGTGGGTTGTCCCATGACCGAATACCGGTGGCCGGAGGTTCGGCACCAACCCTTTGGTATTATTGGTAACTGGCAACCCCGCCTCTCAGCCGAAGCCGAAAGGCGGCCAGGAAAGTAAAACGGATCAGCTAAAACGCATCGAGAGGTCGAGCGCGGTAACGTGTTTGGTCAGTGCCCCAACGGAAATATAATCTACCCCGGTTTCGGCAAATTCGCGCAGGGTTCGATCGGTGACGTTACCGGAGACTTCCAACTGCGTACGTCCTTGGGCCAGGGCTACGGCCTCGCGCATCATCTCGACGCTGAAATTGTCCAGCATCACTATGTCAGCCCCGGCATCCAATGCCTGTTGCAACTCATCCAACGATTCGACTTCCACCTCTACCGGCACATCTGCATGCAGCCAAAAGGCTTTCGCTACCGCGTTCTTGATCGAGCCAGCAGCAATAATATGGTTTTCCTTGATCAGGAATGCATCCGAAAGACCCAGACGGTGATTACTGCCACCGCCACACAGCACGGCATATTTCAGCGCAGTGCGCAGGCCGGGCAGAGTCTTACGGGTATCCAGCAGCCGGGTTTGCGTGCCTTGCAGCAGTTCGACATAACGGTTTACCGCCGAGGCCACGCCAGACAGCGTTTGCACAAAGTTCAGCGCGGTACGTTCACCCGTCAGCAGGATGCGTGCCGAGCCACTCAGGTGGCATAGCGGTTGGTTGGGCACCAGTTTATCGCCATCTTCTACTAACCACTCGATCTTCACCTGTCCACCCAGTTGGATAAACACCTCTTCCAACCAGCGGCGGCCACAGAAGACGCCGGGTTCACGGGTGATCACCGTGGCTTTGGCCTGTTTATCGGCGGGTAACAGTTGTGCGGTGATATCGCGCTCGGCATCTACGGTGCCCCCCAGATCTTCGCTCAGCGCCTGGGCGACGGCGGCAGGGACATCATTGGCAATACGTTCGAGAAGCGCGGTACGGCGGCTGTCGGCACTGTAGCGACGTGTCGGCATAGCAAACTCCGGAAATGGACGGTAGGTCGGTGGATCCACATGCTACTCTGTTTTATAGCCCCGCGCCAGCCGCTAGTTTTACATAATATCAATGAGTTAGAAAGGCCAGCCAGGGGGCGTGAGATGCAGGTGAAATCATTCAGCATCATTAGAACACCGGTGTAAATATCTCCGCAGTTGGCCATTGATTGTGTCTGCAACTTGATTGCATTCTTGAATAGTTGTGTATAAAATTTTATACAGTAATGCAATGGGAGTCTTGGCGGATGGATCCAAAAAAGATTGACTGGCGCGGTAGTTCTCTTAAGGATTTGCAAGCGTTTCCAGAAGATACCCGCGCCATTGCTGGCCATGAATTGCGTAAAGTGCAGTTTGGGCAGGAACCCGCTGACTTGAAGTCGATAAATGACTGGGGTTCTGGCGTCATAGAAATTCGATTGGTTAACGAGCGGAGCAAAAAGAAATGACAGAGAAAATTGATACGGCCTCGTGCCATGTCACTCATCCTGGTGACAATATCTTCGCTGATTTGGGTTTCTCTGAGGGGAAAGCTGCAGAATTGTTGGCCAAATCCAATGAAGATATTGCACAAACCAATGAAATGAAAAAGCAGCTAATGTCTGAGATCTCCGGCTGGATAAAGGTTAAAGGGTATAAGCAAGTAAAAGCAGCACAGATATTGCGAGTATCCCGCCCAAGAGTCTCTGATGTCGTTAACCAGAAAACGGAAAAGTTCACCCTGGACTCGCTGGTTGGGATGATGGGCAGTATCGGCAAAAAAGTCAGAATGATTATTGAGTAACAAAACCGCCGTGTTGAACAGCACCTTGTCGCTGAAGCTGTTACCATCGTAAGTACTATGCTGAGGAACTTGACTGAGGGAGAGGATTAGCTAATGACGCTGTTTACGCTATTACTGGTTTTGGCGTGGGAACGCCTGTTTAAACTGGGTGAGCATTGGCAGTTGGATCATCGTTTAGAAGTGGTGTTTCAGCGGCTGCATCGGTTTTCTTTGGCACAGACCCTGGCGTTGACCCTGGTCTGGATGTTCGTCGTATGGGGCATCCTGTGGTTGGCACAGGGCCTGTTCTTCGGCGTGGTGGCACTGCTGCTGTGGATTGTGATCGGCCTGCTGTGCGTTGGGGCCGGGATCAAGCGCAAACATTATCGGGCCTATTTGCAGGCCGCGCGGCAGGGCGATAGCCACGCCAGCGATCAGATGGCGGAAGAGTTGGCGCTGATCCACGGTTTGCCGGTGGATTGCAGCGAGGAAGAACGCTTGCGTGAGTTGCAAAACGCCCTGCTATGGATTAACTATCGTTACTACCTGGCTCCGCTATTCTGGTTTGCGGTGTGCGGGCCCTATGGGCCAATCGCCCTGGCGGGCTATGCGTTTCTGCGTGCCTACCAAACCTGGTTGGCAAGACACCATTCGCCGTTGCAACGCTCGCAAACGGGCATCGACTTCTTGTTGCATGTGGCTGACTGGATCCCGGTTCGTCTGGCAGGGGTGGCCTATGCGCTGATCGGCCATGGTGAAAGGGCGCTGCCCGCGTGGTTTGCTTCGCTGGGGGATCGCCATACTTCGCAGTATCAGGTGTTGACGCGTCTGGCGCAGTTCTCTCTGGCCCGCGAACCGCATAACGATCCGGTGCAGACGCCGCGTGCGGCGGTGACTTTGGCGCGTAAGGTGACGATGATTGTGGTGGTCGTCGTGGCGATATTAACCATCTACGGCACCTTGCTTTGAGGGTAACGGCGGGCGCAGAGTTGCGCCCGCCAGCAGATTACAGCTTGGCGAAGCAGCGGCGTGCGGCATCGATGGTGCGCTGAATATCTTCGTCGCTGTGTGCAACAGACATAAAGCCAGCCTCGAACGCTGACGGCGCCAGATAAACTCCCTCATCCAACATCAGATGGAAGAAGCGCTTGAAGCGCTCAACATCGCAACCCATCACGTCTTGATAGCAGGTGACCGTCGGCGCGTCGGTAAAGAACAGCCCGAACATGCCGCCCACATGGTTGACGACAAACGGGATATTCTCCGCCTTGGCCGCTGCCAACAGGCCTTCTGCCAGCTTGGTGGTCAGTTCGGTCAACGTCTGGTGAATGCCAACCTGGGAAACCTCGGTCAGACAGGCGAAACCGGCGGCCATGGCAATCGGGTTGCCAGACAGCGTACCTGCCTGATACACCGGCCCGGTAGGCGCCAGGGCAGCCATCACTTCACGGCGGCCACCGAAGGCCCCCACCGGCATACCGCCACCGATAATTTTGCCCAGACAGGTCAGGTCTGGCACCACATCGTAATAAGACTGAGCACCGGCCAGTGCGACGCGGAAACCGGTCATTACTTCGTCAATGATCAACAGCGCGCCATATTTGTCGCACAGAGCGCGCAGGCCAGGCAGGAAGTCAGGCTGCGGTGGAATGCAGTTCATGTTGCCCGCGACAGGCTCAACGATGATACAGGCGATCTCTGAAGGGTACTGCTCAAACGCGGTACGCACGGAATCGAGATCGTTATAGGTGCAGGTCAGCGTGTGCTTGGCGAAGTCTGCCGGCACGCCCGGTGAGTTCGGCTGGCCCAGCGTCAGTGCACCGGAACCGGCTTTCACCAGCAGGCAGTCGGCATGGCCGTGGTAGCAGCCTTCAAACTTGATGATTTTGTCACGGTTGGTGTACCCCCGAGCCAGACGAATAGCGCTCATGGTTGCTTCTGTACCGGAGTTGACCATACGTACCATATCCATCGTTGGCACCAGCGTGGTCACCAACTCGGCCATTTTCACTTCCATCTCGGTAGGTGCGCCGAAGCTCAGGCCGCGCTGTGCCGCCTCGATCACCGCATTGCGGATCGCCGGATGATTATGGCCCAGCACCATCGGGCCCCAGGAACCTACATAATCGATATAGGCTTTGCCATCGGCATCAAACAGATAGGCACCGTCGGCACGTTCGATAAACAGCGGAGTACCGCCTACACCGGTGAATGCACGCACTGGGGAGTTAACTCCGCCTGGGATCAGCTGTTGCGCCTGGGCGTACAGACTTTCGGACTTACTGTGTAAGCTCATAAACCGGCTCCTGGGTTAGCTTTTGAATGATTTGACCGCGCTATTCTAGTGGAGAGTACGCAGTTATGAAACGATCACCGTCCAATACCTACTTTGAGGAAGCGATAGGGTAACGACTGAGCTAGAATAGTATGTATCGCTATTGGCATGATTTTCACGGCAAAAATGAGCCCCATTATGACTGAATTACAGCAGCAGCCTCCTGTGGCACTTGGCCCGCGTCTAAAGCGTAGTGATAGGATCCGTCAGCTTCTGCGCCAGGATAAGACGCCGGTTGCCATCCTGCTTATGGCGGCGGTGGTGGGGACCTTGGCGGGATTATTGGGCGTTGCTTTTGATAAAGCGGTGGATTGGGTGCAACAGCAGCGGTTGTCGGGCCTGGCCTATGTCGCCGATTCTTGGATGCTGGTGTGGCCGCTGGCGTTTATTTTTTCCGGTGTTCTGGCCGCTTTGGGGTTTTATCTGGTTAAACGTTTTGCGCCAGAAGCGGGCGGTTCGGGGATCCCAGAGATCGAGGGCGCGCTGGAGGAGTTGCGGCCGGTACGCTGGTGGCGGGTGATCCCGGTGAAATTTATCGGCGGCATGGGCACGCTAGGTGCGGGGATGGTACTGGGGCGTGAAGGGCCAACGGTGCAGATGGGGGCCAATGCCGGGCGAATGGTGCTGGATATTTTTCGCATACGTAGTGCCGAGGCACGCCACTCCATGCTGGCCACCGGTGCCGCAGCTGGCCTGGCCGCCGCATTTAACGCCCCCTTGGCGGGGATCCTGTTCGTTATTGAAGAGATGCGCCCGCAGTTTCGTTACAACCTGATTTCAGTCAAGGCGGTGTTTATCGGCGTGATTATGTCGAGCATTGTCTTTCGTGTATTTAATGGTGACAGTCCGCTGATCGAAGTGGGTAAACTTGCTTCGGCACCGCTCAATACGCTGTGGTTGTACCTGGTGTTAGGGACGGTGTTTGGCGCTGTGGGGGTGATGTTTAACGCTTTAGTGTTTCGTACGCAGGATATGTTCGCCCGCTTCCATGGTGGCAAGACTGGCAAGATCCTGCTGATTGGTGCTCTGCTTGGGGGCGCTTGTGGCGTGCTTGGGTTGCTCGAGCCAGCGGCTGCTGGTGGTGGTTCGGCCTTGATCCCGAGCGCGGTGGCGGGCAACTACAGCATAGGCATGCTGCTGTTTATCTTTATTGCACGGGTGATCACCACGCTGCTCTGTTTCGGCTCAGGTGCGCCAGGTGGTATTTTTGCGCCAATGCTGGCCCTGGGGACGCTGCTCGGCACCGCTTTTGGTCTTTTCAGCGGTCACCTGTTCCCAGAGTATGGTCTTGAGGCTGGCACTTTTGCTATTGCGGGTATGGGGGCGCTGTTTGCCGCTACCGTGCGTGCACCGTTAACCGGTATTGTGCTGGTATTGGAAATGACCGATAACTATCAGCTGATTTTACCGATGATCGTCACCTGCTTGGGGGCGACCCTGGTGGCGCAGTTTATGGGCGGTAAGCCATTGTATTCCGCCATTTTAGCCCGCACCTTACAAAAGCAGCAGCAAGAGCAGGCCGAGAAAACAGGTAAAGAAAATACAACAAATGCGGTGAATACTTGAACGCAACACTCAGGTATTAGATAATCAGCAACATTAATCGGGTCGCCATAGCAGTAACCTGATGCGAAACACTGTTGGGAGTAACGAGTATGAGTGATGAAACAGCACTGCCCCTGCAATTTACCGAGGCAGCAGCAAGCAAGGTGAAATTCCTGATTGCTGACGAAGAGAATCCAAACCTGAAGTTGCGGGTTTACATTACCGGTGGCGGCTGCAGTGGATTCCAGTACGGCTTCACCTTTGATGACAAGATCAACGACGGTGACATGACCATCGAGAAACAGGGCGTCGCGCTGGTGGTTGATCCGATGAGCCTGCAATATCTGGTGGGTGGCGCGGTGGATTACACCGAAGGGTTGGAAGGTTCGCGCTTTATCGTGACTAACCCGAATGCCAAAACCACCTGTGGCTGTGGCTCTTCATTCAGCATCTGATCCTGCCATCGTCAAAAACCCGCTTGCCTGAACGGTACGTGGGTTTTTTTATGCCTACCATTCCACGGTGACCACTTCGTTTTGCCGATCGCCTACCACCCGCTTGCTGGAGCTCATCTTAGGCTGCAAGGTGGTGCTATTGCCGCAGGTTGCCTGTGGCACGTTGCCGGTCAGGGTGACGCTACAGGTGGGTACTATCGTGATGCTGATACCAATCTTGCCGCTGGTGTTCTCGGCCATGGCGCTGCTGCTCAACAGCAACGCGCTGATTATCAATAAGTGTTTCTTCATTCTTAGACTCAAAGCGATACCTGTCCGTGGGTCAAAGCACTATGACCTATCGGCAAAAGTAAACGGAACTTAACAGCGCGGGATAATTTTTAACGGATGATTAAATAGTTGATTACATTATTCGTGCGCAATTTATTAGCGCAAAATAATAGCACGATGGCTATATAATAGTCGAATATACTGTTTTATAGGTGAGCCTCCGCCGAAGCTGGCGGAGACCAGAATTACTGTTCGAGGATAAAGGCGGGGAGCTTCAGGTGCCAACGAATGGCGGCCAGGCGGATGCCCAGCGTGATGATCATGCCCAGCATCATGGCATGCTGTAACGGCATACCGAAGGTGTAGAACGCCGTGACGTGTACCGTTCCGCCGACGATGCAGGCGGTGGCGTAGACTTCGGTTCGCAGGATCATCGGGATCTCTCGGGCCAATACGTCGCGGATGATCCCGCCGCCGACGCCGGTAATGACGCCCATACAGACCGCCACCAGCGGCCCGCTGCCAGCGGCGAACGCCTTATTGACGCCGATCCCCACAAACACCGCCAGCCCGATGGCATCCAGCACCGGCAGGATCCATTTCGGCAATCGGCGTGGCTGGCGCACCAGCAGCAGCGTGAGCACGCAGGTGATCATCGCTACCACCAGATCGGTGGGATCCTTGACCCAGAATACCGGGCCGTTGGCGAGCGCCATATCACGGATCGTCCCGCCACCGACTGCGGTCACTACCCCCAGTACCAATACGCCAAAGGGATCCATCCGTAATTTGCCCGCCAGTAACACACCGGAAATGGCAAATACCGCAGTACCAAGAATATCCAGCCAAAATACCATCAATGGATCTCCGCCAATTGACTGCATAGTGATTGCGCCGCCAGCATGATGCGTGGCCCGGCGCGGTTAAACCAATCTTCCTCAAGGGCGATCACCGGCACGTCCAGCTGTGGCCCCCAGAAGGCTTTTACATTGGCGATCTGCTGGGTGCTGCCGCCGATCACGATAGCCTGCGGTTTACGCACCAGCACCTGTTCACGGCTCACCTGCGGCCAGGGAACAGGGCTATCGGCAAAAATATTTTCTGCGCCACATAAGCTCAGAACCTGGCTTTGCAACGTGGCGGCCGAACTGGTGAACAGTGGCTGAGTGCCAAATTGCAGCAGCACTGGCCTTGGCGAGTTGCTGGCATAGTGCGTTTTCAGCTCCTCGACTTGTTGACGAAGCTGGGCTGCGGCCTGATGTGCCTGTTCGGGATGAGGGCTGTACTGCGCTAACTCGTCCAGCGACTGGGCGATCTCGTCAATATTCTTGGCATCCGCGTAGAAAATCGGAATGCCAAAGGAAGCAAGCTGATCTAACACCCGCTGGGGATTACCGCCACGCCAGGCCAGCACCAGATCGGGTTTTAACGCCAGGATCCGCTCCAGGTTGATCCCTTGCCAGGAGGCGACCTGTTCCAGTTTTTGGGCGGCAGGTGGGTAATTGGAGTAGGCGCTGACGGCCAGCAGGGTATCCCCCATGCCGGCCGCATAGGCAAGCTCCGTGGTGCTGGGAGCCAGGCTGATCACCCGTTGGGCGGCGCTGGCGGGCAGCACCATCCACAGGATCAGCCAGCTCAGCAGGGCGCACAGACGCGGCTTCACATTAACCGCGCTTGGCCAGGGTTTGCAGCATGGCGTTAACCATCATCGAGGACTGCTTGGCGGCTACCACCAGGAACTCGTCGAAGCTCATATGGGATTCACTGTCGGCCACGTCGGAAATCGCGCGTACTACCACGAATGGCGTACCGAACAGATGGCAAACGTGGCCAATGGCGGCGGCTTCCATTTCAACCGCAGCCACGGTTGGGAAGGTATTGCGGATGCGGGCCAGTGGCTCGGCACCGTTGATGAAAGCGTCACCGCTGCAAATCAGGCCGCGCA
The DNA here is from genome assembly GCF_051654945.1 of Serratia sp. (in: enterobacteria). Taxonomy (GTDB): domain Bacteria; phylum Pseudomonadota; class Gammaproteobacteria; order Enterobacterales; family Enterobacteriaceae; genus Chania. Next base: position 20,396 of record NZ_JBOFZA010000056.1, read on the forward strand.
CCGCGTTCAGCTCAAGCTGTTTGATGCAGTTTTCGGCCAGTGCAATCAACGCAGGATTAGCAACGAACGCTGGCGGACAACCGGCCATCTGGCCTGGTTCATAGCCAAAGGCGGTCACGTCGGCGTCATGGTAGCGGACTTCTTCAGAGACCACGATATCGCCCACTTTCAGCGTAGCGGCCAGGCCACCGGCGGAACCGGTATTGATCACCACGTCGGGCTGGCACTGTTCCAGCAGCAGGGTGGTACCCAGCGCTGCGGCCACTTTACCGATGCCTGACTTGAGCAAGGCCACTTCCATGCCGTTGATTTGGCCGGTGTAGATTTCACAACCCGCGCGTTGAACGGTCTGGCGGTTCACAATTTGCTCGCGCAGCAGGGTGACTTCTTGTTCCATTGCGCCGATGATGCCTACTTTCATAAATAACACTCGCTGATAGGGTATGGAAATTGCGCCATAGTCTATCATGGCTCTCAGAGAGAGATAATCCGCAATACCGTTGCATCCGCCGCCGGGAATTGTTATCACGGAAGCACTGCGCAACGGGGGGGAGAAACAGATGTCCGGGATCGACTTTAAGCAGAAGATCAGCTTCCAGCGGCCATTTAGCAAGCCAATAGAAGCTGAAGAAGAGTACGACATCATTCGCCAGTTTGAGAGCGACCGCGGGCGCATCGTCAATTCTGCGGCGATCCGCCGTTTACAGCAGAAAACACAGGTGTTTCCGCTGGAGCGCAACGCGGCGGTGCGTAGCCGCCTGACCCACTCGATGGAAGTGCAGCAGGTGGGGCGGCATATTGCCAAAGAGATCCTCAACCGCTTCAAACAGGAAAAGCGCATTGATGTGCTCGGCTTGAGCAAGCTGCTCGATCCTTTCGAAAGCATTGTCGAGATGGCCTGCCTGATGCACGACATTGGCAATCCGCCGTTTGGCCATTTCGGCGAGTCGGCCATCAACGACTGGTTCCGCCAGCGGCTCGATCCGGCCAGCTGTGGCAGCGAGCCGGGTAGCCACGACCGCTGTCAGGTGGAGGTGTTGCACCTGCATGAAGGAGAGAGCGATCTTAACCGGCTACGCAGCCGTATTCGCCACGATCTCTGCCATTTTGAGGGCAATGCTCAGGCGATCCGCCTGGTCTACACGCTGTTGAAATTGAATCTGACCTATGCGCAGGTGGGCTGCATCCTGAAATACACCCGTCCGGCCTATTGGGCGAGCGATATTCCCGCCAGTCACAGCTATCTGATGAAGAAGCCGGGCTTTTACCTGGCGGAAGAAGCTTTTGTCGATCGCCTGCGGCGTGAATTGCATATGGGAGAGTTCGATCGTTTCCCTCTCACCTATATTATGGAGGCCGCCGATGATATTTCTTACTGCGTGGCCGATCTGGAAGACGCGGTAGAAAAGAACATCTTTACCGTGGAGCAGCTCTATCAGCATTTAACCCAGGAATGGGGCGAAGTTGTTCCGGGGGATCTGTTTGACAAGACCGTTGCCAGCGCGTTTCGTAAAATCGAGCGTAGCGGGGCGCGGCGTAGTTCGGAAGATCAGTTCTTTATGTATCTGCGGGTCTTTACCGTCGGCAAGCTGGTTCCCCATGCGGCCCAGCGATTTATCGATAATCTGGATGCGGTGTATCACGGTCACTTTAACGGTGCGCTGCTGGAGGATGCCAGCCCGGCTTGTCGCCTGCTCGATATCTTCAAGAACGTGGCGTTCAAGCACGTATTCAACCACCCGGAAGTGGAGCAGTTGGAACTACAGGGGTACCGGGTGATTAACGGATTGCTGGATATCTACAGCCCGTTGCTGGCCATGCCACTGGCGGACTTCAGCCAGTTGGTGCGGGAAGACAGCCACCGTGCGTTCCCGATTGAAACGCGGCTGTTTCACAAACTCTCTACCAAACACCGCCTGGCCTATGTTGAGGCGGTAGAGGGCTTGCAGCATCTTTCTGCCGAACAGCAGGCGATCCGGGAATATTATTTCCGTGCGCGGCTGTTACAGGATTATATCAGTGGCATGACCGATCTATATGCCTATGATGAATATCGGCGTTTGATGGCAGCGGAATAATTTACGCGCCAGACAGTAGCTTATTTTTCCAAGATAAATCTTAAGCTGGAACATTATTTCGAGTTTTGTAAAGACCGACAATATTTGTTTACTATTACCGGGCAGCGCAATGGGAACTTCGGCTTCTCTGCAGGCTCTTACTAAGCACCAAGACCCGGTATTCCTTTTGAACGATTTTTAAGAGACACACAGATGAAGAAAACAGCACTGGTTTTAAGCGCACTGGCTTTGAGTATTAGTTTGGCAATGGGTCCGGTAACTACCGCCAATGCCGCAGAAACGGCTTCGGCCTCCACGACTGCCCAACCGATGCCGAGCCTGGCGCCGATGTTGGAAAAAGTGATGCCTTCGGTGGTCAGTATCAACGTGGAAGGTAGCGCCGCGGTAGATGCGAAAACGGTGCAGCAAATGTCACCGTTCTGCCAGGATGGTTCACCTTTCCAGGGTTCCCCAATGTGCCAAGGTGGTGTGCCGGGTGGCCCAACCACCCAGGAAGCCTTTAAAGCCCTGGGTTCTGGCGTCATCATCGATGCGGCTAAAGGCTACGTGGTGACCAACAACCACGTGGTAGACAATGCCAGCAAGATCACGGTACAGCTCAGCGATGGTCGTCGCTTTGAAGCCAAGGTGATTGGCAAGGATCCGCGTTCTGATATCGCGTTGATCCAGCTGAAAGACGGCAAAAACCTGACGGCAATCAAAATGGCCGATTCCGAGCAGCTGCGCGTGGGTGATTACACCGTTGCGATCGGTAACCCGTATGGCCTGGGTGAAACCGTGACCTCCGGGATCGTTTCTGCTCTGGGGCGCAGCGGCCTGAACATTGAAAACTACGAAAACTTTATCCAGACCGATGCGGCGATCAACCGGGGTAACTCCGGCGGCGCATTGGTAAACCTGAACGGTGAGCTGATCGGTATTAACACCGCGATCCTGGCACCGGACGGCGGCAACATCGGTATCGGTTTCGCCATTCCAAGCAACATGGTGAAAAACCTGACGTCGCAAATGGTGGAATTCGGCCAGGTGAAACGTGGTGAGCTGGGCATTATGGGCACCGAACTGAACTCTGAACTGGCGCAGGCGATGAAGGTTGACGCCCAGCGGGGCGCGTTCGTCAGCCAGGTGATGCCGAAGTCTTCTGCCGCCAAGGCCGGTATCAAGGCCGGTGACGTGATTGTCACCATGAACGGGAAAGCCATCTCCAGCTTTGCGTCGTTCCGTGCCGAGATTGGTACCCTGCCTGTCGGCACCAAGATGGCGCTGGGCATCATCCGTGATGGTAAGCCGGTGACCATTGACGTTACGCTTGAGCAAAGCAGCCAGGATCAGGTTGATTCCAGCAATATTTACGCCGGTATTGAAGGCGCAGAGCTGAGCAACAGCACCGACAAAGTGAAAGGCGTGAAGGTTGAGAAGGTGAAACCTGGCAGCGCTGCGGCACGCATCGGGCTGAAAAAAGGCGACGTGATCATGGGTGTGAACCAACAGCCGATCAATAACCTGGGCGAGCTGCGGAAAGTGCTCGACAGCAAGCCTTCGGTGTTGGCGCTGAACATCCAACGTGGTGATGCGACGCTGTATCTGCTGATGCAGTGATTCGCTCCCGCGATCGCACAAGGGCACGCTTCGGCGTGCCTTTTTTTTATGGTGGCAAACTGTGAGTTTGAGCACAACTCGTCGCTGGCCAAAATGCATTTGGGCATCTGCACAATGTGTGCGGGAAAGCGCGTCGGTATGCTGAACGTTGGTTTATCATCCGACGGGGGCAAGATGCAATGGCGGAATATCACCTTGATGCCAAGCTAGCCAGGGAAATTGTCGCTCGCACCATGAAAATTATTGATAGCAATATCAACGTAATGGATAACCGGGGGCGGATTATTGGCAGTGGCGATCCAGAGCGTCTGGGGGAGCTGCATGAAGGGGCGTTACTGGTGCTGTCACAGGCCAGAGTGGTCGCTATCGACGATGCCGTTGCCCGTCATTTGCACGGCGTTCGGCCCGGCATCAATCTGCCTTTGCACGTTGACGGTAATATCGTTGGGGTCATCGGCCTGACGGGCGATCCGGTGCAGCTACGGCAGTTTGGTGAACTGGTCTGCATGACGGCTGAAATGATGTTGGAGCAGGCGCGTTTGTTAAGCCTGTTGGCGCAGGACAGCCGCTTTCGTGAAGAGTTTGTTCTGAACCTGATCCGCACGGAGGAGCTGTCACCGGCCTTGATGGAATGGGCGCATCGTCTGGGGATAGATCCCAATCAACCTCGCGTCGCGGCGGTCGTGGAGGTGGATAGCGGCCAGTTGGGGGTCGATAGTGCGATGGCCGAATTACAGCAGTTACAGGAACTGCTGACGCTGCCGGAACGTGACAACCTGATCGCCATTGTTTCCCTTAGCGAAATGGTGGTGCTTAAACCGGCGTTGAATCACCATGGGCGTTGGGATGCCGAGGCTCACCGGCGGCGAGTGGAGAATCTGCTGGTGCGGATCAATGAAAGTAGCCGTTTGCGCGTGCGCATTGCCCTCGGTAACTATTTCATTGGCCCTGGCAGTTTGGTGCGTTCCTACCGCACTGCACGTACCACTATGGCCGTTGGCAAGCAGCGTATGCCCGAGCGCTGGGCCTATTATTATCAGGATCTGATGCTGCCGGTGTTGCTGGGCAGCCTGCGTAGCGGTTGGCAGGCGGATGAGCTGGCGCGGCCGTTGGAGCGTTTGAAAGCCATGGATGGGAATGGCTTGTTGCTGCGAACCTTAAACGCCTGGTTTCTCAATAACGTACAGCCTACCGCGACCGCCAAAGCGCTGTATATTCACCGCAATACGCTGGAATATCGTCTCAACCGCATTTCCGAACTCACCGGCTTGAACCTGGCCAATTTCGATGCACGCCTATTGTTGTATGTAGGGTTGCAGCTTGATGAAGACTAGCCCGGCTGTACGCAATAGTGCTGCTGGCGGGAGTCATGCAGAACGCCGACACGCTGTGAACCCGTCCCAGGGGGCTCGCAATCGCGCATCCGTGCGCTCAACGGTCGGCTAACCTGCATGACTTCCACCAGCCTCAAGCTTCAGATTTCGCGGGATTTAAACCCCAGCAAAACGGAGTCGAGGTCTAGCTAGGAAATTAAATAGTGGCACGTTCGGTTCGCTCTCCCTGTGGGTTAGGGTGAGGGGCATTGCACTCAAGTCACAGGCGCAGGATTAAACACCGCCAGCGCATTGAACAAACCCCATTGATCCGACCAGGTTTGCTTACGTCCGCTGGCGATATCCAGGATCAGTTCGAACAATTGCCAACCGACCTGCTCAATGGTCGCTTCGCCGGTGGCGATAGTTCCGGCGTTGATGTCGATCAGATCGTGCCAGCGTTCGGCCAGCGCACTGCGCGTCGCCATTTTGATCACCGGCACGGCAATCAGGCCGTAAGGCGTTCCCCGGCCGGTAGTGAACACTTGCACCGTCATACCGGAAGCCAACTGCTGGGTGCCGCAAACAAAGTCGCTGGCAGGAGTGGCGGCATAAATCAGCCCACGCTTGCTGGGGCGCTGGCCGGGTGACAGCACTTCGACAATCGCGCTGCTGCCCGATTTGGCGATCGAGCCTAAAGCCTTCTCCACCACGTTGGCCAAACCGCCTTTCTTGTTACCCGGTGAAGGGTTGGCGCTACGATCGGTTTGCCCTTGATTGAGGTAATCGTCATACCAGGCCATCTCCTCCAGTAAGCGCTTGCCAACCTGTTTGTCCGCGACCCGTGGGGTTAACAGGTGGATAGCATCACGCACTTCGGTGACTTCTGAGAACATCACGGTAGCCCCGCAGCGTACCAGCAGGTCGGAGGCAAAACCCACCGCCGGATTGGCCGTCACCCCGGAAAAGGCATCGCTTCCACCACATTGCATTCCCACCACCAGTTCCGAGGCCGGTACGGTTTCCCGCTGGCGGCGGTTCAGGCGTTGCAGGTGCTGTTCTGCGACGGCCAGGATCTCGGCTACCATGGCTTGAAAGCCGACGTGCTTCTCATCTTGCAGGCGCACAATCCGGCTGTCATCCAGCGCAATGGGTTGTACATCTGGGGTTCCCTGCAGCAGGCGTTCCGGTTGCAACTTCTCACAGCCGAGCCCTACCACCATCACTTCGCCGCCAAAGTTCGGGTTGAGCGCCAGATTATGCAGGGTACGGATGGGCACCACCGCAGCAGGGGCGTTGATAGCGACTCCGCAGCCATAGAGATGGTTCAGACCGACCACGCCATCGACGTTGGGATACTTCGCCAGCAGGTCGCGCTCAATGATTTTCACCACATAATCCACCACACCGGCCACGCAGTGCACGCTGGTGGTGATAGCCAGCAGGTTCTTGCTGCCCACGCTGCCATCGGCATTGCGGTAGCCTTCAAAGGTATACCCTTCCAAAGGCGGTAATGTCTGGGGCACATTATTGGCTAGCGGCAGGCTAGCCAACTCGGGGGCCGGAGGAAGTAGCACCAGTGATTCATCAATCCAACTGCCACGGCGGATAGCTCGCGCAGCAAAGCCAATCACTTCGCCATAGCGCAAAATGTTGCCACCTTGCGGAATATCTTGTAGCGCAACTTTATGTCCCTGAGGAATAGACTCCAATAATGTCAGACCGCAGGGAAATAGTGCTCCTGTAGGCAGTCCATGGTCATTAACGACAATGGCGACGTTATCTTGTCGATGAACCTGAATATAGCGCGGTAATTCTTGGTTATTGCTAACTGCATATTCGGACATAGTGAAACCTCACGCACCCTAACTTGTGTACGCCGTGGGTAATAATCGAAAGTTCAGCTCAGCGAAAAGCATAACATTGGCTAGCGGGACGGACATTATGCAAATGACCTAGATTTTGCCGTTTGTTGCCGCCTTTCTTTGGCATTGTGCTAACCCGCTGTGATGTGGCTCACGCTGCGTCTGGATCCGTGAGCCAGTCCGCGCACGGTTGGGCATCCGCCATAAACCTGGCGCCATATTCACGGCGTTATTGGGTTATTTGCACGATGTTTCGGCGCTTGCCGTTCCCTATACTTTTATTCCACCAAGCGTTAATGCGTTTAAAGATTGCCAGTGCCGTATTAATCGAACTGCTCAAAAAAGGCCGCAATTAAATTTAAACCTTTCGTTCTGAGATATTTATATCGGCGGTTCAGGATGATGAATATAGCTCCGGCTATAGAGTTCAGGAGAGCACCATGTCTACTATTAGCACTGCCAACAGTGCAATAAAACGAACCAATAAGCGTTACTGGATCGTGGTAATGCTGTTTATTGTCACCTCATTCAACTATGGCGACCGGGCCACGCTTTCCATCGCCGGTACCGCCATGGCGCAGGATATTGGCCTCGATCCGGTCGGAATGGGCTATATCTTTTCGGCGTTTTCCTGGGCCTATGTGATTGGCCAGATCCCCGGCGGCTGGTTACTGGATCGCTTCGGCTCCAAGCGGGTCTATTTCTGGAGCATCTTTATTTGGTCGTTATTTACCTTGCTGCAAGGCTTCGTGGATATCTTCAGCGGCTTTGGCATCGTGGCTGCGCTGTTCGCTCTGCGTTTCCTGGTCGGCCTGGCAGAAGCCCCGTCATTCCCCGGTAACAGCCGGATTGTGGCCGCCTGGTTCCCTGCCCATGAGCGTGGTACGGCGGTATCGATCTTCAACTCGGCCCAATACTTTGCCACGGTGATCTTCGCACCGATCATGGGCTGGCTGACACATGCCGTGGGCTGGTCGCACGTGTTCTTCTTTATGGGCGGGCTGGGCATCATCCTGAGCTTTATCTGGCTCAAGGTGCTGCACGATCCCAAAGATCACCCCAGCATCAACCAGGCCGAGCTGGACTATATCGAAGCCGGCGGTGCCTTGATCAATATGGATCAGCATCAGGCTACGTCGGTGAAGGTCAAAGGCGAGAAGTGGTTCCAGATCAAGCAGCTGCTGCAATCACGCATGATGATTGGCGTGTATATCGGCCAGTACTGCATCAACGCGATGACCTATTTCTTTATCACCTGGTTCCCGGTGTATCTGGTGCAGGCGCGCGGCATGTCGATCCTCAAAGCCGGCTTTGTCGCCTCGGTTCCGGCCATTTGCGGCTTTATTGGCGGGGTGCTCGGCGGCGTGATTTCCGATTACCTGATGCGCCGCACCCAGTCGCTGACCTTCGCCCGTAAAACACCGATCGTGCTGGGCATGCTGTTGTCGATGTCGATGATTTTCTGCAACTACGTCGAAACCGAGTGGATGGTGGTCGGCATCATGGCCGCCGCGTTCTTCGGCAAGGGGCTGGGGGCGTTGGGCTGGGCCGTGATGGCGGATACCGCTCCCAAAGAAATCAGCGGCCTGAGCGGCGGCCTGTTCAATATGTTCGGCAATATCTCGGGCATCGTCACGCCGATCGCTATCGGCTACATCATTGGCTCCACCGGATCGTTTAACGGCGCGCTGGTCTACGTCGGGATCCATGCCCTGCTGGCGGTGGCCAGCTATCTGTTCATCGTAGGTGACATCAAGCGCATCGAGTTGCAACCGATGGTGAAGCGGCCGCAATAGCCGTAAACGGTCAGCACTTGGCTACGGAACCTACCTTTCTGAGGACATTGTTATGACTACAGCACCAAAAATTACCACCATGCAGGTTGTACCGGTGGCCGGCTACGACAGCATGCTGCTCAATCTCAGCGGCGCTCATGCCCCCTTTTTCACCCGCAATATCGTGATCTTGCAGGATAACGCCGGTAACACCGGGCTGGGGGAGATCCCAGGGGGCGAGAAAATCCGCCAAACCCTGGAGGAGGCGCAATCCCTGGTCGTGGGCAAAACCCTGGGCGAATACAAAAACGTGATGAACAGCGTGCGTGAACGCTTTGCCGATCGTGACGCTACCGGGCGCGGGTTACAGACTTTCGATTTGCGTACCACTATCCATGTGGTGACCGGCATTGAAGCGGCGATGTTGGATCTGCTCGGGCAATTTCTCGAGGTGCCGGTGGCAGCCCTGCTGGGTGATGGGCAGCAGCGTGACTCGGTGGAAATGCTTGGCTATCTGTTTTATGTCGGCGATCGCAACAAAACGCCGCTGCCTTACCAAAGCCAGCCGGATGATGCCTGCGACTGGTATCGCCTGCGCCACGAGGAAGCGCTGACGCCGCAAAGCATTGTACGTCTGGCGGAGGCAGCGTTTGACCAGTATGGCTTCAACGATTTCAAGCTAAAGGGAGGCGTATTGGCAGGTAGTGAAGAGGCCGAGGCCGTTACGGCGCTGGCGCAGCGTTTTCCTCAGGCGCGCATTACGCTCGATCCCAACGGAGCCTGGTCGCTGAAGGAGGCGATCGTGCTGGGTAAGCAACTGCGTAACGTGCTGGCCTATGCCGAAGATCCTTGCGGTGCCGAGCAGGGCTTCTCTGGCCGGGAAGTGATGGCGGAGTTCCGCCGTGCTACCGGCCTGCCAACCGCGACCAATATGATCGCCACCGACTGGCGGCAGATGGGGCATACGTTACAGCTGCAATCGGTGGATATCCCGTTGGCCGATCCGCATTTCTGGACCATGCAGGGATCGGTACGCGTTGCCCAGATGTGCCATGAGTTCGGCCTGACCTGGGGTTCACACTCCAATAACCACTTCGATATCTCGCTGGCGATGTTCACTCACGTGGCGGCAGCAGCACCGGGCAACATTGCCGCGATCGACACGCACTGGATCTGGCAGGAGGGCAACCAGCGGCTGACGCGGGATCCGTTGCAGATCGTCGGTGGCCGCGTGCAGGTGCCGCAACGGCCAGGGCTGGGGATCGAGCTGGATTGGGATCGGCTGATGCAGGGCCATGAGCTGTACAAGAAACATGGGCTGGGCGCACGCGACGATGCGCAGGGCATGCAGTACCTGATCCCGGGTTGGATCTTTGATAACAAACGCCCGTGCCTGGTGCGCTAACAGAGGAAACATCATGAAGAGCTGTCATAACCCTTTCCGCCAGTCGCTGCTGGCAGGGGAAACCCTGATCGGCTGCTGGTCTGCGCTTGCCAACCCGATCTCCACCGAAGTCCTGGGGTTGGCCGGTTTCGACTGGCTGGTGCTGGATGGCGAACATGCGCCGAATGATATTGGCACTTTTGTGCCGCAGCTGATGGCGTTGAAGGGAAGCCCCAGTGCCGCGGTGGTACGGCCGCCGTGCAACGAACCGGTGATCATCAAGCGCCTGCTGGATATCGGTTTCTCCAACGTGCTGATCCCGTTTGTGGAAAGTGCCGAGCAGGCACAGCAGGCGGTAGCGTCAACGCGTTATCCTCCGGCGGGGATCCGTGGTGTCTCCGTTTCGCACCGCAGCAACGGTTATGGCACCGTGCCGGACTATTTCGCCCAGATCAACGAGCAGATTGCGGTGCTGGTGCAGATCGAAAGCCAGCAGGGGGTCGATAACCTGGACGCGATCGCTGGCGTAGAGGGGGTCGATGGGATCTTTGTCGGGCCGGGGGATCTTTCCGCCGCGCTGGGTTATCTCGGCCAGCCCAACCACCCAGAGGTGCAAGCGGTGATCCGCCATATCTTCCAGCGGGCCAGTGCGCACGGCAAAGCCAGCGGCATCCTGGCCCCGGCGGAGGCGGATGCTCGTCGTTATCTGGAATGGGGAGCCAGGTTCGTGGCCGTCGGCAGCGATCTTGGCGTATTCCGCACGGCCACACAGGCCTTGTGCGATCGGTTTAAACAGAGGGATGTAAAATGAAAATCGGCTTTATTGGTTTAGGGATCATGGGTAAACCCATGAGCAAAAACCTGCTGCAAGCGGGCTATTCACTGGTGGTGATGGATCGCAATGCCGCAGCTGTGGCGGAGCTGGCCGCGCTGGGGGCCGAGGTTGCCGCCACGCCAAAGGCGGTGGCCGCACTGAGCGATATCGTGATCACCATGCTGCCTAACTCACCGCAGGTGCGGGAAGTGGCGCTAGGCGAAAATGGCCTGATTGAGGGAGCCAAAGCGGGTAGCGTACTGATCGACATGAGTTCTATTGCGCCACTGGCCAGTCGTGAAATCAGCGCGGCCCTGGCAGCCAAACAGATTGCCATGCTCGATGCGCCGGTGAGCGGCGGTGAACCTAAAGCTATAGATGCCACGCTGTCGGTGATGGTGGGCGGTGATAAAGAGGTCTTCGATCGCTGTTTTGAAGTGATGAAAACCATGGCCGGTTCGGTGGTCCACACCGGGGATATTGGCGCTGGTAACGTCACCAAGCTGGCGAACCAGGTGATTGTGGCGCTGAATATTGCGGCCATGTCTGAAGCACTGGTATTGGCCACCAAGGCTGGCGTTAATCCTGACCTGGTTTTCCAGGCGATCCGTGGCGGCCTGGCGGGCAGTACGGTGTTGGAAGCCAAGGCACCGATGGTGATGGATCGCAATTTCAGACCGGGATTCCGTATTGACTTGCACATTAAGGATCTGGCTAACGCGCTGGATACCTCCCATGGCGTGGGGGCGCAACTACCGCTGACCGCTGCGGTGATGGAGATGATGCAGGCGCTGCGGGCCGATGGTCTGGGCAATGCCGATCACAGCGCGCTGGCGTGTTATTACGAACAGTTAGCCAAGGTAGAAGTCTCCCGATAAGGGCATATATCTGCGGGGCTGGAGGGCGCGGCCCCTACCGCTCGGGAGCATATAATCGATGAAAATAGTGATTGCGCCAGACTCGTTTAAAGAAAGCCTTAGCGCATTTGAAGTGGCCTGCTGCATTGAGGCCGGATTTCAGGAGGTATTCCCCCAGGCCAGCTACCTGAAACTGCCCATGGCAGACGGGGGGGAGGGGACGGTGGAGGTCATGGTTGCCGCTACCGCTGGTCGCATGATTGATGTCGAGGTCACCGGGCCGTTGGGTGAGAAGGTGAGGGCTTTTTTCGGGCTGTCTGGCGATGGGCAAAGCGCGTTTATCGAAATGGCGGCGGCCAGTGGCCTGGAACTGGTGCCCAGACATCGGCGTAACCCGCTCAAAACTACTTCCTACGGCACCGGGGAATTGATCCGTCATGCGCTGGATCAGGGGGTACAGCACTGCATTATCGGCATTGGCGGCAGTGCTACCAACGATGGCGGTGCGGGGATGGTTCAAGCGCTAGGTGCCCGGTTGCTCGATAGCCAGGAGCAACAGCTTGGTTTTGGTGGCGAAGCGTTGGCCCAACTGGCCCGCATTGACGTTAGTGGATTAGACCCGCGTATCAGGCAGTGCCGATTCGAGATTGGCTGCGATGTCACCAACCCACTCACCGGCAACCACGGTGCTTCGGCGATTTTTGGTCCGCAAAAAGGGGCTACTACGCAAATGGTGGCTCAGTTGGATAGCGCCCTGCGTCATTACGCGCAGATGATCGCATACTGGCTGGATATCGAGGTTGAGCAGGCGGCGGGAGCAGGCGCTGCCGGTGGTATGGGGGCGGCGCTATTGGCCTTCTGCCAGGCGGAGCTGCGCCAGGGGATTGAGATTGTCACCGACGCGTTGAAGCTGGACGAACGGGTGCGCGATGCCACCTTGGTGATCACCGGTGAAGGGCGGATCGATAGCCAGAGCCTCAACGGCAAGGTGCCGATCGGCGTGGCCAGGGTGGCCAAACGTCATAATAAGCCGGTGATTGGCATTGCTGGTAGCCTGAGCCCAGACGTCAGCGTGGTGCATCAGCAGGGGATTGACGCAGTGTTCAGTGTGCTGCATCACCCCTGCACGTTAGAGGAAGCACTAGCCCAAGCCGCAGAAAACGTGCGGATGACGGCGCGTAATATTGCGGCGGTGATCAAGCTGGCCCAAGGTTAAATCACTCTGCCCCTTTCCTACCAGAAAGGGGCATCACTGTTATCCCAGTTGGAACTTGGCTTCCGTTTTCACCAGCTCAATCTCATCCAGCAGTTCCAGCCATTCCGGTTCTAAATCACCGTTGCTGGCACCCTGACGCAGTTGCTGCTCAAGATAGAAACACAGCTGTTTCAGACGTGGAACGCCGCTATAGCTGCAACTGCCGTGCAGCTTGTGGATCAGATCGAGGATGGTGGCATCCTCTTCCCCATCCAGCACGGCTTTTACCCGCTCGCTGACCTGTGGCAGGAATTCGACCAGCATCTGCAACAGATCGCGCGCCAGATCCTCTTTATTGGCGGCCTGACGTAAGGCCAACGGCCAATCCAGCGATAACGGCGGTTCAGCCGGGGTACGCGGCTGCGTTGGCTCCGGTTCAAGTTCGACGGTGTGATAACGGGAAAGCACTCTGGTGAGCATGGCTTCGTCTATGGGCTTGGCCAGATAGTCATCCATACCGGCCTGCAACAGATGTTCACGTTCACCGCTCACCGCATGGGCGGTCACCGCGACGATCGGCGTAGAGTTGTGATGTGGCATTTGGCGGATCATCTCGCTGGCGCGGATGCCGTCAATGTTCGGCATCTGAATATCCATCAGGATCATGTCCAGCACGTTATCGCGTGCCAGCACGATGGCTTCCTCACCGCTTTCACACAGCAGCGTTTTCTCCACCTGTTCTGCCAGCAACGCGCCGATCAGCTTCAGGTTGGCCGGGTTATCATCCACCGCCATCACCGTCAGCGGCAAGCGTTTATGCACCGCTGGTGCGTTCAGGCGCAGCGGGGCCTCCATACGCAGTAACGGATACAGACGGTTGCTGCTGATCGGCTTGGTCAGGCAGCCGATAGCGCCCAGTTTCTTCATTTGCTCGGCATCGATCTGCGACTGGCTCGGCATAGCCAGGATCACCCGGTCAGCCAGTTTCAGTGATTCCAGCAGCTTGTCGCGATGCTGGCCGATACTGTCTCTGTAGGGGATCGGCACGCCCGCCAGCAGGAAGTCGTAATGACCTTTCGGCAATTGCCCCAGGGTTGGCGAATGGGTCACCACCAGATGGGTAGCGCTCAACATATTCAGCGTGGCCTGAGCCGCCGTAGGGTTGGCTTCGATGTAGGCCAGCGTTTTCCCGCGCAGATCCGGCAGGCTTGGCGGCAGCGACAGCATGCCCTCATTGAGATCGATGGTAATGTGGAACCAGAAGGTCGAGCCACGATTGAGCTGGCTGTGGAAGTTGATATCACCTCCCATCTCTTTCACCAGCTTCTGGGTGATCACCAGCCCCAGCCCGGTGCCGCCGTGGCGGCGCGAGATACTGGCATCAGCCTGACGGAAGGCTTGGAACAGCTGCGATTGCTGGCGTTCGGAAATGCCGATGCCGGTATCGTGGATCTGGACTTCCAGTTCAACTTGACGTTCCAGCTGATTACGCAGCTCGACGCGGATATCGATATTGCCGGTTTCGGTGAACTTCACCGCATTGCCGAGCAGGTTGGTGATCACCTGTTGCAGGCGCAGTGAATCGCCAATCACCTGTTCTGGCACATCGTTTTGCACATCCAGGGTCAGCTCCAGCCCTTTGTCGTGCGCGCTGGGGGCCAGCAATACCAGCACCTCATCCAGCGTTTCACGCAGTGAGAACGGAATATGTTCCAGGATCAGCTTGCCAGCCTCCAGCTTCGAGAAGTCCAGCACGTCGTTGATGATGGTCAGCAGGTTGTTGGCCGAGCGTTCGATGGTTTGCAGATAGTCGGTCTGGGTGGCGCTCAGGTCGGTTTTCAGCGTCTGGCGGGTAAAGCCGATCACGCCATTGAGCGGAGTACGCAGCTCGTGGGACATATTGGCCAGGAATTCCGATTTGATACGGGCAGCCTCCTGCGCGCGCTTTTTCGCCAGATCCAGTTCAACGTTCTGGATCTCCATTTGCTCCAGCGTTTCGCGCAGATCGGAGGTGGCCTGATCGATATTCTGCTGCATCTCCTCGTGATAGGCGGTCAGCGACATGGCCATCGAGTTGATGCCGTTTTTCAGCATTTGCAGTTCGCCGAGCATAAAGCCTTCTACCCGGCTATCCAACTGGCCACGG
Organism: Serratia sp. (in: enterobacteria); assembly: GCF_051654945.1. Taxonomy (GTDB): domain Bacteria; phylum Pseudomonadota; class Gammaproteobacteria; order Enterobacterales; family Enterobacteriaceae; genus Chania. The sequence continues at coordinate 35,422 of NZ_JBOFZA010000056.1, forward strand.
CGGATACGGTCGACGGTGTTGACCATATTGCGGATCGGGCCGGTGACGTCGCGCATCAGGCGGTAGGCAAACAGAATGGCAATACACATGCATAACAGCAGCAGCAGGGTAGACACGAACACTTCTTTATACTGCTGCAAGCGCACCGATTGCAGATCCAGCTCGATCGCCACATAGCCCAGATTGTTGTCAGGATGGAGCTCTTCGTTGGCGTTCTCGTCCGGGAACTGCGACTCCGACAGGATTGGCGTACGCAGGATCAGGGAATCACCACGCCGGGTCAGCATCAGGTCGGTGGGCATCGGCACACCTTTGGGCAACTGCAACTGGGTATAGTTGTGATGATAGTTGGAGGTGACAAACAGATTGTTCTGCGCATCAAACACGGTGATCGCCCGGACGATATCCGAATGGCGACGATGCAGCAGGCTGACCAGTTGCCGGACCGACTCACGGCTGCGGAAGGTCATGCCATATTCGCTGGCGACGGCCAGAGGTTCGATGATGCTGGCACCGGCATCGACCAACTGCTCTTGCAGCTCGTTGTAGCGGTGGACCACAAAGAAGGTGCTGAGCAGCAGACCGATCAATAAAGTCGGTGCCAGGATCAGGATCATCATGCGCGCGCGCAAGCTGTATTTGGTCATGGGAGTCCAATGTGGGAGAATTGGAGGCTAATCTTAGCTTAATTAACCAACACACAATCATTATGGCGCAATTCTACTCTCCGAAACGCCGCGTGACGACCCGGCAAGCTTCACAAATATTCACGGTAACGGTAACGGACCTCGATCCATTTGGCCAGGGAGTGGCGCGCCATGAAGGCAAAGCGGTATTTGTTCCCGGTGTTTTACCGGGAGAACAGGCCGAAATTCAGCTGACGCAGGACCAACGGCAGTTCGCCAAAGGTAAGCTCAAGCAGCTGTTGAATTGCAGCATACAACGTGTTGAGCCGCGTTGCCCGCACTTTGGGGTGTGCGGGGGTTGCCAACAGCAGCATGTCTCCGAGCAACTGCAACAGCAAAGTAAAGCGGCGGCGTTGGGGCGATTGATCTGCCGCGCCACCGGAGAAACGCCGCAGCAGGAGCCGGTGATTGCCGGGCCGCAATATGGCTACCGTCGGCGGGCGCGTCTGGGATTGCAGTGGCAGCCCCAGCAGCACCGTTTGTTGATGGGGTTTCACCAGGCCGCCTCGTCCGATCTGGTGGCGGTGAAGCAGTGTCCGGTGCTGGCACCGGAACTGGAGCGGCTGCTGGTGCCGTTGTATCAATGCCTGAGCGGCCTGCGGGCCGTGCAGCGGCTGGGGCATGCTGAGCTGGTGCTGGCAGATAATGGCCCGGTGCTGGTATTACGCCATCTGGATGCGCTCAAGCAGGACGATCGTCAGTCTTTACAGCAGTTTGCTGAGCAACATAGCGCCGCCGTTTTTTTGGCACCAGACAGCGATCGGCTGGAAAAACTGTGCGGTGAAACGCCGTATTATCAGGTTGACGGTCTACGCTTAGACTTTAATCCGCGTGATTTTATTCAGGTTAATGACGCGGTAAATCAGCAAATGGTGGCTCAGGCCCTTGAATGGCTCGAGATTGATCCCAATGATCGCATACTGGATCTGTTTTGCGGCATGGGCAATTTTACCTTGCCGTTGGCCAAGCGAGCCAAGGCGGTGGTCGGCATTGAAGGTGTTGCCACGCTGGTAGCGAATGGGCAAAATAACGCCCATAGGAATAAGCTCAGTAATGTCTCCTTTTTCCATGAAAATCTGGAAGATGACGTTGCGCGACAACCATGGGCAGCACAGGGATTTGATAAGGTGATGCTGGATCCGGCCCGCGCTGGCGCGGCGGGTGTGATGTCACATATTGTTAAACTGGCGCCAGAGCGCGTGGTGTATATATCCTGCAACCCCACGACGTTGGCACGCGACAGCAAAGTGCTGCTGGACGCCGGTTATCGTCTTGCGCGTGTGCGGATGTTGGATATGTTCCCGCACACGGGGCATCTTGAATCCATGGCGCTGTTTACCCACGGATCGCGGAAAAGTAGGGAGAAGTTATGGTCGCGGTAAGAACTGCACATCTGAATACGGCGGGTGAATTCGCGCTTGATGACTGGATCGCCAGCCTGGGGCTTCCCAACCCGCAGTCCGGTGAGCGTTTAGCCGCAACCTGGCGTTATTGCGAACAGCAGACGAAGGACCATCCCGACGCGTCGTTGCTGCTGTGGCGCGGCCTGGAAATGGTAGAGATCCTCTCGACCCTCAGCATGGATAACGACAGTATGCGCGCGGCGCTGCTGTTCCCGTTGGTCGACGCGGCGATTGTCCCCGAAGCTACCCTCACCGAAGAGTTCGGTTCCGGCATTACCTCCCTGGTGCATGGCGTACGCGATATGGATGCCATTCGCCAACTGAAAGCCACCCACAACGACTCAATGGGCTCCGAGCAGGTCGATAACGTTCGCCGCATGTTGCTGGCGATGGTGGAAGATTTCCGCTGCGTGGTGATCAAGCTGGCCGAGCGTATTGCCCACCTGCGTGAAGTGAAGGATGCGCCGGAAGACGAACGCGTGCTGGCGGCCAAAGAGTGTTCCAATATTTATGCTCCATTGGCCAACCGCCTCGGCATCGGCCAGTTGAAGTGGGAGCTGGAAGACTTCTGTTTCCGCTATCTGCATCCCGATGAATACAAACGCATTGCCAAGCTGCTGCACGAACGCCGTATCGATCGCGAGCAGTTTATTGATGACTTCGTGGCGACCTTGCACGGTGCGATGGAAGTTGAAGGTATCAAGGCGGACATTTATGGCCGCCCGAAACACATTTACAGCATCTGGCGCAAGATGCAGAAAAAATCGCTGGCGTTCGATGAACTGTTCGACGTGCGCGCGGTGCGTGTGGTGGTAGAACGCCTGCAAGATTGCTATGCGGCTCTGGGGATCGTTCATACCCATTTCCGCCATCTGCCGGATGAGTTCGACGATTACGTCGCCAACCCGAAACCTAACGGTTATCAGTCGATCCATACCGTGGTGCTCGGGCCGCGGGGCAAAACGCTGGAGATCCAGATCCGCACCCGCCAGATGCACGAAGATGCCGAACTGGGCGTCGCCGCGCACTGGAAATACAAGGAAGGCGCGGTGGTTACGGCACGTTCCGGCTACGAAGAACGTATTGCCTGGCTGCGTAAGCTGATTGCCTGGCAGGAAGAGATGGCGGACTCGGGTGAATTGCTCGACGAAGTGCGTAGTCAGGTGTTTGACGATCGGGTCTACGTGTTTACGCCGAAGGGCGACGTGGTGGATCTGCCGACCGGCTCCACACCGCTCGACTTTGCCTACCACATCCACAGCGACGTGGGCCACCGCTGCATCGGTGCCAAAATTGGCGGCCGTATCGTGCCCTTTACCTACCAGTTGCAAATGGGCGATCAGATTGAAATCATCACCCAGAAACAGCCGAACCCGAGCCGCGACTGGCTGAACCCGAACCTGGGCTATGTCACCACCAGCCGTGGGCGTTCCAAGATCCATAACTGGTTCCGCAAGCAGGATCGCGATAAAAACATCCTGGCCGGGCGGCAGATGCTCGATAACGAGCTGGAACATCTCGGTATCAGCCTGCGGGAAGCCGAAAAACTGCTGATCCCGCGCTATAACGTCAACTCGCTGGATGAAGTACTGGCGGGGATTGGCGGCGGTGATATTCGCCTGAACCAGATGGTGAACTTCCTCCAGGGCAAGCTCAACAAGCCGAGCGCCGAGGAGCAGGATCGCGAAGCGCTGCGCCAGTTGACCCAGCAGAAGGCCCCGGCAACGGCGGCCCGCAGCAAAGATAATGGCCGGGTCGTGGTCGAAGGCGTGGGCAACCTGATGCACCACATCGCCCGCTGCTGCCAGCCGATCCCAGGTGACGACATTGTCGGCTTTATCACTCAGGGCCGGGGGATCTCGATCCACCGTGCGGATTGCGATCAACTGGCAGAGCTACAGTCTCACGCGCCGGAACGTATCGTGGATGCGGTGTGGGGGGAGAGCTACTCCAGCGGTTATTCGCTGGTGGTGCGCGTGGTGGCCAACGATCGCAGCGGCCTGCTGCGTGATATCACCACCATCCTGGCCAACGAGAAGGTCAACGTATTGGGCGTTGCCAGCCGCAGCGACACCAAAAAGCAACTGGCCACCATTGATATGGATATCGAGATTTATAACCAGGTGGTGCTGGGCCGCGTGTTGGCCAAGCTCAATCAACTGCCGGACGTGATAGACGCCAAACGCCTGCACGGTGCCTAATGTTTGTCAAAGGCGTGCGATAGCCCCTCACCCCGACCCTCTCCCGATATAGGGCCCTGGGACATCATGTGCATAGTGGTGGGGAGAGGGGCTAGTCCGGAGCCAGGGGCAAGCGCAGGTGCCAATTTGTAGCACACTCGGTTCTCTCTCCCTGTGGGAGAGGGCTAGGGTGAGGGGTATCACTAACGCCGCGTCCCTACGTATTCATTATCCAGAGACTCAACATGACCCAATCAACGCCACTGCAACGCCTGCTGACCATCATGAAGACCCTGCGCGATCCCCAGGCGGGCTGCCCGTGGGACCGTAAGCAGACTTTCGCCACCATCGCGCCTTACACCCTGGAAGAAACCTACGAAGTGCTGGACGCCATCGAGCGCCAGGACTATGCCGATCTGCGTGACGAACTGGGCGATCTGCTGTTCCAGGTGGTGTTTTATGCCCAGATGGGGCAGGAGCAGGGGCTGTTTGATTTCGATCAGGTGTGCACTGCCATCAGTGACAAGCTGGAACGCCGCCACCCGCATATCTTTGGTGAGGCCGAGGCGGCAGACAGCGAGGCGGTGTCCGCCCGCTGGGAGCAGTTGAAGGCTGGTGAACGGGCAGAGAAAGCGTTGCACTCGGCGCTGGATGATATTCCCAACGCCTTACCGGCGCTGATGAAGGCTCACAAGATCCAGAAACGCTGTGCCGCAGTCGGCTTCGACTGGAACACTCTGGGGCCGGTGCTGGGTAAAGTGTACGAAGAGCTGGATGAGGTGATGCACGAAGCGCAGCAAGCGGTGGTGGATGAGCACAAGCTGGAAGAAGAGATTGGCGATCTGCTGTTTGCCACGGTCAATCTTTCCCGCCATCTTGGGCATAAAGCGGAAAATGCGCTGCAGGCGGCCAACCGCAAGTTTGAACGCCGTTTCCGCCAGGTTGAGGAAATCGTGCAAAGCCGCGGCCTATTGATGCAGGACGCCACGCTGGAGCAGATGGAAGAGGCCTGGCAGCAGGTAAAAAGCCAGGAAAACTAAACGCTGAACGCGTTGTCCTAACAGTGTTGCTTGTTTGATCGGCGACAATATTTATTCTAGCTGAAACGGTTAAGCTCGGGTATGGTTTGCTGAATCTGGCTTGACGGGGGAGCAAAAGCCAACAAACTGAAATCTAAGGTATTTTATTGCGTCAGAGGTCAGTTTAGTTACGGTTTTTTGCGCTAACCCATTGTTTTAAAAAGGCACGTCTCATGGTGCCGTTCAATTAAAGCGGGATCAACTCACGAGGATGGCAGAGATGAGGGTGGATAAAACGATCGTTTGTAGGTCAAGAGAGGTTCGGGTATACTACTTTCCCGTCTTGGTACTTCCATCGTCTTTAAACCTAAACTCTCAGGTTCAGCATGACAACTAATTATATTTTTGTGACCGGCGGGGTCGTATCCTCTCTGGGTAAAGGCATTGCCGCAGCCTCCCTGGCGGCTATTCTCGAAGCCCGTGGCCTTAACGTCACCATCATGAAACTGGACCCGTACATCAACGTGGATCCGGGCACCATGAGCCCGATTCAACACGGGGAAGTTTTCGTCACCGAAGACGGGGCAGAAACCGATCTGGATCTGGGCCACTACGAGCGCTTCATCCGCACCAAAATGACGCGTCGTAACAACTTCACCACCGGGCGTATCTACTCCGATGTGCTGCGCAAAGAGCGCCGTGGCGACTATCTGGGGGCTACCGTACAGGTGATCCCGCATATCACCAACGCCATCAAAGAACGCATTATCGAAGGCGCTGAAGGCCACGATGTGGTGCTGGTCGAAATCGGCGGCACCGTCGGCGATATCGAATCCCTGCCGTTCCTGGAAGCGATCCGCCAGATGGCCGTCGAAGTGGGCCGTGAGCACACGCTGTACATGCACCTGACACTGGTGCCGTACCTGGCTGCTGCGGGTGAAGTGAAAACCAAGCCTACCCAGCATTCGGTAAAAGAGCTGCTTTCCATCGGTATTCAGCCAGATGTGCTGATCTGCCGTTCCGATCGCGCCGTTCCTGCTAATGAACGCGCCAAAATCGCCCTTTTCTGTAACGTACCGGAAAAAGCGGTTATCTCCCTGAAAGACGTTGATTCGATTTATAAAATCCCGGGCCTCTTGAAATCTCAGGGCCTGGACGATTATATTTGTAAACGATTCAGCCTGACACCGCCGGAAGCCAATCTGGGCGAGTGGGAGCAGGTGATCTACGAAGAAGCCAATCCAGGCGGCGAAGTGACCATCGGCATGGTCGGCAAATATGTCGAACTGCCGGATGCTTACAAGTCAGTGATCGAAGCGCTGAAACACGGTGGCCTGAAAAACCGTCTGACCGTCAACATCAAGCTGATCGATTCGCAGGATGTAGAAACCCGTGGCGTTGAAGTGCTTAAAGATCTGGATGCGATCCTGATCCCAGGCGGCTTTGGCTATCGCGGCGTAGAAGGCAAGGTGATGACCGCACGCTACGCGCGTGAAAACAAAATTCCTTATCTGGGCATTTGCCTGGGTATGCAGGTCGCGTTGATGGAGTTTGCGCGCAACGTGGCGGGGATGGAAAATGCCAACTCCACCGAATTTGTGCCAGACTGTAAGTACCCGGTTGTTGCACTGATCACCGAGTGGCGTGACGAAGACGGTAACGTCGAAGTCCGTACCGAAGAAAGCGATCTGGGTGGCACGATGCGTGTCGGTGGCCAACAATGTCACCTGACCGACAACAGCCTGGTGCGCAAGATGTACGGCGAGCCAACCATCGTGGAACGTCACCGTCACCGTTACGAAGTCAACAACATGCTGTTGAAGCCGATCGAAGCCGCAGGTATGCGTGTGGCAGGTCGTTCTGCGGACAACAAGCTGGTTGAGATTATTGAGTTGCCTGATCATCCGTGGTTTGTGGCCTGTCAGTTCCATCCGGAATTTACGTCGACGCCGCGTGATGGACATCCGTTGTTTGCTGGTTTCGTCAAGGCGGCCGGTGAGCACCAGAAGCGTCAGGTGAAATAAGAGTTTTAGTAAGCAACGCGCGGCCAAAACCGCGCGTTGTTTGTCTGGAGTTTTAGTTTAACTTGTCTGAGGAAAACCTAATGTCCAAAATCATTAAAGTCATCGGTCGTGAAATCATCGACTCACGCGGCAACCCAACTGTTGAAGCCGAAGTTCATCTGGAAGGCGGTTTCGTCGGTCTGGCTGCAGCGCCGTCAGGTGCTTCTACCGGTTCCCGTGAAGCACTGGAACTGCGTGACGGTGACAAGTCTCGTTTCCTGGGTAAAGGCGTACTGAAAGCCGTTGCCGCAGTAAATGGCCCAATCGCTCAGGCAGTGGTGGGCAAAGATGCCAAAGACCAGGCTAACATCGACAAGATCATGATCGATCTGGACGGTACCGAGAACAAATCCCAGTTTGGTGCCAACGCCATCCTGGCCGTTTCTCTGGCTGCTGCCAAGGCTGCTGCTGCCTCTAAAGGTATGCCGCTGTATGAGCACATCGCTGAACTGAACGGCACCCCAGGCAAATTCTCTATGCCGTTGCCAATGATGAACATCATCAACGGTGGTGAGCACGCCGACAACAACGTTGATATTCAAGAGTTCATGATCCAGCCTGTTGGCGCTAAAACTCTGAAAGAAGCCGTACGTATGGGTTCTGAAGTGTTCCACACCCTGGCTAAAGTGCTGAAGTCTAAAGGCATGGGCACTTCCGTTGGTGACGAAGGTGGCTACGCGCCAAACCTGGGTTCTAACGCCGAAGCGCTGGCTGTTATCGCTGAAGCGGTAAAAGCGGCAGGTTACGAGCTGGGTAAAGACATCACCCTGGCGATGGACTGTGCAGCGTCTGAGTTCTACAAAGACGGCAAATACGTGCTGGCTGGCGAAGGTAACAAAGCCTTCACTTCTGAAGAGTTCACTCACTTCCTGGAAGACCTGACCAAGCAATACCCAATCGTCTCTATCGAAGACGGCCTGGACGAATCTGACTGGGATGGTTTCGCCTACCAGACCAAAGTGCTGGGCGACAAAATCCAGCTGGTGGGCGACGACCTGTTCGTTACCAACACCAAGATCCTGAAAGAAGGCATCGAGAAAGGCATCGCTAACTCCATCCTGATCAAATTCAACCAGATCGGTTCTCTGACCGAAACTCTGGCTGCTATCAAGATGGCGAAAGACGCAGGCTACACCGCGGTGATCTCTCACCGTTCAGGTGAAACCGAAGACGCAACCATCGCAGATCTCGCGGTAGGTACTGCGGCTGGCCAGATCAAAACCGGTTCTATGAGCCGTTCTGACCGCGTTGCCAAATACAACCAACTGATCCGTATCGAAGAAGCGCTGGGCAACCGCGCACCGTTTAACGGCCTGAAAGAAGTTAAAGGTCAGTAATTTATACCCTATGGATTGCAAATTGCAGCCAGGCGACAAGCTTACTCATCCCAGGAGCTTACTTTTAGGTAAGTGACTGGAGTGAGTAAGTGCAGGTAACAACGCTGCAGCTTGAAAGACGACGGGTATCACGGTTTGATTCGTTACTGAGTCAGTATGACAACGGGGAGTGCCGGAAGGTGCTCCCCGTTTTTTTATGCCTGAATAAGCATAATTCACTGTGGTGAAATTTGATAATAACGCAGTGTAATAATAAGTATTGAGATTTAGCTTAGATAAATTTGAGAAGATTACTTAGCCTGTAGATAAACCAAATTACCCTTTTTCCCCGCACGATAATTGCAATTATCCTGGCTGACCAGTGTCCTTATCATCCTTAAAATCGCTTATAAAGAACTTAAATTCATGAAAATTGCGGGAATAATCCTAACGTCAGGGAATGCCCCTAAAAAGGGATGTGTATTTCAAAATGTTTCAAATGATGACTAATTGATACATTGATGTTTTTAACTTATTGAAATCAAACCAATTTAATTTTAATCCTGGCCAATCAATAAAATGTAACAAAATGTGTTTTTAATGAAAATCCCAAAATTTATGAAAGAAAAGCATTGTTAAGAAAATTCTTGTGTTGTTAGACTAATAGCACATGTCCACAAGACGTCTCGTAAATGGGTGCGACATGTTTATCTCAGTGCGTTTAAATCAGTAAGGAATTACTGTCAGGACTGCTTTATTTTAAAAGTAAATTAAAAGGTATTTCTAATGAAGATCAAGATGATGACTCTCGCTTTAATTGCATTTTCCAGCGCTGCCATGGCTGACTCTGCCAACACAGTGCAATTCAAGGGTGAAGTTAGTACACAGACCTGTTCAGTCAATATCAATGGCGATGAAAGTCATCCGGTGGTGTTATTACGTACCGTGGCAGCAACCAAGCTGGCAACCAAGGGGGCTACTGCGGAAGAGACCAACTTCACCGTAAATGTGACCGGCTGTACCACTGCGGCCAGCGATACTTCCATCAAGACGGTATTTGTCGGTAATAACGCCACTGCCAATGGCAACCTGGGCAATACCGGTGATGCAACCAACGTGTCTATCCAGTTACTCGATAGCGATGGCTCCACCCCACTGAACTTTACCGCGGGTTCTAGCACCACCACCAGCGCCATGACGCTGGCAAAAGGCGCAGTATCAACTTCCCAAGAGCTGACCGCGCGTTATTACGCGGAAGACGCCGGGGTAGGCGCGGGTTCGGTAAACGCTACGGCTCAGTTCGCTATCACCTATAAATAATACTCTGCCGTTCTAAGGTTGTTTCCAGCAGTCGGGTCGGCCCGATGGTTGGAAACAACCTGTTATTCATAGTAATACCCGCACTGCCAGCCACGCTGAGTAGTGCTGAGTTGACTGGTCAATTTTATGGCGTATACAACACGCACCTTTGCCTGCTGGACGGCAGTGCTACTCTGTCTGACAGCGATCGCTATCAATAGCGCTTATGCCAGCGTCACCATGCTGGGTAACCGAATTATCTATCCGGCTGAGGCTCGTGAGAAGACGCTGCAGTTTACCAATGATGATCCTGTCCCGGCGCTGATCCAAATCTGGCTTGATATTGATAATGCCCAATCGACACCGCAAACCGCCGACGCTCCCTTTGTGGCTTCGCCTCAGATCTTCCGTATGAATGCTCATAGCGGCCAAATGGTGCGACTGGTCTATACCGGCAAAGGCTTGCCTACCGATCGCGAATCCTTATTTCACCTTAATTTCCTTCAGGTACCCGCCGTAAAAGAAAGCCATACGGATAAAAACAAACTGGTGCTGCTGGTGAGTAACCGGCTGAAGGTGTTCTATCGGCCCGAAGGGCTGGCGGGGGAGGCCAAAATGGTGGGCAAACAGCTACGTATTCAACGTAATGGCAATGTATTGCAGGTCAGTAATCCAACGCCTTATTACGCCAGTATCAGCTATGCCAAAAGCGGCAATCAAAGTCTGCATATTGAACCTGCCGATATGATCGCGCCTTTTTCACAGGTGAGTTGGCCAATAAGTACTGTATTACCTAAAGGGAAGCTGAAATTGGTGCTGGGTGTGATGAATGATTACGGGGTAGAGGTTCCTGTAACTCTAGAGACACAGCACTAAAAAAAGGACAGGGAGGTCCTGATGTCGCAAAAAAACTATCCCGCATTTCCGCTATCACTGCTCTCAGTGTGCTGCCGCTATGGACTTTTATTGCTGCCCCTTGGCGGCATCCCCATGGCACAGGGCGCAACGGACGATTACTCCTTTGATGCCGATTTATTACGTGGCAGCGTTTTCGGTAGTACCCAGCTTGAACAGTTTAACCAGCAAGATCTGCTGACGCCGGGAGACTATCAGGTCGATTTGTTTAACAACGGTTCGTTTGTGGAACGCGAGCAAATTCGCTTTGTTCGCGGCGACAACCAGCGCGTCCTGCCTTGCTTTGACCGCCAGCAGCTTGAGCGTTTTGGCTTAAAGTCTATCCCACCGCTACCTGAAGATGGCTGCCTGCAACCTGAACGCGACCTTAAAGATATTCAGGTTCAGGCCGATATGTCACAACTAAGATTGGATCTCAGCATCCCGCAGATTTTGCTGAACCATAAACCCCGTGGCAGCGTGAGCTCAGGCAGTCTGAGCAGTGGCGAATCAATGATGTTTATCAACTACAATATCAACCAGTATCACGTCAAATACCGCCAGGGCCAGTCTAAGGATCTCAACTCCACCTTCGCCAACCTGAACGGGGGATTTAACCTGGGAATGTGGCGTTACCGCCAGCAATCCAGCTTCCGCCTGGATAATGAATTTGGCAACCACTGGGATACCAGCCGCCGTTTTGTCCAACGGGCCGTGTTGCCACTGCGCAGTGAAGTGTTACTGGGGGAGGGCTTTACCGACGGCCACTTCTTCGCCGGTCTGGGGTTTCGTGGCGTCAGGATGACGTCGGACGATCGTATGCTGCCGAACTCGCTGCGGGGCTACGCTCCTGTGGTGCGCGGCATCGCTAACAGCAACGCCAGAGTCACGGTGCTGCAGGGCAAAAGCCAGCTGTATGAAACCACGGTAGCACCAGGGCCATTTGCCATTAACGATCTGTTTGCTACCAATTTCTCCGGCGACCTGACGGTAGTGGTGACCGAGGCCGATGGCAGCGTGAATACCTTCACCGTGCCATTCTCTGCCGTTCCCCAATCCGTCCGCCCTGGTTATTCACGCTATTCGGCGACCATCGGGCGCTCTCGTTTTATCGGCGACAATGACCTGTTCAGCGAGTTGACCTGGCAGCATGGCCTGACCAACTCCCTGACGTTCAACCTCGGCAACCAACTGGCCGACGGTTATCAGGCCATGATGCTCGGTGGCGTTTACAGCAATCAGTTGGGCGCTTTTGGCCTCGACAGTACCTACTCTCATGCCAGCCTGCCGGAAGGCAGCACCTCCGGCTGGATGCTGCATCTGTCCTACAGTAAAACCTTTGCCCCGACGGATACCACGCTTTCTATTGCTGGCTATCGTTACTCCACCGAAGGGTTCCGAGACCTGAGCGACGTGCTCGGCGTACGCCAGGCCGCCAGAAACGGCCAAAACTGGTATTCCGATTCTTATCGCCAGCAGTCGCGCTTTGAAGTTGCCGTCAATCAGGGCATTGGCGAATTGGGCAACCTGACGCTATCTGGTTCAACTCAGGATTACCGTGACGGGCGCGGCCGGGATAATCAGTTGCAGCTGGGCTGGGGCAAGATATTTGGCAATGGCGTCGCACTGAACCTTTCGGTGACGCGCACCCGCCGCCTGAACGGCAGCAATCACGCCTATTACGACGGCGAGCAGTACGGCGGCAGCAATAGTTTCTCGCAGTCCAACACATCGCAAACCGTCAGCGCACTGTCCATCTCATTCCCTCTGGGTCGTTCATCTTCAGCGCCTTCTGCGTCTTTGTTAGCCAATCATAGCCAAGGACAGGGGGGAAATTATCAGGCGGTGATCTCAGGCAGCATGGGGGAAAAACAGCCGGTTGGCTACGGGCTTAACTTCAGTACCGACGACAAGAATAACAACAGCGTCTGGGGCGGCAATCTGCAAACCCGTCTGCCTTACGCCAGTACTAACGGCTCGCTGTCAGCCTCGCGTCAGTATTGGCAGGGATCGGCTTCGCTACAGGGGGCGGTGGTCGCTCACAGTGGTGGGGTCACGTTGGGGCCTTATGTGGGGGATACTTTTGCCCTGATTGATGCCCCTGGCGCGAGCGGTGCCCAAGTTATGGATGGGCAGGGGGCGCGCGTCGATCGCTTCGGCTATGCGCTAGTGCCTTCGCTGGTGCCTTATCAGTACAACTCGGTAGCCCTAAATCCGCAGGGAATGAACAGCAAAGCGGAATTGGAAGACGGGCAACAGCGCGTGGCACCTTATGCCGGAGCCACGGTACGGCTGCACTTCAAAACAATCCGTGGGCAGGCCGTGCTGATCAAGGTTCAACGGCCAGATGGCAGCACTATCCCGATGGGCACCGCGGTTTTTGATAGCAACGAGCAGGATGTTGGTATGGTCGGGCAGGCCAATCAGGTCTACCTGCGTAGTGACAAACAGCAGGGGAAACTGACGTTACGCTGGGGGAAAGGCGCCACGCAACAGTGCAGCATGTCCTATCAGCTACCGCCGCCCACTGATGACCCTATCCTGCTGCTGAATGCGACATGTCGCTGATTTACCGACTATTAACCGGAGGTTTTATCATGGTTCTGTTTCCACTGCTACGGCTGGCGCTGTGGGCAAGTTTACTGGTTGGGATCAGCCTGCCCGCGGCGGCAAGATGCACCCGCGTTTCACCGGCTATTGATGCTGGCTGTGACGCCTGTGGCGTTGGGATTGGCCTGGGGAAAGTCAACCTGACCAGTACTTACCTGCAACCCATCGGCTCGCCGCTGGGCAGCAGCGTATTTAATCTGACTTCCGGCGTACGCTATCCGAATGCGGACAAAGTATTGTATGAGTGCGATGCCAGCGATATCGGACAGATATTTGAAGTGTTTGCCACCAACGGTGATGACCGGGTGGGGGGCCATTTTGATTTGGGCGCGATCGATGGCAACCCAAATTATTACGCCACCTACTTTCCCTATGTCGGCATTCGCCTGACCCATCTGGATTCGGGCAGGGTATTCACCCGTTATTGGCAGGCCACGCCGATCACCCGCTATGCCCGCGTAGGTAACAAGATCCAGATCCGGGTCAAGGATTTCAGCCCTATCCGCGCCGATCTGATCCGTATCCGTACGTTGCCCGGCCGTGGTGCCAGTAACTACTGTGGTTACAGTGCATCCAATGTGCTTAGTGGGATGGCTTCCGCCACCGGTAACGCGAGTTATACCTGCAACCAGCCCAATGGTTACGTCACTTTCCAAGGGCCGGGTATCGCCAGCGATACCATCGGCAGCGATTCTTCCAGCAATTATGTGACCTGGGCAACCGGGCGTTGGAACGCCATGGGCATGGGCACGGCACCGATTTCTTCCCTGTCACATACCGCCACCTGCGTGGTGCGTAACGTCACGCCATTGGTCATCCTGCCAACCATTGCCGTCAGCCAGTTAAATGCGGGGCAAACTTCGCAAGCCCAGTTCACCATCAATGTGGAATGTGACAACGCGGCGGTTTCCGGGGTGAGCAGCAATCGCACGGCGATGGGGCTGCAGGTCCCTTATGCCAGCTTCGAGTTAGCCCAACGGATTGGCCTGGTTAACGCCAGTGGTGGTGTTCGCTATCTGCTCTCCGACGGCTATGCCACGGACCCCAACATAGCGACCGGTGTAGGGATCACCATTGCCAATAGTACAACCGGCACGCAGATGAATTTTCTCGGCTGGAACCACTGTGGTACCACGGGGACGTGCCCGCAGGGTAATAACGCAGGTTGGTATCCGGTGCATGATGGTGCAAGCAATGCGGGTAGTACCGCCGCTGGCTATACCCATTACACCACCCAGTTGACGGCCACTCTGACACGCTTGCCGGGGCACATCGTAACGCCAGGGCTGGTCGATGCCAAAGCTTATGTTTGGGTCAAGGTTCAATAGAGAAATCCATGAAGAAAATCGTATGTGCGTTGCTGTTACTTGGTGGGTTGTTACCTGCAATGCTGGCCCAGGCCGGTATTATTGCCTCTGCGACGCGGGTGATTTTTCGTGAGGGTGAGAGCGAGAACAGCCTGATGCTGCTCAATACCAATGACTACCCGGTAGTGGTACAAACCTGGGTTGACGATGGGGATGTCAATGCGGCTCCCGAGCAATCAACCGCCCCTTTTGTCAGCTTGCCTGCGGTGTTCAGCATGCAACCCAATACCATGAAAGGGCTGCGGCTGGTTTACAACCAGCAGGCACTGCCCGCTGACAGGGAATCTGTCTTCTGGATTAACCTGTACGAAATCCCGCCGACGCGCCCGGTCAGCCCCCCGCAACTGGCTAGCGTAACCATGGCGATGAATACCCAGATGAAAATTTTCTATCGCCCCAAGGCACTGGAGGTCAGCGAGCGGGAGGTGCCAATGCCGGTATTCTCATTACAAAAAGAAGATAATCATTATGTGTTGCTGTGCGAAAACCGCTCGGCTTTCCACCTCTCTTTTGCCCGTATTTCGCTGCGCGTCGGCCAGCGGGATTATCCGGTGCAGCTTGAGAGTGACATGATGACGCCGCCTTTTAGCAGCAAAAAATATCGGCTAGACGAGATGGGGCAACCGGGAGCCACTGCCTCACCGCTGGTTGTCGCTGCCATTATCGATGACCAGGGTAATGCGGTCGATCAGCAGTATGCCGTACGGCAATAAAAGCTGCGCTATGCAGACTAGGAAGAATACGATGATACCCAATAAACATCAGCTCGAGCTTGAAATGGAACTCCGAGCCACCCGGATAAGAAACTCGCCACAGTTCCATCAGATGATTCTTCAACATGGTGTAATGATCGAGCAGACCTATCAGCATCACCCGCTGTTTTACAAAATTATCTTTCGTAACAGCCGGTTTATCATCTGTTCGACACTGATGTATATTTATTACACCCAAAGCGGGGCGGCACTGAAGGATGTGAAAGCCTTTTTTAAAGGCAAAAATATTATCAGCGAGAACTCGTTGGATTCGTTTCTGTTCTTCTTGCGTGTCGGTCGTTGGCTAGAGGTCAAAAAGGATGTGCAAGACCGGCGGACGCTACTGTTTACGCCCTCCGAATATGCCCTGCGTGAGGTCCGTCAGTTGGTATCCTCGATGGCGTTGCCTTACCAGATAGTGGCTCCTGAAATTCCGGTGGACGAACTGCTCGAGCATGGCCGCTTTTTACCGGCGTTCTTCAAGAATTACGGCCAACTGATGGCGAGGGAGATCTATCTGATCGACCTGGTACCACAGGTCGGATTATTTATTACCAAAGATGCGGGCCATATGGTGCTGCTGATCCTGTTTATGGAAAGTATCCGTCACAATTCCCATATGCTGTTGTTGTCCTCGGCAGAAATTGCCAAGTTCAGCTCGGTGTCCCGTACGCATATCAATCGCATCCTGCAGGCTGCGGAAAAATCAGGCTTGCTTACCACTAAAAACAACGTGCTGATTGAGTTAAATAGTTCGTTTATTGTGATGGCAGAACGTTACTTTAGCCTGTATATGGCGATGGTCGGTTATGGCCTGGAGGCGGTGTCGCGCGATTATGCTGCCAAGCCTTAGCGGGTGAAAGCTGCGAAGGTGATATAGATGCAATGTTGAATTGATAGCATTCCATTAATTACTCTGATATTAATGTTATGTTTCATTCAACATAATGCTATGATTTCTTTGGTGTAATAAAATTCCTATTTTTATAGTTCTTTTTGTTTTGCCTTATAGTATTTAACTACTAGACTTTTAAATCTATAAGGGGAATGCCTCATTTCCTCTTGCTGAAATACGTCGGACAGCGCCGGTGGAATAACTCCATTGGCTATCGTACTTTATTGCATACAGGCTGCGAGGTTGGCATGCGAAGTAGGATAATTATTGTAGGTGGTGGTACGGGAGGTACCATACTGGCTAATCTTTTGGCCGCCAAGCTCCACCGGGAGGTTATCAATAATCAGGTTGAAATCATGATGATTTCCGACTCTCCGGTGCATTATTACAAGCCCGCGTTTATGTATGTCGCCTTTAACGCTTTTTTTAAACAAGAATTGACCCGGCCGCAACAGAGCTTATTGCGGCCAGAAATTCAGTTTATAGTTGATAAGGCTGAACAGTTCGACTTATCACAGCGCTGTATTTATACCCGCGATGGGAATAAATATAACTATGACTTTTTAGTCTTTGCCACCGGTTGTGTGCCTTGGCCAGAACAGATTGAGGGATTAGCCCAGGCTGGCGATCACTTTTATCAATATCAGGCGGCGCGCCAATTGGCACAAAAGCTGGCCACCATCGAGAAA
Source organism: Serratia sp. (in: enterobacteria) (assembly GCF_051654945.1). GTDB lineage: Bacteria > Pseudomonadota > Gammaproteobacteria > Enterobacterales > Enterobacteriaceae > Chania. The sequence continues at coordinate 52,595 of NZ_JBOFZA010000056.1, forward strand.
GGCCGCATTTTTATCACCGTGTCGTTCCCGCAAACGCCTAACGTTCCGCACCAATGTGGTATTGCCCCGGTAGAAACGACCCTGATGCTGGACGACTATCTCCGGCGGCGCGGGGTACGTAACAACATCGAAATTGTCTATACCTACCCGACCATTTCACAGCTGCTGCGTAATTGCCTGTTCCTGCAACGCCCCACCGGCGAGGTTCTGCCCAGCATTTTTGCCGCCCGCGACATCAAGCATCAGCGCGGTTTTACCCTGGGAAAAGTAGATAGTGAACGGCGCATTGCCTATTCCACCGAGGGTGACGAACAACCCTTCGACATCCTGATGGCCACCCCGCCGATCCGTGCGGTGGAAGCGGTGCGTAACACCGGGCTGAGCGATATCGATAACGGTGAAGGTTGGCTGCCCACCGATCACCAGACGCTACAGGTTTATGGCCAGCAGGGCGTGTATGTGATTGGCGATACCGTCGATCTGCCGGTGAGCAAGGCGGGCGGCTCCTGTCATAACCAGGCCCCGGTGATTGCCGACAATATTGTCGCGGAACTGCGCCTGGGCCAGCCTCACAGCCATTACGACGGCAAGGTACAGGCGATTGCCCAAATGGGGCTACAGGCCGGTATGCCGCTGGTTTATGACTATCGCCATGACGTGCTCCCCACTCCCGCCACCAAACTGGGCGGCATGCTGCGCAACGGATTTAACCGTGGCCTGTACTGGGCCACCGTGCGTGGACTGATCTGAACGGAGGAAATATGGACTCATCGCAAGCACAGCCGTTAGATGCCCTGTTGGCAAAGCTCGATCCGCTGCTGGCGACCGGCAGGCTGGATAACGTGGTCGATTTGCTGTCGTTGCTGTCCGATCTGACGGACATTGCGGATAATGCTCTGGTGGAAAAACTGGCTGGCGTGTTTGAGGGCGTTGTTGCCGCCGGTTGGGAAGGCGGCATGGCGCTGAAGATGGCGCATAGCGAACTGCAAATGAATACTTCAGCGGCCAATTACCGTTCGGTTTATGCGCTGCTACGCCAGCCGGACACCTTATTGGGATTGATGCTGGTGCTGCGCACGTTGCAAATCATCGGCCAGCGTTTACGTACCTCGGCCTTGCCACCAGACACCTGATGGCAAGCCTTCCCCCTGCAACAGGACATCGCTATGTCAATGCAATCCAAACAGGCGTTCGCTACACGCGCCATTCATCACGGCTATGATCCGCAGCAATTTCTGGGCGCGCTTTGCCCACCGGTGTTTATGAGCTCGACCTTTACCTTTCCCTCGGCTGAATATGGGGGAGCCTGTTTTGCAGGCACCGAATCGGGTTATTTCTACTCGCGTATTGCCAATCCAACGCTGAATTTACTGGAGCAGCGTATCGCCAACCTGGAGGGGGGAGAGGCCGCCGTGGCCTTCTCCTCCGGTATGGGGGCGATCACCGCCTGCTGCTGGACGCTGCTGGCACCGGGTGATGAACTGATCGTCGATGAAACCATTTATGGCTGCACCTTCAGCTACTTCCATCATGGTCTGGCGCGTTATGGCGTGAAAATCACCCACGTTGACCTGACGCGGCCAGAGCAACTGGCGCAGGCCATTGGGCCACGTACCCGGTTGGTGTATTGCGAAACGCCAGCCAACCCGAATATGCGCCTGATTGATATCGCGGCGATTGCCGCAATCACCCATGGGAAACCGCGGGCGCTGTTGCTGGTGGATAACACCTATTGCACGCCTTATCTGCAACAGCCACTGGCGTTGGGGGCAGATATGGTGGTGCACTCTGCCACCAAATATCTGGGTGGACATGGCGATCTGCTAGCCGGACTGGTGATCGCCAAGGCTGAACTGGCACAGGAGATCCGCTTGATTGGTTTGAAGGATATGACCGGTGCGGTGTTGTCGGCGCAGGATGCGTCTCTGTTGCTACGCGGCCTGAAAACCCTGCCATTACGTATGGAGCGCCATTGCGACAATGCTCAGCAACTCGCCGAGCTGTTGGCTCAACACCCTGCGGTGGAACGCGTGTATTACCCGGGATTAGAGGGCTTCCCACAGTATGAATTGGCTCATCGGCAGATGAGTCGCCCCGGTGGGATGCTGGCTTTTGAACTGAAAGGGGGTATGGATGCCGGGATCCGCTTCCTCAACGGGTTACAGCTGATCTTGCGGGCGGTGAGCCTGGGGGATTGTGAATCATTGGCACAGCACCCGGCGAGCATGACGCATTCGGCTTACAGCGCAGAGGAGCGTCAGCGGCACCATATCAGCGACGGCCTGATCAGGCTTTCGGCGGGGCTGGAAGATATTGAGGATCTGAAGGCCGATATCCATCAGGCGCTGGCGCATTGCTGAAGGGCAAGGGTCGAACATGTTCGACCCGATCGACCTTATTGATTATAGAAGAGGGTGTTGTGTCAAAACGGTATTATCTCGGCCAGCAACCGTTCGTCAGCCAGTATGGCCGCACTGGTGGCAATATCCGGCGCTAACCAGCGATCCTGATCGTAAGGAGTCACCTTCTGGCGTAATAGCTGCCAGGCACGCTGTGTACCCTCGCCAAAACGTTCAACCTTGAGGAATTCGAAGGCCTGCGCCGCCAGCAGGTATTCAATCGCCAGGATCTGCGTGCTGTTGGCAATCGCCCGGTGTAGCCGCAAAGCGGCCCCGGTGCCCAGGCTGAGATGATCCTCCTGCAGGGCCGAGGTCACGTAGTTATCGACCACGCAAGGCTGCGCCAACTGGCGGTTTTCCGCGCACAGCGACGCGGCGACGTATTGGGCAATCATCATACCGGAGTTGACGCCCGGATTGCTGACCAGGAAGGCCGGTAACCCGCTGACCAACGGATTGATCAGGCGATCGATTCGGCGCTCGGCAATACCCCCCAACTCTGCCAGCACGATGGCCAGCAGATCGGCGGCCATCGCCACGGATTCGCCATGCGGGTTGGCCTGCGACATGATGCGGTAATGCTCTGGCGTACCGAGTAACAAAGGATTGTCGGTCGCGCCGTTGAGCTCGGTTTCAATTTGCTGCGCAGCATGGGCGAATTGATCGCGGCAAGCGCCGTGCACCTGCGGAATGGAGCGAATGCTCAAGGCATCTTGCGTACGGATCCCCAGACTGGAGGCAATCACTTCACTACCTGCCAGCAGCGTCCGCAGATTACGCCCAACCAACTGCATACCGGGGTGGGGCTTCAGCGCCAGGATCTCTTCATCAAAGGCGGCGATTTGCCCGCGTAACGCTTCAAAGCTCATTGCCCCTAAAACGTCAGCCCAGCGCAGCAGGCGGTGAATATCCGCCAAGGCCAGGCAGCTCAAGCCGCTCATGCATGGAGTACCATTGACCAGGCACAGCCCGTCTTTGGCCCCCAAGGTCGGCATGATGATATCCTCGGCCGCTAGCGCCTGCGCGGCGGGGACGATTTGGCCACCATAGCTGACCTCACCTAACCCCAGCAGCGCCACGCCAACGTGAGCCATATGCGTCAGGTAACCAACCGACCCCTGCGACGGCACGCGGGGGGTAATTCCCCGATTGAGCAATGCCAGTAATGCCTCGACAACCGGACGCTGGATACCTGATTTACCCTGACTGTAGTTGATAATGGCACAGCAGATAATGGCGCGGGTCTGCTCATCGGACAGTGGCTCGCCCACTCCGCAGGCATGGCTGAGCAGGGTATTGCTGGAGAGTTTGGCCAGTTGTTCTCCCTCCAGCGTCTGGTTGCACAAGGCACCCAGCCCGGTATTGACGCCGTAGGCGCGCTGCTGGCTGGTGACGATATGCTGAACAATCGCCTGGGCATTCTCTATACGCGCCCAAGCGGCGGCAGAAAGGCTCAGTGGAGCCTGGTGACGTGCCACTGCCGTGACGTCTTGCCAACGCACTGGCTGGCTGTCGATCACCACCTCAGTTGGATAAATCATTCCAGACTCCTCAAGCGCTGGCGACGGCCAGTGGACGCGGTTTTTGTACATTCTCATCCAGTGCCAGGCGGCGCTGCACGAAACGGTTCACATACTCATCGGCCGGGTGGTTGAGGATTTCATGCGGCGTACCGACCTGGATCAGTTTGCCATCTTTCAGGATGGCAATGCGGTTGCCGATGCGTACCGCTTCGTCCAGATCGTGGGTGATAAACACCAGCGTTTTATGTAGCTCTTTTTGCAGCGCCAGCAGTTGATCCTGCATCTCGGCACGGATCAGCGGGTCGAGCGCACTGAAGGCTTCATCCAGCAAAATGATATCGGTATTGGTCGCCAGCGCACGCGCCAAACCCACTCGTTGGCGCATACCGCCGGAAAGCTGATGTGGGTAAGATTTCTCATAGCCTTTCAGGCCAACGGTGTTGATCCAGTGGATCGCCCGTTCCTGGCAGGTTTCTTTGCTCTCGCCGCGTACTTTCAGCCCATAGGCGACGTTCTCCAGCACCGTTTTATGCGGTAACAGGCCGAAGCTTTGAAACACCATGCTGATCTTGTGGCGACGAAAGTGCTCCAACTGTTTTTCGTCGTAACGCAGGATGTCTTCGCCATCTACCAGGATCTCGCCGCTGGTGGGATCGATCAGGCGGTTGAAGTGGCGTACCAGCGTGGACTTACCGGAGCCGGACAGCCCCATGATCACGAAGATCTCTCCGGCTTCGATCGACATCGACAGATCGTGCACGCCGATCACGCAGTCCGTGGCCGCCTGGACTTCCTGCTTGGTTTTACCTTGCTGGCTCAGGGCCAGAGCGGCCGCCGTTTTGTGACCAAAAATCTTGTAGACGTTTCTGATTTCGATTTTGTTCATCGGGATTACCTCGCAAAGGCGGTACGGCCATAGGCCTGAGTGATACGGTCGATGACCACGGCCAGAATAACGATGGCCAGCCCGGCCTCCAGGCCCAGTCCGACGTTCAGCGTTTGAATGCCCACCAGCACATCTTCACCCAAGCCCCGTGCGCCGATCATTGAGGCGACGACGACCATTGAGAGCGACATCATGGTGGTCTGATTGATACCGGCCATAATGCTCGGCAACGCCAGCGGTAATTGTACGCCGAACAGTTTCTGCCAGCGGTTGGCTCCGAAAGCGGTGACGGACTCCATCACCTCTTTATCGACCTGGCGGATACCCAGGTCGGTCAGGCGGATCAGCGGCGGGGTGGCGTAAATGACCGTGGCCAGGATCGCCGGGACTTTACCCAGCCCGAACAGCATCAGCACCGGGATCAGATAGACGAAGCTTGGCATGGTCTGCATGACGTCCATCAATGGCATCATTACCGAGCGTACCCGATCGCTACGCGCCGCCAGGATCCCTTGCGGAATACCGAGCACTATCGCCAGCAACGTTGCCACCAACACCAGCGCCAGCGTTTGCATCAGTTTGTCCCACATCCCTGCGGTACCGACCAACAGCAGCAGGCCGACCATCACCACCGTCGGCAATACGCGGCGGGTGGCATGCCAGGCTAACAGACCGACGATAATCAGCACCAGCCACCAGGGGGCCGCACGCAGCAGGCTTTCCAATTGGATCACCGCCCACAGCAAGGTATCGGAAATCTTGCGGAACATATCGCCGTAATTATTCACCAGGATTTCCACCCAGTGGTTAATCCAATCGGCGACAGAGAAGGTAAAACGTTCTGGAAACATGATTTTTGCCCCTATCGGGTCTGGAACGCGAAGGCTCCAGACAAGTGTTTACCTGAAAGCTCCCACAGCGCAGGGGCGCAGCATGCTGCGCCCGTCAGATGTTGAGCTGAGAAGCTAAGAGAATGCGCTTACAAAGACGCCTGGATTTTCTTCGCTGCGTCTTCACTCACCCACTGTTGCCAGATTTCCGGGTGCTGTTTGAAGAACTCCAGCGCCAGCTTCTGTGAGCTGATGCGTTCTTTACTCATGCGGGCCAGATTCTGGTTAACCATATCGAGCGGCAGATTGACCTTGGCCAAGACTTCTACCAGCTCTGGGGCTTGCTGGTTAAATACGCTCGACAGGCCGACCTTGATATGGATGGTTTTATTCACACCCGGTTCATCCAGCCTCACCAGATCGAGCTGGCCCATGATCGGCGTGGGTGACCAGTAGTAGAACAGGATCGGTTCGCCACGGCGGTAACTGGAAAGGATTGCGGTATCCAGCGCCGGGCCGGTTCCTGGACGGAAGTTGGTGAACTTATCGGCCAGATTGAAGGTTTTCAGGATGGTGCTGTTATCCAGTTCACAGGTCCAGCCGGCAGGGCAGTTGTAGAAACGCCCTTTGCCAGGTTCTTCCTGATCGCGGAACACCTGAGCATATTTTGCCAGGTCGGGGATGCTTTTCAGATCAGGGGCCAGGGGTTTGATATTACGCTTGGCGTCCCCTTCGATGACATAACGCGGGACATACCAACCCTCGACCGCGCCAACGATGGGTGCTCCTACGCTGACCGCTTTACCGGCTTTCTCGGCCTTGTTCCACACTTCACTACGGCCAATCCACTCTTCGGCGAAGACCTGGATATCATTGGTGCCGACGGCCTGTTCCATGGTGATGGAGTTGCCCGGGAGGGCATCGGTTTGGCAGTCGTACCCTTTTTGCAGCACGTACTGCATGATATCGGTCAGCAGCATGCCGCTTTCCCAATTCAAACCGGCAAATTTAACCGGCTTGCCAGACTCGCACCAGCCGGCAGCCTTGGCGGAAACGCTGCCCATGCTCAGCCCAATGGCAATTAGCGGCACCCACAGCGTTTTCAATAATCCCGATGTTGTTGTTTGCATAGCGCATTTCCCTTGATTATGGGGTCAGTTGATAAGCCCGGGAACGACGGGCCGTTATTACCGGCTTTCCGTTGAGACTACGGCGGGTGAACCCCCACCTTTTTTGCGTACCCACAACGTATAAGCCAGCGTCAGGAAGGCTACCCAGACTAGCCCGACATACAGCGCGATACGGCTTTCCTCGAAGTAACCGAGCAGGCCGATCACGAAGACCATAAACGCCGTAGCCAAGGCGGGAGCGACCGGCCACCAAGGCACCGGGAAGCTCAGCCTGGTCACTTCATCTTTAGTGAGCGTCCGGCGCATGGCGATTTGTGACAGCAGGATCATCAGCCACACCCATACCGTGGCAAAGGTGGCGATGGAGGCAATGATGATGAATATCTGTTTGGGGATCAGGTAGTTGAGCACGACGGCCAGCAGCAGCGCGATGGACATCACTAACACTGTCATCCAAGGCACGCCGTTGCCGGTCAGCTTGGTGAAGGCCTTCGGTGCCTGGCCATCCTGTGCCATGCCGTACATCATGCGGCCAGCGCCAAAGATATCGCTGTTGATGGCGGAGATGGCGGCGGTGATCACCACCACGTTCAACACGTTAGCCGCCGAGCTGATGCCCATATGGCTGAAGATTTCGACAAACGGGCTACCGTTCTGGCCGATGCTGTTCCATGGGTAGATCGACATCAATACCAGCAAGGTCAGTACGTAGAACAACAGGATACGGACGGGGACCGCGTTGATTGCCTTGGGCAATACCTTGGCAGGATCTTTGGCTTCGCTGGCGGTGATGCCGATGATTTCAATGCCGCCGAAGGCAAACATCACCACCGCCAGAGAGGCGATGACGCCACCAATGCCGTTTGGCATAAATCCACCGTGCTGCCACAGGTTGCTGAACCCTGTAGCTTCCTGCGTCACGCCGAAACCGAACAGCATCACGGCGGCTCCGCCAATGATCATCGCCACGATGGCGGCAACCTTGACCAGCGACAGCCAGAACTCCATCTCGCCAAACACTTTGACGCTGCACAGGTTAAGCGCGCCGATAAACAGAATGATGCTCAGCACCCAGACCCATTGCGCGACGTCCGGGAACCATAGCCCCATATAGATACCGAAGGCCGTCACGTCGGCCAGCGCCACGATCACCATTTCAAAGGTGTAGGTCCAGCCGGTGAGGAACCCGGCCAACGGGCCGAGATAATGACTGGCATAGTGGCCGAAGGAGCCGGAGACGGGCTGATGCACCGCCATTTCCCCCAAGGCTCGCATCACCATAAATACCGCCGCGCCGCCCACCAGATAGGCAAGCAGCACGGCCGGGCCAGCCAGTTGAATAGCGCCAGCGGAACCATAAAACAGACCGGTGCCGATAGCCGAACCGAGGGCCATAAAGCGGATATGTCGCGCGTTCAGGCCACGCCGGAGCTGGGGTTTCTCATTACGCATGTTGCTTCTCCGTTTTAATCATATTGTTGTCGGACAGGCAGCGCTATCCACGCCGGGGGAACGAGCCCTGGCGGGATAGAAGACGAATTGTGCAGGGTAATAAGCCGTGCTCCAGACTGACGGGGCACGGCCTAAAGGCGTTACGCCTGGCTAGGTAACAATGCGGTAGGGACCAGAGCGGTCAGATGGCCTGCTGCCAACAGTTGGCTGGCCGCTTCGATATCGGGGGCGAAGAACCGGTCCTTATCGTAGTAGGCAACGTGTTCGCGCAGCAGATGGCGTGCCTGCTCCAGACCTGCGGTGGTTTGCAGGCCCTTACGCAGATCCAGCCCCTGGCAAGCGGCTAACCATTCCACGGCCAGAATGCCGCGGACGTTATCCGCCATTTCCCATAGGCGACGGCCCGCTGCCGGTGCCATCGAGACATGGTCTTCCTGGTTGGCAGACGTCGGGATGCTGTCGACGCTGGCCGGGTGTGCCAAGGCCTTGTTCTCGCTGGTCAGCGCAGCGGCGGTAACCTGAGCGATCATAAAGCCGGAGTTCACCCCGCCGTTATCCACCAGGAACGGGGGCAACTGCGACATGTGTTTATCCATCATCAACGAGATACGGCGCTCGGAGAGTGAACCGATTTCGGCAAATGCCAGCGCCAGGTTATCGGCGGCCATGGCGACCGGCTCGGCGTGGAAGTTGCCGCCGGACAGCACATCACCCTGTTCGGCAAACACCAGCGGATTATCGGAAACGGCGTTGGCCTCAATTTCCAGCACCTCTGCGGCCTGACGGATTTGCGTCAGGCAGGCACCCATCACCTGCGGCTGACAGCGCAGAGAGTAAGGATCTTGCACCTTCTCGCAGTTGGCGTGTGAATCAGACACCGCGCTACGCGCCCCAAGCAGGTGGCGATAAGCGGCGGCGGCGTCGATCTGCCCACGTTGGCCACGGACTTCGTGAATGCGCGGATCGAACGGGCTACGAGAACCCAGAGCGGCCTCGACGGTCAGGCTGCCGGTAACGGTGGCGGCAGCATACAGGTCTTCGGCATCAAACAGGCCACGCAGCGCAAAGGCGGCGGAAACCTGGGTGCCGTTCAGCAATGCCAGGCCCTCTTTGGCCGCCAGCGTTAATGGCTTCAGACCCGCTTTGGCCAGCGCTTCGGTGGCCGGCAACCACTCGCCCTGATAGCGGGCTTTGCCTTCACCCAGCAGCACCAGGCTCATATGGGCCAAGGGAGCCAGATCGCCGGAAGCGCCAACGGAACCTTTCAGCGGAATATGCGGATACACTTCGGCATTCACCAGCGCCATCAGCGCCTGGATCACTTCCAGACGGATGCCGGAGAAGCCACGTGACAGGCTGTTGATTTTCAGCACCATAATCAGGCGCACCAGATTGTCGTCAGTAGGCGCACCGACGCCAGCCGCATGTGACAGCACGATAGAGCGTTGCAGGTTCTCCAAGTCCTCACGGGCGATACGGGTGGAGGCCAGCAGGCCAAACCCGGTATTGATGCCGTAAGTGGTGCGGTTCTCTTCCACGATGCGTTCGACACAGGATACGCTTTGCTGGATTGGGCCATAGGCGTTGTCGTCCAGCGTCAGGGTCACCGGGTGTTGATATACCTGGCGCAGTTCGGCCAGCGTCAGCTTGCCCGGGCGGATAGTCAGAGCTTTCATGCTTTGTCTCCCTGAGTTGCGGCAACCATTGGCAGGTTCAGGCCTTGCTCGCGAGCACAGTCGATAGCGATGTCGTAACCCGCATCGGCATGGCGCATCACGCCGGTGGCCGGGTCGTTATGCAGCACGCGGGCGATACGCTCGGCGGCTTCATCGGTGCCGTCACAGACGATCACCATGCCGGAGTGTTGGGAGAAGCCCATACCGACGCCGCCGCCGTGGTGCAGAGACACCCAGGTGGCACCGCTGGCGGTGTTGAGCAGGGCATTGAGCAGCGGCCAGTCGGACACGGCATCAGAGCCATCTTTCATTGATTCGGTTTCGCGGTTCGGGCTGGCTACCGAGCCGGAGTCCAGGTGGTCACGGCCAATCACGATAGGAGCCGAAAGCTCGCCGCTGCGTACCATCTCGTTAAATGCCAGCCCCAGCTTGGCGCGTTGACCCAGGCCGACCCAGCAGATCCGCGCTGGCAGACCCTGGAAGCTGATGCGTTCACGCGCCATATCCAGCCAACGATGCAGGTGCTCATCGTCTGGGATCAGCTCTTTGACCATCGCATCGGTCTTGTAGATATCCTGCGGATCGCCGGACAGCGCAGCCCAACGGAACGGGCCTACGCCACGGCAGAACAGCGGGCGAATATAGGCAGGCACAAAGCCTGGGAAGTCAAAGGCGTTGGTGACGCCCATCTCTTTAGCCATCTGGCGGATATTATTGCCGTAGTCGAAGGTTGGCACGCCCAGCTTCTGGAACGCTAACATGGCTTCGACGTGTTCGGCCATCGACTGCTTGGCGGCCTTTACCACCACCGCAGGCTCGGTTTGCGCACGGCGGCGATACTCTTCCCAGTTCCAGCCTTTTGGCAGATAACCGTTGAGCGGATCGTGGGCACTGGTCTGGTCGGTGACCATATCCGGACGCACGCCGCGCTTGACCAGTTCAGGCAGGATTTCTGCCGCGTTGCCACACAGGGCGATCGAAATGGCTTTGCCTTCGGCACAGTATTTTTTCAGACGCGCCAGTGCGTCATCCAGATCGGTCGCCTGCTCATCGACATAGCGGGTTTTCAGACGGAAATCGATACGGCTTTGCTGGCATTCAATGTTGAGCGAGCTGGCCCCGGCCAAGGTAGCGGCCAGAGGCTGTGCGCCACCCATGCCACCCAGCCCGGCGGTCAGCACCCAGCGGCCTTTCAGGCTGCCGTCGTAGTGCTGGCGGCCAGCTTCGACGAAGGTTTCGTAAGTCCCTTGCACGATGCCCTGGCTACCGATGTAGATCCAACTGCCGGCGGTCATCTGGCCATACATTGCCAGACCTTTGGCATCCAGCTCGTTAAAGTGTTCCCAGGTGGCCCAATGTGGCACCAGGTTGGAGTTGGCAATCAGCACGCGCGGGGCGTTGCTGTGGGTTTTGAACACGCCGACCGGCTTGCCGGACTGCACCAGCAAGGTTTCGTCGTCTTCCAGCGTTTTGAGGGTGGCAACGATCTTGTCGTAACAGTCCCAATCACGGGCTGCGCGGCCGATACCGCCATAAACCACCAGTTCATGTGGGTTTTCAGCCACTTCAGGATCGAGGTTGTTCATCAGCATGCGCAGCGGCGCTTCGGTCAGCCAGCTTTTGGCCGTTAATTGTGTGCCGCGGGGCGCGCGAATATCAACATGGCGAACTTTGTTATTTGCAGTCACAGCTAGTTCCTCAAACGGTATCGGTACAAATCTCATCTCATGACGTAAACACCGGTCATAACAATGAGCAGGGTTTATTAACATATACTTGTATGTACAAGCATATGCAACAGCGACGACGATTTGAGAAAAACGGCATAAGCAAAGATTATTTGCTTTATAAATCATTCGGTTAAATTTGTTTTTCGGATTAAGTCCATTAGCCAGACGCGGCAAAACAGTGAGCTGCTCTACAAAAATGAATTAAAATAGTGTCATTTTTGAGCGATAAATCACAATAATTTTACATATGGATTACAACTAAGCGGGGGCGATAAAAAAAACCTATTGCCGGGGGAAGCAGGGCGCGGGAGCGCGCCCTGGAGAAGATTAAAGAACGGGTTGTAATATGCTCGAGCGCGTCAGTTTGAATACCGTAGCCAGGCTGGCCAACAGCGCCGGGATCGCCAGAAACAGCAAAATACTTTGTACCTGCCACTCCATCGCCAATAGCTGGGCCGCCATCATGGTGCCAGCCACGCCGCCAAAGCGGCCAATCCCCTGCATCCAGGCAATACCGGTCGCGCGGCTGTGTGTCGGGTAATAGGTAGCCGCCAGAGTTTGCAGGCCGGATTGCGCGCCGTTCATGGTGATGCCCATCAGGAAGATAAAGGTACCGAGCAGCACGATCTGGCTATCCTCGGTGGCCATCGCCACAATCAGCAGGGCGCTGATGGCAAAGCCGGTGGCTACCACCTTGTGGGCATTCCAGCGATCCATCAACCAACCGGCCATCAGGATCCCCAGCGTACCGCCAAAGGTGAACAGTGAAGTCAGGATCGCCGACTGCTCAAGCTGATATCCCAGCCCTTGCATCAATAGCGGCATCCAGCTCAGTAATACGTAGTAGATCACCAACCCCATAAAATAGGTCAGCCATAGCATCAGCGTTCCCACCAGGTAGGGGCGGCTGAACAGCAGGCCGACGCTGGTTTTTGACAAGGCCAGCTTGTCTTCATACAGGTAGAAACGGGAGATATGGCTGATATTGTGGCTGATAAAGCGTTGGGCAATCTGTTTGATTTTGGCCGCATCATGGCCACGGTTCACCATATATTTTACCGATTCCGGCAGCAGCAGGATCAACAGTATGGTGAGCAACAGCGGGGCAATAGCTCCCAGCAGCAACACGCTGTGCCAGCCGTAAGCGGGGATCAGCCACGAAGAGATGGCACCACCGCCAGCCGCTCCCAGCGGAAATCCGCAGTACATGGTGTTGATGGCCAGCGATCGGCAACGCTGCGGGGCGTATTCGGAGATCAGCGTGATGGCATTGGGCATGGCGGCACCCAGCCCAAGCCCGGTGAGGAAACGCCATAGCGTCAGGCTATTGAGTGAGCCTGCGTAGGCGGTGGCCAGACTGGACAGGCCGAAGAACAGGCAGGAAAACACCAGCACCCGCTTGCGGCCAACGCGGTCGGAAATCGGCCCGGCAATCAGGGCGCCCAACGAAAGGCCCAGCAGCGCAGCGCTTAATACCGGCCCCAGATCCTGTTTGACGATCCCCCAGTCTTTGGCCACCGAAGGGGCGATATAGCCCATCGCCGCCGTATCGTAACCGTCGATCGCCAGGATCAGGAAACCCAGGATGATCAAGGTCCAGTGAAACAGCGAAAACTTGCTGTCGTCGATTGCCTGCTGAATATTCAACTCGGTGGAGTGAGCCATAATCCCCTCTGAACGCAGAAATGATGCTGATGGATGGATCGTCGGAACTGCGCCCGACTTGTGCCTGCCTGTCTATACATCTGCGTCACTGTCATGGTTTGTGTCAAATATTTTTAAATTATTTGTTAATTGTATGTTTGTTTTGCGAGGTGGATAACATCGGCCGTTGGCGTTAAGGCTGCAATAAACGCCACCTATTAGCGGGTTAGCTGGAGAAAGCTGCTGGTTGTTGGTAACGGGAAAAGATTTCATACAATTTTCCCGGTTTGGCCGTCCGGGTGGGATCTGCGATAATGCCTCTTTCCCCTTCGAAATTGAGAAAGCGATGCAGTACCCGATTAACGAGATGTTCCAGACCTTGCAGGGCGAAGGCTATTTCACCGGCGTTCCAGCCATTTTTATTCGTCTACAGGGTTGCCCGGTGGGATGCAGCTGGTGCGATACCAAACACACCTGGGAAAAGGACGCCGATCGGGAAGTGGATATGCAGCGCATCCTGGTGAAAACAGCCGAGAGCGATGCCTGGGGCAGCGCCAGCGCAGAACAGTTGCTGGAGGTGATCGAGCAGCAGGGCTATACCGCACGTCATATCGTGATCACCGGCGGAGAGCCGTGCATCTACGATCTGATCCCGATGACCAAGCTGTTTGAGAATGCGGGTTTTGGCTGCCAGATCGAAACCAGCGGTACCCATGAAATCCTCTGTACTCCCAATACCTGGGTAACTGTTTCACCCAAAGTGAATATGCGCGGTGGCTTGAAGGTGATAGAGCAGGCGCTGATGCGGGCCGATGAGATCAAACATCCGGTTGGGCGGGAGCGTGATATTGAGGCGTTGGACGAGTTGCTGGCGACGTTGCACGACGAAAAGCACCGGATTATCGCCTTGCAGCCGATTAGCCAAAAGGAAGATGCGACGCGGCTATGTATTGAAACCTGCATTGCCCGCAACTGGCGGCTTTCGATGCAGACGCACAAGTATCTGAATATCGCCTGAAACTCCCCCCAGATTTGCTCCAGAAAATGTGGGAAATATCAGCGAACTCGATCGGTTCCCTCTCCTTGGGGAGAGGGTTAGGGTGAGGGGAATCGCACTTGGCCAAACCCCTTCATCTATTAACCTTTATATACGCAGCCCGCGGTACAGGTCTCTTTGACCATCACCGCCGACAGTTCTGGCAGTTGCGGTTTCAACTGCTGCCAAATCCAGGCGGCAAGCACTTCGCTGGTCGGATTCTCCAGGCCAGGGATGTCGTTCAGATTATAGTGGTCCAGGCGCTGCCAGATAGGCTTGAAGGCGGCCTTCAGCTCGGCAAAATCCATCACCCAGCCGGTGTGGGCGTCCACTTCTCCGGTAACTTCGATACGCACCATGAACGAATGCCCGTGCAGACGGCCGCATTTGTGGCCCTCCGGTACGTTTGGCAGGTGGTGTGCGGCTTCAAACTGAAAATCTTTAAATAGCGTGGTTGCCATTTGCTACGGCCTCATTGACTCAAAAAACCGCCGAATAGTAACGGAAAGTGAGCCTGCTGACTAATCTTACTCACCTGATAGGGTCTCGCGCTTGATCTTCATGGGGCGGCGCGAGAATAAATTTGTTCGGCCATAGAAAGACTTATCGGGCGCATCATCCAACCTCAAATGCGAGTCATTTCACTTTTTATAAAATAACCATATAAATATCAATCAATTAAAAATTACCATCTAACGATTTAGCCACTATCCCTTACCAGGAAAACTGCTTAGTCGTTTTGGTTATTAATTATTGCTATCCCTTATTTAATCGTTGCAATGACGCTCGGTAACCTTACAAACTCTCCTGGTCTTTTCAGGACATCACACAACAACAATTACAGCGACTGACACTGGCTAAGCATAGGATATCCGTACCGCGATGACGACTCAGGTTCCTCCAACATCTTTGCTCCCGCTGACACCCGAACAGCTCTCGAGTTTACAGGCCGTCATCGGTGGGTATTCCCCAACGCAGCTGGCGTGGTTGTCCGGTTACTTCTGGGGCATGGTCAATCAGCAGCCGGGAAGCGTGGCCTCGGCACCGGTTGCCGCGGCCCCTGCGGCCAGCATTACCCTGATTTCTGCCTCTCAGACCGGCAATGCTCGCCGTCTCGCTGAACAGTTACGCGATGATTTGCTGGCGGCGAAGCTGAGTGTCACCTTGGTCAATGCCGGTGACTACAAGTTCAAGCAAATCGCCCAGGAGCGTCTGCTGGTAGTGATTGCTTCCACCCAAGGTGAAGGCGAACCCGCGGAAGAGGCGGTCGCGCTGCATAAATTCCTGCATTCGAAAAAAGCGCCCAAGCTCACTGAAACCGCCTTTGCGGTGTTTGGCCTGGGGGATAGCTCGTACGAGAATTTCTGCCAGTCCGGCAAGGATTTTGATGGCAAGCTCGCCGAGCTGGGGGCCGAACGCCTGGTGGAGCGCATCGATGCGGACGTGGATTATCAGGAACTGGCTGTTGCCTGGCGCAAGCAGGTGGTGGAAGTCCTGAAGTCGCGAGCACCTGTGGAAAACAGCGCCCCCGCAGCATTGGCCAGCGGCGCGGTCGATCTGATCGATAGCAGCCCTTACAGCAAAGAACAGCCGCTGACCGCCCAACTGGCGGCCAAGCAAAAGATCACCGGCCGTGCTTCCGATAAAGACGTGCGCCATATCGAAATTGATTTAGGCGATTCCGGCCTGCGCTATCAACCGGGCGATGCGCTCGGCGTGTGGTTTGACAACGATCCGGCGTTGGTGGATGAGTTGGTGCAACTGCTGTGGCTGAAAGGCGATGAACTCGTTGAGGTTGAAGGGCAAACCCTGCCGTTGCGCGATGCCCTGCGCAGCCACTTTGAACTGACGCAAAACACCACGCTGATTGTGGAGAAATATGCCGGGCTGTCACGGGACGAACAACTGATTGGCCTGCTGGCCGATAAGCCTAAACTGCAACATTACGCGCAGAACACCCCGATTGTAGACATGGTACGCCAGGCTCCTGCCGATCTGAGCGCAGAGCAGCTACTCAGCCTGCTGCGCCCGCTGACGCCGCGTCTGTACTCCATTGCCTCTTCTCAGGCGGAAAATGACAGCGAAGTGCATATCACCGTTGGCGTAGTGCGCTATGACATTGATGGCCGCAGCCGTGCCGGTGGAGCTTCCAGCTTCCTGGCCGATCGTCTGGAAGAAGAAGGCGAACTGCGGGTCTTTATCGAACATAACGACAACTTCCGCTTGCCGGCCAACCCGGACACACCGCTGATCATGATCGGCCCTGGCACCGGTATTGCCCCATTCCGCGCCTTTATGCAGCAGCGCGAAGCCGACGGTGCCGGGGGTAAAAACTGGCTGTTCTTCGGCAATCCGCACTTTACCGAAGACTTCCTGTATCAGGTTGAATGGCAGCGCTATGTGAAGGATGGCCTGCTGACGCGCATCGATCTGGCCTGGTCACGGGATCAACAACATAAGGTTTACGTGCAGGACAAGCTGCGCGAGCACGGAGCGGAAGTCTGGAACTGGATCCAGCAAGGCGCACACATCTATGTCTGTGGCGACGCCAACCGCATGGCGAAAGACGTTGAAAACACATTGTTAGCACTGGTGGCCGAGCACGGTGGAATGGATACCGAGCTGGCAGACGAATTCTTAAGCGAGCTGCGCCTTGAGCGCCGTTATCAGCGAGACGTTTACTGATGAGTGATAAACACCCCGGGCCTCTGGTGGTTGAAGGCAAACTGGCCGATGCCGAGCGTCTGAAGAAAGAGAGTAACTTCCTGCGCGGAACCATTGCCGAAGATTTACAGGACGGTCTGACCGGCGGTTTTACCGGCGATAATTTTTTGCTGATCCGTTTCCACGGCATGTATCAGCAGGACGATCGTGATATTCGTGCCGAACGTGCAGAGCAGAAGCTCGAGCCGCGCCACGCCATGATGCTGCGCTGCCGCCTGCCGGGGGGGATTATTTCTCCGCAGCAGTGGCTGGGCATCGACAAATTTGCCGCCGAAAGCACGCTGTACGGCAGTATTCGTATCACCAACCGCCAGACGTTCCAGTTTCACGGCATCGTCAAAGGCAATGTGAAACCGGTACACCAGTTGCTGAACCGCCTGGGGCTGGATGCGCTGGCGACCGCCAACGACGTGAACCGTAACGTACTCTGCACCTCGAATCCGGTGGAGTCGGAGCTGCATCAGGAGGCGTACGAATGGGCGAAGAAAATCTCCGAGCACCTGCTGCCGCGTACCCGCGCCTATGCCGAAGTGTGGCTGGATAAAGAAAAAGTCGCGACCACGGACGAAGAGCCGATCCTGGGAGCCACTTACCTGCCACGCAAGTTTAAAACTACGGTGGTGATCCCGCCGCAGAACGATGTGGATCTGCACGCCAACGACATGAACTTTGTGGCGATTGCCGAGCACGGCAAGCTGGTGGGCTTTAACCTGCTGGTGGGCGGCGGTCTGTCCATCGAGCACGGCAACAAGAAAACCTATGCGCGTACGGCGAGTGAGTTTGGCTATATTCCGCTGGAGCACACGTTGGCTGTCGCCGAAGCGGTAGTGACGACCCAGCGTGACTGGGGCAACCGTACCGACCGTAAGAACGCGAAAACCAAATATACGCTGGAGCGGGTAGGGGTAGATACCTTCCGCGCCGAAGTTGAAAAGCGTGCCGGTATCACCTTTGCGCCGGTGCGTCCGTACGAGTTTACTGGCCGTGGCGATCGCATCGGCTGGGTCAAAGGAGTCGATAACCACTGGCACCTGACGCTGTTTATTGAAAACGGCCGCCTGCTGGATTACCCAGGCCGTCCGCTGAAAACCGGCGTGGCCGAGATCGCCAGGATCCACCAGGGTGATTTCCGCTTAACGGCTAACCAGAACCTGATCGTCGCTGGGGTACCGGAAAGCGAAAAGGCCAGGATCGAAGCGCTGGCGCGCCAGCATGGTCTGATCGACGACGGAATCAGCGAGCAGCGCAAGAACTCAATGGCCTGCGTATCCTACCCAACTTGCCCGCTGGCGATGGCGGAGGCCGAACGCTTCCTGCCAGAGTTTGTGACCAAGGTCGAGGGCATCATGCACCGGCATGGCGTGGGTGATGAGCATGTGGTGCTGCGTATCACCGGTTGCCCGAACGGCTGTGGCCGGGCGCTGCTGGCGGAAATTGGCCTGGTCGGTAAAGCGATTGGCCGCTACAACCTGCATCTGGGGGGGAACCGTGAAGGGACGCGTATTCCGCGCATGTATCGGGAAAACATTAACGAAGAGGAAATCCTGCAAACTATCGATCAGCTGGTAGGCCGTTGGGCAACGGAGCGTAACGCTGGCGAAGGCTTTGGCGACTTCACCGTTCGCACCGGCATTATCCGGCCAGTGCTGGATCCCGCGCAGGATTTCTGGGAATAACCATCGCGGCTGCATGCTATATCGGTGCAGCCAATCCCCTCACCCCGGCCCTCTCCCAAAGGGAGAGGGGGAAGCCCGAGGTTTGATGCCGCACTGGTGCTCTAGCTACTTTGTAGAGCGATATGCTGAATACGGGCACGTACGGTTCCCTCTCCCTTTGGGAGAGGGTTAGGGTGAGGGGCCACATCAACACTATCAGGAGATCGCATCATGGCTGAATGGGATCTGGCGGCGCTGAACGCGTTACCAAAATCCGGGCAGGCGCTGGCATTGGCGGTCGTTAACGGCCAGTTGGAACAGCTTTCGGCGCAGGAGAGAGTCGCCTGGGCACTGGAACATCTGCCGGGGGAGTTTGTGCTCTCCTCCAGCTTTGGTATTCAGGCGGCGGTGTGTCTGCATCTGGTCACGCGCATCAAGCCGGATATCCCGGTGATCCTGACCGATACCGGCTATCTGTTCCCGGAAACCTACCAGTTTATCGATCAACTGGCCGACCAGCTGAACCTGAACCTACAGGTATTCCGCGCCGAGCATTCACCGGCCTGGCAAGAGGCGCGCTACGGCAAGCTTTGGGAGCAGGGCGTTGAGGGGATTGAGCAGTACAACCAGATCAACAAGGTTGAGCCGATGAACCGCGCGCTGGAAACGCTGGGGGCCCAAACCTGGTTTGCTGGCCTGCGTCGTGAGCAATCGGGCAGCCGTGCCAACCTGCCGGTGCTGGCAGTGCAGCGTGGGGTGTTCAAGATCCTGCCGATCATCGACTGGGATAACCGCCAGATTTATCAGTATCTGACCGAGCATGGGCTGAGCTATCACCCGCTGTGGGATCAGGGCTACCTGTCGGTGGGCGATACCCACACCACCCGGAAATGGGAAGAGGGCATGAGCGAAGAGGAAACCCGCTTCTTCGGCCTGAAGCGCGAGTGTGGCCTGCACGAAGGGTGATGGCTGATAGCGGCTCTGAACTAACTCACTCTCCCTAAATCAGCGTCCATGAGGTTCGCTGTCTGTACGTTGGGAGAGGGGTTGTAACTCACAAATGGGCGCAGCATGCAGCGTCCCTACGGTCGTTGGACACGGCAATAACTGCACTAGCTTAATAACATGTGCCGCAAGAGAGCGCGGGTTAAATCTTGGCGTGTTCGGCAAGGCTCGGTCAGACGCACTTCATACATGATAGGTTACTCCTTAACCTCTTGCAGCCCTTAACCTTTTCAGTGCTTCATCAGGCGTGAGGACTTTCCCTTCAACGACTTCTTGTTTGGCTTTCAACGCTAGTTTTAGCAGTGCCAGGGATTGCTGTTCCTGTTCCCAGGCAGCCAACTCCTCTTGTCGTTCCAAGGCCGTTTGAACGAATAATTCAGCAGTTCCGTTTTTAGTCACCCAAACACCTCCTTTGAAATTATCAGGTGATCCAAGGCTCTCTCGGGTCGCTTTTTGCGATAAGGTTTATGTGCGCACTCATCGGCTTCTTCTCGCATACGGATTTCACTCAGTATACTTAACCGAGGGGATGAGCACAAAATTTGTACTCTATGTTCGCCCAACTATTTCTTCTTTTTCTTCTTCGGCTCTGGGGCTGGATGCGCCTGTACCAGTTCTTTCACCAGCGGTAACAGGATCCGCACGCTGTCACGGCTGCGTTTATCGATCCGCCCCGGCAGATGGGTTTCCAGGTATTGCAGATTGTCGAATTGCGGACGATGCCAGGTGATACCCTGCGGGAAGCTCGGGCTGACGATACGCTGCTGATAACCGTCCTTCTCCCCCAGCGACCAGTTGGTCGCCTCTACCGCCATCACCGGGATTTTGGCCTCATCAAAGATAATCTGATCGGAACAGCAGCCGGTGCCTTTGGGGAACGCTTTGCTACCAGGGTTGATGGCCGCTTCGATACCATAACGGTGGGCGATATTCAGCGCCCGATCGCGGGATCTGGCTATCACTTCCGGCTCGGTGTTGCGTCCTGAATGGAAATAGAGGCGATCGCCGGTGATCAGGCTGTCGAGGTTAATCACCAGCAGCGTGTTATTGCGTTCATCCTGCGTCATGCGGCCGAGGTAGTTTTTCGCCCCCACCGATTTGAGTTCTTCACCGCTCATGGCTACAAAACGCAGGCTATAGGTGGTAGGGATGTTTTTCAGCCGGTTGGCCAATTCCAGCATCACGCCCACGCCAGAGGCGTTGTCGTCGACCCCTTGCAGCGTCAGGCCGCCGAGATTGTTGTCCACCTCATCGTCGCTAAGCGGGGTATAGGTATCGAAGTGCGCCATGATGATCACCTGCTGGGGGCGTTCACCTTTTTTGGTCGCAATCACCGAACTGACGCTGATCTTGCGCCAGTTTTCACTGCCGTCTTTGTTGGTGTAGAGATAACGGGCGTCAAAGGTGCGGCTGTCAGCCGGGTAGCCCATCTCGCTAAACTGTTGTTTCAGATAGTCGGCGGCCAATAGTTCTGCCGGGCTGCCCGCCATGCGGCCGGGGAAGTAGGTGGCGATGTGACGTATCTGGCTGGCGGCGAACTGGCCCATCGGGGCGTCTTTTACGGGTTTGGTAGCGGCCGAAACGCTTACAGCACTGCCGAGAGCGACTAACAACAGCCCAGCCCTCAGACACAAGCGGGAAAACATACCGAAAAATCCTTCTTTGACAGCGGTGATGCCGATTATTTTTGCGGTAGTCAGTATGGGACGCTACGGGCGATAAGACAATTTCTTCGCGTCCTATTTTTGTCTGAGATGCACGACGTTAAACCACCCTGTTCAACGATGCTCCATTTCGATTCACTCGCTGCCTGTCTATTTAACCTCGTTGTAGCCTGCCTTATTCCATTTAAGAACATCTCATGCCTTTTCGTCATTTCAGGGGGCAAATCGCACGCCGTATAGTCACCCTATCAATTTGTTATATGAAAAGGCCGTTGTGGACTATCTACCAATATTTGCCGACCTGAAACAACGCCCGGTGCTGGTGGTGGGCGGCGGCGAAGTGGCTGCACGCAAAGTCGACCTCCTGCTTCGTGCTGGGGCCGAAGTGCGGATCGTGGCGCAGGCGCTCTCCGCTGAGCTGGAGCAACAACATCTGCAAGGGCAAGTTCACTGGCTGGCGCAGAGCTTTGTGCCGCAGCAACTTGACGACGTTTTTCTGGTGATTGCCGCTACCGACGATAGCGCGCTGAACGCCGAGGTGTATGCCGAAGCGGATAAGCGCCGCGTGCTGGCCAACGTGGTAGACGATCAACCGCGCTGTTCTTTTATCTTCCCGTCGATTATCGATCGCTCACCGTTGGTGGTGGCCGTGTCATCCAGCGGCCAGGCTCCGGTATTGGCGCGGATGCTGCGCGAGAAACTGGAAGCCCTGCTGCCTACCAGCCTGGGACAGATGGCAGCACTGGCAGGTGGGTTGCGTGGCAAAGTGAAACAACAGTTGGCTTCCATGGGGGCCAGACGGCGTTTCTGGGAACAGGCGTTCAATGGCCGTTTTGCTACGCTGGTGGCGAATGGGCAGGCTGAGCAGGCACAACAGCAGTTGGATCAGGATTTAACGGCTTTTGCGCAGGGTAATAAGGGTAAGCAAGGTGAGATCGCGCTGGTCGGGGCAGGCCCGGGCGATGTCGGCTTGTTAACCTTACGCGGGCTGCAGGTCATGCAGCAGGCCGACGTGGTGCTTTACGATCATCTGGTGAGTGAAGAGACGCTGGATTTGGTGCGTCGCGACGCTGAACGTATCTGCGTGGGCAAACGCGCCGGTGCACACTCGGTGATCCAGGAAGAGACCAATCGGCTGCTGGTGGAACTGGCGCAGCAGGGGAAGCGGGTAGTGCGGTTGAAAGGCGGCGATCCCTTTATCTTTGGCCGGGGTGGCGAAGAGTTACAGGTGGCCGCCGCTGCCGGAATTCCTTTCCAGGTGGTGCCGGGTGTGACCGCCGCCGCAGGGGCTACGGCCTATGCGGGTATTCCACTGACGCACCGCGATCATGCACAGAGCGTCACCTTTATTACCGGCCATGGCCGTGACGATGAAGACGGCCTGGATTGGCCCGCTCTGGCGCGGGCGCGTCAGACATTGGCGATCTACATGGGCACCATGAAGGCGGCGGATATCAGCCGTAATCTGATCGCCCATGGTCGTGACGCAGCGACACCGGTAGCGGTGATCAGCCGGGGGACGCGGGCCGATCAACAGGTGCAGACCGGCACCCTGCAACAGCTGGAACAATTAACTCGGCAGGCACCGTTACCGGCGCTGCTGGTGATCGGTGAAGTGGTGGAATTACATCATCAAATCGCCTGGTTTGGGCATCAATCGCAGACGGCAGTGGCAGCGCGCCCGGCCGTCGTGAATTTGGCTTAAGGATCTGTTATGGACCAAAAACGACTCACCCATTTGCGGCAATTGGAGGCGGAGAGCATCCATATTATCCGTGAAGTGGCCGCCGAATTCGGCAATCCGGTGATGCTCTATTCCATCGGTAAAGACTCCTCGGTGATGCTGCATCTGGCACGCAAGGCGTTCTACCCGGGCACGCTGCCGTTCCCGCTGCTGCATGTGGATACCGGCTGGAAGTTCCGCGAAATGTATCAATTCCGCGATCGTACCGCCAAAGAGTACGGCTTCGAGCTGCTGATCCACAAAAACCCGGAAGGGGTGGCGATGGGTATTAACCCGTTTGTTCACGGCAGCGCCAAGCATACCGATATCATGAAAACCGAAGGCCTCAAGCAGGCGCTGAACAAGTACGGTTTTGACGCCGCCTTTGGTGGCGCGCGCCGCGATGAGGAAAAATCCCGCGCCAAAGAGCGGATCTACTCGTTCCGCGATCGCTTCCACCGCTGGGATCCGAAAAACCAGCGCCCGGAGCTGTGGCACAACTATAACGGCCAGATCAACAAGGGCGAGAGCATCCGCGTGTTCCCGCTGTCAAACTGGACCGAACTGGATATCTGGCAATACATCTTCCTGGAGAAGATCGACATCGTTCCGCTCTATCTGGCCAAACCGCGCCCGGTAGTGGAACGCGACGGCATGTTGATGATGGTGGATGACGATCGTATCGATCTGCAACCGGGCGAAGTGATCAGCCAGCGAATGGTGCGCTTCCGTACTCTCGGCTGCTGGCCGTTGACCGGCGCGGTAGATTCTTCTGCGCAGACGCTGCCGGAGATCATCGAGGAAATGCTGGTCTCCACCACCAGCGAACGTCAGGGCCGCATGATCGACCGCGATCAGTCCGGTTCGATGGAGCTGAAAAAGCGCCAAGGGTATTTCTAAGGAGCCGCCGGAATGAACAACGTTATTGCACAACAAATCGCTGAACAGGGCGGGGTAGAGGCTTATCTGCACGCGCAGCAACACAAGAGTCTGCTACGCTTTCTGACCTGCGGCAGCGTGGACGACGGCAAAAGTACCCTGATCGGTCGTTTGCTGCACGATACCCGCCAGATCTACGAAGACCAGCTGTCTACCTTGCATACCGACAGCAAACGCATCGGTACCCAAGGGGAGAAGCTCGATCTGGCCTTACTGGTGGATGGTTTGCAGGCGGAGCGTGAGCAGGGCATTACCATCGACGTGGCCTACCGCTATTTCTCGACTGAAAAGCGCAAATTTATCATTGCCGATACGCCGGGACATGAGCAGTACACCCGCAATATGGCTACCGGTGCCTCGACTTGCGATCTGGCGATCCTGTTGATCGATGCCCGCAAGGGCGTGCTGGATCAGACCCGTCGCCACAGCTTTATTGCCACGCTGCTCGGCATTCGCCATCTGGTGGTGGCGGTGAACAAAATGGATCTGGTGGATTACAGCCAGGCGGTGTTTGAGCAGTTCAAAGAGGATTACCTGACCTTCGCTCAGCAACTGCCCAACGACCTGGAAATCAAGTTTGTGCCGCTGTCGGCGTTGGATGGTGACAACGTTGCCAGCCAAAGCGTACAGATGCCTTGGTACAGCGGCCCAACGCTGCTGGAAGTGCTGGAAACGGTAGATGTCATCAGCGAGCGTGAACACCAGCCGCTGCGCTTCCCGGTGCAATACGTCAACCGCCCGAATCTCGATTTCCGTGGTTATGCAGGGACGTTGTCTGCCGGTGTGGTTCGCGTGGGCCAGCGCATTAAAGTGCTGCCATCCGGCGTTGAGTCCACCGTGGCACGCATCGTGACCTTCGATGGCGATCTGCCAGAGGCAGGGCCGGGTGAAGCGATTACGCTGGTACTGAAAGATGAAGTCGACATCAGCCGGGGTGACCTGCTGGTGGACGCCAGCGAAACCCTACAGGCTACGCAAAGCGCCTTGGCAGACGTGGTATGGATGGCGGAACAGCCGCTGTTACCGGGCCAGAGCTATGACATCAAGGTGGCTGGCAAGAAAACCCGCGCCCGCATTGAGAGCATTCGCCATCAGGTGGAGATCAACTCGCTGGCGCAGCATCAGGCCGACGTGTTGCCCTTAAACGGTATCGGGCTGGTGGAACTGACCTTCGACGAACCGTTGGTGCTCGACAGTTATCAGCAGAACCATGATACCGGTGGCCTGATCTTTATCGATCGTTTAACTAACGTCACGGTCGGCGCGGGGTTGATTCGCGAAGCCTTGCAGCAGGATAATCCGGCAGCGGCGGGGGATTTCAGCGCCTTTGAACTGGAGCTGAACGCCTTGGTACGCAAGCACTTCCCACACTGGGGTGCGCGTGACTTGCTCAAGGGGAATTAACGTGGCCGAGGCCGAGTTAGCGAAAGACGAAAACGTGGTATGGCACCCGCATGCGGTAACGCGTGCGGAGCGCGAAGCGGCCAACGGCCATCAGGGCGTGGTGCTGTGGTTTACCGGCCTGTCCGGTTCGGGGAAATCGACCGTGGCTGGCGCACTTGAGCAGGCTCTGCATCAATTGGGCGTCAGCACCTACCTGCTGGATGGCGACAACGTGCGCCACGGCCTGTGCAGGGATCTGGGGTTTTCTGACGAGGATCGGCGTGAGAACATCCGTCGGGTCGGTGAGGTGGCCAAGCTGATGGTGGATGCCGGGCTGGTAGTGTTGACGGCGTTTATCTCGCCACACCGTGCCGAACGGCAGCTGGTACGTGAAATGCTGGCCGAGGGGCAGTTCATCGAAGTGTATGTCGACACCCCGCTGGCGATTTGCGAGGCTCGTGACCCGAAAGGATTGTACAAAAAGGCCCGCGCCGGCGAGCTGCGTAATTTCACCGGTATTGACTCGGTTTATGAGGCGCCCGTGTTGCCGGATATACACCTCAATGGTGAACAATTGGTAACAAATTTAGCTGAGCAATTGTTAGACGTACTGCGTGGTAAAGCTATTATCAAACCCTGAATTCGATAAAGGCGTGTGGCGCGGTCAGCCATGCGCTTTTTAGCCTTAGCCCGCCGCAGAGCGAGCCGCATGCCCATGTGGATACATTGGGTATCAAACAGGTAACGCTATGCAAAACGCCACACCACTATTGATAGATACACAGCTCGAGCCCGACGAGCCCTCTTATTCGTTTCTGGGGGCAACCAGCGGTTTCGTCTTCTACTGGCTGGCGTTCACCGTGCCTTTTATGGTTTACGGTTCTAACACTCTGTTTTTCCTGCTTTATACCTGGCCTTTCTTCCTGGCTTTAATGCCAGCGTCTGTGTTGGTGGGGATCACTTTCAGCATGGTGCTACGTGGGCGACTGATCCTCACGCTGTTGCTGACCGGTGCCGCCGTCATCTGCCTGTTCTGGCTGGTGTTCAGTTTTCTTAGTGGTTGGTAGAGGCGCCCTCACCCTAACCCTCTCCCCCAGGAGAGGGAACCAGATCGAGTTTGTTGATAGTGCTGTACTTCCCGAAGCGGCACAAATTAACCAAGTACTCCGCACTAGCCCCCTCGCCCTTTGGGAGAGGGTTGGGGTGAGGGGAACCAGACGTCAACAGATGTCTAAACCGTGCGGAAGGTTACAAAACTTTGCTTAGGAATGCCTGCGTGCGCGGATTGGTCGGGTGAGTGAAGATATGCTCCGGCGTGCCTTCTTCCTGAATAATCCCCTGATCGATAAACAGCACCCGGTCGGCCACTTCGCGGGCGAAGCCCATTTCATGGGTGACCACCACCATCGTCATGCCTTCCAGCGCCAGCGCTTTCATCACCGCCAACACTTCACCGACCAACTCCGGATCCAACGCTGAGGTCGGCTCGTCAAACAGCATGATTTGCGGTTCCATCGCCAATGCACGGGCAATGGCGACACGCTGTTGCTGCCCGCCGGACAGGCTGCTCGGATAGGCATCAATCTTGTCCAGCAGGCCCACTTTGTTCAGTAGCACCTCGGCGCGTTCAATGGCCTCGCTGCGCGACAGTTTTTTCACCCCCATCGGCGCCATGATGATGTTTTCCAACACCGTCATATGCGGGAACAGGTTAAAGCGCTGGAATACCATGCCCACGCTTTCACGCATTTTGTTCAGATCGGTCTTCTGGTCGTGAATGGCAAAGCCATTGACGTCGATCTCACCGCCGGAGAGCGTCTCCAGCGCGTTGATACAGCGGAGGAAGGTGCTTTTACCGGAGCCGGATGGGCCGATAATGCACACCACTTCTTTCGGCGCGATCTGGCAGGAGATACCGCGCAGCACGTGGCTTTCGCCAAATTGTTTTTGCAGATTATGTACGCGAATCACTTTTACCGAACCTTTTTTCCATGTGTTGCACCATCAGCGAGAGCAGGAAGGTGATGACCCAATAGATCACTGAAATCGTCAGATAGGGCTCCCAGTAGGTGGCGTACGCGCCGGAAACGGTACGTGCGGCATAGGCCAGATCCGCCAGACCAATTGCGGAGGCCAGGGAGGAATCCTTGACGATGGCGATGGCGTTATTGCCGAGCGGTGGCAGCATGCGGCGGAAGGCCTGCGGCAGGATCACTTTGCGCATGGTTTTGCCGTAACCCATCCCCAGCGAGCGTGAAGCCTCCATTTGGCCGCGATCGATCGACTGGATACCGGCACGGAAGATCTCGGAGACGTAGGCACCGGCATTGAGCGTGATAGCGACCACGCACGACAGGAAGGCACCGTAATCGGAGCGCAATGCACGGGCGAAGTCGACGCTCATCAAACCGTTACTGACCAGCAGGCCGTCACGCGGGTTGATAAACAGCGGCACCAGCGCGAAGTGAACCACCATGATTTGCACAAACAGCGGCGTGCCCCGGAAGGCGCTGATATAGATACGCACCGGCCATTGCACGCAATAGTGCAGGATCGGTTTCCAGATGCCGTGCGGAGCCTGAGCCAGGCGGCCTAACCCGAGGATCAGTCCCCATGTGGTGCCCAGGATCACGCAGATGATGGTACATTTGATGGTCATCCAGGCACCCTCCATAAACAACGGAGCGTATTCCTCAATGATCTCCCAACGGAATGCTGACAAAATTTAATCCTTACGATGGTAATGCGAACGTGCGGGTCTAATACGTAGGGGCGCACTCAATTGCGCCCCTATTTACAGCAGGTTTATTCCGCTGGCAGCGTAGGGACGTTGCTGTCGAACCAGGTCTGGTAGATTTTGGCGTAGGTGCCATCGGCGACGATCTTCTTCAGGCCGCTGTTGATCTTGTTACGCAGCTCATCATTGCCCTTGGCCACCGCGATGCCGAAATACTGGCGTTCAAACTTGCTGTCAGAGACCAGTTTGAACTCTTTCTCCGGGTGGGTCTTGATGTAGAATTTGGCCACACCAACGTCACCGACCGCCGCGCCAATGCCGTCTTCATACAGCTCTTGCAGCAGCAGCGGGGTGTTATCGAAGCGCTTGATGGCGGTATTGTTTTTACCCAATACGTCGGAAACCACGATGTCGCCGGTACTGGAGTTCACTACGCCCACTTTCAGGCTTTTCAGCGCGTCGATGGAATCGACTTTAGAATCTTTCGGCACCACGATAGCCTGCTCTGCCGGGAAGTATGGCGCAGAGAAATCGACCATCTGCTTGCGCTTGTCGGTAATGGTAATGCCGGAAATGATGATGTCGCGGTCGCCGGAGTTCAGAGTGGCAAAGATGCCTTCCCACGGCGTGTTCACCAGTTTCACCTGGAAACCTTCCGCTTTGGCGACGGCTTTAATCACATCGATATCGAAGCCTTCCAACTCTTTTTGGCTGTTTTCGAATTCAAACGGGCGATAGGTACCGCCGGAGCCGACGACATAGGTCGGTTCTGCGGCAAAGGAGGCAGTGGAAAAAGCGGTTGCCAGGCAAGCACCGATCAGCACAAGACGTTTTAGCATTGGTTATCCCCGAAAGTAAGTTGAGTAAAGGTTATACATTGGATTTATTTATGCACTTTAGATGCATAAAAATAAACTTACATGAATAAAAACACAACCCCTACCTGATGATGAAAATGCTAATAGTGTAAAATATGAATAATTATTTAAAACGCGGCTGAAATGTCGGTGAAAATACCCTCCATCCAGTTATTCTTACTGCATACTGACTTGGGTGGCGCTGTGCACACATTTGTAGGGGCACCGCATGCCGCGCTCGTTTAGCTTTCAGCTGACAATTGGGTGCTAAACTCAGGAAATTCTTATTCCGCTCGATTGTCGCCGCTGAAAAGCCGCTCCTGCTGTGGAGTCAAACGGAAAGTTGTGGGATGATTAAGCGCTTTTTTTAGGGGGCGGAGATGGGAAAACTGACGCTGTTATTGCTGGCGCTGCTTGGCTGGTTACAGTATTCACTGTGGCTGGGGAAGAATGGTATTCACGATTATGTACGGGTCAATGAGGACGTTGTGGCTCAGCAGAGCAACAATGCCAAACTGAAAGCGCGTAACGATCAGCTGTTTGCCGAAATCGACGACCTGAACGGCGGTCAGGAAGCGATAGAAGAACGTGCACGTAATGAACTGGGCATGATCAAGCCCGGCGAGACTTTCTATCGTCTGGTTCCTGAACCTTCCGGGCGCAACGCGGCGTCTGCCACACAGAACAACCCACCGAAGTAACGCATGAATCCATCCGTAGGCTCCTCCTCGCAGGTGATTGCTGTCCTGCCCGCTGCCGGTATTGGCAGCCGTATGCAGGCCGATTGCCCGAAGCAGTATTTAACCATCGGTCACCAAACCATTCTGGAACACGCGATCCACGCTTTGCTGCGCCACCCGCGTATTAGCCAGGTGATCGTGGCAATCAGTCCCGAAGACCAGCAGTTTAAAACGTTACCGATAGCTCAGGATCCACGGGTGTTAGTCACCGAGGGGGGGCAACAGCGCGCCGATTCGGTGTTGGCCGGGCTGCAATTGGCAGATAACGCCCATTGGGTACTGGTGCACGACGCCGCCCGCCCTTGCCTGCATCCAGACGATCTGGAGCGTTTGCTGGCCATCACGGCACACACCAAGGTCGGGGGCATCCTTGCTGCGCCGGTGCGTGATACCATGAAGCGGGCGCAAGTAGACCAAAACGTCATTGCGCACACCGTTGAACGCCAGGATCTGTGGCATGCGTTGACGCCGCAGCTGTTCCCGCTGGAACTGCTCAAGATCTGCCTGCAACGCGCCCTGGATGAAGGGGCGGCAGTCACCGATGAGGCTTCGGCGCTGGAGCATTGCGGTTACCATCCGCTGCTGGTCGCGGGGCGTTCGGACAATATTAAAGTGACGCGGCCAGAGGATTTGGCGCTGGCCGCGTTCTATTTGACTCAGTTGAACAACTAAAGGAGCGCATCATGCGTATCGGTCACGGTTTTGATGTCCATAAATTTGGCGGCGAAGGGCCGTTGGTGATCGGCGGTGTTCGCATTCCTTATGAAAAAGGACTGCTGGCTCACTCCGACGGCGATGTGGCGCTGCATGCGGCTACCGATGCCTTGCTAGGGGCGGCGGCGTTGGGGGATATCGGCAAGCTGTTCCCGGACACCGATCCGGCCTTCAAAGGGGCGGATAGCCGCGAACTGCTGCGTGAAGCCTGGAAACGCATTCGTGCCAAGGGCTATCGTCTGGGGAATCTGGATGTCACCATCATTGCGCAGGCACCGAAGATGGCACCGCACATTCCTCAGATGCGCATCTTCCTGGCGGAAGATCTGCAATGCCATATGGACGACGTGAACGTCAAAGCGACCACCACCGAACAGCTGGGCTTTACCGGTCGTGGCGAAGGGATTGCCTGCGAAGCGGTTGCCCTGTTGATCAAGGAATAACCGATGGACATGGCCAATCTGACCTGGCTGCACGGCAAGCCTGCGGCCACCGGCGTGCTGAAAGCCAATCCGGAAGACTTTGTGGTGGTTGAGGATCTGGGTTTCGCACCAGATGGCGAAGGTGAACACCTGCTGGTGAACATCCGCAAGAACGGCTGTAACACCCAGTTTGTGGCCGATTATCTGGCGAAATTTGCCGGTATTCATGCCCGTTCTGTCAGCTATGCCGGTTTGAAAGATCGTCATGCGGTGACCGAACAGTGGTTCTGCCTGCATCTGCCGGGCAAAGAATCACCCGACCTTAGCCAGTTTACGCTGGAAGGCTGTGAAGTGTTACAGGCCGCTCGCCACTTGCGTAAGCTGCGTATCGGTACGCTAAAGGGTAACGAATTCACCCTGGTGCTGCGCCAGATCAGCGATCGTCAGGAAGTAGAACAACGTTTGCAGGCCATTGCGGCAGGCGGTGTACCGAACTACTTTGGCAGCCAGCGCTTTGGCCGTGGCGGCAACAACCTGACGATGGCGCGCCGCTGGGCCAACGATGAGATCCGCGTGAAGGAGCGTAGCAAACGCAGCTTCTACCTGTCCGCCAGCCGCAGTGCGTTGTTTAACCTGATCGCCAGCCAGCGTCTGGCTAACCAACAGCAGCAAACCGTGCTGGAAGGGGATGCGTTGCAACTCGCCGGGCGTGGTAGTTGGTTTGTTGCCAAAGCGGAAGAGTTATCTGACCTGCAACAGCGTCTGGACGCAGGTGAACTGATGGTTACCGCCCCGTTACCGGGTGATGGTGAGCCGGGTACTGCTGGGGAAGCGCTGGAGTTTGAACAAAGTTGTCTGGCCCAACAGCCGGAATTAATGAGCTTGTTAAAGCGCGAGCGAGTCGATCCTGCACGCCGGGCTTTGCTGCTACAGCCGCAAAATCTCCAATGGACC
This sequence comes from Serratia sp. (in: enterobacteria), assembly GCF_051654945.1. Lineage (GTDB taxonomy): Bacteria > Pseudomonadota > Gammaproteobacteria > Enterobacterales > Enterobacteriaceae > Chania. Next base: position 84,418 of record NZ_JBOFZA010000056.1, read on the forward strand.
TGGTGGGATGATGTCACCGTGGAACTGCGCTTCTGGTTACCGGCAGGCAGTTTTGCCACCAGCGTGGTACGTGAAATTATGCAATTGGCTGGCAGTGACGCGGAGATTTCTGAATAACCCTTTGCAGGGGCGCAGGCGGCGCCCCTGTCATTTAGCCTGCTTAACCGCGGTTAAATACTCCCCCTCTCTGCTACTCCCTCAATTAAACGAATAATTTAATTATAATAAAAAATTATCTCTTTGTTTTTCATGTGCTTGCAATGTAATTTATTATTGCGGAAATATTAATTATTGTTATGTTGAGTTATTTAACTTCCGTACTTATAGTGAGCGCATTGTTATTTAAGTCAAATTAATTACGTCTAATGTTCTGTGGATATTTATATACAGGGACGTGTAGGGTGAACCCATGACAAAAAGATATAAGCATAAATACCTGCTGGGTATTCTTCCCATTCTGTTTTTCTCTGGCTGTGCGCTGGCTAATATGAGTATTTACCCGATGAGCGTCGAGATTGGCGACTCGGGGGCGACGCAAATAAGAGTCATGTCACAAAGCGACGAGGTGCAATTCGTCAAGGTGACCGAAAAGCAAATAATCAACCCGGGCACCAGGCAGGAAAAAGAGATTAGTGTCGACGGCTTTAGCCAGAACTCGTTGGTGATCACGCCGCAGAAGTTGGCGATTTCCGCTGGCAGCCAACGTCTGGTGCGTTTGGTGGCCCTGGAACTGCCCGAAAAGGAAACCGTCTGGCGAGTCTATTTTGAGGGGGTGTCAGAATCTGCATTTGACGATGTGGTGGCTAATGCCAGCCCGCAGGCTCCCTCGACCAAGGTTGGCATCAGTCTGGTCTGGGGAGCGTTAGTGCATATTGCGCCGAAAAGACCAACGGTCAGCCTGAAGCTAGATTCGCAAAGCGGTCTGGTGATAAATGATGGCACGCTGCGTGTGCCGTTGCGAGAGGTGGGTATCTGCGATCTTGCCGGTGCTTGCAACTGGAAAAAAGAAACCGCTACGATATATCCCGGGACCAGACTTAACGTTGCTACGCTTTTTTTTCAGCCAGGTAAAAAATATAAAGCGCGCTATTACCATTGGTTAAAAAAAACCGTTGAAGAAATCGATATACCGGTAAATAACTAATTATTGTCAAATCATGATCCCTATTTTATAGGGGGAGTAAAGCTGGACGTTATCTGTAAAATAAAATGGAGATTTTATGAAAAAGTTGATTAAACCACTGCTGATCGTTTCCACCCTGGCTGCTGCTTTTGCCGTTCAAGCCGTGCAGAAAGATATTACTGTCAATGCCAACGTGGATGCGACGATTGATTTAACCCAGGCCGATAACTCGGCGTTGCCAAGCAGCATCACCATGCAGTATCTGCCGGGCAAAGGGCTATCGCCTTTCAATCTGAATACCAAGATCTGGTCTAACAGCCCTACCGCAGCGGTAAACATTCGCCTGGTGAAAGCGGCAACCCTGACCGACGTTAATGGCAGCGAGACTATCCCTCTGTCCGTCAGCCTGGGGGGGAAAGCACTGACCACGGCTAATCAGGCTTTGACCGCTGCGGATCTGTTCCCCGCGGGCATTACCAATGGTTCAGACGTGTTGCCATTGCGCTTCAGCCAGACGACCCAGGGCGTGATTAAAACCGGTTCTTACACCGGCATCGTTAGCCTAGTCGTGGCCCAGGCAACTCAGACGCCTTAATTTCTTATCTAGCGGTTTGACTTCCGATCCTGTGGGGCTTTTTAGCCCCACTTTTATCCAGGGATGAACAATGGCTTTTCACGCAAGGCTAACAACGGGATTGTTGGTAGGCCTGATGATTATTCATTACGACGCATTAGCCCTTCCTCAGGTACCCGCCGGTTTTGAAGAGTTGGCGCAAGGGCAGGATCTTTGGGTCGATGTTTCCCTCTACGGGAAGTCTCTCGGGCTTTATGAAGCCAATATCAATTTGCAACAGGTTGTTTTCATAAAGCCAGCGGAGCTGATAGCCGCCGTGCAGCAACAATTTAACGACGACCCCGCGTTGGGCACACAACTGATCTCGGCGTTGGCGAAACCGTTGGCGCGTAACGGTAATCAGGCTTGTAGCAGTAACGGCGATGCGCCGAGCTGTGACTATCTGATCACCCAGACGGTGGATATTATCTATGACGAAAATAACTCTCGCGTCAATCTGTTCCTCAACCGTCAGTATTTACCGAAAAAGGTCGCTGGTAGCGGTTTTTATCAGGCTACGGCGGAAAGTGAGAATGCGTTACTGCATCAACAAAACCTGAATTTTGTCGCCGACGAAAACTTTCAGTCGCTGGCTTTGCAGGGCAACGGCTCGCTCGGCGTCACTGAAAACGGCTTCCTGAATATCGACTGGACCTATCTGGGGCAGCACTATCGCCGTGCCAGCCATCAGCAGGCGGACGTCAACAATGCCTATTTCCGGCAGGATTTGTACCAGCGAGTCTATCTGCAAGGCGGCATGATGGATGCGCGCGACATTTTCAGCAACGCAGGCGGCAACATCAACCTCAGCCAGTTACCGATTGGCAAAATTCGTGGCTTACGAGCCGGTTCAACCATGGCCTGGATTAATCAGTCACAGGTTTCCCGTGGGACCCCGGTATCGGTTTTTCTGGCGCGTAATGCCCGTATCGACGCGTTTCGTGATGGGCAACTATTGGCCTCATTTTACCTGAATGCAGGGGCGCAGGAGTTGGACACCCGTACTTTTCCCAATGGTAGTTATACCGTGACGTTACGCGTGTTTGAGGATAACCAACTGGTCAGGACGGAAACTGTCCCTTATACCAACATCGGTGTGGCCCCGTTGAATACTTTTCAATGGTTTCTCCAGGCCGGGGTTGAGCAGAACCGTGATGTTCATCAGGGAGAAGGGGAGCGGCAAGTTGTTCAGGGCGGGTTGCGCATACCGTTGACCGACGCTCTATCTTTGACGGCGGGAACCACGTTACTGAAAGATATCCAGTATTGGGAAGCGGCGGCAGACTGGAGCCATGGCTTTAGCACTGGCCCATTGGATGGGATCTTGACCTCTCGTGTCAGTTACCTATCCGGCAGCGACGGTGCGCGCGGCAACATTCAGCAACTCAACTATAACGACGGTTTTTCGTTGAGCTTCTACCGTTCGGCGATGTCGGTACCTGGCTGTGACTCTCAAGGGGAAAACTACGGTTTCAGCGGTTGTTATCAGAGCTCTAACCTGATGATTTCACTGCCTGTTGCCCAATGGTACACCAACCTTGGCTACTCGCTAAACAGCAATGAGGGGCGTTACCGCTACCGCAGTGAGTTGCTTGATAGCGATAGCCAGCGCCAGGGGGGGGCTCCTTGGGAGCGCATCTATGCGACCCGGGCGCGTAGCCAGACCTGGCAGGTCGGCCTGAGTCGTTCCCTGATGGTTAACGACATTAACATCAACACCAGTATCAGCGCTTTTATGCGCAACGACTCCGGACGGCAGGGGACCGATAAGGGGGGCTATCTCACCCTTAGTCTGTCGTTTTCTGGGCGTAGCGGTAGCACGACTAACAGCACCAGTTCGTTGGGAGCAAGCTATCACAACAGCCAGCGTGGGGCCGGGCAACTCAGCTATAACGCCAACTACAGCCGCTACCTGGACGAAAGTGGGCAAAATGAGCTGGGAGCATCGCTCAGCGGTGTGAACAGCCAGACTTTGAGTGCTGGAACCTATGCACGCAGCAGCGGGCAGTACGGCAATGGCAGCCTTGCCGTCAACGATGCTTATGACAAGGCGAGCAACCGGCATGCTGTTAGCAGCAGTGGCAGTTTTAGCTCTTCTCTGCTGGTCGACCGCACCGGCTTGTATTGGGGGCGTTGGGGGGATGGGCGCCCGTCTTCCGCGATCACGGTTGGGGTAGACAGTGCAGTTGAAAGCCATGCCGCACTGGTCAACGTATCGGTAGACGGAGCTGGTCAGGCAGACGTCCGTAGTAATAGTCGGGCACTGTTTACCGTACCGGGCTATCAGCCGACAACCTTTGATATCAATGAATCACTCAATGCCCCGGCCGGTATCAGCAGTGAAATCCGCCGTGGGGCGGGCACGCGTACGGCGTTTATGGTGCCGGGTAAGGTATTGCGCCGCAATATCGAGGTCACCTCACGCTACACCTGGCTAGGGAGAATGTTGGACGAGCAGGGCAGGCCGATGCTTGACGGTATTCCGCTCAACGTACTTTCCTGGACGCCGTTGAGCGGCGGGGGATTTAGTCTGGAAACCGTCAGGCCGATGAACCAGCTGTATCTGCTGCGTGGTGCTCAGTTTTATCAGTGTGCAATGAAGGTGCAAGCGATCCGTGACGTGGTGCGCTATGTCGGCACCACTCACTGTAACGGAGTGGCTGTGGCAAACATACCGCCAGCCGAACAGAAACAGGCCCAACTGATGACCGCCAGCCAAGATAGCGGCAGAGATGTGCCGATGGCGATGAAGGTGAATTAGGTGATGAATTATGTTATTGAAAAAAATGTATAATTTAAAGGTTTTCATCGTGGGGGCTGTTAACGCCTTTATCCTGTACGGTCTGCTGAGTGCGCAAGTGTTTAGTGCCAATATTGCCCCACAGGCACAGGACACTAAGGTCAATATAACCTTTGATCGTATGAGCCTGCCAGCAAATATCTATATCTGGCAGAACGCCTTTGGGGGGGGCAGCACAGATGGGGTCGCATGCTCGAGTAATGTGACTTGCATAGATAAGGATGAGATTAATAGCCTAACGTGTTATTCCACCACGGATGCAACCAATGGTGCCTGCCAGGTAAACTTGTTCTGGTGGAGGAGTGTTAACAACGATAATTCGAGATATCTGACGCTGCGCTTTACCCACAGCAGTGGGGCGACCAAAGACTTACGGGTCACCTCTATTAAAGAAGATACAGGAAACTATAGTTCCTGGATTAGCGGCGTCATTTTGTCTAAGGGGTTCAATACTTTTATCCCGATGTCTGAGTTGAACAAACTATCTGTTATCGGAGTTTGGCGTGCTGACCTCAAGATGCAGATTAAAGCTTGGGATAACTGTGGCAAATTGACCGTCGGTTGCCCAGGCATTCACCGTGTTGACTGGAAGGCCAATCTGACCCTTAACGTCACAGATTATGGGAATCAGCAGGTTTACCTGCCTGCATTCCCAACCTCGGCACCGGTAATCAACCTGAACCTGAAAACCCGCCCGGGAACCAGTAGTAGCCAGAGCGTCAGCGGCAGCACCAGCCTGGATATGTGCCTCTACGACGGCAATAATTCTGCCAGTAACCGTATCAGTTTGTTATTACAGGACGAAGGTGCTGCGGCAGAGGGACGGCTTGCCGGTCAGTTTTCGATTTACCGTCGCGGTGGTGATAAGGCCAAGGTGCGCGATCGGCTGGATTACCAAGTGAGCGTGATCAACCCAACCACCGGTGCTATGCAAAACCTTGCCAACGGCACAGAGGTGGTCTGGAGCGATACCAACCGCCGCAATATCCAACGGCAGGTGATACTACCCGGCATCAGTACACCTTCGCTCTGCGTACCAGCTCCGCTTACCCTGACGACGCCAACGTTCGCTTTGGCTGATAAAACGTCGGGTGACTACACAGGCACATTACGCATTATCTACACCCCCACGACGCAAACGGCTCAATAGGGAATTGGGCGGCTTTAACCGACAGTTATCAAGGTTGAGGCTTGGATTTTTATCGTGTTTTTACAGGGAGTTTAATCTTGATGTTGTCTGTAAAGTAAGTTGGAGATTTTATGAGAAAGTTGTTTAAACCACCGCTGATGGTGTTCCCCCTGGTTGCCGCCTTTGCCGTGCAGGCCGTGCAGAAAGATATTACCGTCAATGCCGATGTGGATGCCTCGCTTAATGTGACCCAGGCCGATAGCTCGGCGTTGCCTGGTAGCATCACTATGCAGTACCTGCCGGGCAAGGGGTTGATGCCTTACAACCTGAACACCAAGATTTGGTCCAACACTCCTGCCATTGGTGTCTTCGTTCGCTTGGGAAGTGTGGCAACCCTGGCAGATGCAGATGGAAGTAAAACCATCCCTCTGTCTGTCAGCCTGGGGGGCAAAACCCTGACCACGACAAATCAAACGCTGGAAGCTGAGGATCTGTTCTCTGCGGAAATGGCCAATGGTTCTGACGTTTTGCCGCTGCGCTTCAGCCAGACCACCCAGGGCGTGCTTGAGAGCGGAAACTACACCGGCACCGTTAGCCTGGTCGTGACCTTGGCGATCCAGACGATTAGTCCTAATCCTTAACCTCGTATTCAGCGGTTTGAATTCCGACAGTGTTGGCAGGTCTGATGATTATTCATTATGGCGCGTTGACTTTCGCGCTGAGTACCTGCCCCCAAACCGCTCAATAGTATTGGCATAGTGAAAACCCACTCCAGATAACTCACCTCAGCCCCGATTAAGGGAGCATCCTGCCCTGTTGCCACGGGTTAGGGGTGATTTAGCGCCTGTTGAATTGTATAGTAGAGCGTAGTGAAGGCCGTGCAGGCCAATGCTATCAACGGCAGCGAGGTTGGCCTCGCTGTACTACGCTAGTCAGAATGGCTACTACGACAGGTTGGGCTTACTATTGAAAATACTATTAAAAACAGAAAGATGTAGCAAGACAAGCCCAAGCCTGCGTGTTATCGCCATCTTCAAGAAAGTCGTTTAACCGCAAGATGAGAATACTCCTGAGTAACGATGACGGCGTGAGCGCTCCTGGCATCCAGGTGCTGGCGGCGGCATTGCGTCAGTTTGCCGAAATACAGGTGGTAGCCCCCGATCGTAACCGTAGTGGCGCTTCCAACGCGTTAACGCTGGATGCGCCTTTGCGTACGTTGACATTACCTAACGGTGATATTGCGGTGCAGCAGGGCACCCCGACGGACTGTGTTTACCTTGGCGTTAACGCGCTGATGCTGCCAGCGCCAGATATCGTGGTGTCCGGTATTAACGCCGGGCCCAACCTGGGTGATGACGTGATCTATTCCGGCACGGTGGCTGCCGCGATGGAAGGCCGCCATTTGGGCTTACCCGCGCTGGCCGTGTCGCTCAATGGTCATCAACACTATGAGACGGCGGCGGCCATCACCTGCCGTATCTTGCATGCTTTGCAACGCGAGCCGCTGCGGACCGGCAAAATTCTGAATATTAACGTGCCCGATTTGCCCTTGGCTGAGATTAAAGGGATACGCGTGACCCGCTGCGGCAGCCGGCATCCTGCCGATAAAGTGTTTAGCCAACAGGATCCGCGTGGCCAGATGTTGTATTGGATCGGGCCGCCGGGTGATAAATTCGACGTAGGCCCGGATACGGACTTTGCTGCCGTGGAACAGGGCTACGTATCGGTGACGCCATTGCAGGTGGATTTGACCGCCTACGGGGCGCAAGATGTGTTATCAACATGGTTAACCAAAGCAGAGGTTAGCGGGGAATGGTGAACAAACGCATACAAACGCTGCTGGCACAGCTGCGCCAGCAGGGGATCAGGGACGAACGGCTGCTCAAGGCAATCGAAAACGTACCGCGTGAGCGTTTTGTTGACGAGGCTTTTGCCCATAAAGCCTATGAGAATACGGCACTGCCTATTGGTTCCGGGCAGACGATTTCTCAACCCTATATCGTGGCGCGCATGACCGAGTTGCTGAACCTGCAGCCGACTTCACGCGTGCTGGAAATTGGCACCGGCTCGGGTTATCAGACCGCGATCCTGGCACATATGGTGCAGCATGTCTGCTCGGTTGAGCGTATCAAAGGGCTGCAATGGCAGGCCAAGCGCCGCCTTAAGCAGCTTGATCTGCACAATGTCTCGACCCGCCATGGCGACGGTTGGCAAGGTTGGGGCTCGCGCGGGCCTTTTGATGCGATCATCGTGACGGCCGCGCCGCAGGAGATCCCGCAGGCATTGATGCAACAGTTGGATGACGGTGGCATTCTGGTGTTGCCGGTGGGCGAACAGGCTCAGGTACTGCAGTGCATTCAGCGGCGGGGGGATGAGTTTGCCATCAATACCGTTGAGGCCGTGCGTTTCGTTCCCTTGGTGAAGGGGGAGCTGGCTTAGGGCGTACAGAACAAAGTGGCAGATAAATTGCTGGAATATTATTAATTTCCAGTAGAATTGTTCCACTATGTGGTTGTCTTATAGCGTGATCGCATCAATGCGGCTAGCATGGGCGCCACGGTTTTTAGCTCCCTGGCGGGAGATCTGCTGGTTTTCAGGGATCGGCCGGGGAAACCTTGCGTTGTAGAACGATAAAGCTCGGCTACGATGTATAAGGTATTTTGGATCTAACACTGATATTGCTGTCATGGGGGAAGCATGAGCACGGGAAGCCCAATGAGTTCTTTACGCCGAGTTGCGGTGTGTACGATGTTAAGTTTGTGGTTGGTTGGCTGTTCGGATAAAAATTCTGCCTCGGCACCTATCAGCAGCGTCGGTGGAGGTGGGGCCGCCGCATCGGCTAACACCGGTAGTGGCAATGCACCGCAAGGGCGTATCGTTTACAACCGTAGCTATAACGCGATCCCTAAAGGGAGCTACAACGGTGGTAGCTCCTATACCGTTAAACGTGGCGACACGCTGTTCTATATTGCCTGGATCACTGGCAACGATTTCCGCGACCTGGCCCAGCGCAACAATATTCCTGAGCCGTACAGTCTTGAAGTAGGGCAAACCCTGCAACTGGGCAATGGTGCAGGCAACGGCGGCAGTGGGATGTTGGCTGGCGGTAATGGGACGGTGTCAAAACCACCTTCCAGCACTCAGATACAAACTGCAACGGTTGATTCTCAATCAACGAACGCGTATTCTGGTAATTCGAGTAAACAGAATGTAGGTAAAATGTTACCTGCAGCAGGGGCCGTTGTGGCAGGCTCAGCCGCAGCCCCTGTTACCGCACCAGCCGCTACGCCACCGGCGAGCAGCACCGTCAGCAACAGTGCCCCAGTTAGCAGCTGGAAATGGCCAACTGACGGTAAGATCATCGATAACTTCTCCTCATCGGAAGGTGGGAACAAAGGCGTCGATATCTCTGGTTCCCGTGGGCAGCCGATTGTCGCTACCGCCGATGGCCGTGTAGTGTACGCAGGCAACGCTTTACGGGGTTACGGTAATCTAATCATCATCAAACACAACGATGATTACTTGAGTGCCTACGCCCATAACGACACCATGCTGGTCCGGGAACAACAAGAAGTTAAGGCGGGGCAGAAAATAGCAACGATGGGAAGCACCGGAACCAGTTCAGTACGTTTGCATTTCGAGATTCGTTACAAGGGGAAATCCGTAAACCCGCTGCGTTACCTTCCGCAGCGATAGATTGGGCAGAATGCGCTGTATTCTGCTCGCGGTATCACGGGTAGGAGCCGCTTTATGAGCCAAAATACGCTGAAAGTTAACGAGTTACATGACGATGCAGATTTCGATGAGAACGCCATGGAGGCTGAGTCATTTGATGAAAAAGCGCAGGTAGAAGAAGAGACCAGCGAAAATGACTCGGCGGAAGACGAACTGTTGTCTCAAGGTGTTACCCAACGCGTATTGGATGCAACGCAGCTCTATCTGGGCGAAATCGGTTACTCCCCTCTGCTGACCGCAGAGGAAGAAGTTTATTTTGCGCGGCGTGCACTGCGCGGAGACGTGCCGTCCCGCCGCCGCATGATAGAGAGTAACCTGAGGCTGGTAGTGAAAATTGCCCGCCGTTATAGCAATCGCGGCCTGGCGCTGCTGGATCTGATCGAAGAGGGTAACCTTGGTCTGATCCGTGCGGTGGAAAAGTTTGACCCAGAACGCGGTTTCCGCTTTTCCACCTATGCGACCTGGTGGATCCGCCAGACGATTGAACGGGCGATCATGAACCAAACCCGTACCATTCGTTTGCCGATCCATATCGTCAAAGAGCTGAATGTTTACTTGCGCACCGCGCGCGAGCTTTCTCACAAACTGGATCATGAACCCAGCGCTGAAGAGATTGCGGAGCAACTCGACAAACCGGTTGATGATGTCAGCCGTATGCTGCGCCTGAACGAACGTATCACGTCTGTCGATACGCCGTTGGGCGGGGATTCAGAGAAAGCCCTGTTGGACATTCTGACCGACGAGAAAGACAACGGGCCTGAAGACACCACGCAAGACGATGATATGAAACAGAGTATCGTCAAATGGCTGTTCGAATTGAACGCCAAGCAGCGTGAAGTGTTGGCTCGCCGTTTCGGCCTGTTAGGCTATGAAGCGGCTACGCTGGAAGATGTTGGCCGTGAGATTGGCCTGACTCGTGAGCGTGTTCGTCAGATCCAGGTTGAAGGCTTACGCCGCCTGCGTGAAATTCTGCAAATGCAGGGCCTGAGTATTGAGGCACTGTTCCGCGAATAAACGCGTTAAAGCGATAAAATAAAAACGGTGAGCATGGTTGATGCTCACCGTTTTTTTTATGCCTGCGATCCCACTCACCCCAACCCAAAGGGGCTGTCCTGCGTAGGGGCGCTGCATGCTGCGCCCGTGTCAAGGTCAGATGCGGGAGTCAAATTATGGCACGTTCTGTCCCCTCTCCCTTTGGGAGAGGGTTAGGGTGAGGGGAAATGCGTTAGGGTTTAGGTAATAAAACAGCCTCAGACCAGGCTCTTCAACCGGTAGATCCATTCCAACGCCTGGCGTGGCGAAAGGGAATCCGGATCCAGCGTTTCCAACGCCTCAACCGCCGGTGACACTTCTTCGTTCAGCAACGTCATCTGAGTAGCATCCACCGAGCCTGCCGCCGTCTGGCTGGAGAGGCTTTCCAGTTCACGCAGCTTCTGGCGTGCACGCTTGATCACATCCCGCGGCACACCGGCCAGCGCCGCTACCGCCAAGCCGTAGCTTTTACTGGCAGCGCCATCCTGCACGCTATGCATAAAGGCGATGGTATCACCGTGCTCCAGCGCATCCAGATGCACGTTAACTACGCCCTCCATTTTCTCTGGCAAGGTGGTCAGCTCAAAGTAATGGGTGGCAAACAGCGTCATGGCCTTGATGCGGTTGGCCAGGTTTTCGGCGCATGCCCAGGCCAGAGAAAGTCCGTCGTAGGTGGAGGTGCCCCGGCCAATCTCATCCATCAATACCAGGCTGTTTTCCGTGGCGTTATGCAGGATATTGGCGGTCTCGGTCATCTCTACCATAAAGGTTGAGCGGCCAGAGGCCAGATCGTCTGCTGCCCCCACACGGGTAAAGATACGATCCACCGGCCCGATGGTGGCTTTTGCCGCCGGAACGTAGCTGCCAATATGTGCCAACAGTACGATCAGTGCCGTTTGCCGCATATAGGTACTTTTACCACCCATGTTGGGGCCGGTAATGATCAGCATCCGGCGCTGAGGCGAGAGGGAAACCGGGTTGGCAATAAAGGGTTCTTTCAACACCTGTTCCACTACCGGGTGGCGGCCATCGATGATGCGGATGCCGGGCTGCTCGCTGATGGTCGGGCAGGCATAGTTGAGCGTTTCGGCCCGCTCTGCCAGGTTGGCCAGGACATCCAGCTCGGCCAGTGCTCCAGCGCTCTGTTGCAGTTGTTCAAGGTGCGGTAACAGTAGATCGAACAGTTCGTCATACAGCCCTTTTTCGATCGCCAACGCTTTCCCTTTGGAGGTCAGCACCTTGTCTTCATACTCTTTCAGTTCTGGAATGATGTAGCGTTCCGCATTCTTCAGCGTTTGGCGGCGTACATAGTGGATCGGCACCAGATGGCTCTGGCCACGGCTGACCTGAATGTAGTAACCATGTACACCGTTGAATCCGACCTTCAGCGTATCAAGGCCCAGCTTTTCGCGCTCGCGGATCTCCAGACGATCCAGATAGTCGGTGGCACCGTCGGCCAGCGCCCGCCATTCATCCAGCTCTTCGTTATATCCCGGGGCAATCACGCCGCCATCACGCACCAGCACCGGCGGGGCTTCCACAATGGCGCGCTCCAGCAGTGCCTGTAATTCATCAAACTGGCCGACTTGTGACAGCAGTTTTTGCATCTGAGGCGCTTGGGCGTTTTCCAGCTGTGCGCGGATATCCGGCAACTGTTGGAAGGCATGGCGCATGCGAGCCAGATCGCGTGGGCGAGCCGTGCGCAGTGCCAAACGAGCCAGAATACGTTCCAGATCGCCAACCTGGCGCAGTGGCTGCTGTAGATCGCTGCTAATTGGCTGCAATGCGGCAATGGCCTGTTGGCGGTTGTTCAGCACCTGAACGTCGCGGGTGGGCATATGCAGCCAACGCTTGAGCATGCGGCTACCCATCGGGGTAACGGTGCGGTCGAGGATCGCGGCCAGGGTATTTTCACTGCCGCCGGACAGGCTTTGGGTGATTTCCAGGTTACGGCGGGTAGCTGCATCCATAATGATGCCGTCTTGCTGACGTTCCATGGTGAGGCCACGGATATGCGGCAGCGAGGTACGTTGTGTATCTTTGACATATTGCAGCAGGCAGCCCGCCGCGCGCAGCGCCTGATGGGCCTGCTCGACGCCAAAGCCGCTCAGATCGCGGGTACCGAACTGCAGGTTCAACTGCTGGCGTGCGGTATCCAGCTCAAACTCCCACAGCGGGCGGCGGCGTAGCCCATGGCGCTGTTCGATCAGCGTCATTTGCTCGAAGTTTTCCGGGTACAACAGCTCCGCCGGATTGGTACGTTGCAGCTCGGCGGCCATGGTTTCGAGATCTTCTGGCTGGGCAACGCGGAAGCGGCCGGAGCTGAGATCCAGCGTGGCGTAGCCAAAGCCGCGGCCATCCTGCCAGATAGCGGCCAGCAGGTTGTCCTGACGTTCTTGCAGCAAGGCTTCATCGGTGATGGTGCCTGGGGTAACGATGCGCACCACTTTACGCTCGACCGGGCCTTTGCTGGTGGCCGGATCGCCAATCTGCTCGCAGATCGCGGCCGATTCCCCAAGCTGTACCAGCTTGGCGAGATAGTTTTCCACCGCGTGGTGAGGTACACCCGCCATTGGGATAGGTTCACCTGCTGAAGCACCACGTTTGGTCAGTGAGATATCCAACAGCTGAGAGGCGCGCTTGGCATCGTCATAGAACAGCTCGTAGAAATCCCCCATCCGATAGAACAGCAAGATCTCCGGATGCTGCGCCTTAAGGCGCAGGTATTGCTGCATCATTGGGGTGTGCGAATCGAGTATTGCGCTGCTAGTCATAACGTTACCGTTTCCAATCCATTGAATTCAAAGTTGATTGTGATTCTTGTTGTCATCATTAGCTATCACGTTGCCTCATAAAAACCGCCAAAACGTTCAGGATGAGCAACAATCAGGGCTGCTCAAATAAATCAATCGGTTGGTCAAAGAATTGAGCATATATGACCGGCAAACAGGCTGGCAAACCTTTGTGGCTCAAAGCCTGGGTAATGACGAGATTGACGGATAAAAACCAGGCCAAACTCGGCAAGATCCGAGGCTTACGTGCCATGGGCCGCCAGGATCGTTTTCAGCCGCTATACTAGCCCAGCAGGCAACGGGCTGTCACAGCCAAAAATTGGAAGCACTACGCAAACTGGATATTTAATGGCCTAACGGAGGTTGTCATCGCACAAATAAATCAGAAATGAAGGCGTTTTTGCTACCGCGGACCTGAATGAGAGGAGAACATCTAACAAGCAAAATGCAGCAACATTGGCAACGGTTTTGGCTGATAACATGCGTTGACAAGATATGTAGATAGGAGTCGTGATGAGTGGTGCTAAAAAAGCCGTGGTATTTTATATCAAACCTTCCCGCGAACAGATTGTTCGTTCTGTGGTGACTTCTACAGCCAGCGAAACCGGTCAATCATCAGATAAAAACGAAGCCTCCCTCAAAAGCCCTGCGTGAAAAGTTTGCCTACCTTAGCCTGGGGGGGTTAAGCGTTTTCTAGCGCTCTGCTAATCCAATGCTTCATAGGTTCGTCGTCCATGCTCATTCCTGCGTGAATAGCAGAGATATACCGCTGCTAATCTTGCTCCCAGCTTTGGTAATCCACCGGATGGTTACCTCCCTGAATGTCAGTGACGAGGCACAGCCGCATTTTCCTGATGACGGTACAACGTGCCGATACCGCATTCGCCCAAAGTGCTTCCTTGCGGGTATGAATGGCCCTCTGCTTGCCCTATATGCTGTAGGTTGCTCGTATATATATTTTGGCATAGCACATATTGACTCTGAAAGTTTGACGGACCTTATATCTGAGAATCTCGCCGATCAGCTATTAACGAGTGAAGCCGTTCCGCGTATCAATAGAAAAATCAAAACTTAAAAATAAGCCTTGATTCGTTTAGGTATTCTGATGGTTATTTAATTGCTGGGCTTTATCGAATACCTTGACGTTATGATAGGACCGTTCATGGCTGGTTTAAATGGGACTTTTCTCTTTATTTTCTCTTGTTGTCTTATAATTAACGCTTTTGCCAAATAAATACTAGCATAAGCGATTATAAAATATAAGAAAGATCGGTTATGCTTTTTTTGGGGTTATTACCAGAAATAAAATTGATTGACGATAATTCTTTTGTAAGAATATACTGATATAGCTGGGTGGTAAAGAGGGTGGTATTATTATGGATATACCAGGGTAAGGTGATGAAATTGGTTTGCTTTGCATGGAACTAGTAGATAAAAGGTGACGCGATGGCGTGAAAGGGTGATGTTTCGCCTCAATTGCTACAGTCGTATCAGGCGTTTTTTCCTAAAAAAAGAGCATGAACCTCAGTGAGAGGAAGCTGCGCTTGCATCAGTGTGCCAGAAATTAATTTTGGTTTGCTCTGCCCATTGTATTAGAACCTGGATATCTACTATAGACGATATTTGGTCGCCTGCTTTTGGCGATCATAAAATCTGCATGTTCCAATATGGATGGATTATTTTTACCAGGAGGTAAGTATTCCAATGATTCTAATAGATTCGAATTATTCCTGTGCTTTAAGCAAAATAACCTTTAAATCGATCGTCGAATCCTTAAGGCGTGAGCCAACGCCTGCCTTGCAGCATAGCGAGGGATCAATCGCTTTTGTTGATGGTGATTCTGCTAATATTTACAGCGTTGTCAAGTCGGTGTATGAATTACGTAAGAGCAGCAAGGTGGTTTATATGGTGACGTTGCTGTCAAAAGATAAAGACTGCTCCTCTGTTATCAGGCATCTATCCGATTACGTGGTAGATAAAAAAATCACCTATGACGAGCTGGATAGGTTGATCCGCACCATGATTGCGACCAAACCCAAGATATTGGCGGATAATGTGTTTGGCGATGTTTGGGGGGATATACTGAAGTCTTCCCAAAAAGAGTACCTGGTGTTGAAGCTGTTGCTGGATGGCCACAGTCAATACCAGATAGCCAAGATGTTAAATCTATCGATAAAAACCATCAGTGGATATAAGGTTAAGGCGATCAAAAGGCACGGAGCCAGAAACTTCAATGAACTCTATATGCTAAAGCTAAATAATAATGCTTAACATCACCTGATAGGCAAGGTATCTGAATTGGAGCCGGGAAGGGGAGGTGTTTAACTTCCCCGTACCCATGGCAACATTCGCACTTTGCCATCGGTAATGAAGATACGTATTAATCGATGCATATACCCATGCCAATACTATGGTCTCCTCTGAGGATCAGGGTGAAATTTCGTGCCGCATGCCGGCAACCCTGCCGATCAGGTTAAGCAAAATAATGACTTTAGCGCTTTCTATCACTCACCTCAGATGTCCCGAATCTACATTATATTCCATTAAATTATTAAAATTCAGCACTAAAACCTATAAATAACGTATTTACAGTTATAAGTAACTGCGTGATAACTTTTTCTGTAACTTAAACCTCAGATTGATGTGGATCGCGGTTAGCGGGCTTTTGTTCTGACAGGCGCAACTTCAATCATCAGCGGTAACGCTAAGTTCAGAACCAGGCAGACATCGGCTAACCCCATTAAGGGGTTGACCTCTGACGTCGATGAGCAACGAGGACGGTTATTCTGGATAGCCTTGGCCTGGTATTTCGCAAAATTAAAGTATTATCTTTGCAGGAAGTCGCCAATGTTTTTATTTGACACTAATTACCCTTGTCCTTTGAGTAAAGTCGCTTTCGCTTCAATGATTGAGGTTTTAAACTCGGAATTACAACCCAGCTTGCATTATCATGACCGCTACGTAGCCTTTGTTGATGGCGACTCAACCGATGTGCACAACACCATAAAACAGATCTATGACCTGCGAAAGAGTAACAAGGCTGTTTATGTGATCACTCTGCTTTCTAAAGATAAAGAGTGTTCCGCAGTGATTAAACATCTGTCTGATTTTGTGGTGGATAAAAAAATCGCCTTTGCCGATCTGCAGAGTCTGGTCAGTGTCATGGGGGCGGCAGAGCCCAAGGCATTGGCAGATAATATCTTTGGCGATATTTGGGGCGAGATCCTGAAGACCTCGCAGAAAGAGAACCGGGTATTACAACTGTTGATCGAGGGTTACTCGCAATCGCAGATAGCCAAGATGTTGCACCTATCGATAAAGACGGTCAGTGGTTATAAGGTTAAGGCGGTAAAGCGGCATGGTGCAAGAAACTTCAATGAGCTGTATATGCTAAAATACGGTAACAGTTTATCGGGCGTGTAATAAGCCTCTATGCGATGGCGTTGAATGTAAACATTCGGCCATCGCACTTATGGGAGGGGAAAGAAGTCCGTTTTACTGTTCTGTAATAAGCTGCCGGTTATTGGCTACTGATGCACATCATCACCGGTGAAAAACCATTCCACAATAAATAACCATCACCAACCGTGGTGATCCTTAACCGTCGATTTTTGACTGAAAAGTCAAAAATGGACTGGTTGAACAATTCATTAGGCATATCATCGCTGGCTTTCTTGATGACGTCTACCAGTTGTATCGCCAGATAGCCATTATCTTCATAGCGATATTCAAAACTGATGTTACGCAGCAGGTGGTACTTTATGGCGCCAGCATTATCCCTGACCGTGGCTGAAATGCCCATTTCCCCCTGGCGCTTACCATTAATATGTAAACTCATCACGCCCTTGGTTTGCAAATCACTTTGTACCAGGAAAAACGAGGAACAGCTTATTTTCGGGCCCAACTCGGTGACAAAAAATTTATGCATCAGGAGATTAAACAGTAGCGCTGCGGCTACCAGGACAATGGCAAAGGCTCCGACCAGCTTGCCAGGACGATTATTTAGCAAAAACATAGACGGCCCTACAGTCAGAGAAGTGAGACAAGGTACGATCGCTATCAGCGCAACGGGCTATAAACGCCCTGCCGGACTGTTGGTAGGCATAGTGTTCGCCTGACTGAAAAATAAATACCTCATTGTTGATACATGGCGCATGAGCAGTAGATAATTCTTGCGCCAGTTGCTGTTTACGTGCAGCGGTGTAAGGCGAACCCTCAGAAAGGCCATAGACTGGGCAGGTGTCAATCATGCCAATTTTAAACAACGTCGATTTGGGAAAGCTGTAGTCCAGGCGGCCGGTGGCGGAACGAAAAGGTTGCAGGATCAACAAGGTTGAGATAATGACGCTGAATGCGAGCAACGCAGGCTTATACCATCCGCGTAGCCTTGACTGTTGTTTTGCAGGTTGGGCTTCGGCGATCGCACTGACTACGCTCTGTGGCGTTTCCAGGTTGCGAGACACCATTTCCCCGGTGATATAAAACCCCATTCTAGGAACGGTTTTGATGATCTCTTCGTCACAGCCTAGTTCACTCAATGACTTACGGATCAGAGAGATATACTGATTAACCGAGTTATTCGACGGTTCCAGGCCATACTTGTCCCAAATATTATTGAGCAATTCTTCTCTACCCACCATTTTATCGGCGTTTTCCAGCAGGTAGGTGAAAAGCCGGGCAGGAATGGTGGTTAAGGAGAGCCTTCTGTCGGGCTGCGCGATGTTCCACATCGCCCCGTCTTCGCTTCTGAACGCCACCGTATTAAAAATCGTAAAAACCATCTCCCCCCCTTGTAAGTGGCGGCCTGACAGAGCGCCGCTCTCCACTGCTGCTTGGCCCTGGTACAGAGTTGCAGTTTCTCTGCCTGATTATAGTGTATCTGCGTGGCCAGCGGTTTCGACATTGTGCGCTCCTTTTATACTATGCATTGGTAGCTAATGGGCAGCAAAAAACGTTGCATAAATGTAAATAAGAGATTTTGAGTGCCGATAATTGTTATCTCGTGAAAATTTAGATGGTTTTTTTTGGTTATTTTTACCGCCAAATCGGTTTGTTTTAAATGCAATCCATTAGACATTTCCTAGTCCATACAGGCGGTTGCGATTACGTCTGTAGGACTCGGCTATTTTTATAAGACAGTGAGAGAAAACAAGGAGGAACGTCCTATTTAAGTATTTTCAGCTGGCGCTATTATAGCGCCAATCCTAAGCAACGGCATTATTGTTGGGTAGTGATAAAAGGCGTGACATGTGTATTTCTCTGCCCGCCTAACATTGTACTTTTGATATTTAAATAATAGGAACGGATTTCATGAACGTAAAAGCAATTGCAATGATTATTGGTGCTTCCCTGATGGCTAGCACCGCTTACGCAGCAAACGAAGGCGAAGGCAAAATCACCTTCACTGGTTCTATCACTGATGCACCTTGCTCTATCGCTGCAGGTTCACTGGACCAGGTTATCCCATTGGGTGCTGTATCTAACGTTGCTTTGGCTGTTAACGGTAACACCGGTGTTTCTACCCCAATGCCTTTCAGCATTGAACTGAAAGATTGCGTAGTTGCCACTGCTGGCACCAAAGATAAAGTTTCTGTGACCTTCACCGGTGCAGCATCTTCTTATGACGCAGCTAGCCTGGGTCTGATCGGTACAGCTCAAGGTGCTTACATCCTGATGTCTCAGGCTGACGGTGCCAAAGTGGCTCTGAACACCCCAACTGCTGGTCAGATCGTGACTGACGGAACCAACAGCACCCTGAGCTTCACTGCAGCCCTGAAAGGTGGCGGTACTGACGCAACTATCGTCCCAGGTAACTTCCAGGTACCAACCAACTTCGTACTGTCTTACCAGTAAGTTTGTTGCGCAGTGCTGAATAACCTGCGGCGGCTGTGCCGCAGGTTTTTTTTGTTACCCATGGAGTTGGTTCATGAAATGGACTTATGACGTTTCACCTTATGTGGTGCCTTCCCTGCTGATGTGTTGTGCCCTGACGTTTTCTGGCAGTGCAGCTTCCGATGATGTACTGGGGAAGGGGCGCGTCAGCATGGAAGGCGCCATTGTAGAGACGCCGTGTGCCATTGAAGTCGGCGACCGTGATCAGAGTCTGGTGATGGACACCCTCCCGGTCAGTCAACTGATCCGGGATGGCCGCGGGCCAGAAAAAGAGTTTGTGATTCACCTGAGAGATTGTGTGCTGGCGCGTCTTGACCCGAAGGCCGCCAACTGGAAGCACTTTGCTGTGGCTTTTGATGGTGACAGCGACAGAGGTCACTTTGGCCTCTCGGGAGAGGCACGTGGTGTGGCTCTGATGATACGCGATCCGCATGGCACGGTGGCGACGCCGGGGAGTGCTTTGCGTGCTGGGGACATTTCTCCGGGAGAGATGCAACTGCATTACACCCTGAGTCTGGTAGGTAATCAACAGACGTTGCAGGCAGGGAATTACCGTTCGGCAATACGGTTCAGAATGGATTATTACTAAAGGGACTCTCTTCATGGTGCGTTATTTTTCCCGCTCCCTGCTCGCCATCTTGTGTCAGGCCAGCCTGGGCAGCGGCGTATTGCTCGGCGCAGTGAGCGTGGCCCAGGCAAAGGATATCCAGTTCAACACGGATGTATTGGATCTCAAGGATCGTGGCAACATCGATTTAGCCCAGTTTACCCACAAGGGCTTTATCCTGCCGGGTACCTATGATCTGGCACTAAGCCTTAATAACCAGGTACAACCGGCACGTCCGGTGGCGTTTCTGGCCCCGGACGACGATCCGAAAGGCAGTCAGGTCTGTCTGAGCAAAGAGATGGTCGATCAACTGGGTCTGACCAAGGCGGCGCTGGCCAAGTTGACCTGGTGGCATCAGGACCAGTGTCTGAACCTGGAGAGCGTGGATGGGCTACAGGCCCGTACCGACCTCGGTACCAACACGTTATACCTCAGCATCCCGCAGGCGTATCTGGAATACAGCAGTGCGAACTGGGATCCGCCCTCGCGCTGGGAAGAGGGGATCCCTGGCATTCTGCTGGATTACAACCTGAATACTCAGGTTCAGCGGCAGAACCGGGATGATACCCAGGGCTATAACCTCAGCGGCAACGGGGTCACCGGAGCCAACATAGGTCCTTGGCGGTTGCGTGCCAGTTGGCAGACGCAAATCAACCACCTGACCGGTGCTGGGCAACAGACCGAGCGGAGCTTTGACTGGACACAATACACCGCCTACCGGGCGATTACACCGCTACGCGCCAAGCTGACGCTGGGGGAGGACTTCCTTAAATCCGACATCTTCGACAGCTTCCGTTTCACCGGTACCAGCCTGATCTCGGATGACAACATGTTGCCACCGAATCTGCGTGGCTATGCACCGGAAGTCACCGGGGTGGCACGCGGCAACGCCAAGGTGGTGATCAGCCAGCAGGGACGCGTGATCAAGGAGGTGCTGGTCGCCTCTGGGCCATTCCGTATCCAGGATTTAGATAGCGCGGTCTCCGGTGCATTGGATGTGCGGGTAGAAGAGGCCGATGGCAGCGTACAGAACTTCCAGGTGGATACCGCCACCATTCCGTACCTGACCCGGCCAGGGCAAGTGCGTTTTAAGCTGGCGGCGGGCCGTCCGTCTGACTGGCAGCATAAGGTCAATGGACCGATGTTTGCCACCGGTGAGTTCTCCTGGGGCGTGAGTAACGGTTGGTCGCTGTACGGTGGTGGGCTGGGTGGTGATGAATACACCGCCCTGTCATTGGGGATCGGGCGTGACCTGATGGTTCTGGGGGCTTTGTCGGTGGATATGACGCAGTCCCGTGCACGGTTACCGGATCAGGATCCCATGCAGGGGGGATCTTACCGCCTGAGCTACTCGAAGCGTTTTGACGAAACGGGGAGTCAGGTGACGTTTGCCGGCTATCGCTTCTCCGACAGCGGCTTTCTGTCGATGGCGGACTACCTGAGTTTAAAGAATAGCCCCGACGGGACAGCGCCGGGGCGCAGTAAGGAGATGTACACCGTGTCCTTCAGTCAGCAAATCGAATCGCTGGCAATGAGCGGGTACCTCAACTACAACCACCAGACTTACTGGAACCAGGCCACCAGTGACCGTTATGACCTGACGTTGGCACGGAATTTCGATATTGGCAGCTTTCGTAACATCAACCTGTCACTGACGGCTTACCGCAACAACTTTAGCGACACCAAGGATGACGGCATGTACCTGTCGCTGTCGTTGCCGTGGGGCAGTAGCGGAACGATGGGCTACAGCGGTTCTTACGCCGCGGGCAACAATAGCAACTCGGTCAGCTATTCCGACCGGATCAATGATGCCGACAACTATGTCTTGCGTGCCGGTATGGCGAACAGCGACGCCGATCTGAGCGGCTATTACACGCACCGGGGCACTCTGGCACAGATGAATGGCATGGCCAGCTACCGTTCCGGGCAATACAGCTCGCTGGGGATGTCGATGATGGGCGGTGCGACCCTGACCGCGAAAGGCGGTGCGCTGCATCGTGCGGCAGTACTGGGTGGCACGCGGATGCTGGTTGATACCGACGGCGTGTCCGGCGTGCCGGTGGGCGGTTATGGCAGTACGGTCAACTCCAACTACTTCGGTAAAGCGGTGGTGGCGGATGTGAACAGTTATTACCGCAACAGCGTACGTATCGACGTGGACAAACTGGCGGACAACGCCCAGGCCACCGGCTCGGTGTTGGAAGGGACGCTGACCGAAGGCGCAATAGGCTATCGCCATTTTGAAGTGATAGCGGGTGAGAAGGCGATGGCGGTGATACGCCTGGCCGACGGTTCGGTACCGCCGTTCGGCGCCACGGTCCTGAATGCCAAGAAGCAGGAAACCGGCATGGTGAACGACGCGGGCAACGTCTACCTCAGCGGCATCAAGCCGGGTGAGACGATGACGGTGCATTGGAATGGTGCCGAACAGTGCCGCATTACGCTACCAAAAGAAATACCGGCGGGTATGACCGCCAACCTGCTGTTGCCCTGTGTAAAGGGGTAACGACAGAGAACCAAACCCATTGAACAGTAAGGGCGTCATCGCCAGCAGGCTAGTTAGCCGGTAGGGATGACGTCTGATAGGAAGAGTATAGGTAATGATGATGAAAAGATTTTTTGCGATGAGCCTGTTGGCTGGCGCCGCAGTGGCCACCATGGTGCCGTCCGCGCAGGCGGCGATTTCTCTGGATCGCACCCGTGTGGTGTTCCCAGGGGATGAGAAGTCGGTAAGCCTGACCGTGCGCAACCAGAATCCGGAACTGCCGTATCTGGCGCAGGGTTGGTTGGAGGACGCCCAGGGCGTCAAGCTGGAGGGGAACAGTGCATTTACCGTGTTGCCACCGGTACAGCGCGTTGAGCCGAAAGGGCAGACCCAGGTGAAAATCCAGGCAACGGCGGGTGCCAATGCATTGCCGCAGGATCGCGAGTCGCTGTTCTTCTTCAACCTGCGGGAAATCCCGCCGAAGAGTGACAAATCGAACGTGTTGCAGATAGCGCTACAGACGCGCATCAAGATGTTCTATCGCCCGGCGGCACTGGCCGAAGCGGCGGCAAAGCTGCAAGCGACGCCGTACCAGGAGCAACTGACGCTGAGCAAGAATGGCGATCAGTACACCGTCAACAACCCAACGCCGTATTTTGTGACATTGATTGGTGCCAGCGCCAAAAAGGGTGGGGACGTGGTGAAAGGTTTCGAACCGCTGATGGTGCCGCCGAAGGGCAGTGTCAAGTTGGGCGGTAGTGCTGCGGCGTTAGGGGCCACCCCGGTGCTGGTGTATGTGAATGACTTCGGTGGCCAACCGGCGCTGACCTTCAGCTGCAGTGGCAGTAACTGCAAAGTGGATACCAGCAAGCGCGACAAATAATCACCCGGCATGGCGGTGGTGATGGGCGGTGCCCGGCGGGTATGAACCGTGACGGAAGAACGAGGAAATAATCATGGAAAAGAGAAGACTGCCCGGTAAGACAGCACGGTACACCATCCTGAGCGGGATGGTGCTGGCTGCTCTGCTTTCCCCGACGGCACAGGCCGCTGCGGGAGCGATTGACGGTGAGCACGGCGTGCTGCATGTGTCGGGAGCGCTGACCGAAAGCGCCTGCCGCCTGGAAATGAGCAGTGCTGACCAGTCGGTCGAGTTGGGTGAGGTGGGAACCGGCCGTCTGCAACACGTTGGCGAACGGGGAGCGGCGGTGGCGGTGACCTTGTATTTGCAGGACTGTTTACGCAGTGCAGCCAACAATCGTGACCAACAAGGCAACCTGACCTGGAGCACCAACCAACCCGCGGTGTCGTTGACCTTTACCGGCGTGCAGGATAGCAACCAGCCCGATCTGTTCCTGGCGCGCGGTGTAGGCGGCATGGGATTGCGCCTGACGGATGCCTCTCACCACGACGTCGTGCCAGGGTTGGCTGGTCAGCCGCAGTTACTGACACCGGGCAACAACGTGCTGACCTATTACATTGCGCCGGAGCGCACCGGAGCACCGTTGCAAGCGGGCGCGTATCTGGCCCACGTCAACTTCAGGTTGAGCTATGAATAAATTTCCATTGCGGGCCCTGAGCTGCGCACTGGGCGGTCTGGTGTTATGCCTGGCCTCGGCGCAAGCCGCCACCCAGTTCTCGTTCACTATCAAAGGCACGGTGGTCTCTGGCCCGGCTTGCATACTGAACGCCAACACGGCAATTGATGTGAAGTTTGGCAGTGCCTTGCAGACCACCAGCATTGATGGCAGCAACTATGCGACACCGGTGCCGTTTACCCTGGCCTGTGTCGGCAATCCGTCGAGCCTGCGGCTGAGGTTCCAGGGGGCGGTAACTAGCTTTGAGCCCGGCGTGCTGGCAACCAACTTTGCGGATCTGGGGATCAAATTGTTGAAGCCGGACAGCAGCACGCTGGCGGTGGATGAGTGGTTTACCTTTGCCTATACGGCCACGCCGCCCACTATCACGGCGGTACCGGTGAAAAGGCCGGGGGCCATTCTGCCGGGTGGAGCGTTCAACAGTACGGCAACGCTGCTGGTGGAGGTGATATGAAACAGCTAACAGCAATGCGCCGTGCTCTGGCCCTGACGATCGCCTTGGGTATCGTGTTACCGGCACAGGCCGTGGACGTCAAGTTCAGCGGCACGCTGGTCGTGCCACCACCTTGTGTGATTAACAGCAACAGCGATATCTCGGTCGATTTTGGCACCGATCTGCTGGCCGGCCGGGTTAACGGGGTCAATTATGAAAAGCCCATCAGCTATGTGCTGGACTGTACCGGGGCGACCTCCACGACGCTGAAATTGCAATTCCAAAACGGCGGGGCAGGTTTTGATGCCACCGTGCTCGGTACCAGTAAAACCAACCTGGGCCTGGAGTTGCGCAGTAACGGCACTAAATTGCCGATGAACACCTGGCTGAATTTTACCGACCCGGCTCGCCCTGTATTGACGGCAGTCCCGGTGAAAGCGACCGGCAGCACCCTGAGCGGAGGAGCCTTTACTGCGGCTACCACGCTGTTGGTGGACTATCAGTGAGGGATGAACAATGACGGCTAAAACAGTTTCCCTGGCAATCTTGCTGGGCATGATGGGCGCATTGGCGTTGCCAGCACCAGCGGTGCAGGTCAACTTTCAGGGCGGCTTGGTGGAGGCATTGCCCTGCACCATAAGCAACGATCAACTGATTGAAGTGGATTTTGGCGACAGCCTGGTGATCCGCAATCTTGACGGAGTGCGCTATAGCAAGCCGATCCCTTATCAGATTGATTGCAGCGGCGTAGGGAAGGTCAAGTTGAGTTTGACGGGGGAGCCAGCCAGCTTTGACAACATGGCGATCCAAACCAGCCTGCCGGGCTTGGGGATCCGCATTTTAATGGAGGGAGGGGTGCCTTTCCCTTGGCAGAGCTCATCTTTTGGCGATGTCGATCTGCAATCCCTGCCGCAGTTGACTGCGGTGCCAGTAGCCAATTCGGCACAGCCACCGAGCCCGGGAGCATTTACGGCGCGAGCCACGCTGCTGGCCGAATATCAATAGGAGCCGTTTGATGAAGCAATGGCAATTACCACGGATCGGTCTGGCACTGCTGTTGGCCTACCCGTTTTTATTCTGCGCACCGACGCAGGCGGCCGAGAACCTGGCCTTCAGGGGGACGCTGGTGAATGCGCCTTGCACCCTGCGTCCGGGTGACGAGGCAATAGAACTGAACTTTGGCACGCTGGTTAACAAGTTCCTTTACAACAATACGCGTACTCCCAGCCAACCGTTTTCATTGCATCTGGATGACTGTGATACGGCAGTGGCGACAGGGGTCAAACTGACGTTTATCGGCACCGAGAACTCGGCATTGCCAGGGCTGTTGGCACTGGATGCGTCCAGCGTGGCCCGTGGCGTAGCTGTGGGTATGGAGACGGGCGCAGGTCAGGCATTGCCGCTCAATGAGCAAGGTTCCACCGCGCCGTTGACGCAGGGCAACATGGCGATTGCGTTGCAGGCCTATGTGCAGGCCGAACCGGTAGCGCAGGCGAACCTGGGCATTGTGCCGGGGGCGTTTACGGCGACTGCGACGTTTGCGCTGGAGTACCAGTAGCAGACGGTGCGGCCATGGTGGAGGCGCTATGGTCGCCTCAGCCAAGAACAGTAATGGGCGGCAGGCTTACAGCCGCCTTGCAGTGGCCGGTTGGCCATTATAGGCAACAGGATTATTGCATGTAGCGCGGTAATTTCTTTGCCGCAAATTATGACATGAGATCACTATGCGATTACCAATCTGTTTGACAAAAATACTGTTGCTGACCGCCCTGTTGGTGGGGGGCGAAGCCTCTGCCGCTGTCCAGTTCACCTCTGCAACGGGGACGGCCTCATCCAGGGGATCAACCATCTTCGCAACATGGGTATCCGATGCGAATGTGTATGCACCGGCCAACCTGGGTCCCTATGCGTCTTATGGTGCCGTATCCTCGTGGACCAATAACCCGACTGACCAGTCAGCGGTGACTGATGGGAGTAGTATCGATATCATCAGAGGTGAAACCTGGGAAGCGCTCAACGCCCGTTGGTCGGCCAAGTATGGCAATAGCGCCAGTCGCCTGTTTAATTCCGGTAGTAGCGACCAGAACAACCAGGGAAAATATATGTGCATGCTGTTGATCAGCGCCAGCGGGACGACGCGCTATAAAACGGGGTGTACTCCTATCGACTACTCTAAAAGTACGGTGTCCTGTGATATCGCAGGTCCCTCGACCCTTGACTATGGGATGCTGGATATAAACTCGGTGAATGGGCAAGTTGCCCGTCTTGACGCCACGATCCAATGTTCTGGCGCAGCAACTGTGGGCCTTACCTCCTCACCGACGAATGTCACTTTGGGTAATGGGATCACCGCTACGCTCAAACTTAATAACGGTAATGCGAGGGTGCAAATCAACTCGGGCGGAATGGCTACCGTGCCAATAGAATCAACACTATCAGCCACCAATCCGGTCGCTGGTAATTTTTCTGGCTCAGCGGTAGTCGTCATCAACGTGTTGTAAAATTATTCGCAGACTCGTATCTAGATATAGGGGGGCCTCATACGGCCCCCCTCACAGTCGAAGGCGAATTTAGTCACATTGCCATTTTCTCATCACTCCCCCTGCCGCCGCTCTCAATTCTATTTCCGATTTCCTCTTTATCCATTCGACCAACCCGTGGTCTGCCGAACGATTTGCTGTATATCCGGGTAGTCTTTCTAAGATTTATGAATATGCAGGCGGAAATTATTATTCAAGCTAGAGTTGTCTAAACCCCTGTCAACTACGCGCACAGAAGAAGGAGGGAACATAACCGGTGGAGAATACCAACCCTTCTCTGCCTATCGGATAGACCTCAAAGTCAAATATCATGCCCTGTTGCAGGTAAAAGCGCGGCAGGTAGCGGGCGACTTCCTCTGTGTTGCTGTTGTCAGCGGGGGAAATTATCGCCGAGGTTGACTTAAGATGATAAAACCCGTTCTCATAAATGAAGGTAAAGTAATTTTTCCTGCTGACGTTGGTCACTTTCGCCCCTTGCCTGAGCGTTCCCTTCAACACGGCAATGCCGTTATCACCCTGAAAGCTGTAGTTCAATGCCAGGGATAATTCCGCATCCTCCTTGTGAACCTGCAGTATGGCATCGCAGTTGAAATACGTATGCCGATGCTGGGCATAGAGGTGGTAGATGCCTTTGGCCTGCAAAAAGAAGAACCAGGAGAGTAATGTAAATACGCCGATCGGTAGGAGCCTATTCATGGTGCTGCCACTCCAAATGATACTCTGAAATACAGCTATTACTGGTCTCGGCGGAAAAGGGTCGCTCACAGCGGATCACCGACGCTCGGGGAACCAGAGGATAGGTCGAGAAATAGATAAATTTAAGTTTGTTACAGGTGAACTCCTTCTGGGCAATAAACTGCATAAAAGATTCCAGCGTGGTTCTGCTGCTGTAGAGGTAGACCGAGCACTGGTCTATTTGCCCTATGTAGTGAAAGTTGGAAAAGAAGTTTTTTTTCGCCGAGCCGCTCCAGATGGCAAACAGGATCAAGCCAGCGATTAAGGAAAGGCCGAGCACCATAAACCACTGGTGCCTGGGTTGATTGTTGTTACTAATCCTAATGTTGCTTGGTACTTCGGGAGGGTTATTTTCAATTATGGGCAGCGGTTCCGTATGTTTTGCTGTGCCATGCTGCATGATCTTTTCTACCGGCACCGTTGCAGGGATCATTAATCCTTGGCGGGGGACGGTCTTTATCACCGTGTGTTCATATCCGGCATGTTTTAATCCTTTACGCAGCATAAGAATGTTTTGGTAGAGGGTGTTATTAGAAACGCCAGGCGCATTTTTTTGCCAGCCGACATCAAATAAATCCTGTTGCAATACCAGCGAGCCCTGTTGGTTCAGCAATAACTCAAAACAGCGTGAGGCGG
This sequence comes from Serratia sp. (in: enterobacteria), assembly GCF_051654945.1. GTDB lineage: Bacteria > Pseudomonadota > Gammaproteobacteria > Enterobacterales > Enterobacteriaceae > Chania. Next base: position 112,568 of record NZ_JBOFZA010000056.1, read on the forward strand.
CAACAAAAAGCGTGATTTCTTCACCGTTGATACGGGAGTGAAGTAAGTTATCATCAGGCCAAAATTCAACGCAGTTATCGATAAGATAACAACAACCATTATGGGCCATTTTTTAACCTCCGTGTATACATCTTTATTGTTATTAAAACAGGTATTAAGTCTTGGTATATAAGGTATTTGTCGGGGGGGTGTCTTATTGACCAAAAAACATCCTGATAGATAGGGCGCTTATTAGGATGCCAAGTGTATTTCGCTATGTCAAACAAACTGAGACTATTCTTAACAATAAATTTCTTAATCACGCTTTAGATATGAATGAATTTATTGTGTGTATTTCTTAGGTTATCTTAAGTATTCTTAAATAAAAAAATAAAATTCACTAAGTTATTGATTTTATTGTGTATTAAAATTTGTGCTTTTGGTTTGAATAAATTGATTATGACGATATGAACCAAGCCGGTAACCTATGTCCAACTTTTCAGGGATAGTGGCGATAAGCAAATTAAGAATATCCCCCACGGAATTAGAAAAGGGTTGACTCTATTATGGTTAATGGATGCGCTATGAGCGAACAAAGGATTGGCTATCATGATATCAATGATGTGTATTTCCATGTCGCCAGCAATAACAGCTTTTTTATGCAAGGTATCAGCTGTGGCTTGCTGAAGCTAAGGCAACAGCATGAAGATATCAAGTTAGACTATACCCTGTCGGAGGGTTCGGCTCGTAGTATACGGCTAATCGCCGATATTATTCGTGAGAAACATCACGCTACCTTGATAGTCGTTATTGCCAGCGCCGCATTGTTGAATATGCTATCGCTAAGTATTGAGCATCTTTATCGGGAGCGGGTTATTTTTATTGTTGCCAGTGAATGTCGTGCTGCTTTATTAACGCAGATTGCGTACTCGCCGGATAACGCCTGGGTAAAACAGGCACAATACTTCCCGAAAGGAACGCAGGCGGCATTAACCAATAGAGAAAAACGTATTTGCTATTACCTATTTCGCGGTTACAGCCCCAAGATGATTGGTGCAATTTTGGGTATTAATATAAAAACGGTCAGCAGCCACCGCGTCTCGGTAATGAAGAAGATAGGATGCGCCAACAAAATAGGCTTGTATAAAACTTTGCGCTTCTATTACGGAGCCAGTGCAGAAGGCTGAGCGTTAAATCTGTATTTAGCAACAAGATATAAAAGCATGGAAAACTCTCCATTGAATAATGGGGCGGTCACTCATGTTTTTGTAGTCCCCCAGACCATGTTTAGCATGGATGGATAGTAGTAATAAATATCAATCAATTAATATATAAAGGAATAGAAATAATGAAACTGAACAAATTCATGGTCGCCGCAATCGCAATGGGTTTTGTTTCTGTAGCCAATGCTGCACCAAAGGATCAGGGCCATGGCTCCGTTGAATTTTATGGCTCTATCATTGATGCACCTTGCTCTATCGCTCCTGGTGACGAAAAACAGCGTATCGATATGGGCCAAATCGCTAACGTCGCCTTGAAAGACGGTGGCAAGTCCACACCAGAAAAATTCTATATCCATCTGGTGAACTGTGACAACTCAACCGCTAAAACGGTCACCAGCACTTTCTCTGGCCCAATTTCTGCGGGTAACGCCGATCTGCTGGGCATCACCGGTTCTGCCCGTGGCGCTAGCCTGGCGATCACCGATGGTGCTGGTGCGTTGATCAAACTGAATACCCCTACTCAGCCACAGGGTATCGATAACCACACCAATATCCTGAACTTCTCTGCCTACCTGCAGGGTGATATGGGTACCGACGGTAAAACTGCTGCAGAAATCGTCCCGGGTGACTTCAGCACCACGACTACCTATACCCTTACTTATCAGTAATTTATAGCCGGTCGGACGATCGCACATGCGGGGAAACCCGCATGTTTATTCTTTAATGTCATGGTGTTGAAAGGATTAACGGCGTGAACAAAATGGATTATGCGGTGACGGGCTGCCTGTTTGGCGCTCTGCTCTGCACCAGCGCAACCGCTGCAACGCTAATGGGCAAAGGCCGGGTCACTATGGAGGGCAGCATTATTGCGACCGCCTGCGCCATAGAGATGAATAGCCGCGATCAGGTTATTGAAATGGCCACCATTCCCGTTTCAAAGATTGCGCGTGACGGGCGTGGTATCGCCAAACCTTTTTCCATCCATTTGATTAACTGCATCGTGCACCGTGTCGATCCCACTCTCCCTGATTGGCAGGCATTTCGCGTCACCTTCGACGGTACGCCGGATGGCCAGTTACTGGGGGTTGAAGGCGATGCCCGTGGCGTTGGGCTACAGATCAAAGATCACCAAGGCAACATTGCATTACCCGGTGTACCACTGCCCGCCGCCGAATTAACTGCCGGTGACAAGGTTCTGCAATACACCATGAATCTGGTACCGAACCAACAAGTATTACGAGCCGGTGAATATCGTTCCACCGTACGTTTCAAAATGGATTATTACTGATAAAACGGAATTTCATCGATGGCCAAACCTGTTGCGAATTCCATCTTCCGGCTGCGCGGACTATGGATCTGTATTGCTTTATCGCTGGGAAGCCCGGTTTATTTTTCTCATGCCGCAGATGATATCCAGTTTAATACTGACGTGTTGGATACTCAAGATCGGGAAAATATCGATCTCAGTCACTTCGCGCGTGGCGGTTATATTATGCCAGGTAGCTACACCATGGCGGTGTATCTCAACCGGCAGCTGCTGGTTGAACGGGCGATTACCTTTGCCCCCTCTGCAGCCGACCCCAAAAGTAGTGAACCTTGTCTGACGCCCGAGCTGGTCGATCTATTGGGGCTGAAAGACAGCGCCCTTAAGCATCTCGTCTGGCAAAGCGATCGCCAATGTGTTGATCCGCAAAGTATTCCAGGGTTAATGGCGCAGGGAGATCTCGCGACTTCAGCCCTGCAACTTAGTGTGCCGCAAGCCTATCTCGAATACAGTTCTGCAGAGTGGGATCCGCCTTCCCGTTGGGATAATGGTATCCCGGGCCTGTTGCTTGACTACAACATGAATTTCCAGACGTCACGTCAACAGAACCAGGGGCAGAACTACAGCCTCAGCGGCAATGGGACGACCGGTGCCAACCTCGGGGCATGGCGCCTGCGTGCCGATTGGCAATTACAGGTGAATCATCAGACGGGGGCTAACTCTGCAGGCAACGAAAACAACCTGGACTGGAGCCGCTATTACGCCTATCGGGCGGTGCCCCAACTGCTTGCCCGTTTGACGCTGGGGGAAAACTTCCTCAACTCCGATATTTTCGACAGCTTCCGCTTTACCGGCGTTACGCTCAACACCGACGACAACATGTTGCCGCCGAACCTGCGCGGCTATGCGCCAGAAGTCAGCGGCGTGGCGAAAAGCAACGCCAAGGTGACCATCAGCCAGCAGGGCCGGGTGTTGTATGAAACCCAGGTCGCGCCAGGTCCATTTCGTATTCAGGATCTGAACGATGCGGTGTCTGGCCAGTTGCTGGTGCGTATTGAAGAGCAGGATGGCAGCGTGCGGGAATTTAGCATGAATACCGCCAGCATCCCTTACCTGACGCGTCCTGGCTCACTGCGCTATAAGCTGGCAACAGGTAGACCGACCAGTTGGCAGCACAGTGTTAACGGACCGTTGTTCGCTACCGGGGAATTCTCCTGGGGGGTGAGTAACGGTTGGTCACTGTATGGCGGTGGCGTGGGGAGTAATGACTATAACGCGCTGGCGTTAGGGGTTGGCCGTGACCTGATGTTTTTGGGCGCACTGTCATTCGACATCACGCAATCTCGGGCAAGTTTGCCGCAGGAAGGAGACCTGTTTGGTAACTCCTATCGTCTGAGCTATTCAAAACGCTTTGAGGAGTACGACAGCCAGGTGACCTTCGCCGGTTATCGCTTCTCTGAACGTAACTTTATGAGCATGGGCGAATATCTGGACGCGCGGACATCAGGCAACCGCACCCAGAGTAGCAAAGAGATGTACACCGTTACCTTCAATAAGCAGTTTGTCGATCTGGGGCTGAGCGCCTTTGTGAACTACAGCCATCAGACGTATTGGAACGACAGTGCCAACGACCATTACAACCTGTCGCTGGCGAGATACTTCAATATTGGCCGCTTCAAGGATATCAACCTGTCATTGACCGCCTATCGCAATAAATACAACGGGACGACCGATGACGGCATGTATCTGACGCTCACCGTACCTTGGGGCGATGCGGGCTCCGTCAGCTACAACGGCTCCTGGGATCGCAATAACAATACCCACCAGATGAGCTATTTTGGCCGGGTGAATAACGCGGACTCCTATCAGGTCAGTGCGGGTAGTGCTCGCCACGGGGCCATTGCCAGCGGTTATTACACCCACATGGGGGATATCGCACAGGTTGGAGCCAACGCAGGCTACCAGGCCGGGCGTTCCAGCTCCCTGGGTCTGTCGCTACAGGGCGGAATGACGGCCACTGCCGAGGGTGCCGCCTTGCACCGTATAGGTATGCCAGGAGCAACGCGCATTCTGGTGGATACCGATGGTGTCGCTGGAGTTCCTCTGCGCGGTTACGGTGCCAACACTTGGTCCAACCGCTTTGGTAAAGCGGTGGTAGCCGATATCAACAGCTACTATCGCAATCAAATCAGCATCGATCTCAACTCGCTCGATGACAAGGTTGAAGCCATCAACTCCGTGCAACAGGCCACCTTGACGGAAGGGGCCATTGGCTTGCGTCGTTTCGAAGTGGTCGCTGGCGAAAAAGTGATGGCAGTGGTTCGCTTGACGGACGGTTCATCGCCGCCTTTCGGTGCCACCGTGCAAAACGCCAAGCAACGGGACGTGGGCATTATTAACGATAACGGCAGCGTCTATCTGAGTGGTATACAACCCGGGGCCAGCATGACCGCCAATTGGAATGGCATCACTCAGTGCGAAATAACGCTACCTGCGCATATTCCCCAGAACATGGCACAGAACTTATTGCTGCCTTGCCGGCCTATTGCCGCCAAGGAACATCCGCAAACGGAAAACCCAAGCTGAACGGAAAAAGACTGATGAAACTAACCACAACGCATTCATTCACCGCCAGTGCTTTGTTACTGGCTATCCTTGTACCGCAGGCCAATGCGGCTATTGCGCTGGATCGTACCCGGGTGATTTTTAACGGTGCCAGCAAATCCGTCAGCATGAGCGTCAGCAATGAAAACAAACAGCTGCCTTATCTGGCTCAGGGCTGGATCGAAGATGAACAGGGCAACAAAATCACCAGCCCGCTCATTGTGTTGCCGCCGGTTCAGCGTATTGAATCCGGTGCCAAAAGCCAGGTGAAAGTTCAGGGGCTGCCTGCGGCGCAGCAATTGCCACAGGATCGTGAATCACTGTTCTATTTCAACCTGCGTGAAATTCCTCCACGCAGCGACAAGCCAAATACGCTGCAAATTGCACTGCAAACCCGTATCAAACTGTTCTACCGCCCGGCGGCAATTGAAGCGACCAAGGAAATGATGAGCAATCCCTGGCAGGAGAAAATGACCCTGACAAGGCAGGGCGATCGCTATGTGGTAAACAATCCCACGCCGTATTACATCACCATCGTGGATGCCAGCGCCACCAAAGGGGGCAAGGGTGTTAGCGGGTTTGAACCGCTCATGGTTGCGCCTAAATCCAACGCGCCGTTAAGCGCCAGTGCCAGCGTTTTGGGTAATGCTCCGGTGCTGACTTATGTCAACGATTTCGGTGGCCGTCCTGAGCTGATCTTCCGTTGTACAGGTGATAGCTGTCAGGCCGAACCAGGCAAACGTAACTCATAAAGAGGTGAATTATGCCGTGGAAAATACTGACGAAGCTCGCCAGTTTGGTACTGGTGCTGGGTCTGCCATCGGCCTTTGCCGAGAGGGTGGATAACTGGAATGTGGACGGCGCACATGGCGTGTTGCACGTGCATGGGGCGTTGACCGAAAGCGCCTGTCGGCTGGATATGGCCACCGCGCGCCAGACGGTCGAACTTGGTGAAACGGGGACGGGGCGATTGCTGAACGTGGGCGATCGCGGGACGCCAGTCGCCGTGACTCTCCGCTTATATGACTGCCTGCGCAGTGGGGCACGCAACCGCGATTGGCGTACCGGTAATCTTAGCTGGGATCCGGTGCAACCAGCCGTTTCGGTGGGCTTCATTTCCCCTGCGGATGCCGACAGCCCATCGTTGATCGGCGTGCGTGGTGCGTCCGGTCTGGCTCTGCGTCTCACCGACGCGGACCATCGGGACGTGCGTTTGGGGAGCCGGGGCAAACCATTATTTTTGCTTCCTGGGCAGAACATACTGACCTATTACGTGGTGCCAGAGCGGACCGCGGCTCCCTTAAACGCCGGTGGTTATCAGGCCCATATCGATTTTTGGCTGAATTATGACTGAGGTGCGCATGAGCAGAAAACGTGATTACGCGGCTCTGCTGACATCGCTGCTGTTATTCACTGGGCAGCCGGCGATGGCCGCAACATCCATGCTAAACATCTCGGGTAATATTTTGCTGCCGCCACCTTGTGTCATTAACGGCACAGAAACCATATCGGTGGACTTTACCGATCAAGTGATGACGACCCGGGTTGACGGTATTAACTACCGTCAGCCAGTGCCCTATAAGCTGGATTGTACCGGCAGCAGTAACAATGCTTTAAAAATGAAGATCCAGGGCATGGATGCTGGCTTTGGCGGCGCGCTGCAAACCACCAGTACTAATTTAGGGATTATTCTTTCCACCGACAGTAAGAAGATGCCGGTGAATAGCTGGTTGAACTTCAACCTGCCAGATACGCCAACGCTGTTTGCCACGCTAGATAAACGTCCTGGTACCACTCTTAAGGCCGAACCCTTTACGGCAACAGCCACTATGGTGGTGGATTACCAGTGAATCAGGAGAATGGAATGAAACTGGGCGCAACATTGTTGGTACTCCTGTCGCTGGTCCTGCTGGCCGTAAGCCCGCTGTGGGCGGCAGACAACATGAGTTTTCGCGGAGCCTTGATTGAGCCGCCGCCTTGTCAGGTCAACAACGGTAGCGATATTGACGTGCCTTTTGACAAGGTTGGCGTCAATACGGTGGATGGGATCAACCACCGCAGGCAGGTTCCTTATGTGCTGGACTGCACGGCGGGGCCAGCCTGGAACATGGTGTTGACGCTGATTGGCCCGTCAGCCAGCTTCGAACGAGCCACATTACAGACCAATATCGCCAATCTGGGGATCAAGATTTACCAGAACGGCCAGCCGTTTGATCTGGATACGCCGCTCGGCATCGACCCGCAAAACCCACCGCGGCTGGAAGCCGTACCGGTTAAAAAAACGGGTTCAGAACTGCCCGAAGGGGCGTTTGAAGTCACGGCGACGCTGCGGGCAGACTATCAATAAGGAACCGAGATGCGGCAAAAACTGGGCTATTTGTGTACCGCCATTACCCTGCTTTCGCTGAGTGTGGGCGTTAGGGCAGCAGATAATATGCGTTTGCATGGCACGCTGGTGGCACAACCTTGTGTCATACAGCCGGGTGATGAAATCGTCGAGTTGGATTTTGGTACGGTCATTGACAAGTACCTGTACCACTACCAGAAAACGGCTAGTGAGGCGTTTAAATTGCACTTGAGCAAATGCGATCTGTCGTTAGGGAGCGCTGTGCAGGTCACGTTGAGTGGCGTTGAGAACCCAGCATTGCCGGGGTTACTGGCATTGGATGCATCCAGCCAGGCATCCGGCATTGCCATTGGGATTGAATCGATAGAAGGCAAAGCGATGCCATTGAATAAACCTGGTGAGCAGCGTTACCCATTATCCGCAGGGGATAACTATCTGCGTATGCAGGCCTATGTGCAGGCCGAGCCAGAGGCGATTGTCAACAAGACCATCAGCCGTGGCCCTTTCAGTGCCACCATGACTTTTGCGTTGAGTTATGACTGAGGTTAACTCGAAATAATAAGGAACAAGGATGATGATAATAGCCACGACGCTGCTTAAAAGAGCCGCGATAATCTTTGGCCTGCTGGTGCCTACTTTTGGTTACACTGTTGGCCTGGATGTAAACTGGACTGGTCCGAAACAGCTGACCATCCAGTCGCAACCTGACGGACTGGGTGGTTCGGCGAATATCTGTAAGGCAGGGAAAACGATCTATTTTTATGCCATTTTGAATACTGCGGCGGGGAATAAGCAACGGATGATTTTCTCGGCCTCTGGGATCGCCAGCGGTATCTGCAAGGATGTGTTAAAAGCGGCGTTACCGAAAAGTTTTACGCTCACTGGCCTGGAAAATTACTTCTTCGGTTTGGGATTTGTGGTGGGTTCCCGGCCAGCGGATGGGAACGTGAACGTCTCACTTGAATATCAGTCAGGTACGGGGGACGGCTGGAAACCACAGCCACCGCCGGGGCCTGCCTGCTCGCTGGTCGGTACCTCGGTCAATATCAACTACAATGACATTAAGCTCAGCGAAGTCGCGGGATATAAGAAGAGCTCGTCTCTGTTAGTGAGCTGTAATTCCAAACAGAGGGTAAAGGTGACGCTTATTGGTTATGTGCCTTCCAGCGGGATCAAGTTGCGCTCGGATGGTTCATTGACCGCCAGTGTGCTTATCCGTAATCAGGCAGGCAATGTCGGTAGTATTGAAGATGTTCCCGCCAAGCAAACCATCTCCGTGCCAATCTCTTCAGAACTGAAGGTGAATGGTAACCTGGCTGGTGGCTATTTTGGTGGTTCGTCGGTGATTAATATGGAGGTCTATTAGCCGGTATCCTGGAGAGGTCGTATCTGACGACGATTGCGGGCTGACTCCCTCTCCCCCAACAAGTGTTTATGGCGTCCACTCTCTTTACATCCGGAGAGGGTTGGGGTGAGGGGGCAAAGGTAAACTTATTTAACAAGCATCAGGCTAAAAATGACCGCTTATTCGACGGCCTGCCATTCCAACTGGTATTCAGGAATACACTTGTTTTTCGCGCCGCGAATATAAGGGCTGTCACAATGGATCACTGAGGCACGGGGAAGCAATGGATGGGCGGTAAAATAGATATATTTCTGCTCTGAACAATCGACCTTGTTGTGGGCGATAAATTGCAGATAGGTGTTAAGGGAGGTCCCTCTGTCGTAGAGGTAGACCGAACACTGCCCGATTTTCCCGGCATAGTTATAGTTGGAAAAATGCTTTTCGTGTACCCAATGACCCCACAAAATATAGCACAACATACCCACGCAGGAAAACACGCTAAGTAGCGTCACCAAAAGGGGGGCGGGGATGCGCCGTTTTTTCTTTCCGATAGTTCGGGAGAGGTCACGCGTACTATCCTCTGAGAACATTTCCCCATCAGGGGGCAATAGGGGAGCATCGCCTGCTATTTTCTCTACCGCAACGGATAACGGTATCGTCAGCCCCTGGCGGGGTACCGTTCTGATTACCGTTTGATCACAACCCGCGAGTTTTAAACCTTTCCGCAACGTCAGGATGTTTTGATAAAAGGTATTGCTGGACACGCCGATACCACTTTGGTTCCAGCCGATGTCGAACAACTCCTGCTGTGAAACCAGTTTCCCTTGCTGGTTCAATAGCAGTTGCAGGCAGCGTGAAGCCGCAACAAAGAGTGTGACCCTTTCGCCGTTCTTGCGTGAGTAAAGCAGGTTTTCTTCGGGCCTGAACTCTATACTGTTACCGATGAGATAATAAAAACTACTACATTCCGTCGTCACTTCGCCATCTCCATTTTCAAATCTCACTTGATATTAAAGCGGATTTTAACATCTGATATTCTAATCATTGAGTGAGATTCTTCCTATTGGTTGTAAAACAGTCACCACCAAACGGGTTGGGAGCACACCCTGGTTGGGGGTTCTATTGCAAAATTTACCAAGATTATTCTGATTAGTAAATTGATTTAAGACGATTTAAGGCGATATTTAGCACGTTATCGATTCCATTAAGTAATCTTAAGGTCATGCTGATTTTACTCAAGTTATTGATTTTTATTTTATTTTTATAGTTATTCCTTTTAAGGCTCAAGGTTGAGATTAATTGAGTATGCCGGCTGGAGGGCGGTCGCTAACATGCGTCCAACTTTTCAGCGTTAGGAGAAAAGCCAGTGCAAAATAGTTCATAGGGATTTGGCGGAATGTTTAATAATAGAATGGATAACGAATTTTATGTAAGCGGAACCTGTTTTGGTTACCCAGGTAATGATATCGAACAGATATCATTTCATATCGCCAGCGACAACAGTTATTTTGTCGAAGGGATCATTTTCAGCTTACATAAGTTAAAACAGCAACATAGCCATATTGATTTTGAGCATACCGTGTCGAATGGTTCTGCACGCAGCGCATTACTGCTGACCGAAATAATCCGCGAAAAAAAACATCATTCATTAATGGTTGTCATTGCCAGTGCTGCACTGTTGAACATGTTGTCACTAAGTATTGACCATCGTTATATGGATAAGGTGGTATTTGTGGCGACCAGCGAGTGTAATGCTGCTGTATTAGCACAGATTACCGATGCACCTCATAGCACCTGGGCTATTCGGGATAAATATTTCCCTAAAGGGACGCTGGCGGCATTAAGTAATCGAGAAAAGCGCATCTGTTATTACCTGTTTCGCGGTTACACTCCGAAGATGATCGGTACGATTTTAGGGATTAATGTAAAAACGGTTAGCAGCCATCGTGTGTCCGTTATGAAAAAAATCGGCTGCAGCAATAAAATAAGTTTTTATAAAACCTTGAAGGTTTATTACGGTGCCAGCGTTGAAGGCTGAATCTGAATAAAAGAGTATCACAATAATAATTGATGGTTTTACTAACGGTTTACAGGGTCTTCATGTAGCGTCGATGCCCTTTTATTGTCTGTCTTTTTTACTTGCAGAGATAAATATCTAGCAATTATTGGATATTTATCTGTGGGAGTGCAGGCCACATATTGCTTGCCAATTAAATATGAAAGGAAATTATATCATGACTTTATCTCGGATCTCTCTGGCTACTCTGTTTGCCGTTGCTGCCGTTTCTTTTGGCGCTAACGCTGCAGGTTCTTTCGTTGGTAACACGGGTAAAGTGACCTTCCACGGTAGCGTAGTTGATGCTCCGTGTAACCTGGCTCCGGGCCAGGACGGCGAAGATATCAAGGTTGATTTCGGCGAGCTGTCCATGTCTCAGCTGAACGCTGGCGAAACCTCTGCACGTAAGTTTGAGATCAAACTGGAAAACTGCAACCTGGGTAGCGACGCTGCCAAGAAAACCGCAGAAATCACTTTCACCAGCCAAGACCAACTGGCAGACAAAAACCTGCTGGGTACCAATGGCACCGCGAAAAACCTGGCAATCGGCATCGACAAAGTGACGTTTGGTACTGCTGCTGCACTGACCAACCTGACCGATGGTGACAACGTCCTGACCTATACCGCCATTGCACAGAAAGCGGCTACCGGTGAAGGTTCTGCAGACGTTACCCCTGGTGACTTCACTGCATCTACCACTTTCAAGATTAGCTACAAGTAAGTTCTAGTCTGACGAAGACTTGCCGCGTAGGCCATGGCGTTTACGCGGCAAGCAATCGGGGAGGTCGTATGTGGTGCAGGTCAGTAGGCTTACTGTTGTTGTCCATGGTGTTCAACGCCTGGGGCGGAGTGCTGGCTCTCACCGATAACGAGGATGGGCGGCTACGCCCTATGCGCGGGCTAGCCACTCTGAGCGGTACGGTGTATGCCCCGGCATGTAGCATTGCGTTAGCCAGCCAATACCAAACGCTGAATCTGAATGAACAGCCGTTGCTGGCGTTAAGAGACGGGGCTTCGTTGGTTTATCCGTTCTCTATTCAGCTGGAAAATTGCTCTTTGCCCACCGATCGGGAAAGAGATCCGGCAATGTATATTCGCTTTGAGGGGACTCAGGGCACGCAGAATGAGTTATTTCTCCCTTCCGGCGGTGCCCAAGGTATTGGGTTCAAGATCCGGGATGCTTTGGATCAGACGCTTCACCCCGGCAAAAAATTGTCCGTGCACTATAAAAAACAACCAAATATGGATAATTCGGGTCATTACACCACCCTGTTAAATTATAGCGTTGAACTACTCCCTGATGGCTCTGCGTTACAGTCGGGAGACTATCACGCCATCTTGAGGTTCTTCATGAGTTACGAATAGCGCCCCAGTGATGGCAATGCCAATGACAGTCATTGCTTTTTTGGGGTTATACGACCGTATTCACGTGGCTGCGTGTTTTAAATGGCATGCGTTAGAAAAGGATTATTCGCGATGAACCAAGGCTGGTTTGCGGTGAGCCGTATTGTTTTATGGATATGCATGACCTTGGCGACAGAGCAGGCAGCGGCCGTTGAGTTTAATACGGATGTGTTAGATACCGATGATAAAGCGAATATCGACTTCTCGCGCTTTTCACAGATCGGCTACGTGCTGCCTGGCGTTTACCAGATGCGGGTCAAACTTAATGGCGATAGCTGGGGCAATGAGATCGGGGTGCCGTTCTATCTGCCGGATGCACCGTCTGCGGACGAAAAAGACGCCACCCTCCCTCAGGCGTGCTTGCCCCCGACTATCGTCGGACATCTGGGATTACTGCCCTCTGCCCAGGAAAAACTGACCTATTGGCATGATGGGGAATGTGTCGATTTCAGTACGCTGAAGGGCACGACCTTGGTTCCCGACGTTGGAGCCGGTACGCTCAATATCACTATGCCGCAGGCCTGGCTGGAGTATTCGGACGCCTCCTGGCTGCCACCCTCCCGCTGGGATCACGGCATTCCCGGCATGATGCTGGACTATAACTCCAATGCCACGACCTCCCGCCAGCCTGGGCAGGGCCAGCAGCAAAGAGCCAGTATCAACGGCACCGCAGGAGCCAATTTAGGTGCCTGGCGTCTGCGGGCGGACTATCAGGCCAGCTATAGCCATTCGACGGGGAGCCAAAGCGCGTCCAACAGTTCGTTCGAGTTCAGCCGTATCTATCTGTTCCGCCCCCTTCCACAGTGGCAGTCGACATTGACGCTGGGTGAGAACTACGTCAACTCCCAGTTGTTCGACTCCTGGCGCTATGCCGGGTTGGCCTTGGCGAGTGATGAGCAAATGTTGCCACCACGGCTGCGGGGCTATGCGCCGGAAATTATTGGCGTGGCCAAGACGGACGCGCTGGTGACCGTGACCCAGCAAGGGCGGGTGGTCTATGAAAGTACCGTGCCTGCCGGGCCGTTTCGCATTCAGAGCCTGGACAATGCCATTCGCGGCACCCTGGATGTCAAAGTCACCGAACAGAACGGCGAGGAGCGGACCTTCAGCGTCTCGAGCGCCTCGGTGCCTTATCTGACGCGTCCTGGGCAGATCCGCTATCAGGCCATGGCCGGGCGTCCCAGCAGTTGGCAGCACGATCTGGAAGGCCCGCCGTTTGCTTCCGCAGAGATGGCCTGGGGGATTTCCAACGCCTGGTCGGTGTATGGCGGGGCCACGGTATCGCGTGAATATCAGTCGGTGGCGTTGGGGGCGGGTAGAGACCTGTTCCTGATGGGGGCGCTGGCGCTGGACGTGACGCAGTCGCGGGCCAAATTGCAGAATGATCAGGAATTGAGTGGTAAATCCTGGCGTCTGAGCTACTCAAAATATTTTGACGTGGCGCAGGCCGATGTGACCTTTGCTGGCTACCGCTTCTCTGAAAAAGATTACATGAACATGCAGCAGTTTCTGGATAACCGTTACCACGGCGGCGATCGGGAACATCAGAAACAGCGCTATCAGATCAACGCCAACAAGCGCTTTGATGCCTTGTCGATCGGGTTGAACTACGAACGCCAGACCTATTGGGATCGCGGCGATACGCGCCAATACGGGGTGAACATTGGCAGCTACTTCGATCTGCCCGCCCTGGGGCTACGCACCCTATCACTGAATGCCACCTTGGCGCGCAGCCAGTATCTGGGGAACAAGGAAAACCTGTTCAGCCTGATGCTATCCATGCCGTTAGGCAGTGGTTCGGTCAGCGCCAACAGCACCTACAGCGGCAAGCGTTACGGGCATCGCCTGGGCTATTACGATCGCCTGGGGCTGGACAGCTACAGCGTCAATACCGGCTTTGACTATGGCAACAACCAGCCTGATGGTGGCCAGTTCAGCGGCATGTATACCCATAACAGCGGGATGGGGACCGTGAGCGCCAACGCCGCGGTAGAGACGCGGGGTTACACCTCATTGGGCCTTAGCGCCAATGGCGGCGTGACGGCAACCGCTAAGGGAGTGGCGTTGCACTCCGGTGGTTACAACGGCAGAACCCGCCTGATGGTTGATACCGATGGGGTTGGTGGAGTGCCAGTGGACGGTGGCCGCGTGGTGACCAACTCGGCGGGGATCGGCGTGATGGCGAACGTCAACAGTTACTACCGCACCACGGCACGGATCGATATCAACAAGCTGGCCGATGACATTGAGGCAACCCAGGGCGTAGTGGAAATAGCCCTGACCGAAGGGGCGATTGGCTACCGGAAGTTTTCAGTGGTTAAAGGGGGCAAGGCCTTTGCCGCCCTGCGGCTGGCCAACGGTGACTTCCCGCCGTTTGGTGCCAGCGTGAACGACCCTAAAGGCCGAGAAGTAGGGATCGTGGCGGACAGCGGCCTGGCCTGGTTAACCGGTATTACCCCTCAAGAGCGGCTGTCGGTCGCCTGGGATGGCGAGATCCAGTGTTATGCCGTACTCCCGCTGATCCTCGACCAGGACACTTTACTACTGCCGTGTCGTCAATAGCGTCACGTCAGGGATTCGAAACACCAGCATGAGCCTATCCAAATGAAAGTAATGAACCAAGCGGTGCTGTGCGCCACCCTGCTGATGAGCAACTCCTACACCGCGCAAGCGGCCATAGCGCTCGATCGTACCCGTGCAGTGTTTAACGGCACGGAGAAATCCATCAGCCTGAATATCAGCAATGAGAACAAAAATCTGCCCTATCTGGCTCAGACCTGGCTGGAAGATGAGGATCAGCAAAAGCTGTCCGCTGGCCCACTGGTGGTGACACCGCCGGTACAGCGCCTGGAGCCGGGGAACAAGGCGATGCTGCGCATCATGGCCACGCCGTCGGCCAGGCAACTGCCCATCGATCGCGAGTCGCTGTTCTATTTTAACCTGCGTGAAGTGCCGCCACGCAGTGAAAAGCCTAACGTGTTGCAGATTGCCTTGCAGACCAAGATCAAACTGTTTTATCGCCCGGCAGGGATCGTGGTGGCGCCTGGCAAAATCTGGCAGGACCAATTGGTGCTGCATGTCGAGGGTAATGGTTATCGCATCGAGAACCCGACGCCTTATTACATCACGGTAATCGGTTTGGGCGCCACGGAGCAGCAGTCAGAAAACGGTGCCTTTGAAACCGTGATGATTGCCCCCAAAAGCAGCGCAAAGGTGAAAAGCAGCACCTTCACCACTCCGCACCTGACCTATATCAACGACTATGGCGGCCGTCCTACGTTGACGTTTCGCTGTAGCGGCCACCGCTGTGTAGCCAAGTAGAGGCTGAGATGATTAAACGTCGTACGTGGCCGTGGGCGATCGCGCTGTCTGCCTGGTTGTCTGCCAGCGAATGCGGGGCTGCAGGAAGCCTGGAACTGAAGTTTAGCGGCACGCTGAACGAGAAGGTTTGTTCGTTTGAGCAAGGCGATCAGGCTCAGGAGGTCTCGTTGCAACTGCAATCGATTAAATACTTCGAAAACTATGGGCGTACGGCAGTCTATCCCTTTCTGGTCAGCCTGACCAATTGCTCGGCCGCCACGCTGGCCAAGATGGTGCAGTTGACGTTTAACAGCACCCACATCCGGGTCGTGGAAGGGGAAAACCTGTTGGATACCGAAGGTGATACCGGTCTGGTGCTGGGATTGACGGATGCTAAAGGCCAGGCGATCAAGCTGGGTGAGGCCGTTCCTGCCGGCCAGATTGCCAATGTCGGTGATGGATCGGCGAACAGGTTCCAGTTTGGCGTTTATGCGCAGGCAGTCGGGGAAGTGATGGCAGGCAGCTATTCCTCGACCGTAATGATAGAGATGGCATTTGAGTAGCCCTCTGCGGCCATCAGGCAAAAGGGAAGTCGGGTAATGAAAACCTGCAAATGGAGTATCGGGCTGGTGGCGCTGCTAGGGAGTGCCTTCAGCCACGCAGACGTGCTGGTCAACATATCGGCGATCATTATCAAGCCGGCCTGTGAAGTGACGGGCGATGGGCAGAATGGGGAACTTGAGGTTCGTTTTGGTGAACTGCCACTTGCCTCCGTCAATACCGCCGATGCCCAAAAGGATATCGCCCTCAAGTTCAGCTGTGTGGATGGTATTCCGTCCAACGGCAAACTGAGAATGTATCTGCGGCCAAGCTCATTCGGGGCTTTAGGCAGCAACATTCTGGGCACCTCGATGGAGGGGCTGGGGATTGAAATGCTGGTGGCAAGCCAAAAAGCGAACTTCAGCCAGTGGGTGCCGGTAACGGTGACCACCGCGGGGGAGATGATGTTAACGGCGAAGCTGGTTGCGGCGGATCTGCCTTCCCTGTCCGGCGGCGAATTTACGGCCTCGGCCAATATGATGATGACTTATCCATAGAGCAGGAGAGCTTATGCGGTGGCATGGCGTGGCCCAGTTAACATGGGTATTGGTGGGCCTGGCCGTCTGGTCAGGTAAAGGTTTGGCTTATCAGGTGGAGTCGGAATATGGCGGCGCCACTTTCACCCTCAATGTACCGGAGGGCAGTGCCAGCGTCGGCAGGGTTGGGGAGTTTGTGGTGGAGGAATCGACGGTAAGCGGGCGCGTAAAGTGCAACTATACCTCTGCGGGTGGCACCAAAACTATGTACCATCGCTCTTTTATCAATCTGCCTTGGGATGCTTCAGTAGGCCGTTATCGGATCAATAAAAACCTGTCGATGTCCTACTCTTCTGGTGGCGTACCCGATACTATCTGGGGATCAGCCAGTAATGTATCAGACTGGGTGTGTGGAAGCCGTGGTACCACAAATGCGCAATCCAGGACTTTAGTTAACGCGTTCCCGATCACGCTAACTTTTTATTTGGACAAGCGGCCAATCGATAATCTGATCGCCGTTCCGGCGATGGTATTGGGCGGCTATGTGAGGGCATTTGAAGAGACTGCTCCAGCAGGACAACCAGCGATCTACACCATTCCGTATCAGCTTCAAGGGGGAACGATTATGGTGCCGGCTGTTTGTGAGGCGTCGGCTACGACTTTACAGATAGATCATGGCATCCTGGCTGCGGATTTAAAGTCGCATAGTGCCACCCAGCAGTTGACCTATAGCTGTTCCACGCCGATCAAAGCCAGTATCGAGATCTCTTATCAGGAGAACGCCAATGGGTTGCTCGATCTCAAAGACGGCACCGGGGCGGTGAGGGCGCAGACCAAGTTGACGATTATGGATAATGAAACCCGGCAACAAGGCAAAGAAATCACCACCCAAATCAACCAGGTAAAATCCTATACGGTGAGCAGCGAACTGAGCAATATTACCGGCGAGGGAGCGATATCCGGCAGTGCCTGGATTATCGCCTTGATGGACTAGTATTGCCTCACCCTCAGCGGGAATCGATCGAGGTAGCCATTAATTGCAGCAACTTACCTGATCCTCCTCAAGAGCATTTCGGTTCCAGATTAACTCCGACACCCGATAGTGGCTCTGCACTAGCTCCCTCTCCCTTTGGGAGAGGGTTGGGGTGAGGGGAATACAATCTATCCTATGTCGCTATGACGCCAACAAGTCTTAAACTTCCATTGAATAATCTGGCTTAAACACCATTAGCTGGTTTTTATTATTCGCCATCCGCCTGTTTTACTGCCAGGGTAATGTGACACGCTAATAACAAGAAGAACAATTGATTAGCAAAATAACTTGGCGCCATTTTCATTTAATTACAAATTTTAAAATTTAATTTTGCCAATTTTGACTAGCAGGGCGACTAAGAGAAATCTTCAGTTTGGCTGGCAGAAGCTGGTCGGTACTGGCTTTGCTTACAAAACGCACGCTGGCATGAGATAATTCTCATGCCGAGCCAATATAAAAATAACCCATTAAAATTTTAAGGTCTTATTTTTCCTTTTTGTTTTGCTCGGAGGGTGAGTAAATCTATTTTTTATTTGGTAATCATTCCTCACAATAGGCTATGCTTTAAGCAATCTGTTAGTGACAGATGTTATTAATTCTTGAATGTGTTATCGCCAGTATAATTGCAATAGGAGTTCTTTGTGGCACAGCGTAAATTTCTCACTCTCACCGAAGTTAACAACCTGATGAGTGCTGCCCGGAATAAACCCACCGGGGTACGGGATAGCTGTCTGATCCTGCTGGCCTTTCGCCATGGCTTTCGCATCAGCGAGTTGTTGAACTTGCGTTACCACGACCTGGAAATGATTGAGGGACGGATAAATATACGCCGACTGAAGAACGGATTCTCTACCGTTCATCCTCTGATGAGTGATGAATGCAAGGCGATAATGGAATGGAGCCAGGTCAGGGCGCAGTGGAAGCCCGCAGTGGATCCGGAGATTGTTTTTATTTCTCAACGGGGTACCCAGTTATCACGTAACCAGGCCTGGCGCATTATCCGCCAGGCAGGCGAACTGGCTGGCACGGTTACCCATACCCACCCCCATATGCTGCGTCATGCCTGCGGCTATGAACTGGCAGAAAGGGGCACCGACACTCGCCTCATTCAGGACTATCTGGGGCACCGCAACATCCGACATACTGTACGTTATACCGCCAGTAACGCGGCGCGCTTCGTTGGGATGTGGGATCGTAATGGATTGGTTTTAAAGGATTTAATAGTAAATGATGGGATGCAAGATGAAACAATTGGGGCTAAACTGTTCCTAATTCTTAAACGAACAATAGGATTTTGCAATGCCCCTTATTAGAATATTCCTTGTTTTTATGATATCACGTTGAAAATTAACTATATTTTTTTATCTCCGCCAATTACCTGCTTCGACCCCCAAATTTTCGCCAGTGCGCCAATCCTCGATTGCCAAATTCAAATTCACTAAAAATCACACTCCCAGGCAAAATACAAAGCATTTAATTCTTTATTTAACGATTTAAATAATAAAAATAGTTAATTAATCCGTGGTTAACCTATTTGTCATTTTTTTATAGGGTGCGACAAAATAGCCCCAAATGTCTCATGTTGATGGCGAAAACTGAACGGAATAGGGAGGTCCGGCCGTGAGTAGCAATAAGTCTGTGCGGTTGCCCGCCAGGGGAATCGACCTCCACACTTTTTCATGGTTATGAAACATTATGTGTTCAAAGGAAAATAGTATGAAAATCAAATCACTGGTTGCTGGTATTGCCGCAGTTCTTTCTCTGGCTGGCGTCGCTAATGCGGCAACGACTACCGTCAACGGTGGCCCGATCCATTTCAAAGGGGAAGTCGTTAATGCGGCTTGTGCCGTGGATGCAGGTTCTATTGGCCAGACAGTGCAATTGGGGCAAGTAAAAACAACTTCATTGGCTACCGCTGGCGATGTCAGTTCTTCTACCGGGTTCAATATCCAACTGAATGATTGTGATTCCACCGTTTCCAGCAAGGCATCTGTTGCATTCACCGGCACCGCGGTAAACGCTACCTATCCTACTGCGCTGGCCCTGCAAGGCTCTGCAGCAGGTAATGCCAGCAACGTTGGCGTTCAGATCCTTGATCGCACCGGTACAGCACTGGCAGTTGATGGCGCTACCTTCAGTGCGGCTACTACGCTCTCTGATGGCACCGTTGTTGTTCCATTCCAGGCTCGTTATATCGCAACTGGCGCAGCCACAGCCGGTATTGCCAACGCTGATGCCACTTTCAAGGTGCAGTATCAGTAAGCTGAATTTAGCTCATCAAGGATGATTATTGCAGGCCAGGGAGGCCTGTTTTTCAGCTACCGGAGGCAAGGAGCATGCGATGTGGAGAATGGGAGCGGGACTACTGCTAACTCTGCTGTTGGGGGGAAAGGCCGTTGCCGACAAGAACTGGGAGGAGCAACCTCTCGGCGGTTTGATGCGTTTTCAGGGCGAAGTGATCGCTGAAACCTGTGCGGTGGAAACCGGGGATCGCAATCTGACGGTATCGATGGGGCATATCACCACCGATCGATTTCGTTTGCCCGGCGATGAGGCCGATCCAGTCCCCTTTGATTTACATCTGCAGAACTGCAATACCGCAGTCAGTCGCAACGTGGGAGTGATGTTCCATGGTATGGCAGACAGCAGTAATCCGCAGGTGCTGTCTATTGGTGAAGGGCCAGGCATTGCTTCTGGGGTCGCCGTGGCGTTGTTCGATGACCGAGGCCGATTTATTCCACTCAATACCGCTCCGCGGTACTGGGTGCCATTGCAAGAGGGGCCGGTGATCCTGCATTTCGTCGCGAAGTATCGCGCTACCGGGCAGCCGGTAAACGATGGTTTGGCTAACGCTCAGGCATGGTTTGCACTGACTTATCAGTAGGCCTTGGCCGCAAGATAAAAGTAATAGCGCTGCACAATGATGGGCTTATGGCCGCGTAGCGTTATGGAGGTCAGATCCTGATGGATGAGGTAAATGTGAGAACAACAACGATGGTTGGAAAGATGATGTCCGTACTGCTGCTGCTGGCAGCGGGGCATGTGGGCGTGGCAAATGCCGGAGTCGGCCTGGGCGCGACCCGGGTGATCTATCCTGCCGATCAGAAGCAGGTGACTCTGGGTGTCAGCAATAACGATGAAAAAAGCACCTATCTGATCCAATCCTGGGTAGAAAGCGCCGATGGCCAAAAAGATGGCCGGTTGATTATTACGCCACCGTTATATTTGATGCAGGGAAAAAAAGAGAACACGCTGCGCATTATCGATGCGACCAATCAGAGCTTGCCGAAGGATCGGGAGAGTTTGTTCTGGGTCAACGTCAAAGCGATCCCCTCACTGGATAAATCACGCCAGGATGAAAACACCCTGCAATTGGCGATTACCAGCCGTATCAAACTGTTTTATCGCCCCAATGGGCTCAGTATCGCGCCAGACAAGGCACCGGAGCAGTTGCGCTTTAAACGTAGCGGCAAAGAGCTGACGATCGTCAATCCCACGCCTTATTTTATCACGCTAAGCGAGGTCAATGCCGGTACGCGGCTGTTGGCAAACACCATGGTGTCGCCGATGGGGTCAGCCAACGTGGCGCTCCCTGCCGATGCAGGCAGCAATATCAGCTATCGGACGATCAACGATTACGGTGCCCAGACACCGGTACTCAAGGGTGTGATGCAGTAAGGCTAAAGCCGCCATATCCATTTTATAACGCTATAACCAGATAAATCAGGCAGCCGGGCGACCTGTATCGAACCGGAGGGATCATGCTATACCTGAAAAACGGCACGGAAAGTCGCAGAGTGATAAAAGATAACCACCAGGGTGCCTCCATCTTTACGCTGACGTTAACGCCATTGGCCATGATGCTGTTGGCGTTATGCGGCGACGCATCGGCGCGAGCGGAAAACTACTTCAACCCGCGTTTTCTTTCCGACGATCCGGCGAAGGTGGCCGATCTGTCTGGATTTGAAAAGGGACTAGAGGCCCCTCCGGGTGTCTACCGCGTCGACATTTATATGAATGACGGGTTTATGTCGACCCGGGATGTCTCTTTCAAGCCCGATAACGATCACAAGGCTTTGGTGCCTTGTCTGACCCGCAGCCAGCTAGCCGCGATGGGCGTCAATACCCGGTCGGTGCCGGGCATGGCCGTATTGGCAGCAGAAGCCTGTGTACCATTGACCTCGATGATCAAAGAGGCCTCCACGGATTTTGACGTCGGGCGGCAGCGTCTGTCTATCAGCATTCCTCAAGCCTATATGGGCAATCTTGCCCGTGGCTATATTCCCCCGGACCAATGGCAAAACGGTATCACCGCCGGGTTACTCAATTACAGCTTCACCGGCAGTAATGTCCGTAATCAGCAATCGAGCACCAGCAATTACGCCTTCCTTAACTTGCAGAGCGGCGTGAATCTGGGAGCCTGGCGGCTGCGGGATAATACCACCTGGAGTTACAGCAGCGGCGGCGGATCGAGCGCCAATCAAAACCGCTGGCAGCACGTTAATACCTATTTGCAGCGCGATATTGCGTCTCTGCAGAGTCGGTTGACGCTGGGCGATAGCTATAGCTCAGGGGACATTTTTGATGGCGTTAACTTCCGCGGCGTGCAGGTGGCGACGGATGACAACATGTTGCCAGACAGCCAGCGAGGCTTTGCTCCCGTGATCCACGGTATTGCCCGCGGCACCGCCAGGGTCACGATCAAGCAGAATGGGTTTGAGATATACCAGGCGACGGTGCCGCCAGGCCCATTCACCATCGACGATCTTTCCGGGTCTGGTAACGGTGGCGATTTGCAGGTCAGCATTCAGGAGGCCGACGGCACGGCCCAGGTATTTACCGTGCCTTATACCTCGGTTCCCGGGCTGCTACGCCAAGGGCATGTGAGATATGCGGTGACGGTGGGGCAGTATCGCAGCGGCAACGATCAGCAGGAGGAGCCAACCTTTGGCCAGGGTACGCTGATGTGGGGGCTGGCCGACGGTTGGACGCTATCCGGCGGCACCCAGCTAGCCAATCGCTATCGGGCATTCAATCTCGGGGTGGCTAAAGACCTGGGTATTTTCGGTGCCGTGTCGCTGGACATCACTCAGGCTCGCGCCACTTTGCCAGATGACAGTACCCATCAGGGGCAGTCACTGCGCTTCCTTTATAACAAAGCCTTGAATGAGTGGGGCACCAACCTGCAACTGCTCGGTTATCGCTATTCCACCAGCGGCTATTACAGCCTGGCTGACACCACCTGGGGCCAGATGAGCGGCTACAGCGCGGCCACCGACGAAGGGATTGTCCAGCTCACGCCGAAGCTCACCGATTACTACAATCTGGCCTACAACAAGCGTGGCCGGTTGCAGGTAACGGTGACCCAGCAGGTTGCGGACAACGCGACCTTATATCTGACCGGTAGCCACCAGACGTATTGGGGGATCGGCAAGGCAGATGAACAACTGCAGGCTGGTTACAGCGGTACGTTGGAGGATATCACTTACACCCTCAGCTACAGCCTGACCAAAAATGCCTGGCAGGATGGGCGCGATAATATGCTGGCCTTCAACATCAGCATCCCGTTCAGCCATTGGCTGCGTTCCGACAGCCAGTCGGCTTTCAGCCGCTCCAGCGTCAGCTACAGCATGTCTGACGATCTGAATGGCAGGATGACCAACCAGGCCGGGGTGTACGGCACGTTACTGGAGGATAACAACCTGAGCTACAACGTGCAGGCCGGTTACGCCGGAGGCGGAGTGGGGACATCAGGCGGCACCGGGAACGCATCGCTGACGTATCGCGGGGCTTCGGGCAACGCCAACGTAGGGTACAGCCGCAGCAGCGGTTCCAACCAACTGTATTACGGGCTGAGCGGTGGCGTGCTGGCGCATGAAAACGGCATCACCCTGAGCCAACCGCTGAACGACACCCTGATCCTGGTCAAAGCGCCGGGGGCAGGCAACGTATCGGTGGAAAACCAGAGCGGGATACGTACCGACGGGCGTGGCTATGCCGTACTGCCGTTTGCCATGGATTACCGGGAAAACCGCGTCGCGTTGAACCCGAATACGCTGGCAAACAACGTCGAACTGGATGAGGCAGTGGTCAGCGTGGTGCCGAATCACGGCGCGGTAGTGCTGGCCGATTTTAAAACCCACGTCGGGCTGAAGGTGCTGATGACGCTGACCTATAACGGACAGCCGTTGCCATTCGGCTCGGTGGTGTCATTCGATAATGGCCGTTCTGGCAGCATTGTTGCCGATGGCGGGCAGGTGTATCTGACCGGGTTGCCATTACGCGGTGAGGTGAAAGCCAAATGGGGCGAGGGTGCAGGCGGGCAGTGCGTGGCGAGTTACCAACTGCCGCCGGAAAGCCAGCAGCGGGCACTTAGCTATCTAACGGCAGCATGCCGATGACGCCGGGCGGGAGAGGCGATCAATGAGAAAACAACTTTATATCCTGGGTCTGCTGGCGCTGTTTAGCGCCGGGGAAGCCCAGGCTGCGGATAGCACTATTACCATTAATGGCTACGTTAAGGACAACGCTTGCTCCATCGCGCCGGGTTCACAAAGTTTCGTGGTGGATCTAATGAGTAATGCGGCCAAGCAGCTGTTTCAGGTAGGCGCGACGACGCCGATGGTGCCATTCAGCATCGTGCTCGACAAGTGCGGCGGCTCGGCGATCGCGGTGAAAACGGGTTTCACCGGCGGGGCCGATAGTGACAACCTCAGCCTGCTGAAAATAGACGGCGGGGGCGGTGCGGCGGCTGGCATGGGAATACAGATCCTCGATAACAACGGTAATGCCATTGCTCTTAATGACGTATCGAGCGGGTTGAGCTGGTCACCGGTCACCGCTGGGCAATCCAATACGCTGTATTTCTATGCGCGTCTGATGGCGACCCGTACACCGGTCACTGCCGGGCAGGTCAGAGCGACGGCAAATTTCACCCTGGAATTTCAGTAACCGGAGACAAGGGCTATGAACATAAGCAAGCTGGGGCCGATCGCCGGGTGGTTACTGATGATGGTACTCCCCATAGCGCACGCGGCAGATGTCAACATCACCATCAACGGCAAGGTGGTGGCCAAACCCTGTACGGTATCCACCGTGTCTACCACGGTAGAACTGGGCGACTTGTACACCTTCAACCTGCTGGCGGCGGGGGCGACTTCGCCATGGCATTCGGTAACGTTGAGCCTCACCAACTGCCCGGTGGGAACATCCAAGGTGACCGCGACCTTTTCCGGCACGGCCGATAGCACCCGCAGTTATTACGCCAACCAGGGAGCTGCCCGCAACATTGCGTTGCAACTGGCCGACAGCGGCGGGGTGAATCTGCCCAACGGCAGTACCAAGGTCGTGGCGGTAAATGATGCCTCACTGGCCGCCAGCCTGGTGTTGCAGGTAAGGGCTATCACGCCCAGCGGCAGTGTGACGCAGGGGAGCATTCAGGCGGTAATTAACGTGACTTATACCTATGCCTGAGCAAGGAGAAACAATGAAAGACAGTAACCTGAAAAGAATTCATATGCTGCGACGAGTTGTGCAGTCATCCCTATTTTTAGCATTGCTGGCCGGTTATTCTGCTAGTTCATTTGCCTTTACCTGTTATGACTCGACGGGTAATACCTTAAACAGTGCCTCGGGGACCGCGACGGCCAATGTCTATGTGAATCTGCAACCATCGGTGGCGGTCGGCCAGAACTTGGTCGTCGATCTCTTTAGTTCTATCAAGTGTAAAAATGACAACCCCACCATAAGAAACGATTTGGTCAGTATGTTGAGAGGCTCAGCCTATGGCGGGGTGCTGAGTAATTTTAGTGGCTCGCTAAAATATTACGGCTCGAGCTACCCATTCCCGCTCAATTCGGCTACTGCCAGCCAAAACTTTACCTCTGGGGCATATGCTGGATGGAACACGCAGCTTTATCTTACGCCGATTTCTGCCGCTGGTGGCGTGGTCATCAACAGCGGTACGCTCTTTGCCTCTTTAGTTATGTATCAGGTTGGGTCGGATATTGTTGGTGGAGGTAACGTTCATACGGCGACTTTTACCTGGAATTTGTATGCAAATAATAGTGTGATAGTGCCAACAGGGGGGTGCGATGTCTCTTCCCGCGATGTCAACGTGACGTTGCCGGAATATCCGGGAACCGTGGCGATACCGCTGACGGTCCGTTGCGCCCAGAACCAGAACCTGGCCTATTACCTGACCGGGCCGACGACGGATACCGCAAACACGATTTTTACCAACACCGCCTCTGCGCCTGTGGCTCAAGGGGTGGGCATTCAGATTGCCAACCGCAATGGCGCTATTGCGACCAACAAGAACGTTGCACTGGGTACCGTTGGCAGTTCGGGCATCAGTTTGGGTTTGACCGCGAACTATGCACGCACCACTGGCCAGGTCGTGGCCGGTAACGTCAAGTCAGTGGTTGGCGTGACCTTTCTATATCCATGAAGGTGCTGGTTAACGTGACCTCAAGTCAGGAGGGAACGGCGCGCAACTGGGTTATTGAGGAGGAAAAATGCAGCAGATAAATCATCATCAAACCGAGCACGCGGCAGCGGAACATTGCAAACGAATTCTGGTGGTCGAGCCATCGAGGATCAATTGGATCGGGCTGCAACGGTTGCTGGGTGACGCAGGCAATACGGAGTTAAGTTTTTGCCGGGTCAGCAAGCTGACCGACGCCAAAAATAAAATCCATGAATTTAAACCTGATGTGATCTTGTTCAGTTCATTAGCGCGTGGCACTGATTATCTGTCGTTACTCTCCCTGTTATCAGATATTGCCAGCTATCGGGCGACAACCAACTCGGTGATCTGGTTGCCGCACGATATGGCATGGATGGTGCAACTGCTCCACGCTTTCGGGGTGGATACGGTATTGATCGATCCGGTTAATCTTTATCAAATCACCCAATGCCTGGGGAGTGAGCAGGCTGACAAATCATCAAGAAATGCTGCTTTATTAGGCAAGCAGGAAAGGCTCATTGCGCTGGCCCTGCTGCGCGGGCGAAGTGCCACGGCTATCGCCAATGTGACAGGCAAAGATATACGCACCATCAGCACGCAAAAGAAAGCGATCATTAGAAAGTTGCATATGACAACCAATGAGGAACTCTATCTGCTGGCGGGTAGGCTGGTTTATTTAAACAAGATAAACAGACTGAATGGTGAGACATGATGAAAAAAATAATGATTATGCATCCTTGCATTGTTACCTGGCATGGTTTGTATCAGCTATTCAGGCGCAAACTGCCAGACGCGGAGATCGTACCAGCACATGCTATCTATGATGTGGTATTTAATGATGATTTATCTGATATCGATCTGATCGTCAGTGAACTCTATGGCTTGAATGAAAATATCACTATGGGAGCGAAACTGCTGTCATTTGTGCAATCGGTCAGGCAGGACAAACCGCTGCTGATTATGACCGATGTGCCAGGTAATCAGGTGATGGATTGTCTGGGGTATCTTCCTGGGGCATCCTGTATTGCTTTATCCGAAGATATTCGTCAACTCATTAATCAGGTCGACCGGGTTCTGGCGGGTAATGTGGTTATCAGCCCGTCTCTGTGTAGAGAACGGGAAATTAGCGTGTTCAACAGCGATGTCAGGCCTTTTTCCCGTTCGGAAATAAAAATTTATAGCTTATTGCAGGAAGGCTTTAGTATTACGCAGATAGCGAAAAAGATTTCTCGCAGCGTCAAGACCGTGAGTGCGCATAAACGCAATATGATGGGAAAACTCGGCATTGACAGTGAGGTGGAGCTTTATGCCTGCTTTAACCAATAGTTACGCCTTGGTTAGCGTCAGATGCGGAGATCGCTGACTACAGCGATCTCCGGCAGTAGTGGCATAGGGTTTGCGGCATAAGGCGCGAGGCCCTGTCAGCCATTTTCCCGTTTATTGGCTTCCCAGATACCGGCGAATCGCGCCGCGTTACTGGCGGTATAGCGTACCGTGTGGCGAATATTGCGGTGACCCAGATAATCCTGGATCAGACGGGTATCGGCGCCTCTTTCCGCCAGTTCATAGCCACAGGCATGGCGCAGCATATGGGGATGCGTGTTAATAACCGTACCCGCCAGTTCACCCGCCTGACGGATGATACGCCAGGCCTGGCCACGCGATAGCTGGGTTCCCCGTTGAGAAATAAAGATAATGTCCGGGTTGGCACTCGGTTTCCATTTGGCCCGGATCTGCCGCCACTCCATAATCGCCTCGCATTCGTCATTCATCAGAGGATGAACGGTAGAGAAGCCATTTTTAAGGCGACGTATATTTATCCTTCCTTCGAGCATTTCTAGATCGCGAAAGCGCAGACTCAGCAACTCGCTGATTCGTAATCCATGGCGGAAAGCCAGCAGGATCAGGCAACTATCCCTTACTCCAGTGGGTGTCTTTCTGGCAGCACTCATCAGGTTGCGGACTTCTGTCAGGGTGAGAAATTTACGCTGTACCAAAGAAAACTCCTATGTTTTTCGCCGAAAAGAATCCAGAGTCAGGATTAAATAGAATAATATTCTTACCTATCGATTTGACATCTTAAAGATGTCATGAGAATTCGTTAAACATTCATTTAGAAGTAACTTTATAGGACTAATCCTATTTTGTATTTATTAAGATGTTACAGGTGACGACTGACAATATCCAGCATTTACCGGGGAGGTTGTCTGGGTTGTTGAAATAATAATGCCAATGCAACCGATGAGTGGGCTATTTGACTTTAATATATTGTTCTTTGGGTTTTTTAATAGTGTAAAATGTAATAAATTTCCCATTTGTCAGAATAAAAATTGGTGCGCAGCGTAATAAATTTACATTACTCAAAAACTGCACTTCGGGCCTATCATAAAAGGGATAACTCCCGTCGATTACCAGAGGTAATGCAAGATGAATATTGAAATAAAAGTTGATAACAATCTGTTCAACAGCCTGTCTGAGAAAGCCCGTGATGCGATGCTGGACGAACTGCAAACTCGTGTGCATGAGGTCTATCCATCGAGCCAGCTCACGGTGATCGCCGGGCTGAATGATAAGACCGAGATCGTGACCAGCGATTTTTTTAACGACATAGAGGCGAAACTGACCGTGCAGGAAATTGTCGATGATGTCAGTCTGCATGGTCATTGGCGTCAGGTGTAAAAGTCCGGGCCCCTCACCCCGACTGAGCTAGTTCAGCGTCGTGGCAGGTACGAAGGGGTGCAGCACGCAGCGCCGTGTTAAGGTCAGTTTCAGGAGTCAATGGATAGCACATACGGTCCCCTCTCCCTGTGGGAGAGGGTTAGGGTGAGGGGCTTCAGCTCCCATCGCCATATTTCCCTCTCAACCTGGAAAAAATGGAAGTCCGACATATACTTAAGGTGCTTACACCGTTGTTCTGGGGCAAGGCGGTTTTATCCTGCGTTACTGGACCATAAGGAGTACCAATGACTTATCATCTACTCACCCTGTGGGATATCCTGGTTACCACATTCTCGTTCTTCTTCTTTATCGCCTATCTGTTTATTCTGTTCCAGGTGGTTTCTGACCTGTTCCGCGATCACCAACTGAGCGGTTTCTACAAGGCGGTTTGGATTGTGTTCCTGTTGTTCATTCCGTTGTTCACCTCGCTGGTCTATCTGATTACGCGCGGTAAGGGCATGGCGGAGCGGCATCGTGCTCAGGTTCAGAAATCCGTCTCTGCCACCAACGAATATATCCGTGGCGTGGCGGGTAAATCGCCTGCTGAGCAAATCGCCGACGCTAAAAAGCTGTGGGATGATGGTGTGATCACCGAAAGCGAATACCAGCAGCTTAAGGCAAAAGCACTGGCTTGAGGTGGGTCGAATTGGAATAGGGCCGAACAATCGTTCGGCCCAGCTTGTCAGAGTCAAGGGGGGCTCGGCCGGTTCCCTCTCCCTGTGAGGGCATCATTCGGCAGGGAATTGCGATCCTGCTTCCTCGTTATCATCCCCATCGGCACGGCGCTGGTTGGCCATATCTCGGGTATTCTTCTGCACGGCAATGGCGCCGAACAGGCTCAAAAAGAAGGAAACACCGTAGAACCCCTTTTCGCTCAACAGCAGTTTGGCATTCCACAGGCCAATGCATAGCAGGCCGACAGCGATGGCAAAGGCAACCCAACAGGTAATGATGTAGATATGGGTTACCGGCAGGCCATCCTGCTGGTCCCGCACCGTTTTCTGGATGGTGATGGCGCTAAACAGGCCGAGGATCAGTACGGCAAAGTAATAACCTTTTTCATTCAGCTCCATTTCGGCGTTCCATAGGCCCAGCAGGAACACGGCAAAACCGCCCAGCAGGGCAGCCCAAGAGGCGAGAATAAACGCAGGTGAGGTCGTGTTTTGTGGTGCTGCACTCATGTGATAAATCCCTTATTGGCAAGAAAAGCTCCCTTCTCCCAAGTAGGTACACCACTTGTGAGGTCAGTTGCAATCTACCGGTCCCGCTTGGTGAATGCAACCACGCTGCTGCCTATTCGGGGTAATACCCTTTCTGTGTTTCGCAATGGAAAATTCTTAGCGTCCATCCGCAGGCTGTAGGCCAGCCAAAGGATCATGTTTATTATCGATTTTAAAGCGGGATGAGCATCTCAGATCGCCTTGTGCGGTGGTATCGCAAAATAACACCAGGGTGCTTTGGTTCGCCGGGAGGCGGGTAATGTAGACGAACTCATCCGGATGGCAGACCACATTGCTGGCGGTTAAAAACTGCTTATAGCCTTCCACGTTGGTTGCCAGATCGTCTCTATCTATATAGACGGAGCACTGGTTGATACGGGCAACTTGATTATGGCTATTAAAAAAACGCGCGCTTTGTGACGGATTGCTGACTAATAAGCTCAACATGACAATGATGAACGACACGAACAGGCTATAGCGTAATAGTTTGTTGCGGTTTGTCCCTGCGCGTTTTGGCTGCGGCGTTTCAGCCTGCGAGTTTTCGATGAGGGGCGGTTTTGGCTTAATGCTTTGCTGCACAATGACGTTGGCGCTCTCTTCTTGCTGTATTTCAATGGTACCGGAAAAAACCACTCCGACTTTTGGCACCGTTCTAATGATGTTTTTGCTCAGCCCGGCTTCCCGCATCCCTTTTCTTACCAACGAGATGTTCTGATAGAGCGTATTGGCGGTGACATATTGGCCATGTTTTTGCCATACCTCACTAAAAAAATCGCTTTGGCTGATCACCTCGCCGGGGCGTTGCAGCATTAATTGCAGACAACGGCTGGCAGGAACATTCAACACGGTTTCTTTGCCCCGAGCGCGCAATGGGCACAGGCGGTGCTCTTCGGGAAGGAACAATACGGTATCGCTTATGATTATTTTTCGTTTCATTTCAATTTGTTAACTTTATATTGTTTAAGGGGCCCGCTTATTTTAAGTATAGATTAATCATTTCTAGCCGCATGACCAATCGATAACAATTATTTTTCATTTAAAAAACAATGCGTTAATAATGGTTCTTAAATGAGATTGGGTGTCATTTAAGAACAATTTAGAATGGTTGGATCTGATTTAAAATTACTGCTTAATTTATTGAATTTTATCATCTTTTACGAAATTTATTAATGTTAAAACTACTTCACTAAGAAAAATCCCATCAATGCCATAGTATTTATTCCATCAGCAAGCGGAAGGGGAAAGTAAAACGCCTTCATCTTATTGAGGTAAAGGATAGCTTGGCCGATAGAGACGCTTATAAATCGGTTTAACAGATAAATCCTAATCATGGATTGGTAGATAATGGATTGAATATTAATGATTAAAATTTAACACCCAGTTATTAATTCTGTAAGATAAAAATCTTTGAGATTTATGACTACTAAAATGAGATGAAGTAATGAGATGTGAAAAATACCAGAATGATTGCTGTCAGATAGCGGTAAGTTCTGATTGAATTGAGTTGATCGGTATTTATCGCTGTTATGAGGCTTTTATAGATGGCAATGTGATCATTTTGGCTCGGTTGCCATAGTGAAAATTGCTTCTATAATGTCTCACTTAAGGGAGGCTTGTTATTTTCGTTTTTAAAACAGAAATAATAATCCGAGATGCATATGGAAAATAGACTTTATGGATTCCTAATTGATGATGATATTCAATTCGACATTGCCAATCGCAGGCTCCTTTACTATTCCGATGGAGCTTATGAACGCACTCTTTTTTTCAAGGTTATCTCTCTAAACGAGATCCAGACCAGATTACTGATTTATTTACTGGTTAATAGCCAAGATGCCGTCATCTACAAAAATGACATAATGAAAAGCGTTTGGGAGGAGATTAATTTATCTTCATCCAGCCAGCGTTTATGGCATGCAATAAATGAATTGCGTAAAAAACTGGCGTCGATAGGTCTCCCGGAAGATTTTATAGCGAACGTTCATGGTATTGGCTATTCCGTCGATAACCAGCGAGTCTCTTCGCTATTTATTAAGTAAGTTGTTGTAAATATAAATGCTGGAATAATCTAGCTGTATCCATACCCATGGATATCCACCAGGCCATTTTAATGGATATTAAAATGGTATTCATAATACAAGGTAAGTAGGAATAACTATGAAAAAGTTAACAATCGTAGCATCCCTGATCGCTGTTTTCGGTACTGTTGGTCTGGCTCAGGCTGCCTCTACCGGTACCATCACTTTTAACGGTGAATTGACTGCCAACACTTGTGACGTGGCTATTGACGGCCAGCCGACCGATGCGACGGTGATCCTGCCAACTGTGAGCACTGGCACGCTGGCTGCTGTTAACCGCACGGCAGGTGACACCCGCTTTATGATGGAGCTGACCAACTGCTCAACAACAGAAAACGTTTCCGCGTTCTTCCAGGCTGGCGCATCAGTGGATAGTAACGGCCGCTTGATCAACAGCGGTACCGCTACCCAAGTCAGCCTGCAACTGCTTGACGGTTCAAGCGCGGCTCAGGATGTGATCAATATCGGTAGCCAGGATCAGGTAGCGAATACCGTTTATCTAGCTACCAATAGTGGCGCAGCCTCTCTGCCATACATCGTTCGCTATTACGCCGAAGGTGCAACCGGTGCGGGTACCGTAGTCAGCAACGTTGTTTATTCTATTCAGTACCAGTAATGGGCTGTGGGAGGGGGAACGCCCCCTCCCAATCTGTCAGTTTTCGGAGTTAATGATGAAGTTTCTAGCTATTAATGTGCTGCAGGTTGGCACTTTTGCCGCCGCAGCCCTGTTCAGCGCCAGTAGCCTGGCCAGCGTCGTGATTAGCGGTACGCGGGTGATTTACCCCTCTGATGCTAAAGAGGTCAGCGTCAAAATCACCAATGGTGGTGCCTCGCCGGTGTTGCTGCAAAGCTGGATCGATAACGGTGATGCAGACGCCAAACCGGCGACGATCAAGGTGCCGTTTGTCCTGACCCCCCCGATGAACCGTGTGGAGCCAGGCAAAGGCCAGACGTTACGTATCAGCTATGCCGGTGGTTCACTGCCGATGGATAAAGAATCGGTTTTCTGGCTGAACGTGCTGGAAGTGCCGGCCAAATCCCAGGCGAAAACCGCTGAGAACCGCTTGCAGATGGCATTCCGCTCACGTATCAAGCTGTTCTATCGCCCGGCGGGTCTGGAGGGTAGCGCCAATGACGCGGCTAAAGCGCTAACCTGGAACAGCCAGGGTAACCGGGTTCAGGCCAGTAACCCAACGCCTTATTTTGTTTCTCTGGTCAATATATCCATTAATGGCAAAAAACTTGACCATGCGATGGTGGCCCCTCGTAGCACCCTGACCTTGGACTTGGCGGGTAGTGCAGGCAGTAAAGTAACAGGCAGTTTCGTTAATGATTACGGCGCGGTGAATACTTTTGATGCAGTGATTAAGTAACGTCCTGATAGATATAACACTCTCGCATTAATCGGTTGATCGCTATTCAGGAATCAGTTCTTGAAGGGATATCTATGTCTAAATTTATGCAATATGGCCTGAGCGGCCAGTTATCTCCCTTGGCCATAGCTATTATATCGACTTTTTTTGTCGCTAACGTTAATGCTGAGATCGCGGTTTCTGCACCACAAGATATCGCCAGAAATATTGAGTTTGATGCCTCATTCCTGAATGTGGATGATGAGAAGTCGGTTGATCTGAGTCGTTTCGCCAATGGTTCCTCGGGATTGCCTGGCGTGTATAAAACGGCTTTATATATCAACAATCAACCGGCCAGTAATACCGATATTGAATTCAAGGCGCGGGCAGATAAAAGCGTTTACCCCTGCCTGACCCGCGAACTGATTAACAACATTGCGTTTGATTATGCCAAACTGCCGGCGGATTTTTTAGCTTCGCTGGACAAGGGGGATGTGTGTTTCGATCTCCAGCAGCGGTTGCCGGAAGCTCAGGTCAATTACGATAGTAATGAGCAACGCCTGGATATCATGGTCCCGCAGCTTTATATGCTCAACACCGCTCGTGGCACCGTGAGCCCGGAGCTATGGGACAGTGGCGTACCGGCGTTGTTGCTTGGCTATAACGTCAATGGCTACACCAGCGAATCCCATGGCTCCAGCTATAACTCGCTGTTTGCCGGGGTGAATGCCGGGGCTAACGTTGGAGCTTGGTATCTGCGCCACAACGGTTCCTATAGCCGGATGAATAACGGCGAGAGCCAGTACAGCAGCCTCAATACCTATTTGCAGCGTGATATCCCAGTGCTGAAGGCTCGACTCCTGATGGGGCAGTCGAATACCACCGGGCAACTGTTCGATACCGTGCCGTTTACCGGTCTACAACTGGCCAGCGACGAGCGGATGCTGCCGGAGTCCCTGCGCGGTTACGCGCCGGATATCCGTGGTATCGCCCGTACCAACGCCCGTGTCACCGTGCGCCAGAATGGCCAGGTGTTGTATGAAACCACGGTTACGCCGGGCGAGTTCCTGATCAACGACCTGTACCCGACCGGCTACGGTGGCAACCTGGACGTTACCGTGCGCGAATCCGATGGCACCGAACAGACTTTCAGCGTGCCTTATGCCTCGGTGGCGCAGCTGTTACGCCCTGGGTCATCGCGTTATTCGATCACCGCAGGTGAAGTGCGCAGCGACAACCTGCGTGACAAACCGGC
Source organism: Serratia sp. (in: enterobacteria) (assembly GCF_051654945.1). Lineage (GTDB taxonomy): Bacteria > Pseudomonadota > Gammaproteobacteria > Enterobacterales > Enterobacteriaceae > Chania. The sequence continues at coordinate 147,289 of NZ_JBOFZA010000056.1, forward strand.
GCTGTACCAGGCGACCTATCAGCTTGGCCTGACCAATACCGTTACCGGTTACGGTGGCCTGCAGATGAGCCAGGATTATTACGCATTACAGCTGGGGGCCGCCGTTGGTACACCGATCGGTGCCTTGGCATTTGATGCTACTCAGGCGCGTGCCCGTTTGGACGACAGCAGCGATAGTGATGGCCGCCATCGCTCGGGTAGCAGCCTCAGCGGGCAAAGCTATCAGGTGAGCTACAGCAAGATGATCAGCGAAACCAACAGTAACCTGTCGCTGGCGGCCTACCGCTTCTCGACCGACGGTTACATGGATTTCATGACCGCGATGCGAACCCGTGATGCGGTAGCGCAAGGCTATTCGCCGGACTCGATCTCACGTGCCAAAAACCGCCTGACGGTCACCGCCGGGCAAGGTCTGCCAGAAAACTGGGGCCAGCTGTATATCAGCGGTTCTTTGCAGAACTACTGGAACAAAGACGGCAGCGAGAAGCAGTACCAACTGGGCTACAACAACCAGTACAAGAGCCTGTCATACGGCCTGAGTGCCAGCCGTAGCTTCTCCAGTCTGGGCACGTCGCAAACCAACTATTTGTTGAGTTTCAGCCTGCCGCTGGGGAGCAATGACAACCGGTATACGCCGCAACTGCGTATGGATCTGTCCCACGACAGCACTGGCCGTACTGGTCAGCAAGCGACGGTATCGGGCAGTGCCGGTGTGGAGAATCAGTTCGGCTACGGCGTGACGGCGATGAATGCCAATCAGGGCCAGGGCAGCAGCGGATCGCTGAATGGTAACTATCGCACCCCGGCAACGGCGTTGAGTGGTTCTTACAGCACCGGTAAAGGTTATCAAAGCGCCTCTGCCGGGATGAATGGCACGGTGATAGGCCATGCTGGCGGCGTGACCTTTACGCCGTACACCTCGGATACCTTTGCGCTGGTGGAAGCCAAGGGAGCAGAGGGAGCCAAGGTTTCTTCGTATCCCGGCGTGAGCATTGATTCGCGGGGTTACGCGATAGTGCCTTACCTGAATCCGTACCAGATGAATGACATCAGTATCGACCCGAAAGGGACGGCGGCCGGCGTGGAATTGGATAACACCAGCCAAAAGGTCGCGCCGTATTCCGGCGCGGTGGTGAAACTGAAATACAACGCCAAGCGGGGTACGCCGATCCTGGTGAATGCTACCTATCAAGGGGAGCCGGTGCCGTTCGGCGCCGATATCTTTGACGGCAAGGGTAACAGCGTAGGCTCAGTGGGCCAGGGTGGGCAGTTGTATGCGCGCGTGGCAGAAGATAAAGGCCAACTGCGGGTGCAGTGGGGCGAAGGCAGTGAGATGCAATGTACCGTCAGCTATGTACTGATGCCTATTGCCAAGGGACAAAAGCAGGAGCAGGTACAGCAATTCAACTCTCCTTGCACGGCGGCGCCATCGGCCGGTTCCCAGAGATCGAAACTGGCGAACCAAGTCGCGATTTCGGCGGTTAACCACGGTTAACGGGCAGGCAGACAACTATTTTGCTTTCTGGCATGGCCTGCCAGAAAGAGGGGTAAAGACAGATGAAGTTAGTGATCAACAAAGTTAGTGGTTTACTCGGCGCGCTCTTGTTAAGCGTGTTCAGCTTAACGGTGGTTGACCATGGTTAGCGGAGTGACACATTACCAATTTATTCTTTCTGGCAAGACCTACATAGGTAATGAGAAAGAGGATAATACTCATGCAACGATCGATGAATAAAGTATCAGGTTTACTGGTGGGAATACTGCTGACGATTATCTCTTGCCCTGGTTGGGCAGCGTTGACCGTGACGCTAACAGGTGGCCAGTCCACAAATGTCATTCCCTTGAGTCCCCCGATTATTTCGGCGGGTGTAGACGCTCCGGTAGGGACGATACTTTATCAGGCCAGCGTGACGATGAAAGATACCTACTCTGAAGTCAAATGGGTAGCCTCCGATATTGGAAAATATCTGTATTATGCGACATCATCGAGCTTGATTACGACACCAAAGCCTCTCGCTGGCCTGACAACCGGGCCTTATGCTAATGGAGTGTATGAAACTGGTATACCCGGCATCGGTGTGGCTATTGTAAGCGGGGTGTCAAATCGAGCATTGACCACAACCAAGATTTATGCTGAAGGGCAGAATTTATTAGACTCATCATTAGGTTTGAGGATTATCCACCAGGGCGAAAACTCACCGCGATATGTCCTGCTGATTAAAACCGGCCCTCTTGTACCAGGAAATTACAGTATCAGCGGTGCAAATTTCCCTACCGCTCGCGGAGGAATGGACGTTTCGCAAATCAGTCACACTAACGCCGCTGTAATCAATGGGTTACCATCATATTATTGGATCTACAGTTTTCAAGGGAACATAACGGTATCGGCACAAACCTGCACCACGCCTGATGTTGCCGTTACCTTGGGGAGTTACGATATCGGGGAGCATTTTAATCGGGTGAATGCGACCACGCCATGGATAGATGCCTCAATTATCTTGACTAATTGCCCCAGGTTTTACGGTTTTTATAATTCGACTAATGCGCCGTTATTAATGAATTACAATACCGGAAGTGGGAAGGCAACTACCTCACTAAATAACAGCGTGGGGGTACGCCTGACACCAACGACCGAAGTGCTGGATGCAGCCAATGGCATTATGGCTATCGACTCAACGGTATCTGGAGCGGCCAGTGGTGTGGGGATTCAACTTGGCTGGGGAGAGAGCGCCCAAGCGCCGACGCTGTTTAACTTCTCGACAGAACAGGGGGTGAGCTTACCGAAAGACGGGAGCCCGACAATTCGTATCCCCTTGGCTGCCCGTTATATTCAAACGGCTGCAGCCCCGACGCCGGGTAAGGCGAATGGCAAAGTGGTATTTACCATTAACTATTATTGAGCCCAGCGGATGGTGGAGTTGAAGTATGGATAGCCATATAAATCAAACAGGGTTGTTGCTATGCCTAGGAAAATAAGCGTCGTTACCAATAACAGTTATTTTTTTGTTGGGATTGCGGCGCAGTTATGCGCCGAGGACCGAGAGATAAGCCAAATGTCTTCCGATGAGTTAAGCAAGCTCTCTGTCGACAATTTTAATCAGCGGGATGCGCTAATCTTTCATACGCCTAATTATATTAATGAAATGACATGGTTGGTTACGGTGCTGACTTTTCCTGGCAATATCATTCTGGTGCCTGCGCGGGCCAGGGTCAGGTTTAACCTTGACTTCGAACGGCGCAGGGTCGTGGACGTACATGATGATGCTGCTGCGGGATATCATGAGCCGCCTGGAAAAACGGTTTTCATCGCACAGTTTATTCAATATAAATTGACCCGCAGAGAGAAGGCTATCCTGTTGCATACTATTAATGGCAAGACGCCACAGGACATTGGCCAATTGCTGGCTATAACAACCAAAACGGTTTATACGCACCGGCGTAATGCTTTGCGTAAGCTCGGGGGGCGAAATCTGTTTCAGGTGTGCCCAATCAAAGACGCTATTTTAACTTCGGCTATCTGCTAAACCAGAAATACCCTGACCAGTGCCGACGAGGCGCTGGTCAGGGGGGAGCTGTGACCGTTATTTCGCGGGCGCAGGGCCGATATTGTCATCAATGCGCTTGAGCATATAAGGGAAGAACGGGTTGGAGGAGAGACGCATCAGCGAATCCAGCCCCACGACCAGTACCGCTCGCTCACCCCGTGCGGCAAAGGTGCCCAGACTGATGCCGTACTGATTGCGCGGTTCTGGGTAACGCCCGTACAGGGAATCGCTCAGCGGGAACGGCAGTGCCACGTGCGACAGCGAGAAGATATCCGGCAAATAGGTGATACCGAGCAGATCGGTGGTCTCTGCCGTTTGCCCTGCAACGATGGTGCGAGCCTCGGTATCGGTGGTTTCCGGCGTTACGTTGGTGACGACGGTAGCGGTGTAGTTACGCGGTGCCGGTGGTAGCAGCCTTGGCAAAGCGGTATAGGATGAGCTTCTGAGTAATGGCCCAAATGCCACCGCCTGATTTAAATCAAATAACACCACCTCACTGCCGTTGGCGGGCAGATGGTTATACAGGGCGGTGATCACCGCGCGGGTGCTGACGGTAGAATCCATCACCGATTGGAACGTCAGGATCGGCGGTAGCTCGCCCATTTTGCCGTTGCGTGAATCGGCGGCAATCTGTTTTTGCAATGCCTGGGTGAGCTGGAAGGATTGGCGCGCCGCATTCACCGGGAATGAATTGTATTTGAACGGGTTAAACTCCGGCACAATCCCCAGCCAGGCCGCCTTGGCAAACGCCGGGAAGATGGCGGGCCAACCGGCAATACCGGCAAAGCGGGCAAAACTGGTGACGCCGATCATTGGTGAAATCAGTACCACACGCTGAGGTTTGGTCAGCCGCGGATCGTCCAGCGCATCCAGCGTATACTTCATCGCCAATGCGCCGCCATTGGAGAAGCCCACGATGTGCAACGGCACATCGTCACCCGCCAGGCGTTTGGCTTCGCGGATTGCCAGCCGTGTCGCGGCCATCCAGTCCTGCCAGTCCACATCGGTCAGCGCTCCCGGCACGGTACCGTGTGCCGGTAAACGAATACCGACCGCCACATAGCCATATTCACGGTAATTATCCGCAATATGCCGCAGGCTGTAAGGGGTATCGGTCAACCCATGCAGCAGCACCACGGCACCTTTCGGCTTGCCGTCCGGCATCATGATGTAGGAGCGGTTCCAGTCGGTGGGAAACTTTTCGGGATAGATCGGGCTGCCGGTATAGTAGCGGTTCAACGAGGTTTGCTGGCTGCTGTCCAGTTTGTCGGTCACATTCTGGCGCACCTCCTTGAAAATGGCGTCCTCGGCGGTCAGATAGTCTGCCCAACTGGCTTTATCGATCTCATCGGCTCGCATTTCATCGGGGACAAAGGTATGCCAAAGCTGTAGCGCTGGCCCACGCTGGGTGTCATAAATCCTCGCCCCCAGAGCACCGACGATGAGCATCACCAGCAGCAGGGCGATGCGTTTACTCCATTTGATAAACATCAGGTTTAACTCCGTTTTTTATTGTAATGATCGAGCCGGAAAACTCGCTATCATCCCGCAAGAGGAAGATCGTCCCTGAATTTTGTATCCTGGCGGCCATGTTGCGGTCTGGCACTTAAACCGTGAAGCAACCTATTATTGTTAGCGCGGTGAGACGGTGGTGGTGCTGCCATTGGTCACCAGTGCGACGCGCTGCCCAGTATGGAACTGGGTTGTGCCTTGCGCCTGTACGACCACGATATTCACACCATCATCCCGGCGCACTTCCAGTTCTACCCCGGCGCTGCGGTTCATCGCGCTCTGAATACCTGAACCTGCGGCTGCGCCCCCAACGGCACCGGCTGCCGTGGCCAGATTGCGGCCTGTGCCGCCACCAACGGTGTTACCCAGGAAGCCACCGACTACGGCACCCCCGATCGATCCCGCGGCGTTGGTGCCATCGCCACCCTGAATGGTGACCGGACGCACGGATACCAGCGTGCCATATGTCACGAAGTTGGCCTGCCTGGCCTGTGCTGCGGTAAAGGTATCGCCGGAAGCGGTGTTATTAGCATTACACCCACTGAGAACCGCGGCAGCTAGAGCGACAACAATGATGGTTTTATTCATAAGAAAACTCCGAACAGGTTAAGTGCGCAAAGAGACAACCGCTGTCTCATGCAAATAAGTATGGCAGGAACCTGATTTTATTCAGGTGATGAGGAAAAAAATTATAGTCGGGCGCAAGAATAAAGATTAAGAATTTTAGTATGTTGTTTTAAGTCAATTTAGCGGGAATCTTCTTATTTATGAGGATGATTAATTGTTGGCAGGGGGTAAATGAAGTGCGGGAGAAACCAGCATGAGTCTGGTGTTCTCCCGGTGTTACATGAGGGGAATATTAAGGCTTAACGGCAGCCACGTCCGCCGTGCATCCCCATACCGCCCATCCCATGGCCCATCATCGGTATGCCAGCCTTGGCCAGCTCGGTATCCAGCGCCACGCGCTGTTGGTACAGGTTGTCACGCAACGCGGTAATTTCTTTACTGACGGCCAATACCTTCTGCTCATCCAAAGGTTTACCGGTCAGCAGCGCTTTATATTCGTATTGCTTGGACATTAGCTGTTGGCGCAGATCGGCAGTTTTCTGCTGGAACTCATCAAAGGCCTTCTGGCTGACGGCCTGCTGTTCAGGCGTCAGATTCGCGCGGTTACCTTGCTGATAACCCTTCCCCTGATGAGTTCCCTGGGCATTGGCCATGTTGCCGTGATAACCATTTTGCGCCAGCGCGGTAGTGCTAACACCAGCCAGCATGGCAACGGAGAGCATAGCGGCGAGGGTGGTTTTAGTCAGCGTCATGATTAATTTCCTTTTGTTTGCGGTTCATGGAATCAATGTTGTCTCCATCTCCTTATTGCAACCGCCGTGCCAGCTTCAGGTTGGCACGGGAATTGTATAGATCCCGGATCATATTGATGGCGTTGCGATCTCCGCCACCCGGCGTCAGCCAAGGAATTCCAGCATGCAAGGCGTTAAATTCAGGGCAGTAAGAAAAATAATTGACGGCGGGGGATGGTCATTTTCTGGCCGCAACCTTGCGCGAAAGTGGGTTATTATTACCCGCCATACTGGTAGTGTGAGTAAAAATTACCCGCACATCGGCGGGCCGGTTGCAGAGGAAACCCATGGAATTTAAAACTCGAACGACGCTCTTGCCCGTCTGGACGGTGATCGCCGCGGTCGTGTTACTGCTTGGTATTATCGTCACGCTGGCGATCAAAGACCTACAGCGTGGGCGCGAGGCGGAGATCCAGACGCTACGGGAAAAAAGCTCGGTGCTGATGAGTTCTTTTGAATCCGGTGCCCGAACCGGTATGGGCATGCGTTGGCGTCACGATCAGCGTCAGACCCTGTTGGAGGAGATGGCCTATCAGCCGAACGTGCTGTATATCGCCATTACCGATCGGTCTGGCCGCATCCTGGCGCACAGCGATCCGCAACGCGTGGGTCAACAGCTATATAGCCCACAACAGATGGCTGCGCTGAAGATCTCCGGCGACGAGCAGTGGCATATGACGACCTTTGATGAGCCGCAGAACGAACGACAGAATGCATTCGAAGCCTACCGTTGGTTTAAGCCGCTCAAGCGCGGTAACGGCCACTCCGGGCATATGATGAAGCGATCGCGTATGCAGGAAGCTACCGAACCGCAGGATGATGAGCAAGGCGTTATCTTTGCGGCGTTTGACACCGTGGCGCTGGATGCGGCCCAGGCAAAGGATATACGCAACACCGCCATTTTGCTGGTCATCCTGTTGTTGTTGGCATTCGCCAGTTTGTTTATCTTCCGCGATATGCGGAAAATTCGCCAATTGCAGGAGGAGATCCGCCGTAAAGAAAAGCTGGCGGCTATCGGCGATTTGGCGGCCGGCGTGGCCCACGAGATCCGCAACCCGCTGTCCTCGATCAAAGGTTTCGCCAAGTATTTTGCCGACCGTTCGCCAGAAGGCAGCGAGCAGCATGAACTGGCCAAAGTGATGGCGAAAGAGGTCGATCGCCTCAACCGCGCGATCACCGAATTACTGGCGCTGGTGCGGCCTGCCGATCTGCGTTTGCAGCGGGTGGCGATTGACGAGGTGATTGAACATTCACTGCATCTGATCCGCCAGGATGCGGAGAGTCGCCAGATCGGCCTTGGTTACCGTTGCACAGATGCCTTGCCGCTGGTGGAGCTCGATCCCGACCGTTTCACTCAAGTGCTGTTGAACCTGTATCTCAATGCCATTCAGGCGATCGGCAGCGATGGCTCGCTCGAGATCGACGTTGAACTGACCAGGGACGGGGCGGTGCGCATTACCGTCAGCGACTCGGGGACAGGTATTGCGCCGGACGATCTGCAAAAAATCTTTAATCCTTATTTCACCACCAAAGCAACGGGCACCGGCCTGGGCTTGACCATGGTGCAGAAAGTCATCGAGGAGCATCAGGGGACGATCGCCGTGACCAGCGGCCAGCCCACGGGCACCCGCTTTGAGATCGTGATCCCACTGCGTCACCCAACATCGCAAGGAGAAGCCCATGCAGACGCCTAACGCCCATATTTTGCTGGTGGAGGACGATCTCAGCCACTGCACCATTCTCCAGGCGCTAATAAGCGGTTGGGACTACCGGGTCAGCGTGGCGCATAACGGCTTACAGGCGTTGGAACAGGTCAGGGCGCAGCCGTTCGATCTGATCCTGAGCGACGTGCGAATGGCGGAGATGGATGGCATTGCGGCGCTGAAGGCGATCAAAAGCTATAACCCGGCGATCCCGATCCTGATCATGACTGCCTACTCCAACGTCGAGTCTGCCGTGGAGGCGATTAAGGCGGGGGCTTATGACTACCTGACCAAGCCGCTCGATTTCGATACGCTGCAACTCACGCTGGCACGTGCGCTGGAACACACCTCGTTAAAGAGCGAGAACCATAGCCTGAAGCAGCGTTTGCAGTTTGATCCGCAAAATATGATTGGCCGCAGTGAGCCGATGCGCAGGCTGATGGAAATGATCGCCATGATCGCCCCTTCCGAGGCCACGGTATTGATTGCGGGTGAATCAGGCACCGGCAAGGAGTTGATCGCCAGGGCGGTACATGCCAACAGTCTGCGCAAGGATCGGCCACTGGTCAGTATCAACTGTGCAGCCCTGAGCGAATCTTTGCTGGAATCGGAGCTGTTTGGCCATGAGAAAGGGGCGTTTACCGGTGCTGATAAACGCCGGGAAGGGCGCTTTATGGAGGCCGATCAGGGCACGCTGTTTCTGGACGAGATTGGTGAAGTGTCGCCGCTGATGCAGGCAAAATTACTGCGGGCGATCCAGGAGCGCGAGATCCAACGGGTGGGCAGCAACCAAACGCTGTCGGTGGATGTCCGCCTGATCGCGGCGACCAACCGGGATTTGTTGGCGGACGTGGAGGCGGGCAGGTTCCGTCAGGATCTCTACTATCGGTTGAATGTGGTGACGGTGGATAGCCCGCCGCTGAGGGCGCGCAGCGAAGATATTCCGCTGTTGGCGATGCACTTTCTGGAGAAATTTGCCGAACGAAACCGTAAGCCGGTCAAGGGATTTACCCCACTGGCGATGGATATGCTGTTGAAATACCCTTGGCCTGGCAACGTGCGTGAGCTGGAAAACAGCGTTGAGCGCGGGGTGATCCTGTTGAGCGGGGATTTCGTCAGCGAAAAGGAATTGCCGCTGAGCATAAGTCAGTGCGTTGATGTCCAACCGGAACGCCAAACTGGTCAAGCGATCCAGCCGTTGGAGCAAGTGGAGAAACAGGCGATCCTGGCGGCGCTGGAACAAACCGCGGGCAACAAGACCGAGGCGGCGAAGCAACTGGGCATTACCCGTAAAACGCTGTTGGCCAAGTTACAGAAATAATCCCCCCTCACCCTAGCCCTCTCCCACAGGGAGAGGGGACCGATCGAGTTCGCTATCGGCTATGGAAACCTACCTCACCACAATACTGAAATAGCTTCCGTAGTGAGGGAGTCAGATCGCTGTCCTGATTACCACACCGAACTGACTCCCTCTCCTTGTTGGGGAGAGGGTTGAGGTGAGGGGGAACAGCGATCGCCGGAGTATCAACAAAAGCTATTGCCCGCCAGTCTCCGCCCTCAGTGCGGCCACCCGCTGCGGCAAATCAGGCCACGGTTTTTGATTGGCAAAGTCCTGTCGCAGGTATTGCAGCAGCGCGGTAATTTGCTCGTCGTTGAGGTTATAGCGAAACGCTGGCATATAACCTAATTCGCCTTTGGCCGGCTGCTGAATACCGGAGAGCACCACGCGAATGGCATTATCCGGGCTGGCGCTGTAGAGGTTGCTGTTCAGGGCCAGGGAAGGACGTACACCCAGCATCTGGGCGCCTTTCTCCTGCGAATGGCAGGCCATACAGGCACCAGAGAAAATCCGTGCTCCCTGCGAAGTCAGCGGCTCTACCCTTTGCTCTGCCAACCGGCTGATCTCTTCGGCATTGCTTAGAAGCCCTTCATCCTGAGGATAGAAAGAGTGCAGATAAGTCGCGATGGCCTGCAAATCCTCCGAGGGTAATTGAGACAGCCCTTCCGCAATCACCGGAGCCATTGGCCCTGCGGCTACGCCGTGGTTAGCGGAGAAGCCGGTTTGCATAAAGGTCAGCAGATCCTGTCGGCTCCAGGGGATCGGCAAGTGCGCATTGTCAGTCAGTGCCGGAGCAGTCCAGCCTTCTGCGACACCCCCGCTCAGATGTTTGCTGCCCCCTTGTTCACCAAACAGGAAGTTACGCGGTGAATGGCAGGCGCTGCAGTGACCCAAGCCTTCCGTCAAATAGGCTCCCCGGTTCCACTCTTCACTTTGGCTGGCGTCTGGCTGCATGGCACCGGGGGACAGATAGAGCCAGTTCCAGGTGACAATGCCCTGGCGGATATTGAACGGAAAGTGCAGCGCAGTGTTAGGTGGTTGGTAATGGACCGCTGGCTGGGTCATCAGGTAGGCGTACAGCGCCTTGAGATCTTCGTCGCTGGTGCGGGTAAAGGCGGTGTAGGGGAACGCCGGATAGAGGTAATTCCCCTGGCGGTCGATCCCGTGACGCATAGCGCGTTCGAAGGCTGCATAAGACCATCTGCCGATGCCGGTTTGCAGATCGGGAGTAATGTTGCTGGTGTAAATAGTCCCGAACGGGATCTCCATCGCCAGCCCACCGGTATTGCGTTCACCCCCAGGACGAGTGTGGCAAACGGCGCAGTCACCAAGGGCGGCCAACTGTTTACCTTTCTCAATCTGCGCCTGGCTGAAGGTGTGGGTATCCAGACGGTCGATTTGTGCTATCTCTGGTTTCCAGGTAGCAATGGCACCCACGGCCACGATGATGGCAACGGCCAGCGCGCCCAGCCCGGCGATTTTCTTTATCTTGTTCATATATTATCCGTTTTGCTGGCTGGAGGAGGCTAACGCCTTCAGGATCCGTTCTGGAGTGAAAGGGACTTCGCGCAGCCTGACGCCCAGCGCATCAAACAGCGCATTGGCGATGGCGGCGGCACTCGGCACGGAGGCGGATTCCCCGGCCCCCATCGGCGGTTCGTGCGGGTTATCCAGCAACTGAATATCTACCTGGGGCAGCTCGTCAAAACGCAGCAGAGGGTAACCGCCCCAATCCAATGAGGTCACTCCGCTTTGGTCAAAGGTGACAAACTCTTTCAGCACGCGGCTGGCAGACTGGATAATGTTGCCATGCACCTGGTGGCGCACCCCGGCCGGGTTGACGATTTGCCCGCAATCATGAGCGACGTAAATGTTGTTCAGTTTGATTTGCCCGCTGCGGCGATCCACGCTGAGATCGCAAACCCAGGCGGCCCATGCGGCACCAAAACCGGGAAACTTGCTGTGGAAGTAACGGGCGTAGGCGAAGCCCCGGCCATTGACCACTTCTTGATCCTCCGCCACCGGTTGGCGGTGGGCTGGCCCATCCTGCCAGTTGGCCTGCTTTTTCAGCGCGTGGATCAACGTGATGGCGCGCGGATCGGTTAAATACCGCAGGCGGTAGGCGATCGGATCCTGTTTGGCCAGATAGGCCAACTCGTCGATCCAGCTTTCGTGAGCAAACACGTTCGGCAACGCCGACACGCCACGCATCCAGGAAGCCCGCACGATGGGGGCCGCATCTTCCGCAATGATCCGCATATGCGGATATTCATACTGTGGCACGGCGGTACGATCGCCCATCTGCTGTACGTCTGGCCGATTGGCGACCTTGCCGGTCAAGACCAGCGGCAGGGTGACAGCGTTGTTGGAGGGGTAGCTGGTTCTCAGCTCATAGGCGGCTACTTGCTGATTGGCATCCAGCCCGCCACGTACGCGGATCAACTGCCCGGTGCCTTTAGGCTCCCAGCCCGCTTCCTGTTCGCGCATCAGTTGTACCCGCACCGGTTTGCCGGTCGCTTGTGACAGCAGGGCCGCATCCGCCGAAACGTCATCGGCGCAGTTACGGCCATAGCAGCCGGAAGCCTCCATACGGTTGATATGCACCTGCTCAGGCTCGCGGCCAAGCAATTTTGCGATGTCTTTGCGCAGATCGTGGGGATTTTGCGTCCCCGACCAGATTTCCGCCTGCTGAGCGTTGACCTCCGCCACGGCACAGGAAGGGCCGATGGACGCATGTAAGTGATAAGGCCAGACGTAGTCGACATTGACCGGGGTGGCTACCGTGGCAAGGGCGCTGGTGGTTCCCGGATCGTCACGCAGAATTCGCTCGGCTTTCGGGATGGCGGTCAGCGTGGCGTGCAGCTTATCCAAAGACAGGCCCGGTAAACCGGCCCAAGGCTGCCATTGCACCTTTAGCTGGCGCATGGCGGCGATCGCCTGTTCCTCACGCTCCGCCACGATGCCGATAAAGTCATTGATAACTACCAGTTTGACAATACCAGGCAGGTGGGCGATGGAGTCATGATCGACGGAGATCAGTGCTTTTCCCAACGGGGCGCTGCTGTCTGCTCCGGCATAAGGTGGGCGAACGACCCGGCCATGCAGCATGCCCGGCAGACGTATATCGTGCACATAGGTCAGTTGGCCGCGCACCTTGGCCGGAATATCGACGCGCGCGACCGGTTTACCCACATACTGCCCGCTTTGCGGGCTTTTCAGCGCCACGTTGCTGTCCAGCGGGCGGTGCAAATCTTGCCCACGCGCCAGCTCGGCGTAGCTCAGACGGGCCGTGGGAGCATCGGTGGCAAATACGAAGCCATTAGCGGTTGTCAACTGTGTCGCCGGGCGGTTAAAGGCCTTGGCGGCCAGTTCCAGTAACAATTGCCGCACCTGTGCCGCTGCCTGACGCAGGGGAACCGACGTCACCTGGATCGTGGCGCTGGCGATGGTCGGGCCCTGATCGGGCGTGCGGTTGGTGTCGCCCAGGATCATGGTGACATCCTCGAATGCCACGTCCAGCTCATCGGCGACAATCTGCGCCAGTGAGGTGCGTACGCCTGTACCAAGATCGACGTGGCCGTTAAACGCGGTCACTTTACCGTCGGCACCGAGGGCAATAAAGCTGCTGATGCGATCCAGGGGGATGGAGTTGTCTACGGCAACTGCGCTGCCGGCCAGTGCGTTCAGGGGCAACAGGCTGCTGACCATTACGACGCCACCCGCTTGCAGCAGACGGCGACGGGTTATCTGCATTTCCATCATTGGACACCGCGCTCGGCCAATAGCCGCTTGGCCTGCTGCGCCGCAGCCAGGATTTCCAGATGGGTGCCACAGCGGCACAGGTTGAAGGCCAATTCGTTTTTGATCTGTTGCTCACTGGCCTGGGGATCGCGTTCGAACAGCGCCACCAGCGTCATAATCATGCCGTTGGTGCAATAGCCGCACTGCGCGGCCTGCTCATCGATAAAGCCCTGTTGCACCGGATGTAACTTGCCTTCCTGGCTCAGTCCTTCCAGCGTAGTGACCTTTTTTCCCTGTGCGGCAGATAGCGGGGTGGAACAAGAGCGGGCGGCAACCCCGTCGATCAGCACGGTGCAGGCTCCGCATTCCCCCAGGCCGCAGCCGTATTTGGGGCCGTTGAGTTGCAGATCGTTACGTAAAACATACAGCAGGGGAGTCTCTGGTGGGATATTGCTCAGTGCGACCAAACGGCCATTAACATCAATTTCCATGAAAAACCTGATCCTTAATGAGTTTAATTTTTTGTGAAGTCTATGTTAGTGATTGGATGGGTGTTTGATCAAAAGAGGGGATTTTAATGCTTAGCAGGGTAATTATTGAAAGAAAATGTTACGTAGCGCCTTGATACTCAAGAAGAGTTATGGGAGGGCGAGTCAGCGGCGCAGCCAATGCCCGCCGCTGCGATGGAAGGGTGACCTAAAGAAACTCGACCTTGCCACCGTCCAGATGATACATGCTGCCCACAATCTTGATTTTCCCATCCTCTTCCAGTTTTTTCAGCACCGGGCTGTTTTTGCGGATATCGTCAATGGTCATGGTGACGTTGGTTTTGGCGACGGCATCGACAAACTTATCGTTGCTACCGTTGCGATCCCCTTTAAATTCGGTTTTGTCGATGGCCGGTTTGATCTTGTTAAGCAGCCCGGTCAGGTTGCCCAGTTCGACATTCTCGATAGCGCCTTTTACCGCACCGCAGGCGGTGTGCCCCATCACCAGTACCACTTTGGCTCCGGCAGCGGCGCAGGCAAACTCCATGCTGCCCAGAATGTCGTCGTTTTGAATATTACCGGCCACGCGGGCGTTAAAGGTTTCGCCGATGCCGACGTCCAGCAGGATCTCCGCCGGGGCGCGCGAGTCAATGCAGCTTAAGATCACCGCCGCCGGGAATTGTCCCTGTGCGCTGGCCTGCTTTTGGGCGACATAGTCATGCTGCTGCATTTTTCCTTCACGAAAGCGCATATTGCCTTGTTTAAAGCTCTCGATAATCTCGTCCGGCGTCATTTTATCGCGCTGTTCTTTGGTCATCGCAGCGGCAAAGGCTACCGTGGGGGCGGTGAAACCGGCAATGCCGGTCATGGCTAATACCGATAGGGCCGCGGTACGTTTTAATAGGGCGCGGCGTGGCGGTTCTTGGGTGGGCTGCTTACTCATGATCGTGATTCCTTGTGCTATTGGAGGGACAAGACGTCGCACAGGATCGCAGAGTAAACATCGGGAGCCTGTTGATGACGTGAGTTGGATTTCGTCTGGCAAGATGTAAGCAATTTAAGTGTATACAGCGCCCCACTTTTCGCCTGGTTATTTTATGGGCAATGGCGGGCTGAAAGCGCGTAGATTCCTGTTTGTTCGCGCCAGACAATGGCTTAACATAGCGACAACTTTTTTTGCCTGGCCTATATGGATATCCGATGCGTCATCTGGTTACGCTTTTACCCCTGATCCCTTTGCTGGCTGCCTGTAGCAGCGAGCCTAAACCGACCGAGCAACTGGCTCCGCCGGAGAGCCTGGTGCAGAGTGGCTTTGTGCTTGAACCGGAGCACGCCATTCATCCGTTGGGCGGCGACTTTGCCGACAACCCGGCAACGGCACGTTTTATCGATAAGATGGTGCAGGAGCACGGTTTTGAACGCCAGCAACTGCATGACGTGCTGGCGCAAGCCAAACAGCTGGACTGGGTAGTGGCGCTGATGGATAAGCAGGCACCGGCAGGCAAGCCGGCGACCACGCCGAACGGCGCCTGGATCCGCTATCGCAACAAGTTCCTGACGCCGGATAACATACAGAATGGGGTGGTGTTCTGGAATAAATATGAGGCGGAGCTAAAGCGCGCCGAGCAGATTTACGGCGTACCGCCAGAAATCATCGTCGGCATTATCGGGGTGGAAACCCGCTGGGGCCGGGTGATGGGAAAAACCCGCATTATCGATGCGCTGGCGACGCTGTCGTTTAATTACCCACGCCGTGCTGACTACTTTAGCGGCGAACTTGCGACCTTCCTGCTGATGGCGCGTACCGAAGGTGACGATCCGCTTTCCCTGCGCGGCTCCTACGCCGGTGCCATGGGCTACGGCCAGTTTATGCCTTCGTCGTTCAAGAGCTATGCGGTGGACTTCAACGGCGACGGCCACATCAACCTGTGGGATCCGGTGGATGCCATCGGCAGCGTAGCCAACTACTTCAAAGCGCACGGTTGGACGCGTGGGGCCACGGTGGCGGTACCGGCTAACGGTCAGGCTCCGGGGTTAGAGACCGGTTTTAAAACCAACTACTCGGTGGCTACGTTGGCGGCGGCTGGGTTGACCCCGCAAGGCTCGTTAGAAGGTAATCAGCAGGTCAGCCTGCTGCGTCTGGATATGGGCAACCGTTATCAATACTGGTACGGTTTACCGAACTTCTACACCATCACCCGCTATAACCACAGCGTGCATTATTCGATGGCGGTCTGGCAGTTGGGTGAGGCGGTTGGCCAGGCACGCCGCGGGCGGTGATTCTGAGCTAAAGGTTAGGCGAGCTTCAGACGTAAAAAAACCCGATGGTGAATCGGGTTTTTTTACGTTCTGGCTCGGAGTTGGTGGCTCTAGCCAGAGTGAAGCAGCCAACATCTAACGGAAACAGTATACGCAGGATTTGATTGATTTTTAAACTACCCCCTGGCCTTTAATAGCTTATTGGCCCTGCGATCATCCCCTCACCCTAGCCCTCTCCCACAGGGAGAGGGGACTGAATGTGCTACCCAGTGACTTCCGAATTTAGCTTTGGCACGGGCGCAGCATGCAGCGCCTCTAAGGCGCGCCACCTTACCTTGATGTGGCTTAATGATCTTGGACACCAACTAAGGGTGATAAACTTCCCTGATACAAAAGAGGTGTCCAATGACAGGCAGACGAACTTTTTCTCCCGAATTCAAATGTGAGGCTGCAAGCCTTGTTCTCGATAGGGGTTACTCAATTGCACAAGCCTGCGAAGCAATGGGGGTGGGTAGTACAGCGATGCAGCGCTGGGTACACCAGCTAACCCGTGAGCGGGGTGGAGTTACGCCGACGACAGGAAAGGCTCTGACGCCTGAGCAGAAACGTATCCAGGAACTTGAAGCTCAGGTCCGTAGAATTGAGCGTGAGAAAAATATCTTAAAGGAGGCTACCGCTCTCTTAATGTCGGAATCGTTCATTCGCTTGAAATGATTAAAATATTGAGTGAGCGTTATCCTGTTGTTGAACTGTGCGTTCTCTTTGGCGTTGCACGCAGTCGTTATTACTACCGACGTCTTCCTGAGAAGACGGCGAGAAAAGCCCAACGAGAACGTCTGTGTGAGCTGCATAAAGAAAGCCGTGGTTCTGCAGGGTCTAGGACCTTATCTGCCTCGCTAAACGCTGAAGGCTATGTGGTAGGCCGGGATAAAGCACGTCGGTTGATGCAGGAAGCTGGGCTGAGAAGCACACAACAGCGTAAACACAGTTACAGGTTAGCGACAGATGAAGCGAAGTATGCCCCCAATCACCTGGCACGCGCCTTCAATGTTGAAAGGCCGAATATAGTCTGGTGTGGGGATGTGACTTATATCTGGGCAGGTCGATGCTGGCTGTACCTGGCAGTGGTGTTGGATCTCTATGCCAGAAAGGTAGTGGGTTGGTCGTTATCTTTATCGCCGGATAGCGTGTTGACTGGTGATGCGTTGCGAATAGCTTACGAATCCAGAGGATGTCCTGAGGGTGTCATGTTCCACTCAGACCAGGGCAGTCACTACAGTAGTCAAGCATACAGGCACAAGTTAGAGCAATACCAGATAAAACAAAGCATGAGTCGACGTGGTAACTGTTGGGATAATGCGCCAATGGAGCGGTTCTTCAGAAGCCTGAAATCAGAATGGGTCCCGAAGTATGGTTACGAAAATGTGGACGAAGCCAAGGCAGATGTTCTGAGCTACATAACGCATTACTACAACCATCGAAGAGCGCATAGCTTTAATGATGGTCAGACACCGCATGCCAAAGAGAGGCATGCGGTGTAAAAAACCTTAATCGGTGTTCGATATTACTAGACCACATCA
>NZ_JBOFZA010000057.1:0-30117 GCF_051654945.1 Serratia sp. (in: enterobacteria)
TTTATGTTTGATGATGGGATTGTTAGTATGAAGCATGAGAGTTACCTCGTGTTTTGTATAAGGATTCGACACCCATATCAAAACCGGTAACTCTCAACCTTGCAAGGTCCAGTGTCAGATCAAGTCGCGACTAATACAACTTATTCAATAATCTGCCCAGCGAAGCCTCATTTCTTCACTTTTCCCTGCGCTGCCGGTGGCGTGTTTCTGGCCAGCAGGGTAGCCAACTGGTCGTTCTGCTCTTTCAGTGCCTTGATTTCCCCGGACAGGGTCGCTTTCGCTTCCCGCGCTTCTGCCGCATCCCGCAGTGCTTTATCCAATGCATCCTGTCGGGTTTTCAGTTCCGTAGCGTGTTTGGCAGTAATGGCCGCGATGGTGGTTTCCGCTTTTTCGGTGGCACCAGTGGCCGCCTGCTGCGCGAGATCCAGACGCTCTTTCAGATCCTGCACTTCCCGCTGATGTTGTTCATCGGCCAGCGAAGCCGCTTTGTCGGCAACATCGAGGCGTTTTTGCAACTCTGCCTCGATCCGGGCATGTTGCGTTTTCAATTCGTTCGCTTCCCCAGTGTATTGGGCTTTGATGTCCCTCAACACGGCCGCATGGTTCTCTACGGTATCGACCAGTTTTTTGTCGGTGTCAGTCAGCCTTTTTTGCAGATCGGCGAGTTGCTGGCGATGCTGTTCGGCGGCGAGTGTCGCCGCTTTTTCCGCCTCCGTTCGCTGTTGCTCGATGGCTGCCAGCCGTTCACGCAACTGTGCCAACTCGACAGCCTGCGACTGCCCTTTCTCCCGGCTGGCGTCCCGTTCGGCCAGTGCGGTGGTGTGCTCCCCGCGCAGTTCATCGAGCCGTTCTTCCAAATCGTCCACGGTCTGCGCGGCGTCGGCTAGCTCCCGCTCTGCCTGCGCCGTCTGATCACCCGCAGCGCGGGTGATCTCAGACACCCGGCGTTCTGCTGCCCGAACCGCCTTATCGTTCAGCTCGGCGGCGAGTTGGCTGATACGTTCGGCAAGTGCCGACGACACGGCTTTCACTTCCTCGGCAACCTCGACGGGCAACTCAGCCACCGGCTCAGCGGTGATTTCGGTCTGCGAAGATAGGTACTCATCCCATATTTGCTTCAAGCGTCCCGGATTGCCGCCGCCCACCTTGTTACGTAGCGCAAACCCGGTGATGTTCCGCCCTTCGGCCTGTAGTACCTGCCCTGCCTCGATGATCTGTTGTGGTTCATAGGTTGCTGGTCGCATACATATCCCTGCCGTGATGATGAAGTGTACATTCATTATACACCCCGGAAAGAAAATAACAAACAAATAAACTTACTAACAAACAAACTAATAAATAAATTAAGTTACAACGTCACTTATTTATAACTAAAATGTGGAAGAAGTGCTGCACCGCATACTTATCCATCGTTTCTGTGGATAACGCTATATGTTGTATCGGTCGCAGCTGATGGACATACTAGATGTTGTGCCGGGCGGGGCAGGTTCCGATCAACCGTGGGGGGCGTTCTACCCTGCCCCGCTCCGGTAATTCGAACCTTCGTGAATGATTCGGCCAGCAGGGGATTGGTGCTGTATAAGTATACCTTCCTCGTACTGCTGCAAGCTGGTACTGTTGAAACACCCATTACGCACCTAAACAGAACCGGTTCTCAAAAATGACCCAAACAGTACCGACCTGCTTTGTTCGCGCCTATCTTCGTGCTTCCACATCCGAACAGGATGCATCACGAGCACGTAACTCTATCGACACTTTCGCCACTGAGCGCGGGCTGTCCATCTGTAACTATTATATTGAAAATGAGTCAGGTTCACGCCTGGAGCGTCCTGAGCTTTTCCGGCTACTGAAGGACTGTCGGCAGCGTGACATCTTACTCATTGAAGATGTTGACCGCCTTTCGCGCCTGACTGGCGACGACTGGAACAGTCTCAAAAAGATGATCGCCAGGAAAGATATACGCGTTGTGGCCGTCAACGTCCCCACCACCTGGCTGCATTTATCTCCGGGACCAGCAGATTTTGACAACCGGATGTTTTCGTCCATCAATGACATGCTGCTCGACATGCTGGCTGCTGTGGCAAGACGTGATTACGAACAGCGGCGGGAACGACAGCGTCAGGGTATCGACCGGGCGAAAGCCGAGGGAAAATACCGGGGACGCCGGGTCAATCAGTCCCGCTACGATGCCATAAACCGCCTGCTGTCCAGCGGCAGTTCATGGAGCCAGATACAGAAAACTATCGGGTGCAGCCGCAGCACAATAAGCCAGGCAGTCAAACAGGCAAAACCGCCTGTCCCTTCCCCGGACACCCCTGAACAGCATCTCTCCGCCACGTTGTGGGTGCCGGTGCAGAACGGTAGCAAATTTACCCGTGGGAAGAAAAAAGTCCGGGAGGAGATTACCTGGCTGGTTGAATGTGATTACGACGGAAAGGTGCTGGACAACAATGAGTACAGTCTGACGCTGGCGTACAGCGATGAAACCGATTTAAAGGAGCAGATCGACGACCTTTTTGACGAGATTTACCGCGCAGCCGAAATACGCAATTGTGTGGTCGATGATATCACCCTTGCCAGTGATACTACCGGCAAATACTGGGATGAATATAACGGGGGCTGGAAATAACTGTCGGGAATACATCAGGCTTTAACCGGATCCGCCACTTCCCGCCAGCGCTGGTGACCTGCCCTGGCGTGAGCGAGAGCAGGAGAACGTTCCTTTGCGCGACCCGACAACCCCGGGTCAGGCTGTAGCCGCTTACTTGCCAGGAAAGTATTTTTCCACCTGCGCATACAGAATGGCAGCCGTTTCCACATCCATCACGCCGTCGTAGTTTTCCTGCCGGAAGTGAAGCTGGAATGCGCGAATGAGGCTCTTATAACCTTCTTCCGTTCCGGCGTCTGCAATACTGTAACCGTAGGTTTTCAGCCGGAATATAATATCCTCTTTGTCCGGAACGCCCTGCGCTTCAAAATGCTTCAGATACTTACATTTTGTAGCATGGTCGTACCAGGCACCAATACCTGCATCGTACAACGTCTTCCACGGGAAAGCGGCTCCCGGATCGCTTTTGCGTCCCGGCGCAATATCAGAGTGTCCGACGATATTCACCGGCGACATATCCGGATAACGCTGGATAATGTTGAGCGCCAGTTGTTTCACTGCCTCAATCTGTGTTGCGTTGAATGGCGGGAAAGTGAATACCCCATTTTAATCCGTAGCAAGATTAACAATCTCAATACCGATAGCGGTATCATTCAGGTTACTGCGCCCTGCCCAGTCGCTGGTGCCTGCATGCCACGCCCGCTCATTCTCATCAACCAGGTTAAAAATGCGTATATCATTAAATCCGGCATCGATGTAGGTCTGCTCCGTCGGATCCGGTACAAGATAGTGCGCACTGACGCCGCCATCGCCAGAAAGCAGTGTCACCGATGTGTTGAAATCAACGGCGGTGTAGTGCATCACAAGGAAGCGGACACGACGACTGAACCCTTTAACTGAACGATAGCTATTATAATCAATCTGATACATAGAAACTCCTGCTTCACAGGGTGAACGATGTTTTTAATATAGCACAGCAAGCACTGTATAAAACACCAGTATTTTATACCAGGCGAGGTCACCGGCATCAGTGTTGTGGCACGTCAATTTAACACCCGCCAAATGTCGTCATATTGTAGTTTCGCTCACTCACCAGAACCGCAAACGTCTGTCCCGGCCCCCGTCTCAGGGTCGTTATCGCCTCTGACTGAAAAAAAACCGGGGGAGAGGCGCATTTTTATGCTCTCCTTTTACACATTTTATGAATTGCCACCGTAGAATACCCGGTCTGAAAACAGGCCCGAGGTGTGACGTGAAGACCCCCACTCTCATTGACAACATTTTACTTGGCAGCGTCTGGCTGTTCTGGGCCGGAGCGCTGTTTTTTTTCATCAGGGGCCATCCCCTGTATTGCCTTATTACCGGTGTACTCGCCCTCTCCGGGGGGATGCTCTATTTTTTCAATATCAGAATGGGATTATTTTATATGTTTGGCAGAAAACAAACCAAATCTGGCTCCGCCCAAATCGTTCCGGCACCGGAACCGTTATCGGCAATGCACCATGAGGAAAGGAAACCGGCCACAGCCACAGGATGCACGGTTATCGCCAGAAACACGCTGTTCACCGGCAACATCGACATGGATGGCGACATTCAGATCCACGGCGATGTGCGCGGCAATGTTCATGTCAGGGAAGGCATCATACGCGTTATGCCCGCCGGACGGGTTGAAGGCGAACTCTGCGCCCCGGAAATCATCATCGACGGCACGGTGGAAGGCACCTGTGAAGCCAAATCCATTGATATTCTGGAGCATGGCGTCCTGCAAGGCGCTCTCCGTAGCATCAGCCTCTCAATCAGACACGGCGGTGTGTTTATCGGCCAGTCTGAAAAGCTGCAACAGGAGGACGCACCGACCCGCATCGTGGCGTTCAAAAGCCCGGGGGATAATGATGAAATCCGGCCAGCCCGCATGGAAGACGAAACGGAACGTCAGTGTCTGACCTCCGCGGTGTGACCGGTGAATAATCAGGATTATTATCCACGTATGAGAGCAGAAGAAACACGCCCGATCAGAACCGCTGAAAGTGACGACCCGAAAAATACCACCTCGGCATTAAGCCACCTGGCCTTTTGTGCCCTGACGGCGCTGGCCCTGGAGCGTCAGACGGGTGGTGCGGCCACCCTGTACGCCGAAAACCTGTTTTTAATCCGCTGGCTGGCAACCGCACAGAAACAAAAACGCTTTCCGAAGAGCGTCGCCGTTGATATTGTCTGGTTACTGGCGCGGGGCCGGAAACACGGACCCGCAGGCAAAATCAGGCAGCACCTTGAGTATCTGTGGCGCTCCTGTAGCGGGGTGATGGCTGAACAGTCCGATTTGTTCCGTCTCACTTATGCCTGCGAATATCTGAAAGACCAGGGCTGGAACAACTACGTCATGAATACCCGGGAATGGAGCAATGGCGACATTGCAGATCACCCTCCGGGGTCAGCCGGATTTTACGTCGAAAAAGCCGCACTGAATGCCGGATATTCGTCCGAAGGGAAACAAATCCACCCTGTTGACTTCCGTATTATCGGTGAACATGATGTCTTCATTGAAGTTTTCAGTAATCACGTACTGACTGCACGACATGTTGAAAGTTCAGAAACGTATCATACCGTAAGGCTGATCCCCCCGGCTTCCGACCCGGTGGTGACGCAGTGAGTGCCTGCACGACCGCTCCCCAGTCAGCATGAGCTATATGAGGTAACAATGACAGAAAAACGCCCCACCACAGCAGATATTGAACAATTAAGTGAGTATGACCGTTTCCTGCTGGACGCCCTGTTGCAGCAGGCCGCGAAAGAAGCGGGCAAACCACTGAGTCTGGCCAGCAGACGGGAACTGACAGAGCGCTTCGTTGAAGAACACCCCCAGGTGAAGAAAACGCAAAGCACCGCGAGACGAAAAGCCACCATGTCACGCAAAATGCGCGATATCCAGGCGCAGGCAAAGACCGATTTTCAGTGGCAGCCCCCGGCAACAACACGCAGAAGCAAGCGATAACAGTGACTGAACCTGGCCTTTCCTGTGTTACCTTACCATTGAACGTGGGCACTTAATTTACGTTAACAAGTGGAGGTTGCTATGCGAATTGTCACTGCACCGAACCAGTCAGCACACTATCCCGATCTTGTGGCCGCCAATATCACTGACGCCAGAATGAAGCTCGGTATGTCACGCATTTCTCTGAATCACAGGGAAATCCTGGGGTCTGTTTTTCCTGTACTGATAATCGACTTGTTCAGTGAGAAAGGCAAACTCTACACACTCCGCTACAATCTTCCTCCCGATCACCCTGAACGAACAGAGCATCGCATATCGTTGCTGCTCAGCCTGGTGAAAAAACACCTGTCAGCGACCGACAAAACCACTGCATGATCGGGCGACAACGCCCCGGGCATGCACCGTCAGTCCCCTCCAGCGCCTTTTTGAAGAGATGTCACCGGGGTGATCGGATTCCGGATATTTCCCGCCTGCCTCCCTGAAATGTTATCGTTCAGAGTGCAGTCAGCCTTCCCGGGCTGGCCCTTTTACCACTGAGGGAGTTGATATGCCTGAGCCTTTAACCACTCCAGTCTGGCATCCACTGTCGATGCTGCCAGTCATCGCCAGGATCATTGAAGGGGAATTTGAGTCAATGGATGAATTGTACTGTTCCCTGCTGGCGGCGCGTGAGAAGCCACATGTTCTCAGCGATGAATGCATCCAGCGAACCGTTAGCCTGTGCCATAACCAGCAGGAACTACTCCCCGTCACCCGTGAGCAACTCCGCCGCTGGCGGAAAGACTCACTCACACCAGAGCAACTGGCGGAATTAGGTCGCCTGGACGGTATCATTGAACATCATGAAACCCTGATCCCCAGAGTGCTTACGCTGGCGAAGGCGCTGGAAGCGGAGACGATTGATGCCCTGTTGAGCATGGATGAAGGGGCACTGGGAATGACCGTTCTGGAAGGACGCATCCGTCCGCCGGTGGGCACACCACACAGTGAAACGTTACGCCTTAAAGAGCTACACGCCACGGCTGAATTACTGGATATCCTGGCAAAGGAGATTGATGCGGACGTGCCCCCCCTGGCATTTGTCATGAGCGTAGCAGAACAGCTCCCGCTGTTTTACCGGCTGATGGAAATATCAACGGATGATGAAATCAATCAGCTCTGCCATCAGCGCCCTGGCCTGCACCGTTTTGCCAAATCGCTGGAATTTATTGCCGAAGGGATTCAGTCCGGAGAGATCAAAGTCCCTCAGATCTGAGCCAGGCCATTGTACTTCACTTCGTTCGCTGTGGTCGGCTTACAGAGGGCACTGAACCTCCCGGAATGCGCCCATTCCGGGCGCACAAAAAAACGCCTCCGAAGAGGCGTTGGGTATCAGGCAGCACTGCTTTTACTACAAACCTAGCTTGCTATGATGTGCCCGATATCATGGCGTGCCCCACGCTTTTTCATGCTCTCCTGTGTAACTGGGTGGTTGAGGGTGTTGCATAATAAACCACTTAAGGTATAGTATCTTTACGCCATACCAGAAAAGGTATAATTAGGATGGGGCAACAAGGTGAAAAGCCGCTAGTGTGGATTGGCAGCAGCAAGAAAGATTTGCTGGATTTGCCGAAGGATGTGCAGCGTTTCTTTGGCTTCGCACTGGACTTCGCGCAGCGTGGCGAAAAGCATGATGCTGTGAAGATAATGAAAGGGTTTGGTGGCGCCGGCGTTCTTGAAGTGGTTGAGGATGATATAGGCGGTACCTACCGGGCTGTGTACACGGTGAAATTTGACGAGGCAGTCTTTGTGCTGCATGCGTTCCAGAAGAAAAGTAAACGCGGTATAACGACGCCGAAAGAAGAAATGGACATCATCCGCAATCGACTGAAAGTGGCTGCTGTCATGGCCCAGGAGATGAAAAATGAAAGAGAAAACCATTAATGGCATAGCGGTTGAAATCAGCTCCGGTAACGTGTTTGCCGATCTGGGCTTCGCTGATGCCGAAAAACAAAAAATCAAATCTGGCCTGGCCGTTGAGATCATCAAATCTATCCGGCGGCTGGGGCTGACACAAACCACTGCTGGCGAACGTATGGGGATCAGTCAGGCGAAGGTATCTCATCTGTTCCGGGGCGACTTTTCCAACCTGTCAGAGCGTAAGCTGATGGAGTGTCTGAACCGGCTGGGCTGCGACATTGAGATCATCGTCAAGCCGACCACCGCCGAAACCGGGCATTTAATCCTGGCACATAGCGGGTAAGCTCATATGCCCCTGCTTTGACATGAGGGGCAAACCGAGGGAAAGCCCATAGCGGGAGAGGACTTCCGGACGGCGGATATTAAGCTGTACCGCGACAAAATGCTGAACACCCGGCAGAACCCGGGTTAAATCCGTCAGAAAGGTCCCCAGGA
Source organism: Serratia sp. (in: enterobacteria) (assembly GCF_051654945.1). Taxonomy (GTDB): domain Bacteria; phylum Pseudomonadota; class Gammaproteobacteria; order Enterobacterales; family Enterobacteriaceae; genus Chania. The sequence goes on from NZ_JBOFZA010000057.1 coordinate 7,995, forward strand.
AACGGGCGCTGGTAAGCTGAAGCGCTATTCCCAGCTGGTTATGCCTTCCCCGCCGCTGGTTAATGAAAGCAAGATCCCGTTCATCAAGATGAAAATAGCGCGCCAGCTGCACGTCATTGGGTTCTGCAACATAGCGACCATAATTCAGTTCCTGCTCAGTGGTCAGAAAATCGACGGGCATACGGGCCTCCTTGCTTGGCGGTTATTTGTTAACAATCATGGTAAGCGCTCCATAGGGGACGTCTGTAATGTTTCCTCCGTTCCGGGGAGAATAGTGTCCATCATTTTTTAATGGACACTATCGGCATGAATAACCGGATATGGCTTATCGATGCACTGCATTTGCATTTCGATGAGCGGCTTTCCAGAACTGAAGTGGGCCGCAACCTTGGGATCCCCGACTCAACCATTTTCGAGTTTTTCACCCGCTTCCATAAGCAGGGCATCCCGTGGCCACTGCCTGAGGGGATAACCTGCGAAAAACTTGAGGGATGTCTTTATCCGGGGCAGGTAACGCCTGCCAGCACGACACAACCGGAGAATTTTCCCGCACCGGACAGTTGTGCGTCTGCGGGAAAACGCCGGAGACGGCCCAATTTCCCGCAGGCATTCCGGCTCGCACTGGTCGCGCAGTCAATGCAGCCCGGTGTCAGTGTGGCGCAACTGGCGCGGGAAAATGACATCAATGCTAACCTACTGTTCAACTGGCGACAGCGCTATGGTCACCTTCTGCACGCCCCCGCCCCGACTGACGCTGCGCCTCCCGCCATCACCTGTGATGTTGTGCCGGTAGTGGTGCAACCTCCGGTAATTCAGGCCACTCCGTCCCCTCCAGGTACACAGCCAGCGGGAATGCACTGTGAAATCACTGTCGGCAGAGCCAGAATACGGCTCTCCGGAGATCTGACACCGACCCTGCTGCGAACCCTGCTGCGGGAACTGAAAGGAGGGGGCAAGTGATCTCACTCCCTGCCGGCACCCGCATCTGGCTGGTTGCCGGGATAACCGACATGCGCAATGGCTTCAACGGTCTGGCCTCGCGGGTACAGAATGTGCTGAACGATGACCCGTTCAGCGGGCACCTGTTTATCTTCCGGGGCCGCCGGGGGAATATGGTGAAGCTGTTGTGGGCCGATGAGGACGGGCTCTGCCTGTTTATCAAACGGCTCGAGGTGGGATACTTCGTCTGGCCGTCCGTCAGCGACGGCAAAATCCATCTGACACCGGCGCAGCTCGCCATGTTACTGGAGGGACTGAACTGGAAGCATCCGCCGCACATACGTCCCGCTGGTCTGCGGGTATAAGGTGTTGTAATGTCAGAGGATGAAAAATGAACTGCCTGATGATATTGACCAGCTTAAAGCCCTGCTGCGTAAACAACAGGAAACCCTGAAGCAGCAGCAAACCCGGCTTCGTCAGTATGCCGGTCAGGTGGCCGGCTATGAGCTGGAAATCGAACGTCTGAAAGCACAGCTTGATAAGCTGCGGCGGATGCTGTTCGGACAGAGTTCAGAAAAAAATCGTCATAAACTCGAAAATAAAATCCGCCAGGCCGAAAAACGTCTGGCTGAGCTCGAAGCCCGCCTTAACGCGGCGAAAAGTTATCTGACAGAGGATGCCCCGGAGCCTGGAATGGTGACCGGGGGCGTTGCTGAACCTGAAAAGAAGCCCGCCCCGGCAGGCCGCCGTGCACCACGTTCCCCGTTACCGGCTGAACTGCCCCGGGAAACCCGGCGAATCGCCCCCACAGAAACAGCCTGCCCGGCCTGTGGCGGAGAGCTGAAGGTCATGGGCGAAACGGTCTCTGAGCAACTGGATATCATCAATACTGCCTTTAAGGTCATCGAAACGGTGCGGCCGAAGCTGGCCTGCAGCCAGTGTGACGTTATCGTGCAGGCTCCACTCCCGCCAAAGCCCATTGAAGGCAGCCGGGCGGGCAGCAGTCTGCTGGCCCGGATCCTGGTCAGTAAATATGGTGAACACACCCCGCTGTACCGGCAGTCTGAAATCTATGCCCGGCAGGGGCTGTCGCTGAGCCGTAACACGATGGTCCGCTGGGTCAGTATGATGGCGGTGCGGTTGCGCCCAGTGTATGACGCCCTGAACCAGTACGTACTGCAGGCTGGCAAGGTGCACAGCGACGATACACCGGTGAGGGTACTGGAGCCGGGAAGCGGTAAAACGCGAACCGGGCGACTGTGGGTCTATGTGCGGGATGACCGCTACGCGGGGCTGGCAGAGCCGCCGGCCGTCTGGTTCGCGTACTCAGCGGACAGGAAGGGGGAGCACCCGCAGCGGCACCTTGCCGGATACCGCGGAGTGCTCCAGGCCGATGCTTATGGTGGATATGATGCGTTATATGGATCCGGCCGCATTACAGAAGCGGCCTGCATGGCCCATGCCAGAAGGAAAATCCACGATGAGCATGTGCGACGCCCGACAGAGATGACGAATGAAGCCCTGAAACGGATAGGTGCGCTGTATGCCATCGAGGCGGAGATACGCGACAGCCCGGCCGGGGAACGACTGCAGATAAGGAAAATACGGGCGGTTCCGCTGATGGCGTCACTGCACGACTGGATACAGACACAGATGAAGACGCTGTCGGTTCACGCGGAGACGGCGAAGGCGTTCGCGTACATGCTGAAACAGTGGCAGGCCCTGAATGAGTACTGCCGTAACGGTCAGGTGGAAATCGACAACAATATTGGTGAGAACGCCCTGCGCTCAGTGGCGGTTGGCCGAAAAAATTATCTTTTTTTCGGCTCAGACAACGGTGGAGAGGCAGCTGCGGTGATCTACAGTCTGATCGGCACCTGCAGGCTGAACGGCGTGGAGCCGGAGAGCTGGTTGCGTGAAGTGATCGACAAAATAAACAACTGGCCCTCGAACCGGGTGCATGAACTGCTGCCCTGGAACCTCTCACCTGTAAAATAACCCTTACACTACGTCCCCCGTGGGGCGCTTACATTTATGAGGGGCGGCATAGCCGCCCGTATTCGAATCCCTGTCAGTCCAGCGCGCGGCAGATGTCGGCGCGCTCCGGGTGCGTCTCGATATAGCGCCAAAGCTGCTCTTCCCGCTGCATAAGCAACTTCACCAGTCCGGCATTGCCCCGATCGTGATGCAACCAACAGCGGCGATTGATGGCCAGTGCCGTCAACACGATACCGGCGGCGTCACCGCTGAGGGTCTTGTCAAACCAGTTATCAGCGTTGATCAGGTGCACACGATCGCTGTCAGGTGCCATATAGCCGCCCCCCTCCGGTAAACGGATGAAGTGCCAAAACCCGCCGGTGTACTGCGGCAGATAGCGATCGGCGAGGGAATACACCTGCATTTCAGCGGGCAAAAAATCCTCGCCAAACAGATCCGGCAGAAACGAAAGACGATCGGATTCACAGACTTGCAGTGTGACGGAATGAGCATGTTGCATGGGACTACCTCCAGAGTTTCAGGGTTCGCGACACCGGCCGGTGCCGTACCCATTCGAAAGGCCGGCCCCGAGGGAGGGAGGCAGGGGCGCCACCGCAAGCCGCAGCGCAAGCCCGTTGCGGGCTGAATGCGCCGTAACGGGTGCGAACGGGTGAGGAGCGGCGAAGCGTACCCTTGCTGCCCGACCGTGCCGGACTAGCGTTTGGGGACGGCACAGGCCGTCACTATGCCGGGGCCGCAAAGGGAAAAGATTTAGAGAGGTGTGGGCAGGCTCAGCCTGCGCCCTTTGCGGCGCCGGCATCGCCGGCAAGTGCCGCGTGGCGGTTCTACGGACGCGGGGCGTTCGATGCGCCCTGGCGTCCGCAGGCTTACAGCGAGGCAACCCGGGCAGGTTGCCCTGCCCGGCTGCATAATGCCTGCGGTTCAATCTTTGAAATGGTGCTCCAGTTCGTTGATAGTCTGATAGATTTCGACGTAACGATCGTGCGCGTCCCGCAGGATATGGCCGGTAAGGCGCTCTGCCAGCACGTCACTGTTCCAGTAATACGTACTCACCAATCCCCGCAACCGCAGGTGCAGATCACACATGTCGTTGGACAGTGCCGCAATCGCGGCGCGCAGATCTTCATTTCCGGTGTAGTTCATCGTTGATTTCCTCTTGTTATGCCGCATTCTTGGCACGCAGGCGATACAACCGCTGCTTGCCGATGGTGTGGTACTGCTCCAAAAGCTCGATGCCGATATAGCGCCGCCCGGCCTGAGCAGCGGCAACACAGGTCGAACCTGAGCCAGCAAAGGGATCGAGGACGATCGCGCCGGGCTGCGTGAACGACTCAATCAACGGTTGCAGAATGGACACCGGCTTTTCGGTCGGGTGATGACGATTACCGGTGTATTCCCAGGGCTGCACATCAGAGCGAGGTTGCGCCGGCAATGCCGGGCGCCCTTTCGCCAAAATGTAAGCGCATTCATGCTGGTAGCCGACAAAAGCCGATTTGGATGCATAGGGTTTGGTAAACACCAGGTGCCCGACAACGCGGAACCCGACCTGTTTCCAGGCGGCCATAAAGGTGTCTACCCGGTTCCAGCCGTAGAAACTCACCGCCAGACTGTCAGGCTTGAGCACCCGGAACATTTCACCGAACGCCGGCCGCACCCATTCATCATTTTTGTCGTTGGCAATACTGCGGCCGCTGCGGTCGGTATAGCCGACCAGATAAGGGGGATCGGTCAGCACAAAATCAATGCTGTTTGACGGAAAGCCAGCCATCACCTGCACGGAATCACCCAGGACATATCGGGACATAAGGAATACCTCACCATTCGAGGGGTGCAGGAGGGTGCCAGTACGGCACCCGTTCCCTGCGGCCCGATGTCAGCGCGGCCAGGCACCGCTGCGGGTCAAGCGGACGTGGAATACCGCAGCCGCTTGCGGCAAGGATATGCCGCGAAAGCTGCTTGAAGACGGGACGCCCGTCGCCCCGCCAAAGACGGGGTATGGCAAGATGTCATCGGGCTGCAGGTGAAATGAAGAAAGGAAACAGAAGTACGTTGAATTGTTGTTCGGGGGCTATCAAGTGGGTATGACACTTCCCATGAAGATAAAAAATTAGTGCAATAACGGCACCAAAATAGCACCATAACAACACCAAGTAAGACGGGAAGGCATTAGTACCATAATAGACATAAAGGCGGTTGACAGGGTGTTAAATTGGTACTAAATTAGCACCCATAAGGAACTATTACGGAGCTAAAAAGGCATCATGATTATACTAATCGGAAGTCAAAAGGGCGGCTGTGGTAAATCGACCACCGCCGTCAATATCGCAGCGGAATTGGTGCGACAAGGCCACGACGTCATCCTGGTCGATTCGGACCGTCAGGGAACTGCGGCTAACTGGATAGCAGACCGGAATGCCATCACCGATATCCCTACGATCCACTGCATTCAGAAGTTCGATAATATCCGCGACACCTTGCTTGATCTTGATATGCGCTATAAATACGTCGTCGTAGATACGGCCGGGCGTGACAGCAGAGAACTACGAACCGGCATGACATCAGCAGACATCTTGTTGGTACCTTTCCGCCCTTCTCAACCCGATCTGGATACGCTCCCACGTTTGACTGAAATCATGACGGAAGCGAAGGATCTCAATCCTAAATTGAAGACAATAGCCATGCTGACTCTGGCGCCGACCAACCCCATCATCAATGAGATCCAGGATGCTAAAGAGTACCTGAAGGATTTCCCTGAACTGGATATGATGAGCACCGTGGTTCGTGACCGAAAGGTGTACCGGGATTGTATGTCCGAAGGCCGTGGCGTTGTCGAGATGGAGAACCCTAAGGCTAAGGCCGAGATACAGAGCCTGGTGAAGGAGTTGCTGACATGGTAAAGCGCAGAGAACCCACCGGCATCCCTGGTTCAGTGGAAAAACGTATCGAGGAGTTTGCCGCCGCCGCGGATCATGTCGTCACACCGCCCATGCAAACCGACAGTGAAGCGCCTCGGGATTACAAGGCCATCCGAGTACCGTTCAATCAATACGAGTATGAATTGCTCGAAAAACTGTGCAAAAAGACGAATCGCTCCAAGCTCAATATGATCAGGCATGCCCTAAAATATTATGACGAGAACAGCGATTAATAGTATCGTGACACCACTAAAAAGGAGCCTTTACGGCTCCTTTTTAGTGCCAATAAAGCACCATTTTAGTGTTATTAATTTACCTTGCTATCACTGCACCACATCGTGCTGACCACTCGTTACCCCACGTACAAAGAAGACCCAAACCGAAACTGGTCACTATCGTTCTCTGTTTCATTCCCCAGTTTTTGGCCAGCATCGGCAAGGTATGGCAGACTGATGTCTGACAGGAAGCACGTTGACTGACCAGTCCCAGACACTATGCAGATGCCACATAAATGGGAAAACACAGTACCGGAAGGGCACTTAATTGGTGCCAAAATAGCACCTAAGAGACACCAATATGACACCAGATTTAATCAGTAAACACATTTACGTGAAAGACTACCCTCAACACCTGCTTGAGGGGGTATTCAGTTGCAAGTTCAACGACATCATATACTGCCGCTTCAAAATCCCGCTGCGGGAGGGAAAATTTGCCTATATGGAACAAGCGCTCTCAGGCACCAGTGAGAGTCATATTGTCATTGCCGACCGGCACAGACTCTTGTCGGCCTGGCGCAACAATCCAAACTCTATCGTTCCGGAACTCAGCCGCGGCGATGAGTCTGCGTGGCGACGTGACCGTAAATTTCATGAAGCCGAAAAGGGGTTTTCCCACAGCGCGGGCAACCCGGTACCGCTAGCTGATCCGCATTGCCGATTTATTCTGGAGCGAGGTTTGCCGGTTCCTGCGCTCAGCTTTACCAATGGGATCACCAGGACCATTTGGCTACTGGCCAATGGCGCCAACCGCTTCCCGGTTCATGCCGATAATCATCGCAGTGCCCAGCTGCTGCAACGGAGTATTGGGTATCGACCTGCATGCCCATTGGCTGTTCAGGCGCTATATTTCCAGTATGCCAGCGCCGTTTTACCCCGGCACTTACGGTATAAAGCGGAACCAAAACAACACTAAAAATGAGCTACAACAATACCAAAAAGGCACTATTTCAGTACCAAAAAACACGGTATGTCAAACGTCTCTACCCGTGCATAGGCGTGATAAGCCCGCCCCAATGAAGCACCATAATCACACCAAAACGGCATCAAAACAGTACCATTAGGGTACCGTTTTTGCGCCATTACCGGCCAACTGCAGCATCGCCGCCGCCACGCCCGCATCCATCGAGAACGGCACGCTGCCCCGGCTTGCAGCATAGTCCAGACTGAACACCTTCAGGTAAACCTGCGTCGACTTAAAATCCTTGTGGCCCAGCACCGCCTGCAGGGTTTGTGGCGCAACCCCATGAAACAATAAATGCATCGCAAAACTGTGCCGAAAGGTATGCGGGGTGACACGCTCCAGGCTGAACCGCATGCCCTGGCGATCGGCCTCAAGCAGCACCTTCTTCAGCCAGTTGCGGGCGGTGTCATCGGTCACCGGCCAGATGGGTTTAGTCTTGTGTTCGGTAAAGGTATGAATGTGGTCATGCAGCCGGGCGGCAAACGGCACATCATCTAGGGCCACGGTGCGTTTGACCGGCGACGTCGCACGCGCGGTCTTCTTGTCTGCCTGGCCCGGCGTTTTCAGTTTCACCGCTGCCGGCCGTCCCACTTTGGGGTACAGCCGTTGCTTGAGGGTACGTAGCGTCACAAACGCTGGCGATGCATCAAACTCCACGTCAGCCGGTCGCACGGCAAGCGCCTCGTTGATCCGCGCGCCGGTGTTCCACAAAAACTCGAACAGGGTGCGTTTTTCAAGATCATGGCAACAGGACAGCAAGACCGCGATTTCCGGTGGCAGCAGGTAGAAGGGCAGGTCACCGTGCACCGCCGCGCGGTTGCGCAGGGTGAGGGCTCGTACATAACGGTCATCGGTGGTCAGCAAATCACCGCCGATCGCGCTACGTAAAATCTGAGAGTTTTGCAGAGGGGCAGGGCGCATTTTTTCATTATCCGCAATCAGTGTCTTTCTGCGTCTATTTTGCCGTATCCGCGCCAGGTGATCGCTCACAATAATTATTCTGGCCCAGGCCAACCTTCGGTTAAATCATTACTCATGGAAGTTTAACCGATTTCACGTCACTGGCCAGCGGCGTTATCGCCAAGGCCCGGGACCGGGTCATTCCGCCCCGGACACAAGATGTAGTATGCCGGTAAGTTGCAAGAGCCACGAGATAGGGGATTTTGTGCCGCCGGGCGGGGCAGGGGAGAGAAGTTCGGCAGAAATGGCGTTTTACCGAAGTACCACCAAAACGCTATACTCCCTCCACACGGTTCAAGACGGAGCAGGCTATGTTTCACTTGTTAGTCAGTAGTGCAACATGGAACAAATAGCGATCATTAATTCCTTACCGATTACGATTGTCACTCCATCTCAACTAGATAGTTTTACCAAGGGGGTAGGTATAATGAGCATAACGATATTCAGAAAAATGAGAGGAAGAGTTGTTCCCATCACAGTTGATGAAGATCATGTATCTGAATACTTGGCTCATGAATATAAAAAAACGCCAAAACATAAAGTTACAACAAGTAAATTCGACTCCATCACATCATTTACTATCCCGAATGCCTCTTGCCAAAAATGTGGCAAAGATGTCTTCTACTATGAAAACTCATACGGCTCACGAGTCCTATTTGATTCCTTAGGCCCCCCCTGGCCGATTCATCCTTGTTATAATTCAGAGCCTGTTTTAAAAAACAAAATACCCCATACAGTAACTTCTGGGTGGGAGCCTGTTTTGATTGATAAAGGAATAATAACATCCAGCGGCGGGCTGAAGATCCAATGTTCAATGGGAGCCGATAAAATCAGATTTATTTTCGAGCCTTCAGATTTTACAAAAATTAAAATTGACCTCAAAGAGGTTACCAATCTCATAGTGTTTGCCTCTAGGGATGAAGGGAAGGTTCAGACACACAATGGTAAGAGGACATTCACGAGTCGTTATGAAATTGTGCCAGAAAAGAGTGATACTGATTCTGACCTTCAACAACACAAAAGTAATAATAATATAATTATGGGGCCAACATCGGAGATGGAAACACCATATTCCGTAGAAAGATCAATAAGTAAAAGCAAGAAATCCCATATTGTAGGCACGTTAGCAATAAGAAATATTGAATTAGTTGTCGATGAGAGTGAAAATATGACAGCTATTATTAATGGAAGCCTTAGTAAAAGGTTTCGCGTGACCTACATTCTCCTGGAATATGAAAAATGCAATGATTTACTGTCAGGATTTAATAAAAATGGAGACAAATTTCGTATAAAAACATGCCTTGTTAAAGACACTGAAGACGAAATAACCCTTGTATTCAAAAATTCAAATGGAGACTCAGATAAAGTCTTCAACGTGAGTTTTGTGAAAAGGAATATAGCTGAGAATCTAGTTCGCGTGATGCCCGCGCCCAAACAGCAACCTGTGGTAAAACAAGTAATTCTTCATAGAAAGAAAAGAGAGCGTTCATTACAGGAACAAATAGATAGTTTAGCTACAAAAATTTCCTCACCAATGGCCGAAGCTTTCCTAAATGCGAAAAAAAACAGTCCATGAACACACTATAAATTTAATTTATTCAATAAGATAACTAAAAGGTGGTGTTATTGCGAACTTGGCTCTATTTCTGATATCGGTAAAATGGGCATTTTACCGAATGCCCGAAGAACAGCGTAAATAAACCACCTCGCGATGGCTAATCCCTCGGGAACGATAGCACGCCTGCGGCGTGAGCTCGTCTGCTACGCAGCCGAAGTCCTTTCCACCCTCATCGCCCTATTTTATACTGTCTTTCATGTACATACCGCGACCCGCAAAGCTCCTGTTCCAGCACGATGACGGCTGGGATCGCTTCCTCGATAAGAATGGCCATCAGCTCACCGACTGGACCAAACTCTCCGTCGCTCGCCTGCGGGACCTGCGCCATGGGCGTGCGCCGCTATTGCTGCGCTTCACCTGACTGTACGCACTCTCGCTTTCTCTGCCAGGGGTCAGTTTGGATATCGAAAATTATTGTACGTTAAGGTTGTTTTTTGACCTTTCGACTTTAGCTGGCCTCAGCCGACGAAACTTACCGGAAGCCGGTATCCGGTTACTCTTCCAGATATAATCGCCTGTCAGATTGATGTGTTCCCAGCCTAGCGGGGACAAATGCGACAGCAGTTGCTCGTTGATCTTCACCCCTTTACGCTTCAGGGCATCGACCGCTCTTTCCATATAGACGGTATTCCACAGCGAGATAGCAGCCGTCAGCAACGTCAGTCCACTGGCGCGGTAGCTCTGATTTTCCGGTTTTCTGTCCCTGATTTCTCCCAGCCGGTGCATAAATACCGCACGCGCCAGCGCGTTACGGGCTTCTCCTTTATTCAGTCCCGCCTGTACTCGCCGACGAAGTGCCGGATCGCGGAACCAGTCGAGCATAAACAGAGTTCGTTCAATACGGCCTATTTCCCTCAATGCTTTGGCAAGTCCATTTTGCTTGGGGTAGCTGGCAAGCTTTTTCAGCATCAGGGATGCCGTCACTGTTCCCTGCTTTATCGAGGTCGCCAGACGCAGCACTTCACGCCAGTGAATTTCGATCTCTTTCAGATTCAGGCTGGTCGTTGATACCAGCGACTGAAGCGCCGGGTATTGGTCCGCTTTCCCTTTGATAAACAGCTTCTTGTCGTGGAGATCCCTGATTCGCGGACAGAACGCAAATCCCAGCAGATGCATCAGGGCAAAGACATGATCGGTGAAACCCGCTGTATCGGTGTAATGCTCCCTGATTTCCAGGTCGCTTTCGTGGTACAGCAAGCCATCGAGCACATGGGTTGAATCCCTGACCCGACTGATTATGCAGGTGTAAAACGGGCTGTATTGATCCGAAATATGGGTATAAAACTGACGTCCGGGCTCCTGCCCGTATTTCGGGTTAACCTGCCCTGCGTAACGGCCTGAGCTGCCTGTTCTGAAATTCTGTCCATCTGATGATGATGTTGTCCCGTCTCCCCAGAATGCCGCCAGCGGCCTTTTCCCCTGCGCGTTTACCAGCTCTGCAAGGGCTGCTGAATAGGTTTCGTCGCGGATGTACCATGCCTGAATATCTTCGAGTGATGATTTGGTGCTACCGGGGCAGGCTTCCGCCATTTTGGTCAGGCCAAGATTGATGCCATCCGCAAGAATGGTGGTGAGAAGCAGGCGGGTATCGGGACGGGTAATGTCATTTTTTATATGCGAAAAATGTCGGGTAAACGTCGTCCAGCTGTTTACCTCATCGAGAATTTCCGTGATTTTAGGGCGCGGTAGCATGCTGTAAACCAGCTCTGCCAGCGGTGAAACCTGCACCGGAACGCTGTTATCCAGCGGAGAGACTTTTACGCCCTTGTCAGATATTTCCACATCGGGCAGTTCACCAAGGGCAGCCATGGCATTGACCTCTTCAAGCCTGGACTGAAGCAGGGTCATACGGTTGGTAATGTACTCATGATAATCAGCAGATACGGGCAGTGGCAGCGCTGGTGTGAGTTTGTCAAAGTCCTTTTTGGGAATGAGGTAATCATCAAAATTTTTGTAGCGACGTGAACCTTTAACCCAGATGTCCCCGGAGCGCAAGGCCCCCTTAAGCTCGCTGAGCGCACAAAATTCATAGTACTGCCGGTCAACACCCGCAGGTGTAATTACCACCTTGCGCCAACTTTCGGGGACAAACTCAAGCGGCGCGGTGGCCGGAACTTTACGTGACTGCTTCCAGTACATATCCTTGATCACAACCAGCGCATCAGCCAGAGGTTGCGCTGCCGGAGTTGCGACTAGCTGTAAAGCTGACAACATGCGCGGGGCATATTTCCGTAATGTGGTGTATTTCTCAGTAATAATATGCAGCGGGTCAAAATTATTTTTTCTGGCGAGATGCCGTGTTTCCTCCAGACTGGCGACAAATTCAGGCCATGGGAGTATGTTTTCTATTGCGAGCCATGGATCGCCACCGGAATCACGGGCATCAGACAGCGCCTGACCGACATCAATGTACTGCCTCAGTTTTGACTGGATCAGCTTGCCGGTCTGCTGAAGGCGCTCAGCCTGTGTTCTTTTGGCTTTGCTGAAAAGGCTGTTCAGCATGCGCTCATGCAGCTCAATCACTTCGTCTGTCAGTGTGGCCCGGGCCTCTTCCAGCACGCACACCAGGATCGCATGACGCCGGGCTGCTGAAAATCGGGTCAAATCCCGGCGGCTCATCTTTCGGCCTTCCCGCGCCAGTTTCAGTAACCGGTTCTGGTGAATGGTACGATCTATACCTTCCGGCAATGCCAGCGATTCAATGCTACTGAGCCGATCGAGATGTTGGAGCACGTTCTTACCATTGATTTTACCCGGCGGTTGCAGAAGCCATGTCAGCCTGGACGACTGATTATCCGATGACTCAAGTAAACGATCCAGGGCATCCCTGTGAGCCGGAGTTAACGGGGCATTCAGGGTCTGAAATACGATTTTATCGCCGCCTGCCATGGCCTCCGCACAGGTACGCTCCACGACATCAATCGCGGGGATTATCACGTTGTTCTGCCGGAGATAGACCAGTAACTCTTCGGCCAGGAGAATTCCTTTATCGGTGCGCGTCGCCATCGGCAGCAGGTGTGTAATACAGTCCTGCTGTATTTTGCCCGTGAACGCCTTTACGCCAAGATAGCGGTAGAGTTCGGTTAAATGCTCACGCCGGGTGGTATCCCTGCCGGAAAGGTAAGCAGGCCAGAGATCCCCGGTAAGCTTTAGCCTGCTGGCGATATGCTTCAGCAGCGCATCAGAGGGTGGGATTTTTTTATCCGGGGCAAAGCCGACATTTTTCAGATAGCAAAGAAGGACGGCAAAACCAAAACGGCTGGCGGGTTTACGGTGGGCACTGATAAGTGCCAGATCATGTTCACTGAAATAGGTCATTCGGGTCAGCGTTAACTCATCGTCCGGTAATGCCAGTAATGATTCTCTTTCCGACAGAGAAAGAATCTGCCTCCTTGCCATATAGTTTCCCTCATAAATTATTAGATGCGCTATTTTTAACAAAAATGGTTATCGCATAAGGGTACACCCTGACGCCATAATCAAAATGTGACGACACGCGATGAATGACATAACCTATATGCGATAGATTAAATGCAATAACCTAAATGCGATAACACGGTGAAAGAATGTTTATCAGAGCTTATTTAAGGGCATCGACAGAAGATCAGTTTGCCGATAGGGCAAAAGAGATGCTTGAGCGGTTCGTTCAGGAACGAGGGCATAAAATCGCCAGCTACTACCGGGATAATATCAGCGGTACAAAACTTGACCGCCCAGAATTGGGGCGCTTACTGATGGACAGTCACCACAATGATATCTTGCTGGTCGAGCAGATAGACCGACTGACCCGTCTCAGCAACAGCGACTGGATGACGCTGAAAAAGCAGATAGAACAACATGAATTGCGAATTGTCAGTCTGGATGTCCCCACGTCATGGCAGGCACTGTCAGATAAGGCTCCTTCGCAGGCCGACCCAATCACCCGCGCAGTAATAACCGCCATCAATAACATGCTTATCGACCTGATGGCCGCAATGTCACATAAGGACTGGCTGAGTCGCCGCCAGCGGCAAAAACAAGGAATTGAACGGGCTCATACGCTGGGTAAATACAGGGGGAAACAGGCGGACCAGGAGCGGCACCAGAAAGTGCTGTATTACCGCCAGATAAAAAAGCTGAGTATAAGGGAAACAGCTGATGCGACAGGATACAGTCCCTCCCAGATATGTCGAATTCAGGCACTGTACCGGAAGATACAGACAGAAGTCGAATAGATACTGAGAGGGGCTGGTCAAAAGTCAGGCTTAACGACAATAATTTCCGATATCAAAACTGCCCCCCCTAAGCAACACAAGGATAGTTCCTTAAAATCCCCGCCTACTTAATTTTCGTTGCGTTATAAGTTTGTGCAACGCCTCTCAAAACTGAATGGTTGCACTTGATACCATCACTACTATATTTTTAAAAACAGGGACTAAGAACTTGATGAAAAGACGTTTTGCACTGACTATAGCGGCACTGGCATGTCTGGTGGCCCACGTACAGGCTTCTGATAAACTTGCAGGTAATGAGATACTTGCCGTGCAAAAAGGTGGGGTGCCCGATAAAGTATACACCCAGCATAAGCCAACGCTGCGAATAGCCACCTATAATATCGGTAAGAACGAAGCCTCCGATAATGTAACTGATTTTACGGCACTTAATTCAGCGATTAAAAAAATTAACGCTGACATTATTGCGATACCGGAAGTGGATAACAAAACCCAGCGTAGTCAGAAAATCGATCAGTTAAAGACTATTGCCGATGCTAATAAAATGCATTACGTGTTTGGTAAGGCGCTGGATTTTGACGACGGTGAATATGGTCTGGGGCTGCTATCAAAATATAAAATTCTGCATTCACAGGTGGTTAAGTTGCCATCGGGCAATGCCGAACAGCGCGTTGCCCTGCTGGTGCAAGTCGAGGTTCCGGGGTTTGATTCTGCACCGATAATCATGGTAACGCATCTCGACTGGCAAAAAGATCCCACAATTCGTACCGAACAGGCTCGTTACCTGTTGGATCTGAGTATCGGTGATGCGCCTTCTGATTTTAAGGATATTGCCTCTGCCATTAAGATCCTGGCCGGTGATTTCAATTCCACGCGCGAAGAGCAGCCGGTAAAAGAGATAGGTTATTTCTTTAATGAAGTCTCGAAGCCAGGAACCGACACCCGCAGCTGGCCGGCAGTCAATCCCGCGATTGATATCGACCATATTTTTACCTTCAAAGGGCAAAAATGGGACACGAAAAAGCTCGAAATTCCGCATAATTCTCCAGAGTTTAACTGGTCGGCGGCCAGTGATCATCTACCGGTTATTGCCGAGATTGAACTCACAGAACAGTAAAATGACATAGGGCTTTCCTGATGGAAGCCCTGTTTCTGTTGGCTGGCTGAACTCGCCAGCTCAAAGCGTAAAACCCATCCCCGTTCCTGTTCAAAAAGCAGTCTTAACGTACAATAATTTTCGATATCCAAACTGACCCCTTTACGCACGTTCGGTGCCCTGCTGCTGCTTGAAAGCCTGGTGACGCTGAGCATCGCCTCCGGCGGCGTGGGGGCGCAAAAAGCCGTGCTCTACTTCAAAGGGGGGAGCTTTTCCTTCGTAGCCATTCTTATCCTCTCGGATAAGCCCTACAGCAACCTGCTGCTGGCTATCGTTTTTGGCTTCGCCTTCTTCGTGATTGGCCTGTTCGTGATTTCTTCTGCGTGGGTGGTCAGGTATCCCCAGTGGAAAGGCGCTGTCCTGAGTGGCATTGCGCAAATTCTGTTTGCGATTTTCATGTTCAGCCCTTATCCGACGCACTACAAAGCCACAGTATCGGTTTTCCTGGGGACACTGATGTTAATTAGTGGCATCAATACGGTGCGGCTGGCGCTCCGGGTGAGCCAAGTTCGTGAAGGGTTGTCGATATTCGAGCTGCTGGCCCCTTCTGACCTGCGGTATGACTTTAAAAAGCACCCGACGCCGCGCCCCGATAATCATGACACTGTCCGTACTGATTTCAGCGGGCCATTAACGGTTCATATCTGGACACCGGAGGGCACAATAGCTAATACCTCCCCCGTTTCCCGACCCGTAATTAACCGTTACATCGCGGCGGTGGATACCGATGGCGTTATTTCCACCGGGCATGCCGCGCTTGAGCTGCCGCCGGATGTCTATATCAGCCTCTATCCCTCAGCCGATATCGACCGCACGCCTTCTGAATTCCTTAATATCCTGAAAGCGACCCAGGACAATAACGTGCCCGGTATATTCCAGCCGGACTACGCCACTGAGGCAACAGACTGGTGCGACTCGGACCGCAAGATCCACTTTCATAAGTACAACGGAATGGCGCTGCAGCGCTACTGGCAGGGCTATCGGATGACCACCACTTACAACCTGACCTACCGCAACTGCTCAAGCAGCGTAGCGTATGCGTTAGAGGCCTCGCTGGATGGCGTGCTTTCTGAGCAGAGCAAAAACCTGCGCGCCACGCTGCGAACGTTGTTCATGCCTGAGTTATGGATTGCCGCCCAGGTGCGTAAACGTGCGCTCTCCATGGCCTGGACGCCGGGGCTGGTGATGGATTACGCCCGGGCGCTGCGCAGTATTGTTCATCCGATACCTGAGCCTTGGTATCAACGACTCTCCGACAAATGGCGTGAACGCCAGAGCGGCAGAAAGTCGTAGACAAAACCTTCGAGCGCACGCAATGCGGTACGCCCGAACTCTTTCAATCACCCTTTACAGGCAGACGTAAGCGATTTTCACTTGGCGTGGTGCTCGGATTGCCGCCTTCAGGCTTTCCCCTGTTCTTCACGAATAAATAACGTCAGCACAAAGAACACCGCGACAAAGGCAATAATCAGATTGAAACCCAACGAGACACTGTACATCTGGGAAACCTGACCAATCAGCCACCCTGCAAACGCGCCGCCTATCCCTGATGCCACATAAATCAACCCCATGGTAGAGCCGCTCTTGTCCGTGAGTTTAGTCGCAACGGCGGAGGCGGTTGGGAACAATACGGACATGGCGAAGCCGAATACCATAAACAGATAGACAAAGTGAGTGGCAAAGTAGCGGCTGGCGATGATGGCAATCAGCGAGAACAGTGAAAACAGGATCAGCGTTTTGCGATCGCCCAGCTTGAGGTTGATAAATCCGCCGATAAAACGCCCTATGGTGAACAGTATGGCAAAGCTGGAGATAACATACGCCGCCGTCGCCATCTTCTCCTGCGCACTTGCGCCAGCGATATCGAGAGAACTGTAGAATATGGGGAAGAAGTTCAGGAAAGCGGCTTCCGCAGCAACATAGAACAGGATAAAGCCGACTACCAACATTAAACGTCCTTGGCTGAGTAGATGCATGAAATCAGACAGCTGCATCTCCATACCTTGTGCCTTTTCCAATTTCAGGCTGCTTAGGACCAGAATAATAATCGCCACAATCACTGCGATGCCGACGTAAAACAGGCGCCAAGAAACCTGGTGAGAAAAGAGCTGTTGTAAAATTAACGGGGTGACTATCATGCCCACACCAAACATGGCATTGGAGAAGTTGAACATCATGCCAGCTTTCTCTTTATAGAAAGTCGGGATCACGGTAATAATCGATACCAGCATCGAACCGATACCCAGCCCGACGATCAGGTAAAAACCGAAGAACAACAGCACGCTGAACGCCAGACTGGTGCCGACCAGACCGACGGCCATCATCAGTGAGCCTATCAGCATCATGATCTTCAGGCCCTTCTTATCGGTAAAGTAACCGGTAAGCAGGCTGGCAAACAGAAAGCCAATCTGGAAGAACATGATCAGCGTACCTATCTGCCCCATGTTCAGATTGATATCGTGTTGAACCTGCTCCAGAATAAGACCCTTGGTATTCTGTATGCCGCCAAGAAGAAACATGGTGACAAACAGCAGGAAAAATACTTTCCATTTTTGTTGGTTAGCCATAACGATTTCCTCAGGTTAGCCGTTAGCTTGCGGATAGTGATTGCCTACGGCGTCGAAAAGTTCTTGTTCCGCCCAGCCGTAGCAGTAATAGAGCAAATCGTCGCAGTCGCTGCGTTCTGCTGCGTCGATTGTTTCCAGCAGTGCCTCAGGGGAGAGATTCCACATCTGGATCCCACTGTAAATAAAGGTGCCGGGCTGCGATTTCTCACGCACCAGATTGTTTTGCTGTTTCACGAATACAATCGGGAATCCTTCCGCCTTGAATTGCTGATAACTGATGTCATAAGGCAAATCGAACAGGCGCATAAAGGCGCGGAATGCGCTTTCGCGCTGCGATTCATCCCTGGCGAAATATTCAATCAATCCTTGCACGTCCGCTCCGCCGCCCAACTTGTGATACGGGAAGTGTTTCAACGCTTTGGACGAACGGGTGAGGGCCTGGTAATCCTGGCCTAAAATCCAGGAATAGGCGGGCGGCCACAGATCGAGCCATAGATCCGTATCCCCACCATCGATGGCGCTAATTTCAGATAGCAGACGCTGCACGAAGCGGGAGACGCTATGTTGGCGGAATGCGATCCACCGTTGCAGCAGCTCGTCTGCCAGCAGCGCATCTACCGTGGCGTCGTAGTGTCCGGTGCGCATTTGAACGGCCAACGCTTCCAGGCGCGCGCGGACTGCGTCAACATGAATGCCGAGCACGGTCATTTCGTGTTGGCAGTGTGGGCAGAAGCAGGTGAATAACCCTCTGGGGCTGACGCTTTTACCTGCCCAATCCGGGTAGCGGATACGATCAATCAGGAAGGTGGAATAACCATATTGCGCATTGATGGCGCTGAACGTGGTCTTCCAGAGCTCAATGACATTCGGGCCATTGGGGCATAACCAGTGTTCCACCGGATCGCCGCGAAAATCGACCACCTGATTTTCTGAAACCTGTCCGCCAAAGTCTCCATTGAGAATGTTGGCCCAGGGGATGACCCGATAGTGGCTGCCGTCGGTAGCCTGTTTCAGGTCCAGCAACGGATCCTGCCCGGCAATGATCGTCGGGTCTACGCGCTGGTACAGATGTTGCGGCTGTATGTCGAGTTTGACATGCAGCGTGGCGGTTCCTTGCACACACTCATGTTTGGGATTGTGCGGTAGGCGTCCGGCCGGGTAAGGGTTGCGTTCAAAGATGGTATTCACCTCGACAAATAGGTGATCCACGCCGTTCATCTTGCTGATGCGATCGAGTATCGGACCAATGCCTTCATCAAGGATATCGTGAGGGTGTATATGGATCCCGGCCATGTGGTACTCCTTCTGGTGCTTTCTGATTGCTTATAACCTCCGTCATTCAAGTTGCCGCTTTTACTCATCTGGCCGCTGCAAGCAGCGTTCAAATCTGCTTCTAACCGATCTGTCATCCCAGTCACTTAGCGAGGTAAGCTCCGTAGGATGAATAAGCGCGTTGCCAGGCTGCAATTTGAAATCCATAGGTTTGCATCTATATAAGTTGTGTATCAGGCATAAACTGAATAGAAGGATAAACCGCGTGGAGAGCCAGCATGGCGATCCCGTATAGCGGAGCTTGTTCTTTCAATTCAGAAAGTTCAACTGATACCCTGGTGTTGGCAAACAAGTGTCTGTCGAGATTGGCTTGTACCCGAGGCATAAAAAGGGCCGCGGAATGGGAAACGCCGCCGGTGAGAATGACCTTCTCAAAGTTGGCGATGGTCACCATGTTGAGAATGCCGATGGTAAGATAATCCGCCAATTCCTCAAGCAGCATCACAGATAGGGTTTCACCTGCTACTGCGGCGGCTAATATCTCATTGGCATTCATGGCGTTGCCGCTAAGCGCCGCCATCCTTTCCTTAAGCCCGGAACCGGAACAATAATTTTCAAAGCAGCCTTTATTTTTCCAGTTCTGGTTAAGATGATTACGTTCAAACAGCATATAACCGATTTCACCCGCCGCATTATTGACCCCCCGGATGATTTTTCCGTCCATCAGCAGCGCAGATCCCAGCCCGGTGCCGATGCCAATCAGAGCAGCGCTGTGTACGTGCCGACATTTTCCGCGCCACATTTCACCAATCAGCGCCGCTCGAATGTCGTTCTCCAGCACGACTCTGACATTGAGGCGCGCGCCCAGTTCGGCGGCGAGCGGCATGTTGTCCCATTCGGGCAGGTTGGGTGAGCCTTCAAGCACCATTCCGCTGCGATAATCGACAATGCCCGGTGTAGCAACGCCGATGACCTTCAGTTTGTCGCGCGGAACGCTATGGCGTTGGATAAATGCTTGAATGCTGGCGCTGAACAGGTCTAGAAACGCCCGGCGAGTTGTCACGTTATAAGTGGGCTCCTGATGCTGAGCCAACAGTTCCGCATTGAGGTTGAACAGCGAGAAGGTGATTTTGGTGCCACCCAAGTCGATACCGATGCCTAGCCCATGGTTAGGTTCGAAGTTAACCAGAATGCCTTTGCGCCCGAGGCCGCCGCCTTCGCTCACGCCGCTTTCATAGATGATCTTCTCTGCCAGCAGATCGCTGACGATTTCCGAGATCGTTGCTTTAGTTATCCCGGTAGCCTTGGCTATCTGAGCGCGCGAAAGCGGCGAGTTTTCCCGGATCACATTGAGAACCACACAAGCGTTCATTTGGCGTAGCGTATTGGGAACATTCAGGTTCAAAGTATCGTCCTTTTAGTTTTTAAACAAAACTAATTTGGTGGTAAATGAGTTAATCACCCTGATTTTGTTTACCATATCGTCATTTATACGCTCATATAAAGCGTTATTTTTGCCACATAGTTTGTTTTGTATATTTTTATGTAGCGGATCACAAAATGACGGGATGCCGTTGCTGCTGGCGGCCGCATCCTGCTTGAGGAGGAGATGATGAGTTGGATGACAAAGCCAAAAACATCTCGATGTGTAGGGGCGCTGCTGCGCCTGTCAAGATAGTCAATCAGGTACACAACGGTTCATGGTTAGCTAAAAACGGCGTAAACCCTCCTCCAATATGGACGGGGGCTTTAAAGATCGGTCAGGTGTTGACTGACTTTGAACATAGGCTCTGAGCGTCTCAATCTACGGCGAAAACAGAAAGTGTGAGCAGCGGTTGTAATGTGATACAGCCATGCTTATTCAACAATTGAATTTCCACATACACCTCGTTGGGTTTCAAAGCTGCTCCGAAAAGCAACCATCTTCTCAATGCGGTGTATCAAGTTTCAATCGCTGGCTGTATCACATTACAACCGGACCAGCGGGAGCATTTGAACAGAAACTTACGGTTTTGCCCTTTCGGTAGGCTCAGTACCGTAAGGTTCGCCATCAACAAAGTAAGTTCCATTGGGTAATACGTGTTTATAGGGTAGTAAAGATATATGGGCTAATACGTCATCATCAATAACCTCACCATTTTCACGTAATCCCTCAACAATGTTGCTTATTCTAGATGTGTTCCAGTACAGGATTGCATTAGATACCAGACTCAGGGCGCTGGCTTTATTCATGATTTCTTCGTAATCACCGGTTGTGAATTCGCCCTGATTTGCAAAAAAGATCCATCTGGGTAACTTATGTCGGTATTCGCCTTTATTTAGCTGAAGCTGGACCGTACGACGCAAATCGTGATCGGTCATATAGCGCAGAATATATTCCGTCTTAATAATTCGCCCCAGATTGGTAAACGCCTTAGAAAGACGATCAGATGGAAAACTGTTGGTGAGCCTCTCTACGATAACATGGGCCGGTGCTGTGCGTTCTTTGAGAGATTGCGATACATGAATCATCGCATACCATTGTTCTTCAATAATATCCAGATCTGCCGTTTTATTCAGTAATGGTGTGAAAACACCATAATTAACCGTACGGTCAACCCGATAAAGTTGTTGATCTTTCAAATCTTTTATTCGTGGCATAAAGTAATATCCAAGCAGATAACACAGTGCGAAAATTATTTCGGTATAACCATGGGTATCAGTAGTATGCTCGCGAATTTTCAGGATCGTGTTGTTTTCCAGAATCCCGTCAAGTACATATAAGGCTTCTCTTGGATTACAGGAAATCGCTTTTGTGCTGTACACCGAGTATTGATCTGATACGTGCGTATATATCCCAATCGCCTTTTCGTAATAACCATAATAGCGTGGATAATAGGCCGCAAGGAGGCTGTCTGCCCTGATTCTGAAACGCTGCGCATCAGAAGACGACAATTGCCCCGAACCGTGTACCTGACTGAAAGGAAGCTGATGATGCTGATTTACAATTTCTGCACTGGCGGCTTTAATCGTGTCTTCCCGCACGTAAAACTGCAATATATGCCGCAGCATGTCGACAGTGATATCGTTAACGCTGGTACTCATAGCAACCACGCCAAGATTGGTTGCCTGCGCTGAATCTGTACTGCAGTAACGGCTGGGCGGAGATCGACAACAACATCGCGGAAAACGCCCTGCGCGGTGTGGCTCTGGGCCGGAAAAACTGGTTGTTCGCAGGCTCAGACGAAGGTGGGGAGCGAGCAGCGATA
>NZ_JBOFZA010000058.1:0-1410 GCF_051654945.1 Serratia sp. (in: enterobacteria)
GGCTCACCCGATAAACCATGGGGAAAGTTGTCTTAAATATTTATCTTTGCTGTATGAATACAGAAGGTTTATTGCTTTTGGCGCAGGTTGTTTTACCAAGTGACATATTGAATCGATTTACAATTACTAGAGTTGAGTCTACGGAGAGTGATATTCGCATTTTCTTAGATGAACGTATAGATGATTCTATATTATCGGATCCTAATATTGAATCTAAAGGTTTTACTGATTCTGTTACAGTTAGAGACTTTCCTATTAGAGATAAAGGTGTTGATTTAATTGTTCGTCGAAGACGATGGTATAATAAGTCCACTAGCAAAAGTTTTACTCTTCCATTTGATGGCCTTAAGGCTGACGGTGTCCGCTACTCCAAGGAGTTTGCGGCTTTTTTAAAAGAGGTGTATGGAGACCAAACCTACGACCTCCCGTTCGCTTGAGAATTATTATCATATAAATGGTGACAGTTTTGAGAAACAATACAAAGAACAACTAAGTGGCTATCGTGTTTGGAGTGAATTATCACATGCTGATGAGTGGTTGGTTTATCCAGAAAATCTTGGAGAAAGTATCTGTATAGATGAAACTTCTATAAGTGATGGTGAATTATATACTATTGTAACTAACAGGGCCTCAAGAGGTGGAAAAGGATGTATCATAGCCATAGTTAAAGGAGTTAGATCAGAGGATATTATAAATACACTGCTCTTAATACCTAAGGAGCTAAGAGATCAAGTCAAGGAGATAACTATGGACTTCTCAAATGGGATGAATTTAGTAGCTAGACGTTGCTTTACGAAGGCCATCCGAACAATCGATCGGTTTCATATGCAGAAATTAGCCTGTGATGCATTGCAAGAGATGCGCATTGCTCATAGATGGGATGCCATTAAGGCTGACAATGAGGCTAGATGCAAAGCTAGGGAGGCTGGCGTAGAATACAATCCAACTTGTTTTAGAAATGGGGATACCCCCAAGCAGTTATTAGCCAGAAGCAGATATCTTTTGTTCAAATCTGCTGATAAATGGAGTTGTTCGCAAAAGGTAAGGTCAGAACTTCTATTTGAAGCCTTTCCTGATATTAAAGAGGCTTACTCTCTAACCCATTCACTACGACAAATCTTCAATAAAAATACGATAAAGGATGCCGCTAGGCTATCCTTGGCTAGGTGGTACGATAAAGTAGAGAAAGCTGGATTTAAAAGTTTCAATATCATTGGAAATACTCTCTATGAGAATAGTGATCAGGTGCTAAACTTCTTTGTCAATAGAGCAACAAACGCATTTGCAGAGTCTTTTAATGCTAAAATTAAAGCTTTTAGAGCAAGCCTAAGAGGGGTTGTTGATGTAAAGTTCTTCCTTTTTAGACTCACTAAGCTGTATGCTTAGTCCCCATGGTTTATCGGGTGAGCC
>NZ_JBOFZA010000059.1:0-2357 GCF_051654945.1 Serratia sp. (in: enterobacteria)
AAACACAACTGAATAAAAACCAGGTGGACACAGGGGATTCAGTCAGCAAACATTTACCCCAACTTGATAGCACTTTCTGCATTGGTTGAAAAGAAACATGCTAAAGTTAGAGTAGACGTCAGCTGCTTTGCAGACTAGAGGGCAAGGAAATTAAAAACTGGGTAAAGGTGAGCATGCCAAAAAGTGGCCAAATGTTGCCCTATCCTTTTAGTATGTACAAGCTACGAGCTGAGAAGAAAAGAATATGGGTGCAAACATTTTAATTCAAAGGTGAGAAAAAAACAAGCATTTGGAAAGAAGTGGAACATTGCCTGCAGTAAATTTCCTCATTAAAACTACCCCAAAGAGAAGCACTTATGAACATAGGACCGATCAATGCTCCCATTTGAAGTAATCTTAATGTGTTGAATTAAATGACCATTGCATGTAGAACTCACCTTGGCAATTGTCTTCTGAAGCACTGGTCACTTGAAACTACCCCAACAAAAAGCACTTACCAAATACAACAGACAAGTCAGTGCCATTGTGAGGGTACCGATAGTGATAGTAGTAGCAGTTGAAAATCTTGTCCATTTTGAAGACTGAAACTCTACAGCATTAGTGGAGGTCATTTGCAGGCAGAGACACCAGGAGCATGCTGCCTGTTTTTAGGATGAGCTTATCTGAGCAGCTTGGATTGCAGCACCCATTATAAACATGTCCATGCACCTTTGACTTTGCTGTGATCGTTGGCACTTGGGTATTTTCTGAAAGGCCATTAAGCTTTGATTGCAGCGTTAATACATTTGGGACGTCTCAGCATTATTGAGCAAGGGTGGGCTTTTCACACATTTTAAGCAATTCATGCAAATGCAACTATTAGGCTGTTTTCTGAATGTTGAAAAGATTAGAGTCATTCTATCCGTGATAGAATCACACTAAGCACAAAAACTATGAGTGTCAATCCAAAACTTTGGTTAAAACAGCACCCTCTTGTGTTTACAATGGGTTTGCTGCTGTAGTGATGGCAATGGGAGAACCCCTTGATGAACAAACACCAACAAGACTGCCCCAAAGAGAAGCACTTATTCTCAAACAGAATCACAAATGCTTCTCTTTGTAGTCATCTAGAGGGTCTTCTTCAAATGAAACACAACTGAATAAAAACCAGGTGGACACAAGGGATTCAGTCAGCAAACATTTACCCCAACTTGATAGCACTTTCTGCACTGGTTGAAAAGAAAGATGCTAAAGTTAGAGTAGACGTCAGCTGCTTTGCAGACTAGAGGGCAAGGAAATTAAAAACTGGGTAAAGGTGAGCATACCAAAAAGTGGCCAAATGTTGCCCTATCATTTTAGTATGTACAAGCTACGAGCTGAGACGAAAAGAATGTGTGTTCAAACATTTTAATTCAAAGGTGAGAAAAAAAAACAAACAATTGAAAAGAAGTGGAACATTGCCTACAGTAAATTTCCTCATTAAAACTACCCCAAAGAGAAGCACTTATGAACATAGGACCGATCAATGCTCCCATTTGAAGTAATCTTAATGTGTTGAATTCTGTGAATAAATGACCATTGCATGTAGAACTCACCTTGGCAATTGTCTCCTGAAGCACTGGTCACTTGAAACTACCCCAACAAAAAGCACTTACCAAATACAACAGACAAGTCAGTGCCATTGTGAGGGTACCGATAGTGACAGTAGTAGCAGTTGAAAATTGTGTCCATTTTGAAGACTGAAACTCTGTAGCATGAGTGCAAGTCTTATGTAGGACAAACTCACACTAAGCACAAAAACAAAGAGTGCCAAACCAAAACTTTGGTTAAAACTGCACCCTCTTGTGTTTACAATGGGTTTGCTGTTGTAGTGATGGCAATGGGAGAACCCCTTAATGAACAAACACCAACAAGACTGCCCCAAAGAGAACCACTTATTCTTATACAGAATCACATATGCTTCTCTTTGTAGTCATCTAGAGGGTCTTCTTCAAATGAAATACAACTGAATAAAAACCAGGTGGACACAGGGGATTCAGTCAGCAAACATTTACCCCAACTTGATAGCACTTTCTGCACTGGTTGAAAAGAAAGATGCTAAAGTTAGAGTAAACGTCAGCTGCTTTGCAGACTAGAGGGCAAGGAAATTAAAAACCGGATAAAGGTGAGCATGCCAAAAAGTGGCCAAATGTTGCCCTATCCTTTTAGTATGTACAAGCTACGAGCTGAGACGAAAATAATATGGGTGCAAACATTTTAATTCAAAGGTGAGAAAAAACAAGCAATAGAAAAGTAGTGGAACCTTGCCTGCAGTACATTTCCTCATTAAAACTACGCCAAAGAGAAGCACTTATGAACATAGGACCGATCAATGCTCC
>NZ_JBOFZA010000060.1:0-1745 GCF_051654945.1 Serratia sp. (in: enterobacteria)
GTGACTGTATGGGGCTATAGCTCAGCTGGGAGAGCGCCTGCCTTGCACGCAGGAGGTCAGCGGTTCGATCCCGCTTAGCTCCACCATATCCATATGGTCCTTGATAATACTTCAGAGTGTACTGGCAACAGTATGCTGCGAAGTATTTTGCTCTTTAACAATCTGGAACAAGCTGAAAATTGAAACATGACAGCTGAAACTTATCCCTCCGTAGATGTATTGGGGTAAGGATTAACCTGTCATAGAGTCTCTCAAATAAACAGCACGACAGTGTTCTCTGTTTACAGAAACATCTTCGGGTTGTGAGGTTAAGTGACTAAGCGTACACGGTGGATGCCTAGGCAGTCAGAGGCGATGAAGGGCGTGCTAATCTGCGAAAAGTGTCGGTAAGGTGATATGAACCGTTATAACCGGCAATACCCGAATGGGGAAACCCAGTGTGTTTCGACACACTATCGTATGGTGAATACATAGCCATACGAGGCGAACCGGGGGAACTGAAACATCTAAGTACCCCGAGGAAAAGAAATCAACCGAGATTCCCCTAGTAGCGGCGAGCGAACGGGGAACAGCCCAGAACCTGAATCAGTTTGTGTGTTAGTGGAAGCGTCTGGAAAGTCGCGCAGCAAAGGGTGATAGCCCCGTACACTAAAATGCACATTCTGTGAGTTCGATGAGTAGGGCGGGACACGTGACATCCTGTCTGAATATGGGGGGACCATCCTCCAAGGCTAAATACTCCTGACTGACCGATAGTGAACCAGTACCGTGAGGGAAAGGCGAAAAGAACCCCGGCGAGGGGAGTGAAATAGAACCTGAAACCGTGTACGTACAAGCAGTGGGAGCCTACTTTGTTGGGTGACTGCGTACCTTTTGTATAATGGGTCAGCGACTTATATTTTGTAGCAAGGTTAACCGTATAGGGGAGCCGTAGGGAAACCGAGTCTTAACTGGGCGAATAGTTGCAAGGTATAGACCCGAAACCCGGTGATCTAGCCATGGGCAGGTTGAAGGTTGGGTAACACTAACTGGAGGACCGAACCGACTAATGTTGAAAAATTAGCGGATGACTTGTGGCTGGGGGTGAAAGGCCAATCAAACCGGGAGATAGCTGGTTCTCCCCGAAAGCTATTTAGGTAGCGCCTCGTGAACTCATCTTCGGGGGTAGAGCACTGTTTCGGCTAGGGGGCCATCCCGGCTTACCAAACCGATGCAAACTCCGAATACCGAAGAATGTTATCACGGGAGACACACGGCGGGTGCTAACGTCCGTCGTGAAGAGGGAAACAACCCAGACCGCCAGCTAAGGTCCCAAAGTCATGGTTAAGTGGGAAACGATGTGGGAAGGCATAGACAGCCAGGATGTTGGCTTAGAAGCAGCCATCATTTAAAGAAAGCGTAATAGCTCACTGGTCGAGTCGGCCTGCGCGGAAGATGTAACGGGGCTAAACCATGCACCGAAGCTGCGGCAGCGACGCTTAGGCGTTGTTGGGTAGGGGAGCGTTCTGTAAGCCGTTGAAGGTGAACTGTGAGGTTTGCTGGAGGTATCAGAAGTGCGAATGCTGACATAAGTAACGATAAAGCGGGTGAAAAACCCGCTCGCCGGAAGACCAAGGGTTCCTGTCCAACGTTAATCGGGGCAGGGTGAGTCGACCCCTAAGGCGAGGCCGAAAGGCGTAGTCGATGGGAAACAGGTTAATATTCCTGTACTCGGTGTTACTGCGAAGGGGGGACGGAGAAGGCTA
>NZ_JBOFZA010000061.1:0-1895 GCF_051654945.1 Serratia sp. (in: enterobacteria)
CCCAAAACCCCAAAACCCCAAAACCCCAAAACCCCAAAACCCCTATACTGATTCATATAAATGCATATACAGATTCATACAGATATATTTGTGTGTAATTACACTATATAAAATACATTGAATCAGTCCATACTGATTACTATAAAAATAATTGTATATAGTAGCGGGCATATATATGGGATAGCACATAAAATACAACAAATAAATGGCACAGCTAAAAAGCACAAACATGATATACCTAATAGGGTATGTAATTACCTTATTGTTTGGATCACTTCACTTTGGATTCAATATTAACGTGTTCTCTGTCTTTCATGATATGTTCATGCAATTTTACAATTGGGAAAATGATCAAAACAATGATGATCTTTGGTCTGCAGTACAAACCACTTTACTTCCAGTAGGAGCTATGATTACAGCACTTACCTCTGGACCTATCATAAAGAAAAGTAAAAGACTAGTACTTTTCATTGGAGCCTTCCTCTGCCTAATTGGAGCACTCTTCATGTCAATCATCCACAACCCTGATGGAAACAACAAAAGCTCTTCACTCGCTATCTTTGGTATCGGAAGACTATTCATGGGATTCGCAGTTGGTCTCTACTCCAGTGTAGTTCCACCCTATATCAATGAGATTTCTCCAAAACACCTTACTGGTACATTCGGTTCTTGCCATCAACTCTGTGTTACTATAGCCAGTTTGGTCGCTGCTATCATTGGTTTAACTCTTCCAACTCTTACCAATGATGAAGCAAGAGATCATTTATCATGGAGATTCGCCTATTCAGGACCTTTCTTCCTATCAGTAATCCAAGTTATTCTAATACTGACTGTCTATCGTTATGAAAGCGCAGTACATTACCTATCTAAGGGTGATGAAGAAACAGCTAAACTCACCTTAAAACACATCTACAGCGATCCTAATGAGGTAGAAGAAGTATTCAAGGAATTGACTAATGCAGTAAATTGCACAAGCACAGGTGGTAGCGGTCATGAAGTGACTGGCTCACTATATTCAACATACAAGAAGGCCTTCTGGTTTGGAATCCTACTACCAGCAATCCAACAATTGACTGGTATCAATGCAGTCATGTTCTACGCCCCAACCATGTTTGGCAATCAGGGTGATGTCAAAACACTTTTGAACTTCATAGTGATGCTTCTCAACTTCGTCTTCACAATCATTTCAATGTTTACTTCAGACAAATTTGGAAGAAAGATTCTCTTTGTTCTTGGTTGCTTTGGATGTGGTCTTGGACTTCTCTTAGCAACAATTGGCTACAGTAATGAAGTAACCGAAGGAATGACTGCTGCTAGCTATGTTTTCGACATTGGAGTTTTCATCTTTATTTCTTCCTTTGGTATTTCTCATGGGCCTGTCTGCTGGACTTATATATCAGAAATTCTTCCATCACAATGGATGGGATATGGTGCAGCTTCCTCATGGGTCTTCACCATCATCATCAGTCTTACAACCCCTTACATGCTTTCTGGAATTGGCAGATGGACTTTCTTAATCTTCCTTGTATTCATGATAGCCTCAGTTGTTTTCTTCATACTATGCCTTGATGAAACTAAAGGAAAGAATAAGAAGCAGATCATGGCTATGTTTAAAAGTGATGGAGCAGATAAAGTAGCAAAGAGTTCAGTAGAAGCACAAAAATCAATAGAAGCTCCACAAAACTTAGATGAGCCACAGAAAATAAATCCTGTTCCAGAAGTATAGAAAAACATAGAAATATAAACTGATTCGTATAATTCTTAATAATACATCTATAATAAATACACAGTCTCATTCATATACTATATTGTATAGATTAGTATTATATTGTGCATCTGATTATATTATCGTCATATAAGGGGTTTTGGGGTTTTGGGGTTTTGGGGTTTTGGGG
>NZ_JBOFZA010000062.1:0-1397 GCF_051654945.1 Serratia sp. (in: enterobacteria)
GTCATTAGCTACGACCAACAGGAAGTCAGCTACTTTTATTTTAATGTTTGTTTTTTGAGAAAACAGGCTGTAAGTAAATTCTTATTCCTCCAAGCAGAAACAAGTAGTTCACACCAAACTTTGTCAACATGATGCCAATATACTGAAGATTTTAAATTGCGAAAGGATTTAGGATATCTCGAACGGTGTGGTAATGGTGATTTATTAAAGTAACAGTAAAACAAAATAGCAATAATTTTCTTTATAATATTAAATTGCAGTTTACAAACACTTCAAAACTTTTTACATAAATACAACAAGTCATTCTGAGGAAACATGCTTAGTTTCAAAAATGTATCATGCTCAGAGGCCACAAAACAATTAAAACTATCACTGAAATTGGTTTTAAAGATGAAGAGTGTATTACCAAGGATGACCACCAGATGGAGGCATAACCTTAATTTTCATGAGCTATCTAATCTGCCTGTCTGTGAATCAGAATGAAAAATAATGCATAGAATCAGATGAAATGTTCTGTACTGTCAGTATTCTTTTACACACACACACACACGTATACCGGTATATATATATATATATATATATATTTTTTTTTTTTTTAATAGTTATAGAATATTAAAAGTATTGGTAACAATTTACATTAAGGTCTCTTTGGTTAACATAAGTTATTGCATTAATTAACATGAACTAAAAAGGAACAATATATTTTAAAATAATTTATTAATCTTATTTAATGTTAGTTAATACTAACATTAAAAATATTAATTTTGTGTTAATTCACAGTACATAAACTAATGTTAAGATACAACTTTAAATTTTAATAATGTATTACTACATTTTTAACTGAACATTGTCCTATTCTAACAAACCATACATTAATGGAAAGCTTATTCAGCTCTCAGATGATGTATAAATCTCAATTTCGAAAAACTGACACTTAAGACTTGTTTTGTCATCCAGGGTCACAAATGCTATAAAACTATTGTTCATGTTAACTTCATGTTAAAAAAACTTGTTGAAAAGTGTTACAAAAGATTTACATATTGTTCTTTATGTGTGTGTGAGTGTGAGTGTGAGTGTGAGTGTGTGTGAGAGAGAGAGGATAGAGAGAGACTAATATTAATAAAAGCTATATAATTATTGTTCATATTATTTAATATAGTTAATGTTAATAACTGAAACCTTATTGAAAGTGTTACCAAAATTTTATATATTGTTGAGTGTATGTGTATGTGTTTCTTTGTGTGTGTGTGTGTCTCTCACAGTCTTGACAGTTTGGACCATTGTTATCAAGTCATTTATTTGGAATGACACCAAGTCAAACTTCAAGTAAGATTTTAGATCCATTAAAATATAAAGCACGATTACTCAGAAAATTTCAGTTACATTAATCACAAACT
>NZ_JBOFZA010000063.1:0-7383 GCF_051654945.1 Serratia sp. (in: enterobacteria)
CGACAGCTGGTTGATGAGCAACGAGCAACTCGCACAGAGAAAAGCCGCATCCGTGCGCTTGAAAAAGAGTTACGTCGGAAAGATAAAGCACTGGCCGAAATGGCAGCACTGCTGGTTCTTCAGGAAAAGTTGTCAGCCCCCCGGGACAACGAAGAGGACGACTGACCTCTTACCTGGAGAGGCAGCGAATGATCAGGTTGATAAAGGAAGCGGTAACCGTTATGCGCAGGCCTGTCGGGCCGCAGGGATCACACACAGGACCTTCCAGAGATGGTTCTGCGATAGTCAGTTGAAACCTGATGGCCAGCCATCAACCTTGCGCCCGCCAATAAGCTGACAGAAAATGAGCGGGCACAGGTACTGCAAATGTGTTAAGAAGCAGAGTTCGCCTCGCTACCTCCATCGAGGATCGTTCCCATGCTGGCTGACCGGGGAATATACCTGGCTTCAGAATCAACGTTTTACCGGATCCTAAAAGCAGAAAATCAGTTGCACCATCGGGGAGACGGTAAGCCCCGTGGTACTTATGCACGTCCGGTGAGCTATACAGCCCGGGGGCCGAATCAGGTCTGGTCATGGGATATCGCCCACTTGCCCGGAGAAGTCAAAGGTGAACGTTATTATCTATACATGATCATGTGTCAATACCGATCGAATTGTGGGTCTTCCGCAACTTGGGTGGAGAAATATTGATGAAACTTTCTAGTTAACAAGGATCTAAGCTGTTTTAAGTTATGGACAACGTCATGCCCTCACTTAAGACACTTTTACAGCTACCTTGCGGATGGCAATACGGCCGGCAAGTTATTAGCCCTGATGGTATAACCTTCCATCTCTGTGGCAAACGCAAAACAGCACTATGTCCTGAATACCTTAAGCGCAGCGACTCTGTTCATAGTTGTCGCCGGCGCCGGATACAGCATCTACCCTGCTCAGGCCAAGCGCTATGGTTGGTATTTACCATCCGCCACTGGTACTGCCGTAATCCAGCCTGTTCACGCAAAATTTTTGCCGAGTCGCTGGCTCCCTTCGCAGGTCCACGGCAGCAGTCTTCGCAGGCGTTACAAAATTTACAGCGTCAGCAGGGATTAATCGCCGGTGGTGAGGCTGGAAGACGGGCGGCAACGGCAGCGGGTCTCCGAACCAGCGCAGATACTCTTCTTCGCAGGGTGATCAATACCCCGGAGACGAAACCGCCAGGCACGCCCCATGTTGGTATCGACGAGTGGGCGTGGCATCGGGGCCACCGTTACGGCACGTTAATAGTCAATCTTGATACTCACCGTCCCCTCGTCCTGCTTCCCGGCCGCGATCAGCGTACGCTGACTGCCTGGTTCAGAAAATATCCGGAAATACAGGTTGTCTCGCGCGATCGCGGCGGTATCTATGCTACAGCAGCACGTGAAGGTGCTCCTCAAGCCAGACAGGTAGCCGATCGCTGGCACTTGTTGAAAAACATTGGTGATGCGCTCGAACGGATGATGTACAGACATATGCCGCTGATACGTCTTGTTGCCAATGAGTTGTCGCCAAAGAAATCACCTGAGCTAGAACAGGTAGAACCAGCTCCATATATCCGTCGCCCGGAGCGACTTAAGCAGCAGACTCGTAATAAACGCCACCAACGCTGGGTGGAGGTAATAACCCTGCATAAGAATGGATGTGGGCTCCGTCAAATATCCCGTACCACCGGGTTATCACGCGTAACGGTCAGGCGCTGGCTCCAATCAGGTACATTCCCTGAAATGTCGACTCGCCCCCGGAAACCAAGTCTTCTGGATCCCTGGCATGGGTGGCTGGAGGAACAGCGTGAAAGCGGTAATCACAATGGCAGCCAGATATGGAGGGAAATGGTGGCAAAGGGGTTCACCGGTAGCGAAACCACCGTCAGGGATGAGGTTGCCAAATGGCGTAACGGTGGGAGCGCACCTGCTACTGCGCCAGCCCGTCTTCCATCAGCTTCGCGCGTAAGTCGTTGGTTGATGCCCTGGCGAATAATAAGGGGCGAAGAAAATTATGCCTCCCGCTTCATTGGGCTGATGTGTGAAAAAGAGCCGCAGTTGAAAATAGCACAGCAACTGGCGCTGGACTTCTACCGGATCCTGAAAACCAAAAACAAACCACAGCTAAACAGGTGGTTTACCCATGTTAGTGAGAGTGGTCCTGTTGAGCTTCAGCGCGTTGCAGCCGGGATGGAGGCAGATGCAGCAGCAATATGTGAAGCCATTACCAGCAAATGGAGTAACGGTGTAGTCGAAGGGCATGTAAATCGCCTGAAAATGCTAAAACGACAGATGTATGGCCGGGCCAGCTTCGAGTTACTGCGACGACGAGTAATGAGCCCCCTGGCGTAAAGGCTCCACCCAAGTTGCGGAAGACCCATTTTTACATCGGTACTAACAATCATGGATGTGTACAGTCGTAAAATCGTTGCAGCAGAAGTGCGGGAAGTTGAGCGTGGTGAATATGCAGCGGCCCTGTTACAGCGGGCCGTCATCGAGGAAAACTGCCGGAATAGCGGTCTGGTCTTACACTCAGACAACGGGGCACCGATGAAGAGCTTCACGATGCTGGCCAGAATGTACGAACTGGGGGTCTGCTCGTCGTTCAGCAGACCGCGAGTCATCAATGACAACCCTTACTCGGAGTCACTGTTCCGTACGCTGAAATACTTCCCTGAATGGCCAGCAGATGGCTTCAACAATATAAGCAAGGCGCGAGAGTGGGTGCACAGCTTCATCCGCTGGTACAACACTCAGCACCGGCATAGCGGGATAAGGCTCGTCACACCAGAGCAAAGACATCTGGGACTGGATAAGCCCCTTCTTAAACAGCGGGAGGCTGTCTACGAAGCAGCACGATGTCAGCATCCCGAACGCTGGTCAGGAAAAACACGCAACTGGACACCGGTAAATATAGTGGCACTTAACCCGGAGAATGAACACCGCCGGGCAGCATAAAAAACAACATCTGTCTTGAAAAACGCCGGGAGAAGATGACGGGAATTTCACTACGATACGACAATAGAGAAAGGGCATAGCAAGGCAGGTCGAAGTGTATTGCGTCGAAATCCATGGAGATTTCATCATGAAATCCCCATGGAAAAATCATTACTTTTAAACAGTTAACATACAAAAACGACTGGAGAAAATTTTCAACTATGACTTCAGATATTTAGCCAGTACAGCGTTCACTACGTCATCAATAGCGCCCTGCAGTTCGGGCGACACACGATTAAACTCGTAACTGAATGACCGTCCCCGGACCTTCTTGCGGGCATACTTGTTCTTGTCAGAAAACTGCCAAAGAGGGGTGATGACAACCGCTTCTCCTTTCTCTGGCTCTCCCAGTACCGTGGCTTCATCCCGTATTACTGTGAGGATTATAGTCTTGACCTCATCAGCGGCCAGCAATGATGGCTCCCGGATCCCACTGACGACGCCAATGATATTCTCGATGAGTTCTGATACTGAACGTTGTTTGCTGGCCAACAACTCTTCAGCCGTCAGCAATACTTTATAGTCAGAAAAAGACAGTTCCGATTGGATTGGAAAGAGAGATAGCAGCTCAGAAGATACACTGGCCGCCTGTAGCGCTCGTGTAACTTTGGCTTGCGACAACCCCTCCGCCTCAGCGATTTCTTTTTGTGTCAGTCCACTTTGCTTAAGGGCCAGTAACCGCGTTCCCACTTCGCGAATATTATGTTCCCGGGCCGTCTGAATATCCTGGGCCAGCTTTCTGGCTTCGCTGACCGAGAGTGGCTCATCTGTGACTAAAATATCCAGACCGACATGTTTGAGAATGGCAGAAGCACGACGACGTGAGCCATCCAGGATCTCGATACGATTATCGCGACGGACACCAATGGCAGGGAAAAACTGCTGCAGGCTGATGGTCCGCGTAATATCTTGAAGTGATTCAGGGGTGAGTGCCGACTGATCACGTCCGTTGACTTCCTGGGTCACATACGTTTTGGCTTCCACCTCTACCGCCGGCACGATCACTTTGGTAAAGACCACCTTCCTGCCGGACGACAGGGTAAAGACCTGTTTGAATGCTTCCGGCTCGGCTTCGCTATTAAGAACTGGCGCGCTAAACGTGCGCCCGATTGTCTGACGTTTTGTGCTCATTGGGCACCTCAATTCATTCGAATAAATTCAATGCGGTCAAATACCGCTTTGGCAAAGTCTTCAGCAGCAGTGCGCGCATTTTTCAATGCCTCGCTGCTCCCCACATAGGTCGACGGGTTCGCAGAGATCACCGTATCAAACGACTCGCCACAGCGTTCAAAGCCATCAAGGCGTGGCAAAGCCGCATCGAGCATGTCTCCGCCAAAAATCTCTTTCGCGAGGCTGTGGCAGACTTTGTGATCGGGCTTGTTGGACAGCTTGGACATAAAGCCGATGTTTCCCTGCAACCGACACGGACAGCCTGAGATTTCAATGATACTGACCAACTCAGGTAAACGGGTCAGGTACTTCAACGTCGAGTGAAAATCCACCTGTGCCGGAGGGATGGGTGTCATCAAGAGATCGGCGGCCGCAATCGCGTTCTTAAGGAATGCATCCAGGTGAGGACCGCTGTCGACAAAGATAAAGTCATAATCTGACTTCAATTTATCAATGATGTTCTCACGCAAGATAGCGTGAGGGTTTTGCCCAGGCAAATACTCGGCGCACAAGCTTTCCCAACCAGAAGCGATAAACGCATCATCAATGGATGCAGGAAGAACGTCGACGCCTGGAACAACAGAGGGCACGATGAACTCAGTGAGTAACTCTTCGCGACTGACGTTTTGCAGCATGGCCTGAGCAGAGGTTGTCTCAACAAGGCCCACGGCGCGGGTATGGTTCAAAAACATGGTGGCCGAGGATTGGGGATCCAGATCGATGACCAGCACACGTAAATCTTCAAAAAGGAGGTGAGGGTGGGCACGCAAGGCATGAGCCAATGATACCGTAGAAACGGTCTTTGAGACACCGCCCTTCAGGTTGCCGACAAAGAGAGTCATTGCTTCAGGATGGCGATCGCGATATTTAGGGACACCACGGTGATGATAAATATCAACAATATTCTGGACGGTCATCGCGTACTTGGTGGACGAGCCGGCCGCCCGCTTCTCGAAGACATAACCGCTGCTTTCCATCTCGCTCACTGCATAATCCACGTTAGCACGTGTCAATTTAGGAAATTTTGCCACGGCAGCTTTGGCATACACCTGAAAATACTCGTTTTCCTTGAGTTCTTCTTTCTGAAGTTGTATCTGCTCAGTCAACGCGGACAACATCTTTTCGGCACGTAGTGCGACTTTCTCTGTCTGATGAGAATCCATAATCACCAACACCCCTAATTATGTAGTTTATTTGAATTAAATCGATAATCATGCATATAAGATAAAAAATCAACACAATTAACAATAAAGTTATCACGCACAAACCATGCCGCTCAACCACGCCCAGGTACATCGGGCAGAAAAGAGGAGCGGATGAAATTCCATAAAAAACCGAGGTACTCCTTTCTGCGTTATAGATCCCAGCCAGAGGACGGCTGTACAGTTAAACACAGGAGCACATGTACTTTATTTCTTGTCGGGTTTACCTTAATATGTATACACAAACGTAACCACATGGAGTATCGACATGGGTACAATGAACATTCGTATCGACGACGACTTAAAGGCCCGGGCCGGTGTGGCGCTCGACGGATTAGGGATCACAGCCTCCGAAGCCGTACGCCTGGTGCTTGAATACGTTGCACAAAATAACCGCCTTCCGGTTCAGGTGGCATTACTGGCTGATGAAGACGCAGATATCATCGAGTTGGCACGTGAACGTCTGGCTAATCCTGGCAAGCGTGTCCGAGTAGCATTCGATGACTTATAAGATTGACTTTGATGATGCAGCTTTGAAAGAGTGGAAAAAATTAGGTGAGGCTGTACGTCTACAGCTAAAAAAGAAACTGGCGCAGATTGTTAAAGCACCACGCGTTGAGGCCAATCGACTGCACTCTTTGCCTGATTGCTATAAGATCAAACTCCGCGCATCCGGTTATCGGCTAGTTTACAGAGTCGAAGATGAAACAGTTGTGATCCTCGTCCTTGCTGTAGGTAAACGCGAACGGCTTGAAGTTTACAAAGCAGCCGCCACAAGGTTGGGTTAGTGAGGGATCGCTAAAAAACCCCATTAAAACCATAGAGAACAAGGCATTCATCCAGGAAAATGGCCGACCCTCAATCCTGTCATAAGCGCCTATACGCCCAACTCTCCTCGTGTCACAGCTCTGGTGTTGTGAGTATGCCAGGCTCTCAAGCAACTCGGAAATTCACAGCGAAATGTCTCCGTCCTGGCTGTTCACCTGACAGGGCAGAGATATTTGAACAACCGCAGGGCGTTAGCCTTTTATTCGTGATCGTCCAGTGCTAAAGGACGATGTGTGCTCCGGATCATGTCGAGCGCATCCTGTGTCGGCAATGAGAACTGTACCTGTCGGCTGGCGACAATATCGAGCGCAAACACCCGAGTGTACACTTCCGTGCTCTCCGCTTTTTCATGCCCCAATAACCCCTGCACCGCTTTTAATGGCGTGCCCTGGTACAACATATGCATCGCATAGCCGTGCCGAAACACATGCGGTGTCACCGGCACACTCAATCGGATCCCCTCGCGCTTCGCCAAATGCTCGGCTTTCGTCAACCAATTACGCACACCTCGGTCGCTGATCTGCCAGACTGGCAGGGGGGAACGTTCTCCGGTCTCGGTATCGATTTCAAACAACTCTTTGGTGCTAGCAAACAGCCGGCGTAGCTCGTCCACAAATTGCGGGTCGGTCAACGGAACCGTGCGGTTCGCCGACTTGCCTTTCGTGGGTCGGCCACGACCAGAACGGCGTTGTTTGGCCGTGCGCAATACCACGTGCAGCATGGCTACATTGAGCCGAAAATCCCGGCGCCTCAGCGCCAGCGCTTCATTGATCCGGGCGCCGGTATTCCACAGAAGATTGATCAGCGCATGCTGTGTCCAGTCCGGCAAGAAATGGAGGAGGGCGGCCACTTCCGTTGCCAGCAGATACCGGGGCAGATCATCATAAGTCATGGCCATATGGCGCAACGACAGCGCACGTTGGTAATCTTGCGGTGCCAGCATCGGCGTCGTTTCGCCGACAGGGGTCCCCACAATGGCCAGTGCCGAATCATAGGTCATCATCTGCTCCTGTTACACTGTCTGCCAAGGACATTTACCCCTGACAGAACGTAGCGCCCCTGCGGTGCGAGCACGGCAGCGTTGCTGCCTCAACCGTCTTTAAGCCCCAGCCTCACATCAACACGGTGCCGCCTGACAGCCCGGCGGCTCGCACGGTGGCGCATCCCCCACCGTCGCACTGACA
>NZ_JBOFZA010000064.1:0-1079 GCF_051654945.1 Serratia sp. (in: enterobacteria)
GCAACAACGCCCGCACCTACAGTACGGCCGCCTTCACGGATTGCGAAACGCAGACCGTCGTCCATTGCGATTGGGTGAATCAAGGTAACAACCATGTTCACGTTATCGCCTGGCATTACCATCTCTACGCCTTCTGGCAGTTCGATGGTACCGGTCACGTCAGTAGTACGGAAGTAGAACTGTGGACGGTAGCCTTTGAAGAATGGAGTATGACGACCACCTTCTTCTTTGCTCAGGATATACACTTCTGAGTCAAATTTGGTGTGTGGCTTGATGGAACCTGGTTTAGCCAGTACCTGACCACGTTCGATGTCTTCACGCTTGATACCACGCAGCAGAACACCGACGTTCTCACCAGCACGGCCTTCGTCCAGCAGTTTGCGGAACATTTCAACGCCAGTACAGGTAGACTTGACGGTGTCTTTGATACCAACGATTTCAACTTCTTCGCCAACTTTAACGATACCGCGCTCAACACGACCGGTAACAACGGTACCACGACCGGAGATGGAGAAGACGTCTTCGATTGGCAGCAGGAACGGACGGTCAATCGCACGCTCTGGTTCTGGGATGTAAGAATCCAGGTAGCCAGCCAGTTCGATGATTTTAGCTTCCCACTCAGCTTCGCCTTCCAGTGCTTTCAGCGCTGAACCACGAACAACCGGCAGGTCATCACCAGGGAAGTCATAAGCAGACAGAAGTTCACGAACTTCCATTTCTACCAGTTCCAGCAGCTCTTCATCATCAACCATGTCACATTTGTTCATGAATACGATGATGTAAGGAACGCCAACCTGACGACCCAGCAGGATGTGCTCACGAGTCTGAGGCATAGGGCCGTCAGTCGCAGCGACAACCAGGATAGCACCGTCCATCTGAGCAGCACCGGTGATCATGTTTTTCACGTAGTCGGCGTGCCCTGGGCAGTCAACGTGCGCGTAGTGACGAGTCGGGGTGTCATATTCAACGTGTGAAGTGTTGATGGTGATACCACGAGCTTTTTCTTCTGGCGCGTTATCGATCTGGTCGAAAGCACGTGCAGAACCACCGTAGGTTTTAGCCAGAACGGTAGTGATTGC
>NZ_JBOFZA010000065.1:0-3184 GCF_051654945.1 Serratia sp. (in: enterobacteria)
ACAAGGTCACCGTCACCTACACCGCAAAGGATGCGAACGGCAACCCAGTCAGCGAGCTGACCAACCTCGGTCTCCTGGTGGACGGCATCACCGGCTACACGTTTGTCGCGTTCGCAGACCAGGGTAACGGCATCTACACTGGCACCCTGACCGGCACGCAGGCGGGTACCGCTACTCTGATGCCCTTGTGGAGTGGAACCAGGGCGGCGCACGCGGCAGCATCGCTGATACTGACAGCAGGGCCGATGGCCCCGGCCAATTCCACCGTGGCTATATCGTTGTCCAGCATTGTGGCCGACGGCACGACCACTACAAAGGTGACCTACACGGCAAAGGATTCGAACAACAACGTTGTCAGCGGACTGACCGGCCTCACCCTACCAGTAACCAGTGTGACCAACACTTCCTTCACCGGCTTCGTCGAGAGTGGCACTACCGGCATTTACACTGGTTCCCTGAGCGGCAAAACCGCAGGCACCGCCACCTTGATGCCACAGTGGAATGGCGGTAGCGCAGCGAAGACGGCGGTGACACTGACACTGACACAATGGGTGTCTGCAATCACCAGCGTCACGGCGAATGGTTACACGTTCACCGGGAGTACATTCCCGAGAATGGCTTTCTCACAGGCGGCATTTACCTTAAACCCGCCGGTGGGCAGCGTATCAGACTTCAATTGGGCATCAGACAATTCGAATATCACGGTATCGACAGCAGCGAAAGTGACCGTGGGCGGGACTGGGATAAATGTTCGGGATAAGGTAGTAACGATCACTGGCACGCCGAAAGTGCTGGGGAAGTACCCAACCCTTACTCGGCAGATCCAATTTACTAAATGGGTCCACACACTGTCACGTGCGCGTAATTATGCTGATGCGAAAGAAGTCTGCGTGAACTTCTATGGTGGTGGAGCGCTGATGTCAGCGTCGGTGTATGGTAGCGTTTCTGACCTCATATCACGGGGGTCCCTGACCCGGTTAATAGGCAGCTGGGGTTTGCCCACAGAGACAGCGTACCCAGGAAACAGCATAGTTTATGCGACGGATACTGCTGGAACTTCGCGAATGAGAACCTCGGTAGCAACTACGGTCAAATTAGCTTTTACCGGAATGACAGCTACGGTCACAGCAGATGAACTGTATCCGGCGCTGTGTATAAATGAATAATCGGAAAAACCACCGGTCACTGATG
This sequence comes from Serratia sp. (in: enterobacteria), assembly GCF_051654945.1. Lineage (GTDB taxonomy): Bacteria > Pseudomonadota > Gammaproteobacteria > Enterobacterales > Enterobacteriaceae > Chania. Next base: position 1,192 of record NZ_JBOFZA010000065.1, read on the forward strand.
ACATGAACGCAACAGTTCAGCAATCGGAGTGTTTGGAAGGGCCACTGATGTTTTCGGACTTGTCCTGGCCCACCGCAGCCAATGTTGCAGATACTGCGCCACCCGGTCCTGCCGCTATGAAACGCTCAGGTGCCGGGATCTGCTCATAAAGCCGGCGCAGTTTCTGCAGCATATTATTAACAGCACGGGGTGCGGGTTTCCCGCACCCTTTTTCGTCTGTCTGGAAGCCCATCCAGTCCGTGCCCTTTGAGAGCCGGCTGATAAAGGTTTTGTCCGGGTGTTGTTCAAACCCATACAGCGCAAAATGCTGGTTGAGCGCCTTAACCGCCCGCCTGAGCTGGTGACGCGTCCGGGTGAAGATGAGGAAATCATCCATAAACCGGGCATAGCGCAGATGGGGCTGTTGTTCAAAGTAGCGGTCAGTTTCCGTCAGATGAAAGGCCGCCAGAAGGGGACTCAGGGCGGAGGCTCGGGGAATGCCTTTGCGTGGAGAGTGAAAATGGCCACCGTCCTCGACCGTGTAATGCAGGAACTGCGACAGCAGGTCAAGGTGTTCCGGGTGATTGATGTACTGACGGAGTTGGGTGAGCAGCAGAGTGTGTTGGATATTGGCATAATACCCCCTGATGTCGGTGCGGCAGACGAACGTATATCCCGCCCACCGGATCGCGTTTTGTGCCCGCCGGACGCTCTGCTTTCCCCCACCATGACCCCGATGTGTTCACAACGGGCAGAGACGGGCAGCAACGGCGTGATGCTCAGGGTGAGGGCGGTGAGCACCACGGCATCGGCTGCGGACCAGACCGCGCAACGTGTTCCGTCGGCCCGCTGGACAAGGGTAAGGGGAGAAAGATGCCATTGTCCGCTATTCACTGTCTGGAGGATGTTGTGCAGAGACTTGGCGGTCACAGGTGTGTCAACAGCATCTACCCTTTGCAACAGGCCACGGCCTTTCAGGCGAGGGATGAGTGATGTCGGTTCACGGCCCCATGTTGGGGCCAAGGTTCGGCACGAACAGCGTACCCGCGGTACCAAACGGGCAATAGCAGAATGTGTTCATGTCAGTTTTTACCGAAGACATGCCCCGAGTGGGGCAGACAGCGCCTGCAGGCAAGTAAACGTCCGGGGTGGCACATCACGGCGGAGAGGGGTAGGACTGACACCCGCGTTCGCTTCCCCGGTCTGTCTGAAAGCGCTGTATCGGGAACGGCATGTCTTCAATAACACAATCAATAAAATCCAGTGTGTTTGCGGTCATGCGATGAGAGGAAAGCATCAGGACTCTGTAGCGAGGGCAATCATCGCTTACGCCCCCACGCACGTGGGGAGGTTTCTCAGGCCCTGCCATTCGGCGGGGTTTTTTAATTGTCTGGACTATACCTGGATCATATTCGACATGAACCACACATACGTCACTGCGTTGTTCAATATGTCGAACCTTTACGCAGCCCCCGTACAGTGGGTGCCAGCGAGAGTGAATTTTCACTTCTTGCCCGATATGGGCAGAATGAACGGGAACGTGTCATGGGCAGAAAATCATGGTTTTTCACCGGTTCGGTGGCAGCAGGCGAACGCGCGGCGAAAATCATGAGTCTGCTGGAAACGGCAAAGCGAAATGGTCTGGAGCCGCATGCCTGGTTGACGGATGTTCTGCAGCGTCAGCTGGACTGGCCGGAGGAACGACGGGAGGCGTTGTTGCCGCTGCCGAGGTTCACCGTCGCGGGGAGCGAGGCTTGTCAGTAATCCCGAGGCTTCCGCACTAAGGACGTGCGGTGCTGACATCGTAAATATCGGGAACCCGTGTCCCACATGACGTTAACGGCAGCGACAGCAGGCTCAACTTCTGCGCCAAAGCCCCGACACCACACTCAGCACGTCACCATCTGACGAAAGGTTCCTCTGGAAACCAGACGTAGGTCTCATCGACCTGTCAATACGAGTTCACCGGAAGCTATTTGTGACGCTGTCCGTCGCCCGCATAGGCGGTTCGTGC
>NZ_JBOFZA010000066.1:0-1831 GCF_051654945.1 Serratia sp. (in: enterobacteria)
TAATCCGGCACCCACCTGCTCTCCCATGCCGTTTCCAGCATAGTACCATCGGCCGCTTAAGTCTTAACCATCGTGTTCGGGATGGGAACGGGTGTCTCCCCTAAGCGCATCGGCACCGGAAATTTCTAAACCTATAAAAGATTCAACAGTATATAAAACCCTTACTTCTTCTTCCTTAGAAAGGAGGTGATCCAGCCGCACCTTCCGATACGGCTACCTTGTTACGACTTCACCCCAGTTATCGATCCTGCCTTCGGCAGCTCCCTCCTTACGGTTGGGTCACTGACTTCGGGCATTACCAACTCCCATGGTGTGACGGGCGGTGTGTACAAGACCCGGGAACGTATTCACCGCGACATTCTGATTCGCGATTACTAGCGATTCCAGCTTCATGCAGGCGAGTTGCAGCCTGCAATCCGAACTGAGACGTTATTTTTGAGATTTGCTTGCCCTCGCGGGGTTGCTTCCCTTTGTTTACGCCATTGTAGCACGTGTGTAGCCCAAATCATAAGGGGCATGATGATTTGACGTCATCCCCACCTTCCTCCAGGTTATCCCTGGCAGTCTCCCTAGAGTGCCCAGCCGAACTGCTGGCTACTAAGAATAAGGGTTGCGCTCGTTGCGGGACTTAACCCAACATCTCACGACACGAGCTGACGACAACCATGCACCACCTGTCTCCTCTGCCCCGAAGGGAAGGTCCCGTTACGGACCGGTCAGAGGGATGTCAAGACTTGGTAAGGTTCTTCGCGTTGCTTCGAATTAAACCACATGCTCCACCGCTTGTGCGGGTCCCCGTCAATTCCTTTGAGTTTCATTCTTGCGAACGTACTCCCCAGGTGGAATGCTTAATGCGTTTGCGACGGCACCGAAGAGCTTTGCTCCCCAACACCTAGCATTCATCGTTTACGGCGTGGACTACCAGGGTATCTAATCCTGTTTGCTCCCCACGCTTTCGAGCCTCAACGTCAGTTACAGTCCAGTAAGCCGCCTTCGCCACTGGTGTTCCTCCTAATATCTACGCATTTCACCGCTACACTAGGAATTCCACTTACCTCTCCTGCACTCTAGTTCCACAGTTTCCAAAGCAGTCCCGGGGTTGAGCCCCGGGTTTTCACTCCAGACTTGCAGTACCGTCTACGCTCCCTTTACACCCAGTAAATCCGGATAACGCTTGCCCCCTACGTATTACCGCGGCTGCTGGCACGTAGTTAGCCGGGGCTTCTTAGTCAGGTACCGTCATTATCTTCCCTGCTGATAGAGCTTTACATACCGAAATACTTCTTCACTCACGCGGCGTTGCTGCATCAGGGTTTCCCCCATTGTGCAATATTCCCCACTGCTGCCTCCCGTAGGAGTTTGGGCCGTGTCTCAGTCCCAATGTGGCCGGTCACCCTCTCAGGTCGGCTACTGATCGTCGCCTTGGTGAGCCATTACCTCACCAACTAGCTAATCAGACGCGGGTCCATCTCACACCACCGGAGTTTTTACCTCAGAGCCATGCGACTCCGTGGTCTTATGCGGTATTAGCAGTCGTTTCCAACTGTTATCCCCCAGTGTGAGGCAGGTTACCCACGCGTTACTCACCCGTCCGCCACTCAGTCAATTCACATATCCGCTTCTTAGTAAACTAATCCGCTTCTAAAAGAATTGCTTCGTTCGACTTGCATGTGTTAAGCACGCCGCCAGCGTTCATCCTGAGCCAGGATCAAACTCTCATGTTTTAAGTTTGTTTCCCGATTTCAAAATTAACTACTAGCTAATTGTTTAAACCGTTCTACTGTTGTTTGGTTTGTTTTTGTTCTGAATTTCTCATCCAAAGATGTCTTTA
>NZ_JBOFZA010000067.1:0-299757 GCF_051654945.1 Serratia sp. (in: enterobacteria)
ATCGAAAATGCCTTCCTGCACCTAAAGCGCTGGCGGGGTATTGCAACGCGCTACGCAAAGAATACGGCCTCGTTTCTCGCCGCCGTCCAGATCAGATGCATCGCTCTTTGGGCTGCCATCTTATGACGACACCATCTAAGGTGACAGAGCAAGGGGGCTTTCTATGGAAAAGGGGAAACGGTCTTTCACAGGAGAAGATCAAGTTTGTGAGCCAACGATTGAATCCTATGTGGACAAACCATTAATTCATGCTGGCGGCGGTATTATACTTGTGAAGGATTTGAACCACCGCTTTGTGGCATCTAACACGGTATTTAGTCGTTTCTCAGGCGTGCACCCATATAAGCTACAGGGTCTTAATGACTTTGATATGCCCTGGGCTGAAAGAAGGGATATTTATACCAATCATGAGAATGCTATTCTGTCTGGCGAAAATTATAATGTCCTTGAACCGTTGCCTGGGGTGATTAAGGCCTTTTTGCACACATCCAAAGAAATTATTTATGATAAAAATGGGCATCCTGCTGGAACGCTTGCTACAGCTATTATTATGAACGGTGCTTTTGATTTTTCTAACATTGCTGGAATATCAAAATTTATGAAAGTAGCCCCTTACCAAGGGGTGAACCTTACCGCGAATGAGGCTAAGGTTCTTTTTTTTATACTTAAAGGTATGAAAAGGAAAAGAATTGCAGATGTGATGAATATGTCACTTACGAACTATGATTATTATTTGAGGAACATTAAATTTAAATTTCATACTAACTCAATAGTAAATCTAATAGAGATTTGCATTGAGCGAGGTTATCATGAAAACTTTCCTTTTCAAATGGTTATGTGACATGTTAAATTTTATGACCTATGAGAAATCATAGGTTTTCAATTTTAGGTCTTTGATTCTCTCGTCTGTTAACTTTATCCTACGCATATTGAAGAACTGAGGTCAGTGATTTTTCTGCATCGAAGTAATCGCAATACCAGGGAAATATAAGATATAAGAAGGCGAAAAAGCCGTATGTCGGGCAAGTGTATTAATTATACATCTGCAATGTTATTAGGCGCTGAATATTAATGGTGCGTACACCATGGTATTCAGCGTTTTTTTAAGGCTACAGCAAGAGTAATGCAACGTAAGGCTACCCACCCATAGAAATCTTTTCTTTTTGAGAAAAGGTTTTCTTGTGGTGGATATCGTCTTGATCTGAGCAGGATAGTGCCGGTTATGTGATTACGGAGTGCTGCTGATGTCTTATTCTGATACACCTGAACAGGCCGCCATCATCGGCTGGTCTGGCCATCGCCTTGTGGTCAGGGCGTTCGCCGGTACTGGCAAAACATCCACTCTGGTGCGATTTGCGCAGGCAAACCCGGACTGCAGGATGCTTTACCTTGCCTATAACCGGGCGGTGAGAGATGAAGCAGAACAAAAATTCCCATTTAACGTTGAATGCAAGACATCTCATCAACTGGCCTGGCCCAATTTTGGGCGCCATTATCAACGGCGGTTGACGGCCAATCTGCGGATCACTGATGTTGCCCGTCAACTCAATACGCGCTATTGGCCGCTAGCTCGCGTGGCCATTACGACCTTCAATGCTTTCCTCTGCAGTGGTGATAGCCAGTTCGGGCTTCAGCATCTTCCTGATGAAGAGGCACGTAGCGGCCTGTCCCCTGACAAAATCCTGACGGCGGCGCAGCTCCTCTGGCGCGAGTCGGTCCGACAGGATGGCGCTTCTCCTGTCACCCATGACGTTTACCTCAAGCTGTATCAGCTCTCGCAGCCTGACCTCTCCAGACGCTGGCAAACGCTCTTGTTTGATGAGGGACAGGACGCTAATCCTGTGACACAAGCTCTGGTGCTGACACAGCACTGTAACGTAGTAATGGTCGGCGACCGCCATCAGCAAATTTACCGATTCAGGGGGGCTGAAAATGCGCTCGACGCTGAGCAACTGGTTGACGCAGATCAACTTTGTCTGACGCACAGCTTTCGGTTTGGTCCAGCAGTGGCCAGGGTTGCGAATATGCTGCTTAAACGGCAAGGAGAAACGCTGTCCGTGGTCGGTAACGGTGGAGAAGATAACGTAGTGGCGAGTTTATCGGAAGAGGACAGGTCACAACACGCGGCCGTACTTAGTCGGACGATTGCAGGCGTGATTGGAGTAGCGCTTGAAGCCAGCCTGGCGGGAAAAAAGGTGTATTGGGTTGGCGGTATCGCTGGCTACAAAACAGAAGAACTGGAGGATCTGTACTGGTTCTCGGCTGATATGCCTGAGCGTATGCAATCCCCATTGCTGGCACGAGAATACCGTAACTTTGAGGAGTTTGAGTCGGTTGCCAGAGCGACCAAAGATGTCGAAATGAACCAAGGGCTTCGGTTACTTGATCAGTACTTCCCACTACCACAAAAGCTGCAGGTTATGCGTGAGCATGCAGTCATTGAGGAAAGTCAGGCTCAGGTAACCGTTTCGACTGCACATCGCAGCAAAGGACTGGAGTGGCCTGTGGTGGTATTGAACCATGACTTTGCGGATATTACGGATCCCCTGATGGCCGACAGCGAACGTACCGATGAAACCAATCTGCTGTATGTCGCTGTAACCCGGGCCCAGCAAACGCTGGTACTGAATGATTTACTGCAGGTGTTGATGGACAGCGAAGGAGATATCGCTGGAGGCCTGGCATGCTGAAGGCCATCAAAGAGCTGCTTGTTGGTACCCGGGATATGCCGGCAAAGCCAACAACAAGCACTTCAGGCTCAAGAGGGCTTGCTGGTTACTATATGCCCGCGTCCGCAGAGCAGCTTTTGAGCACGGCACCGCGTAAGCAATGCTTACAGCAGTTATGGGAAAATTGTGCGCTTCCCAAAGACCTCTATGAACAATTCTATCTTCAGCCATTGAAGCAGCTCATGACGTTGATGCAGGTATTGCCGGCAACGCTGCAGGGTGAGTATGCCAGGGAAGGGGGCTTGATTGATGTCACATTGCAGACGACGACATATGCGGTGCGCCTGGCCAAAGGGCACATGCTGCCTCCTGGGGCGGCACCGGAAGAACAATCGGCCCAGAATGTACAATGGAATGTCGTGGTGTTTTACGCTGCGCTTTGGCACTACCTGCCGTTGTTGAGCCAGTTGCAGGGGGAGTTCCGGAGTGGTCGCGCCTGGTTACCAGGTTTGACGGTACCGGGTGAACCCTACCGTTTTCGTTTCAGGTCGACCTCGCCAGCCCCGCCCCTGGCAACAAGCCAAAGTGCAATGATTGCGGCACGGCTACTGCCTGCAGAGGTCCTCGACTGGCTATCAACACTGCCAGCGGCTACACACTCGTTGATGACGATTGCTTCCCGACAACCCGGCGCATTATCTGTAATAGACGACATTATTCAGGAAGCGACTAAACTGGCGCGCGGCGATAGCCTGTCCGTATCGTCCTCACCGGCATCCATCTCCGACACATTGACAGTAGCTTTACCGTCGGTGGCGCCGACTACAGAAAATATCACCTCTTCAGTACCCGTTGTTGATTTGCAAAGTGCAGTCAGCAGCACCAACTCTCCGCTCGTTGAGGAGCAACTGCCGGCAGAGACATTAAATCAGCCCAAAGAAAATGCAGCGTCAGCAACGGAGGTGTTACTAAGCTCTGCCCTGGATGTGCCGGTCAACGATAAGCCTTTGGCTGAGATGGTCCTGGCGCCTGAAACGGTGGTTGGTGTGGAAGAAGATATGCAGGCCCTGTTGTCATTAATGGCGGTTGAGGTGTCTGCTCCGGTGAACCAGACAGAACAGGCGTTCGGGGACGACCCTCACGAAGATGAAGGCCCTGTGCCTGCCGATAATCCTGTACTTACTGCTGAAGTGGCTCAGGTAGTTCAGGTTGCCGAAATAAACCAGGAGTCAGACGCCATCGATGATATCGCTCCCGAAGCGGCATTTTCAACATCCGACTTTTGTGCCCCTCAAACGACTGACCTCGCTCCTTCACTATTACAAAAACAGGGCAATGAAGGCGATGGGGGAATAACTCCCGGAGAGGTCTTTTGGCGTTGGTTAGCTGATGGACTCAGTTCTAATGAGATCCCCATCAATTCCGTCGGTGCGCGGGTTCATCTTGTTTCTGGTTTTATTTTTATAACCGTACCCGGGATTTTTTATTTGTACCTGAAACAGGTTGGTCTGGATGGTTCTCAACGAGAAGCCCTTCAGGAGGATTTTGAACGTTTGGAGAAACATCGTCGGGTCAAGGGTAAACGATTTTATTTTGCTCACCTGTATGAAACATCAGAGCGCAAGGGGGCGTTTAAACGAACCAAAGGTTACCTCGTTAAGGCAAGTCTGCTCTATCGGGGGACAAACTTACCTGACGACAGTCCGGTACTGGTGATCCCTTGACAGGGATTAATTGTGTCTTTCGACTAACTTATGTTCGCAAGGCTTCTATTTAAGCTAGGGAGAGATCATGCAAAAAACGCGCGTTATGGACTGGGAAACTTTGCTCGAAGAGTATTTTTTCTCGAAGGCGTTACGTCCTGAAACTGAAATGAGTTATCGCCGGGTGGTCGCAGTTTTCAGGAAATTTATTGGGAATGACATGTTACCTGATGAAGTCATGAACCGAGAGTTGATTTTGTGGCGTCGGGACATGCTGGGAAGGGGACTAACAACAAGTACGTGGAATAATAAAGTTCGCCATTTACGTGCGATCTACAACCAGGGGATAAAGAAAAAGTGGCTCACTCTCAAGGAAAATCCGCTTAACGAAACGCAAGTACCACCGGGAAGCAAAAGGAAAAAGATCCTCAGCCGAGATCAGTTGGTTAGGGTAAATTTGGTGCTGGGGCAATTTGAAGAGCGCGAAAATCACTGGCCAGGACAATGCAGGCCTTGCGCGCTCTATCCCATATGGTATTGGCGTACGGTGTTTGATGTGTTGCGTTCGACTGGTATGCGACAGAATCAGCTGTTACACGTGCGTTTAAAAGACGTCGATCTTAAAACCAATTCTATTTTATTGTGTAAAAAGGGAAGCAAAACACACAGGGAATGGTTGGTGCCGATAGTCAACTTCCTGAGTGACCGTATGCGAATACTTGTTGATCGCGCCATCGCGCAAGGAGCCAAACCGGAAGATTACCTTTTTGATGTGAAACGTTTCCTGAACCCATTGGGTGAGGTTGGTCCAGAACCTGCGATACAACCTGTTCGCTCGTTCTTTACCCGACTAACGAAAGAGTGTGGTTTTAAGGTAAGTCCCCATCGGTTCAGACATACTCTGGCGACTGAAATGATGAAATCACCGGATCGAAACCTGGCAATGGTAAAGGGGTTGCTGGGCCATCGAAGTGTCAGCACAACCCTGGAATACGTGGAACTGGATTTGAAGATCACGGGGCAGGCGTTAGAAGACGAACTGTCATTGTATATGGATTTGACCCCTACACGTGAAGAAGAGGCCAGACACGCCTTGACATAACTTTAACAAGCTGTAAAAATCACCAGTGATCGAGAGAAGGACGCCTGTGCTGACACACAGGTATCCTTTCTAGAGGAACCTAATATCAACGCCAGAGTGTAAATACCTAGAAAACCACTTTGACATCTATCTACCGGTTCCGTATTAACCGCCCGTTAAGGATCTCATCCCTTAACCAACGTGCTTTGATGCATGGTGCCCGGACTCGGAATCGAACCAAGGACACGGGGATTTTCAATCCCCTGCTCTACCGACTGAGCTATCCGGGCAACGGGGCGCATTAAACCGTATTGGCCGTGCGGCGTCAACGGATTTGTGACAAAAAACGTGAAAACAGCGCCGATTGCTGGCTTTTCAGGCAAAGCGCGCAGAATACGGTCTCTGTTCCATCGGTTATCAGCGGGCGCAGCATGCCGCGCCCCTATATGCTAAGCCCGGTAAGGGCGGTTTTAGCTTAACGCACCGAACTTACGGCACTGGGCAATCTGCAAGATATCCTCGGCTAGCCGCTTGGCGACGGAGACGTCCTGTAACTGGCGTTTTATCAGCAGCTTGCTCAGGCAGCCTTCCTGTACCAGCTCCATTTGCTGGGCAACCGAGTCGGCATCGTCGGCGTCCATCTCACGCAACAAATCGCGGGTAAAGTCCAACGAGGTGAGCTTCTGCTGCTCGGCCAGTTGATGGATCGGGTGGTCGCTCTCTGGGAAGAAGCTACAGGCCGCAATAAACAGGCAGCCAGGGTAGCGCTCATTCTGCACGTGCTCTGCCAGTACGTCATAACGGGCCAGTAGCTTTTGCTGCGGGCTTAGCGTTTCATCCAACTGCAACTGGCGGCGCCAGGTATCAATCTGCTGGCCATGGTAGCGCAGGCAGTCATACAGCAGTGCCTCACGGTCTGGCCAGAACGGTTTGAAATCGCTGTGTGGCACACCCAGTTTCTCTGCCAGCATTTCCAAGGTGGTGGTCGCCAGGCCCTGTTTTTCCAACAGCGCCAAGGCTGTATTTAAAACCTGTTCACGTTGCACTAGTGCTCCCTCCAAAAAATGTTCTGAAACTCAGTGTCGTTTACCGAGTGGTTTTCTGCAAATGTGCGTCGAATGCCTCTGCGTTCATAAAGCCCGTCACACGGGCCGCGGGTAACTCTTGCCCCGCCTGGTCAAAGAACAGAATGGTCGGCAGTCCAAGCACCTGCAAGTGCTTGAGCAAAGCAGCATGCTCGGCATCGTTGGCCGTCACATCGGCCTGTAGCAACACCGTATCGGCCAATTGGGCCTGCACCGCCGGGTCACTGAAGGTGTATTTCTCAAACTCTTTACAGGCGACGCACCAGTCCGCATACAGATCCAGCATCACCGGTTTGCCCTGCGCCTGTTGTAGCGCTAGGTTAAGCTGTTCCACGTTATTGATGCGAGTGAAATTGAGATGCGGTAGGGCTGCCTGCTCAGAGGCGGTGTTACCGAATGCCCAGTCCTGCAATGGACGCGCAGAGATCACTAGTGCAGCTAACAACAGCACTTGAAGGGCTCGTGTCCAGCCACGGGAAGACTTCAGGCTCAGCACGAAAGCCCAGCCGAAGAACGCCAGGCCGAGCAGGCTCCACAGGCGCAGTCCCCAGACATCGCCAATCACGCGCTCAAGCAGGAACACCGGCAGTGCCAGGATCACAAAGCCAAAGGCTTCCTTGACGTACTGCATCCAAGGGCCGCTACGTGGCAGCAGACGGTTGCCAAACAGCGTGACGATCACCAGTGGAATACCCATCCCTAGCGCATACAGATACAGCGTGCCGCCACCGGCCCACATATTGCCGCTTTGGGCGATATACAGCAGGATGGCGCTGAGCGGGGCGGTGGTACATGGCGAGCAGATCAGGCCTGCCAGCGCACCCATCACAAATACGCCGACCAGCGAGCCACCCTGCTGGGTGTTGCTCCAGTTGGCCAGCCGCGTTTGCAGCGAAGAAGGAAGCTGTAAGGAGTAGCAGCCGAACATGGACAGCGCCAGGGCGACAAACAGCACCGACAGGCCGATCAGCACGTAAGGGTGTTGCAGCGCTGCCTGGAACTGCAACCCGGCGGCGGCAACCACCAGGCCGAGCAGGGTGTAGGTCAGCGCCATGCCTTGTACGTACACCACGGCCAGCACCAGAATTCGCCCGCTGCTATGTGGGCGCTCTCGGCCCAGGATAATGCCGGAAATCAGTGGATACATCGGCAACACACAAGGGGTAAACGCAATGCCGATGCCAATCAGCAAGGCCCATAGTGGCGAGAAGGGCAGATTGGCCGGAGCCGTTTCAGTTGCAGCCGCCGTGGCCGGTGATGCAGGCTCTGCGGCGGCGGCTACTGCGCTCAGCGGAATAACGCGGGTTTCCGGTGGGTAGCAGAAACCGGCCTCAGCGCACCCTTGGTAGGTGACGCTCAGGCTGGCATTGTCACCCGCGTTTAACAGCGGAATGGTCAAGGCCAATGGCTCCTTGAAGATCGCCACTTCACCAAAGAATTCGTCTTTATGCGTTAGCCCGGCGGGCAGCTCGAATTGGCCCAGCGTTGCCTGCTGTGGCACCAGTTTGATTTGCTGGCGATACAGGTAGTAACCAGGGCGAATCTGCCAGCTTAGCGTCAGCTTGTCGTGTTGCTGCTTAAAATCGAAGGCAAATGCCTGATCGACGGGCACGAACTGGTTGCCCGCGTTTTGGCCGAACAGTGAAGCCTGGGCCGCAGTGGGCAGAAAGAACAGGCTGCACAGCAGCAATATCAGTTTAATGAGGCGTTGATCCATGACAGGTAATCTTTATCTCCGGCCATCACCGGCAGCACCAACAGTTCGGGTGTCTGGTATGGGTGATGGTGTTTCAGGTAGGTGAGTAGCGCTTGTTGATGCTGGCGATCGCTTTTAAACAGCATCTGAACTTCGTATTCCTGTTGCAGTTTTCCTTCCCAGTAATACAGCGATGTTGCACCGGGTAGCAGCGTGGCGCAGGCCGCGAGCTTTTCCCCCAGAACGCGTGCCGCCAGCTCTTGCGCGGAGGCTTCATCGGGTGCGGTACAGAGTATGACGATAGCTTCGCAATCAGACATCTTCGGCCCTCTCAACCAGGTTTGGTAACAGGGCACTATACCCTGAAGCGCAGTTGGCTAGAAGGCTAGATTATCAACAGTGGGGGAATGAGAAGGGGAAAGCGGGGCCGAAACCCCGCTTGAAAATTACAGAATAACGCTGCCGATCAGGAAGCCGAAGATGACCGCAAACGCCACGCCCATGGTGCCTGGGATCAGGAACGGGTGGTTAAACACAAAACGCCCGATGCGCGTCGTGCCGGTATCGTCCATCTGTACCGCCGCTACCAGGGTAGGGTAGGTTGGTAGAATGAACAGGCCAGAAACGGCGGCAAAGGAAGCGATCGCCGTCAGCGGAGTCACGTTCAGCGCCAGCGCCATTGGCATAAGAGCCTTGGCAGTGGCGGCCTGAGAGTACAGCAGCGCCGAACAGAAGAAGAAGATCACCGCCAGTAACCAAGGGTGGGATTGGATCACGGTGCCTGCAGTCTCTTTGATCCACTCGAGGTTAGCCTGCACAAAGGTATCACCCAACCAGGCGACACCCAGAATACAGATACAGGCGCTCATCCCGGCCTTAAAGGTGCTGGAGTTCAAAATCAGGTCGGTTTCTATGCGGCACATGATGGTGGTCAGGGTCGCCACGCTCAGCATGATGATCAGGATAGCATTGGTAGTGTTCATCAGCGGTGTGGTCACCAGGCCCAAACTTGGGCTGTTGACGATGGCATAGGCTACCACGCACAGCACGCCAGCCAGGAACAGCAGCACGGACTTTTTGGCACCGGACTTAATCACGACCACGTTCTCGCCGCGCAGCGCAACCAGGCCTTCCTCAAAGCGTTTTTGATACACCGGGTCGTCAGACAGTTTGGAATCAAACAGCCAGGTGACCAGCACTGACATCAGCAGCACGGAGAGGAAAGTGGAAGGGATTACCACCATCAGCAAGTGCAGGTAACTGACGCCGTGGCCTTCCATAACGGAAGACATGTACACCACCGCTGCCGAGATTGGCGAAGCGGTAATGGCAATCTGCGCGGAAACCACGGCAGTAGACAGTGGACGGCAAGGTTTGATGCCTTGTTCTTTGGCCACTTCTGCAATCACCGGCAGAGCCGAAAGGGAGATATTACCGGTACCGGCGAAGATGGTCAGGAAGTAGGTAACGATGGGGGCCAGAATGGTGATGTATTTTGGATTCTTACGCAGCAGCTTTTCGGTTTGCTGCACCAGATAGTCCATCCCGCCAGCGACCTGCATAGCGGAAATGGCAGCGATAACCGCCATGATGATTGAAATAACGTCGAAGGGAATACTGCCTGGCTTGACGCCGATCATCGCCAGCACCAACACCCCAAGACCGCCTGCAAAGCCTATTCCGATACCGCCCAGCCTGGCCCCCAAAAAGATGGCCAGTAGAACGATCACCAATTCTACTACTAGCATAGTGTTTACCCCTTAAAATGGATTTTTATGAAAACCAAACGTTACGAGCTTGTATTCACAGAAAGAAAAAAGGCACGCTATCCAGAGGATTAGCGTGCCTTTCGGGCTACCGGATGAGTCTATTATTGTTCATTTTCATCTGTATAGCGTTTCGCCTTATAGGCCGGGTGCATCAGGTTCTCTACGGAGAAGATGTCATCCAGCTCAGCTTCGGTCAGTAAACCGCGTTCCAGCACGACTTCACGTACGCTCTTGCCGGTTTCAGCACAGATCTTGCCGACAATATCACCGTTGTGGTGACCAATGAACGGGTTCAGATAGGTGACGATACCGATAGAGTTAAATACGTAGTACTCGCACACTTCTTTGTTGGCGGTAATACCGTTAATGCATTTTTCCAGCAGGTTATAGCAGGCATTGGTCAGGATGTGAATCGATTCAAACATCGCCTGGCCAATCACCGGTTCCATCACGTTCAACTGCAGCTGGCCCGCTTCGGCGGCCATGGTAACGCAAGTGTCGTTGCCGATCACCTTAAAGCAAACCTGGTTAACCACTTCCGGGATCACCGGGTTCACTTTGGCTGGCATGATGGAAGAACCCGCCTGCAGTTCTGGCAGGTTGATTTCGTTCAGGCCAGCGCGTGGGCCGGAAGACAGCAGACGCAGGTCATTACAGATTTTGGACAGTTTCACCGCCAGGCGTTTGTGCGCACTGTGCATCATCACGTAGGCACCGCAGTCGGAGGTGGCTTCGATCAGGTCTTCGGCAGGTACTACCGGCAGGTTGCTGACTTCCGCCAGTTTCTGTACTGCCAGCTGTGGGTAGCCTTCCGGGGTGTTCAGCGCGGTACCGATCGCCGTCGCGCCCAGGTTCACTTCCAGCAGCAGTTCTGCGGTACGGTGCAGGTTACGGGTTTCTTCTTTCAGCAATACGCTGAAGGCGTGGAACTCTTGGCCCAACGTCATTGGTACCGCATCCTGCAACTGGGTACGGCCCATTTTCAGGATGGTTTCGAACTCTTTGGCTTTACGGTCGAACCCTTCACGCAGCTGGTTGATCGCGTCGATCAGTTTCTGGTTGGAGGCGTAAACCGCGATGCGGAACCCGGTTGGGTAAGCGTCGTTGGTGGACTGGCACTTGTTGAGGTGATCGTTAGGGTTCAGGTATTGGTATTCACCCTTCTGGTGACCCATCAGCTCCAGGCCGATGTTGGCCAGCACTTCGTTGGTGTTCATGTTCAGCGAGGTGCCAGCACCCCCCTGGAACACATCCACCGGGAATTGGTCCATGCATTTGCCTTTATCCAGCACTTCATCACAGGCCTGGATGATGATATCGGCGATTTTACGTGGAATGGTATGCAGTTCTTTGTTGGCCATGGCGGCGGCTTTTTTCACCATTACCATGCCGCGCACGAACTCGGGAACGTCACTGATTTTACTGTTGCTGATATAGAAGTTTTCAATCGCACGCAGAGTATGAACACCGTAGTAGGCTTCTGCAGGGACTTCACGTGTTCCTAATAGGTCTTCTTCGATACGAATGTTGTTTGACATGAGAACCTTCTCTATATGTTGCTGCCGAATATAATTATATGCAGGATAACAAAATTATGTTGCCGAGCGGGTCAACTGCGGAAGTATTGACCGCAGCAGTTGTCGCTGCCCAGATCATATGCTGGTTAGTAATAAATGAATGAACGTAGATCACTATATGGTGCTTCAATAAATGACAGCTTTTGGTTTCTGTGAAGGGCTTCACGTTTACCAAACCTGGAATAAAAAAGATCGGCTGGTTGAAATGGCGGCGGCAAGCCCCCATTGTATGAAGGTTGGCCGATTGGCGGCCCCATTTATCCCGTATGCGCCATCTGGCGGGTACGCCGACTCTACCTAGAGGAGAGAACCAGGTGCGCTGGTTACCGTTATTGCTGATATTTCTACTGGCTTACATAGAAATATCCCTGTTTATTAAAGTTGCTGCCGTGTTGGGCGTGGCAATGACGCTGCTGCTGGTGGTGTTTACCTCTTGCGTCGGCGTTTCCCTGGTACGCAATCAGGGTATGAAGACCTTTGTGCAGATGCAACAGAAGCTGGCGGCGGGCGAAAGCCCGGCTGCGGAGATGGTGAAAAGCGTTTCGCTGGTGCTGGCGGGGTTCCTGCTGGTGATACCAGGCTTTTTCACCGACTTCCTTGGCCTGTTACTGCTGTTGCCGCCGGTGCAGAAATCGTTGACGCTGAAGCTGATGCCGCATCTGAACGTGTATCGCCCAGGCGGTTGGGGCCAGAACGGCGGGGCAGCCAACGGTAATACCTTCGACGGCGAATTCCAGCGCAAGCAAGACGACCGCTACACGTTGGATCATCAACCCGACGATCGCGACAAGCGTGACGATCGCTGATATTTTCCCCTCACCCTAACCCTCTCCCAGAGGGAGAGGGGACTGAACGTGCCACAACTGTCATCCGTGCTCGCCTGCGACTCCGGATCCGCTCCCTCTCCCTATCACGGTGCCAATTAGATCACTGGGTTTGACCTCGGGAGGGGGTTGGGGTGAGGGGCGGTCGGTAAGAATCGAAAATTTTTTTGCTCCTGCCCCTTGAAGGGGGATGGAACGCCCCCATTTCAAATGCCACGGAGCCGGTATCAATAATCCGGCGGACAACCCTAAATCTGATAGAAACCTTCTTACAGGAGAGCGTTCAATGAGTATTCGTCCATTGCATGACCGCGTTATCGTCAAGCGCAAAGAAGTTGAATCAAAATCTGCTGGCGGCATCGTTCTGACTGGCTCTGCAGCGGGTAAATCTACTCGTGGTGAAGTGGTAGCCGTTGGTAAAGGACGTGTTCTGGAAAGCGGCAACATTCAGCCGCTGGATGTGAAAGTAGGCGACATCGTGATTTTCAACGACGGTTACGGCGTAAAAGCAGAGAAGATCGACAATGAAGAAGTGTTGATCATGTCCGAAAGCGACATTCTGGCAATTGTTGAAGCGTAATAACGCTTTATAAATCTTCTGAACTGAAACGAGTTGAAGGGAAATACCAATGGCAGCTAAAGACGTAAAATTCGGCAATGACGCACGCGTGAAGATGCTCCGCGGCGTGAATGTTCTCGCTGATGCAGTAAAAGTCACTTTGGGCCCGAAAGGCCGTAACGTAGTGCTGGATAAATCCTTCGGCGCTCCTACCATCACCAAAGATGGCGTATCTGTTGCTCGTGAAATCGAACTGGAAGACAAGTTCGAGAACATGGGTGCACAAATGGTGAAAGAAGTTGCCTCTAAAGCGAACGACGCTGCGGGCGACGGTACCACCACTGCAACCGTACTGGCTCAATCCATCATCACCGAAGGCCTGAAAGCTGTAGCTGCCGGCATGAACCCGATGGATCTGAAGCGCGGCATCGACAAAGCGGTCATCGCTGCGGTTGAAGAGCTTAAAAAACTGTCCGTACCTTGCTCTGACTCTAAAGCTATCGCTCAGGTAGGCACTATCTCTGCAAACTCCGACGAAACCGTGGGTAAACTGATTGCAGAAGCGATGGAGAAAGTGGGCAAAGAAGGCGTGATCACCGTTGAAGAAGGCACCGGCCTGCAAGACGAGCTGGACGTAGTTGAAGGTATGCAGTTCGATCGCGGCTACCTGTCTCCTTACTTCATCAACAAGCCAGAAACCGGTTCTATCGAACTGGAAAGCCCGTTCATCCTGCTGGCTGACAAGAAAATCTCCAACATCCGTGAAATGCTGCCAGTGCTGGAAGCCGTTGCGAAAGCAGGCAAACCACTGCTGATCATTGCCGAAGATGTTGAAGGCGAAGCGTTGGCGACCCTGGTGGTTAACACCATGCGTGGCATCGTGAAAGTGGCTGCGGTTAAAGCTCCTGGCTTCGGCGATCGTCGTAAAGCCATGCTGCAAGACATCGCAACCCTGACTGCCGGTACCGTAATCTCTGAAGAGATCGGTCTGGAGCTGGAAAAAGCTACCCTGGAAGATCTGGGTCAGGCAAAACGCGTGGTGATCAACAAAGACACCACCATCATCATCGATGGCGTGGGTGACGAAGCCACCATTCAGGGCCGTGTTTCCCAGATCCGTCAGCAGATCGAAGAAGCGACCTCTGACTACGATCGTGAAAAACTGCAAGAGCGTGTTGCTAAACTGGCTGGCGGCGTTGCCGTTATCAAAGTTGGCGCCGCAACTGAAGTTGAAATGAAAGAGAAGAAAGCCCGCGTTGAAGATGCTCTGCACGCAACCCGTGCTGCAGTAGAAGAAGGCGTGGTTGCTGGCGGTGGCGTAGCGCTGATCCGTGTAGCAGGCAAAATTGCTGGCCTGAAAGGCGACAACGAAGACCAGAACGTCGGTATCAAGGTTGCTATTCGTGCCATGGAATCTCCACTGCGTCAGATCGTGATCAACGCCGGTGAAGAAGCCTCTGTCATTGCCAACAAAGTGAAAGCAGGCGAAGGCAGCTTCGGCTACAACGCTTACACCGAAGAATACGGCGACATGATCGCGATGGGTATCCTGGATCCAACGAAAGTGACCCGTTCTGCTCTGCAGTTCGCGGCCTCTATTGCTGGTCTGATGATCACCACCGAGTGCATGATCACTGACTTGCCGAAAGAAGACAAGTTAGACATGGGTGGCGCTGGTGGTATGGGCGGCATGGGTGGTATGGGCGGAATGATGTAATTCCCCTCACCTCTGTGAGCTAACCACAAACCCGGCTTCGGCCGGGTTTTTTTATCATTGAATAAACCCCCATTAACACCTGCAAAGTGAGTGGTTATCACCCGCGGAACAATTTTATTTTCTGGCTGGCTCAATAACCGGCAACACAACTTTAAACAACTGCATGCCTCTAATGCGACAGAGCCATAGAACGCCCCCATTACGTCAGGTAACCTGTACGTCGCCAGTAGTCAAGGTAGCGACCCAACAGGCTAACCTCCATAACTGAAAAAGAGAGTGGGTGCTGGCTCTTCATCTGCCCGTTCTGCGCATTTTGCGCGTCATAAGTTGGCATGTTTTCATACACTTGCCAGCGTGTGAGCTCCCCATATACGGCCTCAGACAACATGGGCACGAGCGGCATTAGCGGATTACTGGCAAGATTTTCATCATTTTCCAGGCGAGAAATCCACTCCGGATAACTGACCGGTTGCAGGTTAAAACCATTGAGGTTTATCAGCTCAAAAAATGAATCTAGATCGGTGGACTGGGTGCTGTCAGGTGGCACCAGGTGAAAGGCCTTGCCTAAATTATTCTCACCCAAAGCGAGATTAAGTAAGGCCCGGCTGACATAATCGACGGGAATAAATTCTTTACGCTGATTGGGTAACTGCGGATAAGCTCCAACTTGTACGCACCCTTTGATCAAACGCGCAACGAAATCTTTAGGATTACCCGCCCCGCTAGCGCTGTCCCCCATAATAAAGCCGGGGCGATAGACAGCCAGTGGGATCCCTCTGTCTCTGGCCTGCCATATAATTCGCTCCACGACCCACTGGCTTTGTGAGTAGCCCGAGTCATATTTCAGCCCTGCCAGATAAGGAAAAATATCGTCATTTTCATAAATACGCGTACGATGCGACAGTAATCCTGCTGGGCCAAAGATGGCAATGGTGGAAACATAATGAAGAGGCTTGGCTTTCTCACTGACGGCAAAACGCAAAATATTTTCGGTGGCGGTAATATTCCCCGAATAGTGGGCGCAATAGGGCTGGATGTAATTAACATGTGCAGCCAGATGGAAAATGATGTCACATTCTCTCGCCATCTGTTCGTATAGCGGCCCGTCAAGTGCCAGCAAGGGTTTTGCCAAATCGCTGGCAAAGGCTTCTAGACGAGGATAAAAATCGTCCTGCCACAAACCATACTGCTGCAGGTTGCTCTGCACCCGCAGCAAAGCATGTTGATTATCACTTGCACGAACCAAACAAATGACACGGCGAACATCAGGTTTCATTAACAGATCGCGCAATAAAAAGGCGCCGAGAAAACCTGTCGCACCGGTCAGCAAGACATTTCCTGCCTGTGGGGCAACAGCGATTTCTGCCGGTGATGATGAAGGCAATGGCCAGATATCATCGGGCAGCTTGCCATCATTAAGCAGCACTGACGTAATATCTTCCTGCTTCTGATCGCTGCGTTCAAGTAACTTAATCAGGCTTTGCGGCGTCGGCGCATCATACAAATTCTGGACCGAGAGACGCTGACCTGTTTGCCGCCCGATCTCAACAATCAGTCTGGCGGCCTGAAGGGAATTACCTCCAGACTGAAAGAAATCATCGTCTATGGTGACCGTCGGATCGTCAAGCACTCGTCGCCAGGTCTCTAAAACCATCATTTCAGGATTAACATCTCCTACGATGAGTGGAGATGAAAGTGGCTGAATGGAGGATCTGGCGAAATCAGCGAGGAGCTTTGCCCGATCAATTTTTCCGTTAAACGTGAACGGCAGACTTTCGACCAATGACAAGCGAGGGCGCATATATTCGGGTAATTTTTTTGCCAACCAGGTTTTGACCTCTGCCAGAACGCTATCGCCGGGCTGGTTCGGCACCACAAAAGCGACCAGGTACGGCTCTGTATTATCCTTTCTGATCACACAAACCGCTGCGGCATGCAGTAACTGGCTTTCCAGCAGTTGCGCTTCGATCTCTTCGGTCTCGATCCGATGACCACGTATTTTAATCTGATTATCCGTTCGGCCAGCAAACATGAAAGCGCCATCATCCCGTTGCCAACCAGAATCCCCCGTATCGTACAAACGTATTGGCTGATTATCATTAAAAACATCGATCGTGATGAAACGCTCACGGTTTAATTCCGGTCGCTGCCAGTAGCCCCGCGCCAATCCTTCTCCGCTAATGTAAATCCGGCCCATTTTGCCAGCCGGAACTCGTTGAAATTTGTCATCGAGAATAAATGCTTGTGTCTGATCGATAGGTTTGCCTAACGGGATATTGTCCCCCATGACATCCAGATGGCTGAGCACATGTGTCAACGTCAATGTCGTGCCCTCGGTCGGACCATAAGCATTAATAAAACGTTGTGGTCCTCCTGCGTCCAACACCTGACGCAGGAAAAAAGGGTTCAGAGTTTCGCCGCCGACCACTAAATAGCGCAAGGCATGAAAAGCGTGAGGACGGATGCTGGCCACAAGATGGAACAGAGCCGTAGTCAAAAACATGACATCAATCGAAAAATGCTCGATCGCCTCTTCCAGCTCATAGGGGTCAACAATCGTCTTTTTAGCAAGAATTACCAGAGTGGCTCCATTTAGCAGGGCTGCCCATATTTCAAACAGGGATGCATCAAATGTCGGATTAGAACTGCTACTGATTCTGTCGGTCTGCCGTAACTGAATATAGTGCGGATTGGCCGTCAAACGGATAATCCCCTTTGCTTCAATTTCAACGGCTTTAGGGCGACCCGTTGTTCCTGAAGTGAAAAGTATATGGCTACGATGGGTGTTCCCCGTAGCGCTGGCGACTGAGCCTGTAATGTCAGAAGGCTGTAAAAGTGCCGGTTCAAGAACAAGCACGGGTGAGTAAAGCGCACGACGCCGAGATGCTTCGTTGGAGATAGTCAGGGTGGCGTGGACATCTTCGAGCATAAAATTGATTCTGTCATCCGGCATCGCCGGGTCCAGTGGAACGCAACTTCCACCGGCACCCATTATCGCCAGTTGGCAGATTATCTGCTCAATACCCGGTTCCATCAGTATGCCCACAGGCATTTCTTCACGAACCCCTTTTTGCTGAAGATACCCAGCTAAAGCCTCTGCTTGTCGAGCGAGTTCATGATAAGTAATGACGTTTTGCGACGTGATAATTGCTGGGTGATCTGGATAAACAGACACATTTTTGTTGAAAATAGCTATCAAGCCCTCACGGGAAAAATGATGCTCATTCTCGCCAAAATCAGTTGAATCAACCATGACAACCTACGCCTAAAGGGTAAAGAGAAATTAAAGTATGGTTGAGAGGCCCACTAGCGTTTTTTGTTTTGCTTAATTTACCGCGTGCTTTATGTTTCCAAATGTAAAGATCGCGATAACCTTCAGAATCTGCTCCCTTAATACCAGCGAAGATTTCTGACATCCTGAGGCTTTGGCCGGGTTTTTTATCAGAAAAGTGGCGGCTTCTGGCGTGTTATGCAAGTAGTGAACCTAGGGGGGCTGATTTTGAAGATATTTTTGCAGACCGTTTCTGTGAAGCGTGTAAACTGATAGCTCATCAGCTGTCGCTCAAGACGTTGACCAGGCACCAGTGGCCGGTGGCAACGGATGCTTAAGAGATAGCAACGCTTTCTGATAAGCTTTTGCGTAATTCTCAACATCATATGGGGAACAAGATGCGGATTAAAGCCTTACTGGGTCTCTCGGCAGCGGTGCTGCTGGCAGGGTGCAGCAGCACCAATGAACTGACCTCCGCAGGTCAACAGGTCAAATTCACCGATACCAAGCCCGCGGCAGAATGCCAATTGGTCGGCGAAGTGACCGGCACTCAGAGCAACTGGTTGTCCGGAAGCGGTGGTGAAGGCAGTTCCATGCGTGGCGCGGCCAACGATCTGCGCAACAAGGCCGCGGCAATGGGTGGCAACGTAATTTACGGTGCGACGAGCCCAAGCCAGAACTTGCTTTCAAGTTTTGCACCGCTGGACAGCAAAATGATCGGCCAGGTGTATAAGTGCCCGTAACGCAGGCATAAGCAGCCGTATAAGACAAAAGAGGAATGCCTGGGCATTCCTCTTTTTGCATTTATGCCAGCGACTCAACTTTGTGTCAGGCGCAGATCCAACGGGGTTTTGCCTGGCTCACCGCCGACCTCTCGGGTCAGGCGCGGTACCAGATAGCCGGAAACCTTGCTGAGCAAGCTTTTCATGATTGTCCGGGCCTCGTCGTCGCTGACCATGAAATGCGCCGCCCCCTGCACTTTATCCAACACATGGATGTAATAGGGCAGGATCCCTGCATCAAACAATGCGTTGCTCAGCGCCGCCAGCGTATCGGCCTCATCATTGATCCCCCGCAGCAGCACGCTCTGGTTCAGCAGCGTCACTCCTGCATTACGCAGCTGGGCCATACTGGCGCGCAGCGGCGGGTCAATCTCGTTGGCATGATTGATATGGGTGACCATCAGCACCTGCAGGCGCGATGCCGAGAAGCGTTGGCACAGCGTGGCGGTGATACGGGCTGGTATTACTACCGGTAAACGGGTATGAATACGCAGGCGTTTAAGATGTGGGATAGCTTCCAGTTCCCCGATCAGCCAATCCAGTTCATGGTCTTTGGCCATCAGCGGATCGCCACCGGAGAAAATAATTTCATCCAGTTCCGGGTGTTGACGGATATACTCCACCGCTTGAAGCCAGTTTGCCTTGTTGCCCTGGTTCTCCTGATAGGGGAAATGACGGCGGAAACAGTAGCGGCAGTTAACCGCACAGCCGCCTTTGACCAGCAGCAGGGCACGATTGCGATATTTATGCAGCAACCCCGGCACCACGCTGCGCTGTTCATCCAGCGGATCGGTCGTGAAGCCTGGGGCATTGATGAATTCTGCGCTGGCAGTGAGTACCTGGCGCAGCAGCGGATCATTGGCATCACCGGGTTGCATACGCGCGGCAAAGGCTCGCGGCACGCGTAGCGCAAACAGGCGGCGTGCATCGCGCCCCTGCGGCAGTTCCGGGTGCGTGTTTAGTGACAGAAGCTGCAGTAATTCATCGGGGTCGGTAATAACATCGGCGAGTTGATGCAACCAATCTTCTCTATGCGCCGTGTTTTGGGTTATAATGTGTGCCATTTTTTTGGCTAAGCTACCAGTTTAAATTTTCAGAGGGCCATCATGGCGACTTATTCTAGCAACGATTTCCGTCCGGGTCTTAAAATCATGTTCGAAGGCGAACCTTACGCTATCGAATCCAGCGAGTTCGTAAAACCAGGCAAAGGCCAGGCTTTTGCTCGCGTTAAAATGCGTCGCCTGCTGACCGGCACCCGCGTTGAGAAAACCTTCAAATCTACCGACTCTTGCGAAGGCGCGGACGTGGTAGATACCAACATGAACTACCTGTACAACGACGGTGAGTTCTACCACTTCATGCACCCTGAGACTTTTGAACAGCATCAGGTTGAAGAGAAAACCGTTTCTGACGTCGCTAAATGGCTGCAAGACAATGCGGAATGTATCGTCACCCTGTGGGATGGCCGTCCTATCGCTGTGCTGCCACCGAACTTTATCGAAGCAGAAATCACCGATACCGATCCAGGCCTGAAAGGTGACACCGCAGGTACCGGCGGTAAACCTGCTACCCTGAGCACTGGCGCAGTGGTTAAAGTGCCATTGTTCGTGCAGATTGGTGAAGTGATCAAGGTTGACACCCGCTCTGGCGAATACGTCTCCCGCGTTAAATAAGTTTCAAGACAGAGGAACCCCCGTGGTTCCTCTGTTTTATCCTTTCCCGTCACACGTTGGCAGATCCGCATGATGAAGAAAACGCTGTTGGTCGTGATCTCTCTGTTGTTGCTGATGTCCCTCAGCGGCTGCAATACCTTCCGTGGTTTTGGCGAAGACGTGCAACACCTTGGTGGCGCAATTTCCCGCGGTGCCAGCTGATATCGATTAGCGCCATTAATCGGATGATGCAGAAAAATCCGTTTATTCCGGCAACCCTCCTGATTTTTACTACGCTTAGAGAGCTACACTTTTTCACTAATAACGAATAAGGGTAATCTTATGCTGAAGAAAACTATTTTCGCCATTTTCTCTTTGTTGATCCTCTCATCGCTGGTGGGCTGCAATACTACCGAAGGCGTGGGTAAAGATGTTGAGGCTGGTGGTCAGGCAATCCAGCGTAGCGCACAGTAATTTTCATTTGGGTTCAACGGTATTCCACGGCAACGCTTAATTTCCCTTCCGTGGAATACCCATTTAATCGTCTGGTTTGATATAATCCTCGCCTTCAATCAGCCAAGTGGGACGACCCGCCTGCGCTTCTGTTGTCTGGGGACGACCCCACCGTTCTGGAGCCAGTTTCATGGCATGGATTATTTTGCTTTTTGCGGGCCTGTTAGAGGTCGTCTGGGCTATTGGCCTGAAATATACCCACGGATTTACCCGTTTGACCCCCAGTTTGATTACCGTAGCCGCAATGGTGGTGAGTATGGTGTTGCTGGCACACGCCATGAAAACGCTGCCAGCGGGCACGGCTTACGCCGTGTGGACCGGAATTGGTGCGGTGGGCGCAGCGGTAATGGGCATGATCCTGCTCGGTGAATCGACCAACATCATGCGTATTCTTAGCTTGTGCCTGATCGTGGCGGGTATTTTGGGGCTGAAATTCAGCAGTCAGTGAGTGGGCTGTTGATTTACCCAAATCAGTGCTGCGGTATCAAACCCGTAGCCCTTGGCAATTTGCACTAACCTGTCGCGCGTGGCGGCTTCTATCGTCGGCGTGCGCGACAGTATCCACAGATAGTTTCTGTTTGGGCCTGCCACCAGGGCATAGCGGTACTGCGGATCGAGATCGATGACGTTATAGCCGCCATAGAACGGGCCAAAGAACGAGACTTTCAGCGAGGCCGTCTGCGGTGAGCCGATAAAGTACGCCTTACCTACGCTTTCCTTCCACTGTTGTTTTTTACTATCAAAACCCCGGTTAATCACTTTCAGACCACCATCTTCACGCGGGCTGTAATTGGCCGTGACCTGTTCCAACCCCCGTTCAAAGCGGTGATCCAGGCGCGCGATTTCATACCAGGTTCCTAGATAGCGTTTGGCGTCGAAGTTGTCGACGACCTTGACGTCCTTCGGGGGCGTCACGCTACAGGCTACGGAAGCCAGGGCGGATAACATAACGCAAAGTTTTGACCAGAAACGCATGGGTAACTCCTGTTTATCAGTTTCAGATAAACAGTGTAGCCGAAAGAGGGAGGAAGGAGGCGGCCAACGGGAGCTGGCCGCCAGGGTCTTACAAGGTCACAACCCCAATCAGGGTTACGACGCTAAGGATGGCTGCCAGGCCGTAGAATACCCATTTGCCCGCAGGCACATGGACTTTCAGGTCGTGCATGGCATGGTGGATACGGTGTAGCCCGCACCACAATGGCAGAATGATCATCAGCAGCAGGAACAGGCGGCCGATCCAGCTTTGGCAAAACGCCAGCACGCGGTCATAACCTAAAGCTTCGCCGGGGAACAGGCCAAGTGGCAGCAGAATGCCGACCAGCAGCACGATAGCCGGAGCAACGATCGCGCCCCACATACCGCCCGCGCCAAATAATCCCCAGAAAACTGGCTCGTCTGAGCGCTTAGGTGATTGATTTATCATGTTTCCTCCGGATTACAGTAACGCTACGGCGAGAATGATCACGGTGACGACGATCGTCACTGCCCACAGCGCCTTAACGATCGGCTCCGGCCCCATTTTCTCGCTGTTTACTACGATATTGGCGGCTTTCGGTGCCAAATCGAACCAGGTTTTGGTATGCAGCGCGGCGGCCAGCAGGGCGATGATGTTAATCAACAGCACCACCGGATTTTGCAGGAAGCCGACAAATCCGGTCCAGCTTTCAGGGCCACTCTTCAGGGCAAAGACGCCATAGATCAGCACGATGCTGAACCATACCGCCAACACCGAGGTGCCTTCACGCAGCATATAGAAACGGTAGAAACCCAGCTTTTGCCACCAGGTTGGCGTCATGGTACGCACATAGGGCTTACGTTGTGTTGTCATTGCTGTCTCCCCTCCCTTATTGCGGTTTCAGCATTGCGATCATGAAGTCTTTGGCACTCTCAACCTTGCCCTGCTGGATCGCAGCGGCCGGGTCGACGTGTTTTGGACAGACTTCAGAGCAGTAGCCAACAAACGTACAGGACCAGACACCGTTCTGGCCGTTAAGCAGCGGCATACGCTGTTTCTTGCCGTGGTCACGGTTATCCAGGTTATAGCGGTGTGCCAGCGTAATGGCTGCCGGGCCGATAAATTCCTGATTAAGGCCGAACTGTGGGCAAGCGGCGTAGCACAGGCCGCAGTTGATGCAGCCGGAGAACTGGTGATACTTCGCCATTTGCGCCGGGGTTTGCACGTTCGGGCCATCTTCCGGCTTGCGATCGTTGCCGATGATGTAAGGCTTGATCGCTTCCAGGCTCTCGATGAAGTGGGTCATATCCACCACCAGATCGCGCTCGATCGGGAAGTTACCCAGCGCCTCAACCTTCATGCCGTCGGTATACTCACGCAGGAAGGTTTTACAGGCCAGCTTCGGCACGCGGTTGACCATCATGCCGCAAGAGCCACAGATGGCCATACGGCACGACCAGCGGTAGGACAGGTCTGGCGCCAGGTTATCTTTGATATAGCCCAGTGCGTCCAGCAGCGAAGTCTGCTCATCGTAAGGCACGCTGAAGGTCTCGAAATGCGGCTCGGCGTCGCGTTCCGGGTTATAGCGCATGACCTCGATTTTCAGGGTTTTCAGCTCAGCCATTCGCCTGCTCCTTATCCTTTCTCTCTTTGTCCTGCGCTTCGGCTGCTGCGCCGTAAACGCGCTTGGCCGGTGGCAGTTTGGTAATTTTCACGTCGCTGTACTCCAGGCGTGGTGCACCGTTCGGGTTATGGAACGCCAGCGTATGTTTCAGGAAGTTCACGTCGTCACGCTCGGTGCAACCTTCGTCGAGACGCTGGTGGGCACCACGTGATTCTTTACGGTTGAAGGCCGAGTGCGCCATACATTCGGCCACGTCCAGGCCATAACCCAGCTCGATGGTGTACAGCAGATCGGTGTTGAATACGCTGGAGTTGTCGGTGATTTTGACGCGCTTGAAGCGTTCTTTCAGCTCCGCCAACTTGTCGATGGTTTTTTGCATCAGCTCCGGCGTACGGTAGATACCGCAGCCTTCTTCCATCGACAGACCCATTTCGTCGCGGATCTTCGACCAGTTCTCGCTGCCTTCCTGTTTCATCAGGTTGCTGAGACGGGTTTCCACGTCGCGGCCTTGCGCTTCGAGGGCGCTGCCGTTGGCTGGGCCGCTTTCCAGTGCGCGGCGGGCTGCATGCTCACCGGCCACACGCCCGAACACCACCAGCTCAGCCAGTGAGTTGGAACCCAGGCGGTTTGCGCCGTGCAGGCCAACCGAGGAACATTCGCCGACGGCGAACAGCCCTTTGATACGGGTTTCACAGTTCTGATCGGTTTCGATACCGCCCATGGTGTAGTGCGCGGTTGGGCGTACCGGGATCGGATCCTTGACCGGATCGACGCCCACGTAAGCTTTTGACAGCTCACAGATGAACGGCAGACGTTCCAGCAGTTTCTTCTCGCCCAGGTGGCGCAGATCCAGATAGACCACGTCGCCGCGCGGTGTGGCGATGGTGCGGCCAGCACGCCATTCGTGCCAGAAAGCCTGCGATACTTTGTCACGCGGGCCCAGCTCCATATATTTGTTCTTTGGCTCGCCCAGCGGGGTTTCCGGGCCCATGCCGTAGTCTTGCAGGTAGCGGTAGCCGTCTTTGTTAACCAGAATACCGCCTTCACCGCGGCAGCCTTCGGTCATCAGGATGCCAGAACCAGGCAGGCCGGTTGGGTGATATTGCACGAACTCCATATCGCGCAGTGGCACGCCGTGGTGGAACGCCATCCCCATACCGTCGCCGGTGACGATGCCGCCGTTGGTGTTATAGCGATAAACGCGGCCTGCACCACCGGTGGCCATAATGACCGCGTTGGCACGGATCTGCACGCGAGTGCCTTCCATCATGTTCATGGCAACCACGCCGCGCGCCTGGCCATCATCTACCAGCACGTCCAGTACGAAGTGCTCGTCGAAGCGTTGGATTTGCGGGTATTTCAGCGA
This sequence comes from Serratia sp. (in: enterobacteria), assembly GCF_051654945.1. GTDB lineage: Bacteria > Pseudomonadota > Gammaproteobacteria > Enterobacterales > Enterobacteriaceae > Chania. Next base: position 24,844 of record NZ_JBOFZA010000067.1, read on the forward strand.
GGTCTGGAACAGGGTGTGCAGCATGTGGAAGCCGGTCTTGTCGGCGGCGAACCAGGTGCGCTCGATCTTCATGCCACCAAAGCGGCGCACGTTGATTGAACCGTCCGGTTTACGGCTCCAAGGGCAGCCCCATTGCTCCAACTGAGCCATTTCACGTGGGCAGCTGTGAACAAAGTGATCGACCACGTCCTGCTCACACAGCCAGTCGCCACCGGCTACGGTGTCCTGGAAGTGATAGTCGTAGCTGTCGTGATCCTGAGTGACTGCAGCGGAGCCCCCTTCGGCGGCTACCGTGTGGCTACGCATCGGATAAACTTTTGATATCAGAGCGATTTTCAGTTGGGGGTTGGCTTCTGCGGCGGCTATGGCTGCCCGTAAACCAGCTCCCCCGGCACCAATGATGGCTAGGTCGGCGTTAAAGGTTTGCACTGCACTCCTCCAGTATTCTTGTTAAAACGACAAATTAATAATCTATGCTTAATATTTATAAAAATGCTTCGGGTGCTAAGTTTGTTCAGCGACTTTTTAGACTAAAAACTAAGGATAGATAACTGCTACTCAATATAGGGTTATGACTATACCTAAAGTTAAGTAGTAGAAATTTGATGTGATCGATTGTTTTGTCTTTTAACCGCGACACAAGAGGCATTCCTGCAAAAAGAACGCGTTGCCTCGCCTTCGACTTTGATTAACGTGATTGTCGGTGGTTTATATGGCTTATATGTTTTTTATTATTTTAATGTAGACCAGCGCACACAATAGCCAAGGATTTGTTTGCATGAGAGGATGCGAGTAGACTGCACCCCCTGTTTGATTTCGGAGTAATTACCATGAGCGAAACGGCAAGCTGGCAGCCAAGTGCACCCATCGCCAATTTGTTGAAGCGCGCAGCGATACTGGCTGAGATCCGGCGTTTCTTTGCCGATCGTGGGGTATTGGAGGTTGAGACCCCGGCCATGAGCCAGGCGACGGTCACCGATATCCACCTGGTGCCGTTCCAGACGCGTTTCGTCGGCCCGGGCGCGGCAGATGGCCTGACGCTGTACATGATGACCAGCCCGGAATACCACATGAAGCGCCTGCTGGCGGCCGGTAGCGGCCCGATCTATCAGCTGGGGCGCAGCTTCCGTAATGAAGAAGCGGGGCGGCATCACAACCCTGAGTTCACCATGCTGGAATGGTATCGCCCGCATTATGATATGTACCGCCTGATGAACGAGGTGGACGATCTGCTGCAACAGGTACTGGATTGCGATAGTGCTGAAACTCTGTCCTATCAGCAGGCGTTCCTGCGTCATCTGGATCTCGATCCGCTGTCGGCGGAAAAAGCGCAACTGCGTGAAGCGGCGGCCAAGCTCGATCTGAGCAACATTGCTGATACGGAAGAAGATCGCGATACCTTGCTGCAACTGCTGTTCACCGTCGGCGTTGAGCCGCATATCGGCCGTGATAAACCGGCATTTGTTTACCACTTCCCGGCCTCACAGGCCTCGCTGGCAGAAATCAGCACGGAAGATCACCGTGTTGCCGAGCGGTTTGAGGTTTATTTCAAAGGCCTTGAGCTGGCGAACGGTTTTCGTGAATTGACTGATGGCGATGAGCAACGTCAGCGCTTTACGCAGGACAACCGTAAACGTGTGGCGCGTGGTCTGCCAGAGCACCCGATTGATAACAACCTGCTGGATGCGTTGAAGCATGGTATGCCGGAGTGTGCTGGCGTGGCGCTGGGGGTCGATCGTCTGGTGATGTTGGCGTTAGGAGCTGATAGCCTGAGCGAAGTGATCGCGTTTCCGGTTAGCCGGGCATAACTTTGTTGCATCAATGAAAAAGGGTTCGGCTTGCCGAACCCTTTTTGCTTTTATAACCCGCCTGACTCGCGACGAGTGTTGCGTGGTGGTGTCGATGCTGGCGTGCGGCCATTGCTGGTCATGCGCGATAGCGTCTCGGTACGCACCTGGAACGGTGGGTATGGCAGCGTGATGCCGTGCTCTCGGTAACCGGCCAGGATGAGCTGGTGGATCTCATGGCGCAACGGCATGCGGTGGCCCATTTCGGCGGCGTAGATACGCAGCTCGAAGATCTGGATACCCTGTTGCAGATCGACCAGATAAGCTTCCGGTGCCGGGTTATCGAGCACCAGTGAGCAACGCTCCGCCGAGTTGATCAGGATCTTGGTCACTTCTTCCGTATTCGCCTCTGCCGGCGCCGGTACGGTCAGCACCACACGGGTCAGCGTATCCGACAGCGACCAGTTGATAAACTGTTCGGTGATAAATGCCTTGTTGGGCACGATGATCTCTTTACGATCCCAGTCTGAAATGGTGGTGGCGCGGGTATTGATCTTGGTGACGGTACCCGTCAGGTTACGGATGGTGACCGTATCGCCGATGCGGATCGGTTTCTCAAACAGAATGATCAGGCCAGAGATAAAGTTGGAGAAGATCTCCTGCATACCAAAGCCCAAGCCCACGCTGAGCGCGGTAACCACCCATTGCAGTTTCGACCATTCAATACCGATCCAGGCAAAGCTGAGGATCGCGCCGAATAGCAGCAACAGATACTTGGTGATGGTGGTAATGGCATAGCCGGTGCCCGGCGTCAGATCCAGATGCTGCAACACCGCCAGCTCCAGCAAAGCAGGCAGGTTACGCACCAACTGCATGGTGACGATCAGCACCAGGATGGCGATCAGCACCGCTCCCATGGTGATCGGCTGGGCGATATCGATACCATTCACCGTGGAGGTCACATCCCACAGTTTGATATTTTCCAGGAAGCCGAAGGCTGAATGGATCTCGGACCACAGGACGATCACCGAGACCAGGGCCACCATCGTCAGGATCGAGCGCACCAGCCGCAATGACTGGGCGCTGATGGCGTCAAGATCGATTTCTGTGTCATCTACTTCGAGTGCGCCTTCGATGCTGTTCGGCGTATGTGAAGACTCGTCTTCGCCTTTGGCACGCTGCGCCAGGATATCGGCCCGGCGCTGTTTGGCACGGTCAAAGGCGATGCGGCGGCGCTGGATCAGCATCCAGCGGCGGATAATGTGGTAAATCACCAGCAGCAGGAACCAGATGGCGACTGAAGTTTCCAGCCGCGCCAGCAGCTTTTGTGCGGTGGTCAGATAGCCGACGGCAGAAGCCAGTGCTGCAATCAGCGGTGCGGAAAGCAGCAGCCCCCACAGCGCGGTGTTGATCAGATTCTCGCCGGAGCCTTTGTTATCCAGATATAGCGGAATACCGGCTCGTTTCAAACTGTTGGTGACCAGCGCCAGCGCCAGACACAGCAGAATAAAGCATAGGCGGCCCAGGGTATTGGAGAATTCGCGATCGTTGAAATTGTCGAAGGAGATCAGTGCCATGATCAACGGCACGATCAGCCAGATCGACATCTTATAATAACGCATGGCGCGAGAAACCTGCTTCGCCGGCCAGCGGAAATGGACGATGAACAGCCCTTGCGGATGGGCGAAGGCTGCGCTGATCATACAGACCCACAGCACCGGCAGCGTGGCAGTAACACCTTCACCGATCGCGACGGCCACCGGATATGGCCAGGCACTCTGCAAACCAAAGCCCAGCGCCGCCCACAATACCGGCAACGGCAAGGCCACGAGGATCGACCAAAATACGGTACGTAGCGTCAGCATGAACTCATCCTGCGTAACCTTGCCGACTCTACTGCTGGCCCGTGCCAGGAACGCATGGTAATGCTTGCGTGAACTGATGCTGAAGATCACCAACAGCACTGCACCAAACAATGGGATCACGGTTTCCCGGCTGGTGACCATCATTACGAAGGCACTGCTGAGCTGGGTCAGGGTATCCAATGACAGCACACGGGTAAGGTCCTGCGCCACGTTCAGAGGGTATGACAGGGTGATAGGGCTGATGTCTGGCACCCAGAACAGATAACGGTGTGCCGCATCCTGTATTTCGTTTAGCGCCTCGACCAACTGGGTGTTGGCCACCTTCAGTTTAGTCAGCTCAAGGATCTGGGTATCGCAGCCGGACAGTAACGAATTCAGTAGTTCGCGCTGGGTACGAATCTGGGCATCGACGATACGCTGTTGGGCATTGGTCAGTGGCGCACCATCGTCCTGTTTAAACTCTTTGGCTCGCTGTGGCAGGCTTTCCAGTTGGCTTTCAAACCGCAGACGCTGTACCCGCAGATCGGCCATGGCGCTGTCCAACTGCTGAGGCTTTGGCATCTCTGGCAGGATGGCAACCTGGGCACGCAGGGTTTCCCCCAGAGCGGTCGAGGCGCTCAGCCATTGGGACTGCTCGATAATAGTGCTCAACGCCTGACGTACCTGCAACGTTTGTGCGGCAGCACGGCGTTGTTGGGAAGAGATCAGTTCCATCTGCTGCGCCTGATCGTTCAATGCGGCAGAAAGTTCACGGTTGATTTGCAACTGTTTGCGCAGGCTGGCGGGCAAATCGCCATTTTGTTCGGCCAATTGCTCGGTTTTTTCCAGCGCCAGTTCTGCTTCACGCTGGCGTTGGCTATTGAGGTTATTACGCAGTGCCTGTAGCTGGACATCAATTTTTTCGTGGCGCTTCTTGTAAACTTCGGCGCGCATCCGCGCCAGTTCCTGACGGTTATTGGCCGAAAGCTGAGCCAATTCCAGCTCATCCACTTTCGCTTTACGTGCCGCCGCCTCGGCCTGTAACACGGCAAGCTGCGCCAACGCTAATGGCGTGGTCTGATTATTACCTTGTGCCTGCAAACGGCGCTGCACTTCCGTTAACGCGCGGCGGGCTTCGGTTTGCTGCTGTGGCAGTTGGCTGAGAGAATCGCTGATCTCACGCGTTCGGTCCTGCTCCTGTTGCAGCAGGCGGGCCTGTTCCAGCAGTTGGCTGCTGGTTTGCAGGATCAACTGCTCCAGATCGCTGGCGGGCAGGTTATCACCGTTGGGCAGGATTTTGGCTTCTTCGATGGTGAGCTGACGGCGCAGTTCCTGCGTCATCTTCGGGAAATCGTCGATCACCCGCTGATACTGCTGGGAATTGTTTTGCGACTCTTTGCGTTCGGTGAGCCAGTTGAGGGCGCTTTGCAGCGCCTCAACCGTTTCCGCCTGATTAGGCGCGTTTTTATTGCCCTCGGCCAGCTTCAGTTCTTGCCGTAGCTGGGACTCGTTGGGGATCGTGGCGGCCAGAACCGGCTGGATCAGTAGCAGGCTGAGCAATAACGAGATAATCAGGCGCACAGCTTCAATTCCCTTAGGTCTGCGGTGTGACGGTTGCGTCTGGCGCGGCCGCGGTTTCGGCAAAAGCCTGGCCCATGCGGGTCACGGTACCGTTGTTCAGGTGTGGAGCGAACTGCACGCTGCCAGGAGTGAACAGGTTGATGACCGTGGAACCGAGTTTGAAGCGGCCCATCTCTTCACCTTTGACCAGTTGGATAGCACCTTCCATACCTGCGGCCGGGTAGGTCCAGCGGCGGATGATGCCTTCGCGTGGTGGCGTGACGGTACCGGCCCAGACGGTTTCGATGCTGCCGACAATGGTTGCACCGACCAGGATCTGCACCATAGGCCCAAAGGCGGTATCAAATACGCAAATCACCCGCTCATTGCGCGCAAACAGGTTTGGTACGTTGGCGGCGGTCAGCGGGTTGACCGAGAACAGATCGCCCGGTACGTAGATCATTTCGCGCAGTACGCCGTCGCAAGGCATATGGACGCGATGGTAGTCGCTTGGGGCCAGGTAGGTGGTGGCGAACAGGCCGTTACGGAAAGGTTCCGCCAACAGATAGTTGCCTGCCAACAGGGCTTCCAGCGTGTAGTTATGGCCTTTGGCCTGGAAAATCTGATCGTCGCGGATCGCACCGAGCTGGCTGATAGCGCCATCTGCTGGCAGTGCCAGCACGTGAGGTTCCGCCACGATCGGGCGTGCGCCGTCACGTAATGGGCGAACGAAGAACTCATTGAACGTGGTATAGGAGGCCAAATCCGGGTTCTGTGCTTCCTGCATCTGAACGCGGTAATAGCGGGCGAACGCTTTTACCACCAGCGTTGTCAGCCAACCGGCTTGTTTATCTGCGCCCCAGCCAGCCAGGCGGGTTAACGCCAGCTTTGGCAGCCAATACTGTAATTTAATTTTGATGCTATCCAGCACATTAACCTCTTAAAAGGGGATATCAGAGCGGGTGTGATGATGAGCGCACACCCGCACGGTGGATCAGTTAGTTGCGTCCGGGAAGTTTTTGCGGGTTTTAACCTGCGCCATACTTTCCAGGATGCGGTGATAGTTGTCGAAACGCTCTTTGGCAATCGCGCCACTTTCCATTGCGGCGCGAATGGCGCAGCCTGGATCGGTGTCGTGACGGCAGTCGCGGAATTTACAACCGCCTAAATAGTCACGGAATTCGACATAGGCCTGGGTGACCTGCTCAGGATCCAGGTGCCAAAGGCCGAATTCACGTACGCCAGGGGAGTCGATCACATCGCCACCGTGCTGGAAGTGATACAACCGCGCTGCCGTGGTGGTATGTTGCCCCAGGCCGGAGACGTCGGAAACCTGATTTACCAGAATTTGCTTTTCTGTCTGTGGCAGCAGGGCATTCAACAGGCTGGACTTGCCCACGCCGGACTGCCCGGCAAAGATGCTGATACGCCCGACCAGCGCCTGCTCAAAGGCTTCCATCCCTTCACGGGTCTGGCTGGAGACTTCCAGAACTCGATAGCCGATATGACGATAGATATCCATCATGCCGTCGACCGTTTTGCGCGCTTCGGCATCCAGCAGATCGACCTTGTTGAGGACGATCAGCGGCTCGACTTCCAGCGTTTCGCAGGCGACCAGGTAGCGATCGATCATATTGAGGGAAAGTTCGGGTAAAATGGCCGAAACGATGACGATCTGATCGATATTGGCGGCAATAGGTTTAACACCGTCGTAGATATCCGGGCGGTTCAGCACCGAGGTACGTTCGTGCACTGCCTCAACGATGCCTTTAACTCCTGCATGGGTGCCTACGCCGGGGCGCCAGACCACGCGATCGCCGGTAACCAGCGAGCGTAGGGTGCGGCGAATGTTGCAGCGATGCTGGGTGCCATCTGCGGCCTCAACGTCGGCATGCATGCCAAAGCGGCTGATAACGATCCCGTCTTGCGGTTCGCCCAATTGGGAATCATCCAACTCCGGCTTCTTGTCAGTGCGCTTCAGGCGACGCTGATGGTTGGCGTGTACGCGGCGTTCTTGACCTTTGGACAGTTTGTTCTTACTCACTGAGCCTCACTTGAATCGGCATTTATCGCTCGGGGCGAGCAAAAAGGCTATGATACACACTATTTTATATGAAATAACCGTTGTATACCCGTCGTCTTTCAAGCCGCAGCGTTGTTACCTGCGCTTACTCACCCCAGTCACTTACCAAAGTAAGCTCCTGGGGATGACTAAGCTTGTCGCCTAGCTGCGGCTTGAAATCCATAGGGCATATAGCCGCCACGCACGTTGGCATTGGCCACGGGGAAGCCCGTGGTTCGTTTATTCTTTCGGCTTTTACGCAGGAAAAATCATGACAGGAAACGAAAACAACCTGATTTGGATCGATCTGGAGATGACCGGGTTGGACCCTGAACGCGATCGCATTATCGAGATTGCGACGTTGGTGACCGATGCCAACTTGAATATCCTTGCCGAAGGACCGGTGATCGCAGTGCATCAATCCGATGAGCAACTGGCGCTGATGGATGACTGGAACGTGCGGACTCATACCGGCAGCGGGCTGGTGGAGCGGGTCAAAGCCAGCCAGCATGATGACCGTGCCGCCGAGTTGGCCACCATTGCTTTCCTGCAAGCGTGGGTTCCTGCGGGTAAATCCCCTATCTGTGGCAACAGCGTGGGCCAGGATCGCCGTTTCCTGTTCCGCTATATGCCGCTGTTGGAAGCCTACTTCCATTATCGTTATCTGGATGTCAGTACCTTGAAAGAACTGGCACGCCGCTGGAAGCCGGAGATCTTGCCTGGTTTCAAAAAGCAGGGGACTCACCAGGCGTTGGACGATATCCGCGAATCCGTTGCGGAACTGGCGTACTACCGCGAACATTTTATTCAGTTGTAATGCATGTAGTGCCCCTGAGCGCCTTAATTGGCGCTTAATCCATCATTTAGGTGTTTAAAACAGCAATCAAACAAAAAACGCGTTTTTTTGCTTTCAGGGGCTTGCAGCAGAAAGGATTTCTCGTATAATGCGCACCCCGTACCGATGAAGAATTTCATTCTATTCACCATCGTTACGCCGGGCGGGAATAGCTCAGTTGGTAGAGCACGACCTTGCCAAGGTCGGGGTCGCGAGTTCGAGTCTCGTTTCCCGCTCCAAATTCTACAATGCTGCTGATGTAGCATGAAGAAGAAAAAGTAGTTAAAGTAGTAACCATGCGACGCGGGAATAGCTCAGTTGGTAGAGCACGACCTTGCCAAGGTCGGGGTCGCGAGTTCGAGTCTCGTTTCCCGCTCCAAAAATTTCAAAGGCCATGCTGTTGATTGTTGGCCGGATGCTCAAGCATCTCAATGCGGGAATAGCTCAGTTGGTAGAGCACGACCTTGCCAAGGTCGGGGTCGCGAGTTCGAGTCTCGTTTCCCGCTCCAATTTCTTCTTATCAAAACGTCAAAACCCCATAAATTAGCATTCATACGTTCAGTTTTCTGCAACGTGAATACGCCTGTCCGCTAAACATCTCGAACGTTTTATCGCTACCTCGTTACCATGAAAATGGTCGGGTTCTACAGTTGTTTCTGGGGGAATAGTCGAATACTTAACGTTGACAATCAGGTTATAGCCAGGCTGCCGAGCTATTGCCGTAAGTAAGGCAAAACAAGCTTGAAAACGGCGTCGAATGTGTCTAGAATCAGCCCGCTGACTGAGGACCGATGAATAACCTTGGCCTTTTAAGCACCATCTATAGTTAAATCCCCATACTCGTTTTCCTCGGATAAAGTCAGTTCTACGCTGCTTTAGGCGCGGATTTCTTTTCGGTTATACCTGGCCGGACCGAATGTTGTGAACAGAGTTATCCACAGCTTACGGACATAATGCCCGTAGTTTAAAAAAGCAACATCGCGCAATTAAAATTTTTATCTTGTTGATAAAAATCAATATTTATTTCTTATAAAACGTTATCCCGATCACTTGCTCTTTTTGTGAGGCTTGAAAGACAACACATTTTTATTTTTATGCACAAATCCACAGGGTAGCTGTGGTGGTTTTTTAAGCATCCCTCGGTAATCCTTTCTCGACTGCCCGAATTAAACGTTTTTTCTGCATAGTCTGCACTTCAACGGTCAAGGCTTCACGACGCGCCAGTTGTTGAGCCAGCGCCCAGTTGATGTGCTCGTCCAACATCGGATCCTGACCTTGCCTTGTCTGTAAACTGAGGACGATCTGATCGAGATAAGGGGCATTGCCAAGGGCGACCGCGATATTGCGCAACCAACGCAAATGGCCGATACGTCGGATAGCCGATCCTTCGGTGATACGGAGAAACTTTTCTTCGTTCCAGCCAAACAGTTCGATCAGGTGCGGGGCATGCAGTGCAGCGCGTGGGCTGAAATCGTCTTCATCCGTCAACTGCGAAAAGCGATTCCACGGGCAAATCAGTTGGCAATCGTCGCAGCCATAGATGCGATTGCCCATCAGGGGCCGGAACTCTTCTGGGATCGCGCCTTCCAGCTCGATGGTCAGATAGGAGATGCAGCGGCGGGCATCAACGGTATAAGGGGCAACGATGGCTCCGGTTGGGCAAGTGGTGATGCAGGCCACACAGCGGCCACACTGCTCTGCTTGCGGTTTATCCACCGGCAGGGGCAGGTCGATCAATAGCTCGCCAAGAAAGAACCAGGAACCCGCTTCACGGTTGAGGATCAGTGAGTGTTTACCAACCCAACCGATACCCGCCTTCGAGGCCAGCGCCCGCTCCATGATGGGAGCCGAATCCACAAAGGGGCGGAAATTCAGCTCGCCGCAGTAAGCCTGGATTTGATCGCCGAGTTTTTTTAGCCGTTGGCGCAGCAGTTTGTGGTAATCGCGCCCTAGCGCATAGCGGCTAACGTAGCCCAACTCCGGATTTTGTAACGTACTGGCGAACGCGGCTTTAGCAGGCAGGTAGTTCATGCGCACGCTGATGACCCGCAAAGTACCGGGCAATAATTCGTGGGGCCGTGCGCGCATCATGCCGTGGCGTGCCATCCACTCCATCTCGCCGTGGTATTGCTTATCCAGCCACGCCTGCAATCTGGGTTCTTCCGCGCTGAGATCGGTATCGCAGATCCCTACCTGCTGGAATCCTAGCGATTGCCCCCATTGCTTGATATGTTGGGCTAGTTGATTGAGATCGAGGGGGTGTGTCATGACGGGCCATAGTGAGAAACAATACCGTTCCAGTTTACCACACTCTGTTTGGTCTGCAGACTGGATCCGGCAGGCAGAACCTGCTGCTGCCGCGTCGTTGGGCCTCTCTTTGTACTCGTTAATGCAGCGTGCCGGTGCGGCGGCCTATGAACTGGCGTGTGATCGGTATCCGGCCAGTCGGCATTGGCTGGTACTGTGTGGGCATGGCAATAACGGTGGTGATGGTTATGTGGTTGCTTATCTGGCCCGTGCGGCGGGCATCAAGGTAACGCTGATTGCCTGCGAGGGAGTTCGTCCATTACCGTCAGAAGCCGCTACTGCGCGGCAAGCCTGGTTGCAAAGCGGCGGTGAAGTTCTCCCCTCAGACAGTCGTTGGCCAGCGGACTTTGATCTCATCATCGATGGTTTGTTAGGCACCGGATTGGGGGCCGCCCCCAGAGCACCTTATGATGCCCTGATCGAGGCGGCCAATCGATCCGATGCACCAGTGATTGCTCTGGATATCCCTTCTGGCCTGCTGGCTGGAAGCGGAGCCGTGCCGGGAGCCACTATCCGCGCAACCCACACGCTGACGTTTATTGCTCTCAAGCCTGGGTTGCTGACCGGGCAGGCACGCGATTGGGTGGGGCAATTGCATTACAGTACGCTAGGATTGACGGACTGGCTGGCATTGCAGCCCCCGCAGATTGAGCGGCTTACGGCTGGCGATTTAGGCCGGTGGCTGAAGCCTCGCCGTCCTTGTTCTCATAAAGGGGAGCATGGGCGTTTGTTACTGATTGGCGGCGATCATGGTTTTGGCGGAGCAATCCGTATGGCAGCGGAAGCGTCGTTGCGTGCCGGGGCCGGATTAGTGCGAGTACTTACTCACAGTGAGAACATTGGACCGCTGCTGACCGCCCGGCCTGAATTGATGGTACAGCGCCTGAGTGATGATACCCTGCAACAGGCGTTGTGCTGGGCCGATGTGGTGGTGATTGGCCCGGGGCTTGGCCAGGGTGATTGGGGCCATAATGCGTTGAAACAGCTGCAAGCTAGTGATAAACCAACCTTATGGGATGCGGATGCGCTTAACTTGCTGGCATTACACCCCGAGAAGCGTCAGAATCGTATCATTACCCCGCACCCTGGCGAAGCCGCACGATTATTGAGCTGCCGCACGGCTGAAATTGAGAGTGATCGCTTACTTGCAGCCCGCAGGCTAGCGGCGCAATACGGCGGCGTTGTGGTGCTGAAAGGCGCAGGCACGTTGATCGCCGATGAGCATGGAGAGATGGCGATCGCCGACGTTGGCAATGCGGGCATGGCGTCCGGTGGCATGGGAGATGTGCTGTCAGGCATCATTGGTGGTTTGCTGGCGCAAAAGCTGCCGCTGTATGATGCTGCCTGCGCGGGCTGTGTAGTGCACGGCGCGGCGGCAGACGATGTTGCTGCAAAACAAGGAACAAGAGGATTACTGGCCACCGATCTGCTGCCGGTGATCCCTCATTACGTTAACCCCCAGTTGGCAAAATAGACATTATCGAATGAAAGAACTCGTTTTACCGCTGCCGGATGAGGCAGCCACAGTCGCACTGGGTGCCGTGTTGGCCCAGGCGTGCGATCGTGCCAGCGTGATTTATCTTTATGGCGATTTGGGTGCCGGTAAAACCACCTTCAGCCGCGGCTTTTTGCAGGCGTTAGGCCATCAGGGCAATGTAAAAAGCCCGACCTATACGCTGGTAGAACCTTATGCATTGCACCCGCTGGCAGTGTTTCACTTTGATCTTTATCGCCTGGCCGACCCGGAAGAACTCGAATTTATGGGCATCCGCGACTATTTTGCCCAGGACTCGATTTGCCTGGTGGAATGGCCACAGCAGGGTACCGGCGTACTGCCCGATCCCGATCTGGAACTGCATCTCAGTTACCATGACGAAGGGCGGCAGGCACAGCTTCGGGCGGTTTCTACCTATGGCGAACAGCTATTAGATCGTATCCAGGGGCAACAAGGATGACGCAGCAATGAGGTATGGGTTAAAAAGAGTTGCTGTTATTGCCTTGCTGGCGTTGCTGGGGCCGTTTGGTGCCTGGGCGGCGTCGTCTCTCTCCGATGTCAAAGTGACCAACGCCCAGCGGGAGGCGATAGTTACGGTGAGCTTTACCGGTCCGCCTGACTATTCCTTTGCCACGCTGCATGGGCCGGATAGGGTCGTGCTGGATGTTAACCAAACGGGCAAGGTGGGCGGTCTGCCGTTGAACTTCAGCGGCCAGAATCTGCTAAAAAGCATTCGTTCCAGTAAGCCGAAAGATGCGCAAAGCGTTCGCTTGGTGTTTGATTTAACCCAACGCGCCAAAACTCGCACCAGCACCCGACAGCAAGGTAATACTCACATCGTGGTGTTTACTATCACCTCTGAGGCCAGCGCGAAAACCAACACCGTTCGCAAGGCTCCAGTACCCGCGCCGGTACCGGTGGTGAGCGAGCCTGTGCGTAAAGCGCCGGCAACCTCGAGCAGTTCAAATCCGTTCACCCCTACCAAGTCGGAAGCGGTATCAGGTACGGCAACCGGGATTACCCCGCGTAGCAGCCGGGTGTCTGCCGGTTCTGGCGATAGGGTGGTGGTGGCGATTGACGCCGGCCACGGTGGGCAAGATCCTGGCGCTATCGGGCCAAATGGCCTGAAAGAGAAAAACGTCACCATCGCCATTGCCCATCGCCTGCGTGCCTTTTTGGATGCTGATCCGATGTTCAAAGCGGTAATGACCCGCAACGGAGATTACTTTATTTCGGTGATGGGCCGCTCTGACGTAGCGCGTAAGCAGGGGGCCAACATATTGGTTTCCATTCATGCGGATGCCGCACCTAACCGCAGCGCCAAAGGGGCTTCGGTGTGGGTGTTGTCTAATCGCCGGGCCAACAGCGAAATGGCCGGTTGGCTGGAACAGCATGAGAAACAGTCCGAACTGCTGGGTGGTGCGGGCGATTTGCTGGCTAACAGCCAGTCTGACCCCTATCTGAGCCAGGCGGTGCTGGACTTGCAGTTTGGCCATTCGCAGCGTGTCGGCTATGACGTAGCCGTCAAAGTCTTGCAGCAGTTACAGGTTGTAGGGTCATTGCACAAACGCCGTCCGGAACACGCGAGCCTGGGAGTGCTGCGTTCACCGGATATTCCATCCTTGTTGGTGGAAACCGGGTTTATCAGTAATAGCACGGAGGAGCGACTGCTGGGCAGTAGCGCATATCAGGATAAAATTGCACGGGCGATCCACAACGGCCTGCGCAGTTATTTCCTGGCGCATCCGCTACAAGCCGACCCAAAGGTGGAAAACCGTCCGCTGGACGTCGCAGCGGCGGTTAACTCCACGACAGAAGATCTCAGACAGCCTGAGCCGGTGACCATCCCGGCCAGAAGCAGCGCCAGCACGGGAAAAACGCAGATCCACGTGGTGCAGCGGGCGGAAACGCTTTCCGGTATTGCCACCCGCTATGGCACCAGCATGGCGGCGTTACGTGAGCTGAACAAGCTGAAAAAGGATGGTGTTTGGGTCGGCCAGCGTCTGAAGGTCCCTGCCGGGAAAAAGGCGGCGGCATCGGTTCAGACCAAGGCCAAAAGTACCAAACCGGGCAAACATAAAGTGACTCGTGGTGATACGCTGTCATCCATCGCGGCGCGTTATGGTGTCAGCGTCAGCGAGCTTAAGCGGGTTAACAAATTGAAGTCGGATGTTGCGCCGCTGGATCGGACGCTGATCATTCCGCAGGCTTGATGCCAAACACAGAGGGAGCCGCATGCCTATCCAGGTTTTACCGCCACAGCTAGCCAACCAGATTGCCGCCGGAGAAGTGGTCGAAAGGCCTGCGTCGGTAGTGAAGGAGCTGGTAGAAAACAGCCTGGATGCCGGGGCAACGCGGATTGATATTGATATTGAACGCGGCGGAGCCAAACTGATCCGCATCCGTGATAACGGTTGCGGCATTGGCAAAGCCGACCTGGCCTTGGCGCTGGCACGCCACGCCACCAGTAAAATCAGCACGCTTGATGATCTGGAAGCGATAGTCAGCCTGGGCTTCCGTGGTGAAGCGTTGGCCAGTATCAGTTCGGTCTCCCGCCTGACGTTGACCTCACGTACGGCGGAACAGAGCGAAGCCTGGCAAGCCTACGCCGAGGGGCGCGATCAGGCGGTCACCGTCAAACCGGCAGCTCATCCGGTAGGCAGTACGCTGGAAGTTCTCGATCTGTTTTACAACACCCCTGCGCGGCGTAAATTCATGCGCACGGAAAAAACCGAATTCGGCCATATCGACGAAGTGGTGCGGCGCATTGCGCTGGCCCGTTTTGATGTGGCGATCAATCTCAGCCATAACGGCAAGCTGATGCGCCAATATCGCGCAGCCAAAGAAGAAAGTCAGCATGAGCGGCGTCTGGCCAGTATCTGTGGCCCGGCCTTCTTGCAGCATGCATTGGCGATTTCCTGGCAGCATGGCGATCTGAACATCCGCGGTTGGGTCGCCGATCCGCAAGGGGCGCGCCAGCTTGGCGAAATGCAGTATTGTTACGTCAACAGCCGGATGATGCGCGATCGGCTGATCAATCATGCCATCCGTCAGGCGTATCAGGATCAGTTGAAAGACGATCAGCAGCCTGCCTATGTGTTGTATCTGGAAGTGGACCCGCATCAGGTGGATGTCAACGTCCATCCGGCCAAGCACGAGGTGCGTTTCCATCAGGCTCGGCTGGTGCATGACTTTATCTACCAGGCCGTCACCACGGTATTGCAGCAGGTGGGCAATACCGAGCTGCCGTTAGCAGAAGAAAATAGTGTGCAGGAAACTCCGGCCTGGCAGCCGGAGAACCGCGTTGCTGCCGGTGGTAACCATTTCTCCCAGCCTGCGCCACAGCGTGAACGTCAGCCTGCTGCACCCACTGCGGCCCGTGAACGTGCACCGCAGCCCGCCTATCAGGCCGGTGCGGCTTATCAAAAGCGTGAAGGCGAGCTGTATGGCAAGCTGTTGCAGGCTACGCCACCCACCGAGACGGTAAAACAGCCGCTGTTCCCACCGGTTAATACCGTGCAGGAGACTCCGCTCGCCGGGAGCCAGCACAGTTTTGGCCGCGTCCTGATGATTTGCCCGCCAAGCTATGCGCTGGTTGAACAGCGTCAGCAACTGGCATTACTGAATCTGACCATGGCCGAACGCTGGCTGCGTCAGGCACAGCTCTGCCCGCCGGTAGAAGGCCTACGGCCGCAGCCGCTGCTGATCCCGATTAAGCTGACGCTGAACAAACATGAAGCAGCCGCCTGCGTGCAACACCAGGCGCTGCTGGTCAAAATGGGGCTGGAACTGCAATCCGACCATGGGCGTGTGACCTTGCGCGCAGTGCCTTTACCATTACGCCAACAAAATTTACAAAAGTTGATACCCGAGCTGTTAGGCTATCTGGCCGAACATCAGGAGATGTCGCCGACGGTGCTGTCCATCTGGATCGCCAGCCAATTAGGCAGCGAACATGACGTGTGGAACAGCCCGCAAGCGATACAATTGTTGACAGAAGTTGAACGACTTTGCCCGCAGTTGGTCAAATCCCCTCCGGCCGCTCTTTTACAACCCGTTGATTTGCAGGCTGCATTGGCAGCGCTTAAGCATGACTGAAACTGAAATGAACCCTCGTCCCCCAGCTATTTTCATCATGGGGCCAACGGCCTCTGGCAAAACTGCCCTGGCGATGGCGCTGCGTGAGCGGCTGCCCGTCGAACTGATCAGTGTCGACTCCGCCCTGATTTATCGCGGTATGGATATCGGCACTGCCAAACCCTCGGCGGAAGAGTTGGCTCAGGCACCGCACCGGTTGATTGATATCCGCGATCCTGCGCAAGCGTACTCGGCGGCAGATTTCCGTGCCGATGCATTGCAGGAAATGGCCGATATTACCGCCGCCGGGCGTATTCCGCTGTTGGTAGGGGGCACAATGCTTTATTTTAAGGCGTTGCTGGAAGGTTTATCGCCGTTACCTTCTGCCGATCCGGCAGTGCGTGAGCAGATCGAGCAGCAGGCGGCGGAGCACGGTTGGGAGGCTTTGCACCGCCAATTGCAGGCGATTGACCCAGTTGCAGCCTTACGTATTCATCCGAATGATCCACAGAGACTCTCCAGAGCACTGGAAGTTTTTTTCATTTCGGGTAAAACTTTAACTGAGCTGACTAAAATTTCAGGTGAATCGTTGCCGTATCATGTTCACCAATTTGCGATAGCGCCAGTTAGCCGGGAGTTGTTGCATCAACGTATCGAGCTGCGGTTCAATCAGATGTTGGCGGCGGGTTTTGAGGCGGAAGCGCGTGCACTTTTTGCACGGGGTGATTTGCATACGGATTTGCCTTCCATTCGCTGTGTCGGTTATCGCCAGATGTGGTCATATTTTTCTGGCGAGATTAGTTACGATGAGATGGTTTTTCGAGGTATTTGCGCAACACGTCAGTTGGCCAAACGCCAGATGACCTGGTTACGGGGTTGGGAGTCGGTTCGGTGGTTGGACAGTGAAAAGCCGGGAGAGGCTTTGGACTCGGTAACACAGGTTGTTAGTGCATAGGTTGAGTGATTGTGTACAATTGATGAGTATTCAGCGCGCAAATTTTTTAGGTCGTTTATTTTGAGCCGATAGGTTCTTAGTTAAAAACAACAAACAAATAAGGAAAAGATAGAATGGCTAAGGGGCAATCTTTGCAAGATCCGTTCCTGAACGCATTGCGTCGTGAACGTGTTCCGGTTTCTATTTATTTGGTGAATGGTATTAAGCTGCAAGGCCAGATTGAGTCTTTTGACCAGTTTGTCATCCTGTTGAAGAACACGGTGAGCCAGATGGTTTATAAGCACGCTATCTCTACCGTTGTTCCATCGCGCCCGGTATCGCACCACAGCAACACCCCGAGCAGCGGCGGCACCAGCAATTATCACCATGGTAACAACCCGTCTGCGCCGCAACAGCCGCAGCAGGAAAGCGATGACGCTGAATAAAGCGCGTTGCGAGTCAACCATGACGGGGAGCATAAGCAGCGAAGTGCTGTTTATGTCCCCCAAACTCGCGGTTTTGTTCCGTTTGAGAGGTTGCACGCTTGTTTGACCGTTATGAAGCCGGTGAGCAGGCCGTACTGGTTCATATCTATTTCTCACAAGACAAAAATACGGAAGATCTCAGTGAGTTTGAATCACTGGTGTCCTCTGCGGGCGTCGAGGCTTTGCAAGTGGTTACTGGTAGCCGCAAAGCACCTCACCCTAAATACTTTGTCGGTGAAGGAAAGGCCGAAGAAATTGCAGATGCGGTGAAAGCCAGCGGCGCGTCTGTTGTCCTGTTTGATCACTCCCTTTCCGCAGCGCAGGAGAGAAATCTTGAGCGCCTGTG
The DNA here is from genome assembly GCF_051654945.1 of Serratia sp. (in: enterobacteria). Classification (GTDB taxonomy): domain Bacteria; phylum Pseudomonadota; class Gammaproteobacteria; order Enterobacterales; family Enterobacteriaceae; genus Chania. Next base: position 42,576 of record NZ_JBOFZA010000067.1, read on the forward strand.
TGAATGCCGGGTGATCGATCGCACCGGGTTGATTCTAGACATCTTTGCCCAGCGTGCCCGTACCCATGAAGGTAAGCTGCAGGTAGAGCTGGCGCAGCTGCGTCATATTGCCACCCGTCTGGTTCGTGGTTGGACTCACCTTGAGCGTCAGAAAGGGGGGATTGGCCTGCGCGGGCCAGGGGAGACTCAGTTAGAAACCGACCGCCGTCTGCTACGCGATCGTATCAGCCTGATCCTGCGCCGTCTTGAACGCGTAGAGAAGCAGCGCGATCAAGGGCGACGAGCGCGTACCCGTGCCGATGTGCCAACCGTATCGCTGGTGGGTTACACCAACGCCGGCAAATCAACCCTGTTTAACCGAATTACGTCTGCCGGAGTGTATGTGGCGGACCAGCTATTTGCCACCCTGGATCCTACCCTGCGCCGCATTGAAGTGGCGGACGTAGGTGATACCGTGTTGGCGGATACCGTAGGCTTTATCCGGCACTTGCCGCACGATCTGGTTGCTGCGTTTAAAGCGACGCTGCAAGAGACGCGCCAGGCCTCCCTGTTGTTACATGTGATCGACGCCGCGGATACCCAGGTGGAAGAGAACATCGAAGCGGTGAACGCCGTGTTGGCAGAGATTGAGTCGGATGAGATCCCTACACTGTTAGTGATGAACAAAATAGATATGCTGGATGATTTTGTCCCGCGTATCGATCGCAACGAGGAAAATCTACCGATCCGAGTGTGGCTGTCCGCCGCCAGCGGCGAAGGTATCCCGTTGCTATTTCAGGCGTTGACGGAGCGCTTATCGGGGGAAATCGCGCATTTTGAGCTGCGCTTACCGCCACAGGCAGGCCGTCTTCGTAGCCGTTTCTACCAGCTTCAGGCAATTGAGAAAGAATGGAATGAAGAGGACGGCAGTATCGGCGTGGTGGTGCGTATGCCGATCGTGGAGTGGCGTCGCCTCTGCAAGCAGGAACAGGAACTGATTAACTTTATCGTATGATCATATCCTGTTACATTTGTGTGCTCGCTCAACGAGAGTGGGCTAAGCATTAGCCTGAAGTACCCAATCACAGAATAATGGAGCTAAAACATGGCGTGGAATCAGCCCGGTAATAACGGACAGGACCGCGACCCGTGGGGGAGCAGCAATAATAATGGCGGCAACTCTGGCGGTAACAATAAAGGCGGTCGCGATCAAGGGCCTCCGGATTTAGACGATATCTTCCGCAAGCTGAGCAAGAAATTGAGCAGCCTGGGCGGCGGTGGCAAAGGCTCCAACGGCAATAACAGCGGTGGCACGGGCTCAATCGGGCCGGGCTTCAGTGGCAAAATTGTCGGTATCGCTGCGGTAGCCGTGGTGGTGATCTGGGCCGCCAGCGGCTTCTACACCATCAAAGAAGCCGAGCGCGGTGTCGTCACTCGCTTTGGTAAGTTCAGCCATCTGGTGCAGCCAGGCCTGAACTGGAAACCGACGTTTATCGATCAGGTTCGCCCGGTTAACGTGGAGTCGGTCCGTGACCTGTCTGCGTCCGGTGTGATGCTGACTTCCGATGAGAACGTGGTGCGCGTTGAGATGAACGTGCAGTACCGCGTTTCCGACCCGGCAGCCTACCTGTTCAGCGTAACCGATGCCAACGACAGCCTGAGACAGGCGACAGACAGCGCATTGCGTGGCGTTATCGGTAAATACACCATGGACAAGATCCTGACCGAAGGCCGTACTATCGTACGTAGCGACACTCAGCGTGTACTGGAAGAAACCATTCGTCCATACAAGATGGGTATCACTTTGCTGGACGTCAACTTCCAGGCTGCACGTCCGCCGGAAGAGGTGAAAGCCGCGTTTGATGATGCGATCGCCGCACGTGAGAACGAGCAGCAATCCATTCGTGAAGCAGAAGCCTACGCCAACGAAGTTCAGCCGCGTGCCAACGGTGCTGCACAGCGCCTGCTGGAAAATGCGCGCGCCTACCAGGCCCAGACCGTTCTGGAAGCCCAGGGTGAGGTCGCTCGTTTCGCCAAGCTGTTGCCAGAGTACAAATCTGCCCCGGAAATCACCCGTGAGCGTCTGTACATCGAAACCATGGAAAGAGTGTTGAGCCACACCCGTAAGGTGTTGGTGGCAGACAACAAAGGCAATAACAATCTGATGGTGCTGCCACTGGATCAGATGCTGCGCGGTGCTGGTAAGTCAGCAGCCGAAGGTAGCAGAGATGCCGGTCAGAACCTTCTCGCCCCTGCGCCAGCCTCCACGACTTCAACGGATGCGAGCACCAGCAGTTCCAGCAGTGGTTCCATCATGGACCAACGCCGGGCTAATGCGCAGCGTAGCGACAACACACGCGTAGGGAGAGAATAATCAATGCGTAAGTCTTTCATAGTTATCCTCGCAGTGGTGTTGGTAGCCCTTTACGCCTCCATGTTTGTGGTTCAGGAAGGCGAGCGCGGCATCGTGCTGCGCTTCAGTAAAGTACTGCGCGACAGCGAAAACAAGCCGCTGGTCTATGCACCGGGTCTGCACTTCAAGATCCCGTTCATTGAAACAGTGAAAATGCTGGATGCCCGTATCCAGACCATGGACAACCAGGCCGATCGCTTCGTCACCAGCGAGAAGAAAGACCTGATCGTCGACTCTTACCTGAAATGGCGTATCAGTGATTTCAGCCGCTACTACCTGGCCACCGGTGGTGGTGACGTTTCTCAGGCAGAACTGCTGCTGAAACGTAAGTTCAATGACCGTCTGCGTTCCGAGATTGGCCGTTTGGACGTGCGTGATATCGTTACCGACTCCCGTGGTCGCCTGATGGCAGACGTGCGTGATGCGCTGAACACCGGTACCGTGGGTGACGAAGAAGAAGTCGCTACCACCGAAGCCGATGATGCTATCGCTTCTGCCGCAGCCCGTGTTGAGCGTGAAACCACTGGCAAACAGCCAGCGGTTAACCCGAACAGCATGGCGGCCCTGGGTATTGAAGTGGTAGACGTGCGAATCAAGCAGATCAACCTGCCTGCGGAAGTCTCAGACGCGATCTTCCAGCGTATGCGTGCAGAGCGTGAAGCGGTAGCCCGTCGTCACCGTTCACAAGGTAAAGAAGAGGCCGAGAAGCTCAAAGCCACCGCCGACTACGAAGTGACCCGTACCATCGCGGAAGCCGAGCGTCAGGCACGTATCACCCGCGGTGCGGGCGATGCGGAAGCGGCCAAACTGTTTGCCGATGCTTTCAGCCAGGATCCGGATTTCTATGCCTTCATCCGTAGCCTGCGAGCTTATGAAACCAGCTTCGGCCCGGGCAACCAGGACGTGTTGGTCCTGAGCCCGGACAGCGATTTCTTCCGCTACATGAAGTCGCCGGTCGCTACACGCAACAGATAATGCCAGCATGATGGCGATCCCAATAGCTTGCCGGCTGTGGCTGGTAAGCGATTGGGCAATCAAGGCCCGTTTAACCGCGGGCCTTTCTTTTTTGGGGGGAAGGATGAATTCAACAATCTGGCTGGCGCTCGGGTTGGTTTTGGTGCTGGAAGGACTGGGGCCGATGTTGTTCCCACAGGCCTGGCGTAAAATGATCCAGGCGATGTCGCAATTACCCGATTCCACACTGCGGCGTTTTGGCGGGGGATTAGTGGTTGCAGGCTGTGTGATCTACTACATGTTGCGTGCCCGCACGGGGGTTTAAAGTTTAGCCGAAAAAGTACGCAATCGTATGCTAAAAGTGCTGAAACTGAAGAATTACGGTGGTAGAATCCATTTTTAAGCAACCTGGTGATTTTAAAATGGGTAAGAACGTCGTCGTACTGGGCACCCAATGGGGTGACGAAGGTAAGGGTAAGGTCGTAGACCTGCTGACTGAACGGGCTCAATATGTTGTGCGCTACCAAGGTGGCCATAACGCTGGCCACACTCTGGTTATCAACGGTGAAAAAACCGTTCTTCATTTAATTCCTTCAGGTATCCTGCGTGAAAACGTGACCAGCGTCATCGGCAACGGTGTGGTTCTGGCTCCAGACGCGTTGATGAAGGAAATGGGTGAACTCGAAGCGCGCGGCATCCCGGTACGCGAACGTCTGTTGCTGTCTGAAGCCTGCCCGCTGATCCTGCCTTATCACGTCGCGTTGGATAATGCGCGTGAGAAAGCGCGTGGCGCCAAAGCGATCGGCACCACCGGCCGCGGTATCGGCCCGGCTTACGAAGACAAAGTCGCCCGTCGCGGCCTGCGCGTTGGCGATCTGTTCGATAAAGCCACTTTCGCCGTTAAGCTGAAAGACATCATCGATTACCACAACTTCCAACTGGTTAACTACTACAAAGTTGAAGCCGTCGATTATCAGACGACTCTCGACTATGTACTGTCGATCGCCGACATCCTGACCGGGATGGTCGTAGACGTGTCCGAACTGCTGGACGGTGCGCGCAAGCGTGGCGATCTGATCATGTTTGAAGGCGCACAGGGCACGCTGTTGGATATCGATCACGGTACCTATCCGTACGTGACCTCTTCCAACACCACCGCGGGTGGCGTGGCAACCGGTTCTGGCATTGGCCCACGTTACGTGGACTACGTGCTGGGCATCGTGAAAGCCTACTCTACCCGTGTCGGTGCAGGTCCGTTCCCTACCGAACTGTTCGACGAAACCGGCGAATACCTGTGCAAACAGGGTAACGAATTTGGTGCCACCACTGGCCGCCGCCGCCGTACCGGTTGGCTGGATGCGGTTGCCGTTCGTCGCGCCGTGCAGATCAACTCCCTGTCTGGCTTCTGCCTGACCAAGCTGGACGTGCTGGACGGCCTGAAAGAAGTGAAAATCTGTGTGGGCTATCGCATGCCAGATGGCCGCGAAATGACCACCACGCCGCTGGCAGCAGAAGGTTGGGAAGGTATCGAGCCAATCTACGAAAGCATGCCGGGCTGGAGCGAAACGACTTTTGGTGTGAAAGACTACAGCAAACTGCCACAGGCAGCGCTGGACTACATCAAACGCATCGAAGAGCTGACTGAAGTACCGGTAGATATCATCTCTACTGGCCCAGATCGTAGTGAGACCATGATCCTGCGCGATCCGTTCGACGCATAATCAGTCTGCTCTACCGTCACCAAACAAACCGGGCCAAGTCCCGGTTTGTTTGTCTCATGTATCCTCCTCGATTGCGTTTTCACCTCACAAAATCCTTTCGTTGCTCCGGTTGAGAGTCGGCTATGCGCTAAATAATTAGCTGCGAACTCTCCGGCTGGTTTATCATCCAATAAGATAGTAATAAAAATCGCCGAAAATCGGCATATCAGACGGGTAACCAAGTACCCAGAGGTTGACGTGCAGTTAACAAGTTTTACTGATTATGGCCTGCGGGCATTGATCTACATGGCGTCATTGCCAGCGGACAAGATGACCAGCATCTCTGAGGTTACGGAGGTGTACGGCGTTTCCCGTAACCATATGGTAAAAATTATCAATCAGCTAAGCCGCGAAGGCTTCGTGACCGCCGTACGGGGTAAAAACGGCGGGATACGGCTGGGCAAACCGGCTGAGAGCATCCGTATTGGCGACGTGGTGCGGGCGCTGGAGCCGCTCTCGTTGGTTAACTGTAGCGGCGATTTTTGCCATATCACCCCTGCCTGCCGTTTGAAGCAAGTGCTCCAGCAGGCAGTAAAGAATTTCCTTGAGGAGTTGGATAGTCACACTCTGGCCGATATGGTCGAAGACAATCCACCGCTCTACAAGCTTTTGCTTGTCGAATAAAGCGTTGCTGAGAAGACAAGGCTCAGCAACACCCTGCTGATGACAACGGAGGAACCTCAATGTCACAAGATCCATTCCTGGAACGAGAAGCAGAAAAATATGAATCCCCAATTCCTAGCCGCGAATTTATCCTGGCCCATTTGGCGAAGCGTGAAACGCCTGCCAGCCGCGAAGAGTTGGGCAATGAACTGAACTTATCCGGCGAAGAAGCGCTGGAAGCCCTGCGCCGTCGCCTGCGTGCGATGGAGCGTGATGGCCAGTTGGTCTTTACCCGCCGCCAGTGCTATGCGCTGCCGGAGCGTCTGGACCTGCTGCGCGGCACCGTGATCGGCCACCGCGACGGTTTTGGCTTCCTGCGGGTTGAAGGGCGTAAAGACGACCTTTACCTCTCCGCTGAACAAATGAAAATGGCTATCCACGGTGACGTGGTACTGGCGCAACCGCTGGGCGAAGATCGCAAAGGCCGCCGTGAAGCGCGCATTGTGCGCGTACTGGTGCCTAAAACCAGCCAGATTGTCGGCCGCTACTTCACCGATGCCGGTACTGGCTTTGTGGTGCCGGATGACGGTCGCCTGAGCTTCGATATTCTTATCCCGGCTGACTCGGTCAGCGGGGCGCGGATGGGCTTTATGGTGGTCGTTGAACTGACTCAACGCCCGACCCGCCGCACTAAAGCCGTGGGCAAGATCGTCGAGATCCTGGGCGATAAAATGGGCACCAGCATGGCGGTAGATATCGCGCTGCGTACCCATGAGATCCCGCATACCTGGCCACCTCAGGTGGAGAAACAGGTTGCCGATCTTAGCGAGCAAGTGCCGGAAGCTGCCAAGAAAGGACGCGTAGATCTGCGCCACTTGCCACTGGTCACTATTGATGGCGAAGACGCCCGCGATTTCGATGATGCGGTCTACTGCGAGAAGAAACGCGGTGGTGGCTGGCGTCTGTGGGTTGCGATTGCCGACGTCAGCTATTATGTACGTCCACGCACCGCGCTGGACGACGAAGCCCGTAGCCGTGGCACCTCGGTCTACTTCCCGTCGGAAGTGGTGCCTATGCTGCCAGAAGTGCTCTCCAACGGTCTGTGCTCATTGAACCCGCAGGTCGATCGCCTGTGCATGGTGAGTGAAATGACCATCTCCGCATCGGGCCGTCTGTCTTCGTTTAAATTCTACGAAGCGGTGATGAGCTCTCATGCGCGCTTAACCTACACCAAGGTCTGGCATATTCTGCAGGGCGACCAGGAGCTGCGTGAGCAGTATCATCCGCTGGTCAAACACCTTCAGGAGCTGCATGCGCTGTATAAGGTGCTGGATCAGGCCCGTGCCGAACGTGGTGGTATTGCCTTTGAAACCGAAGAAGCCAAGTTTATCTTTAACGCCGAACGCCGTATTGAGCGCGTAGAGCCAACGGTTCGTAATGACGCGCACAAACTGATCGAAGAGTGCATGATCATGGCGAACGTGGCAGCGGCACGCTTTGTTGAGAAGCATAACGAACCCGCGTTGTTCCGCGTGCACGATCGCCCAAGTGACGATCATATCTCCGCACTGCGCAGCGTGTTGAGCGAACTGGGTCTGACCCTGGGCGGTGGCCTGAAGCCGCAGCCGAAAGATTACGCCACCTTGATGGACGAAGTGTCAGAACGTCCGGACCGTGAAATGCTGCAAACCATGTTGCTGCGTTCGATGAAACAGGCGATCTACGATCCGGAAAACCGTGGCCACTTTGGCCTGGCACTGGCTTCATATGGTCACTTTACCTCGCCGATCCGTCGCTATCCGGACCTGGCGCTGCACCGTGCCATCAAGTACGTGTTGGCGAAAGAGCATGGCGAACAGAAAGAGCGTTGGACGCCAACCGGTGGCTGGCACAGCGATCTGGAAGAAATGCTGCAACTGGGTATGCACTGCTCGATGACCGAGCGCCGTGCCGATGAAGCCACGCGTAACGTGGCGGACTGGCTGAAGTGCGACTTTATGCAGGACCACGTCGGTGAAGTGTTTAGCGGCGTGATTGCCAGCGTCACCGGCTTTGGTTTCTTTGTCCGCCTGAGCGATCTGTTTATCGATGGTCTGGTACACGTGTCTACGCTGGATAACGATTACTATCGTTACGATAATATCGGCCAGCGTCTGATCGGCGAATCTTCCGGCATGGTTTATCGCCTGGGGGACACGGTGGAGATCCGCGTTGAAGCCGTGCATATGGACGAACGCAAGATCGACTTCGCGCTGGTTTCCAGCACCCGCAAGCCGCGTGGTGAAGGTAAAACCGAACGCGATCGTGCCAAAAATGGTGGCCAGCGTACGCTGCGCGATGGTGCTGGCGCAGGCCGTAGCCAGGCGCAACGCAAACGCCGTGGTGGCAAAACGCCAGCCAACTTTGAGCCAGACAGTGCCTTCCGTAAAAAAGAAGGGGCCAAGGCCAAGCCCGCTGCCAAGGCCAAAGCCGCAGACAAGGTGAAACCAGACCCGAAGGCGAAAGCCAAGAAAGCGTCTGATAAAACCAAAAAGATCGCGGCGGCGACCAAAGCCAAGCGTGCCAGCAAGAAGAAAGGTGCCGAGCAGGGTTAACCTGCCGCACGTTATTATCCCCGGCCGGGTGACCCCCGGCCGCACAGTTAAAAGAGCATCATGAGCGAAATTATCTACGGTATTCACGCTGTCAAAGCCCTGCTAGACAACGATCCACAGCGTTTCCTGGAAGTCTTTATTCTCAAGGGGCGTGACGATCGTCGCTTGCAACCTTTGATTGCCGAGCTGGAAGCCACCGGTATTGTGATCCAGGTGGCTAACCGCCAATGGTTGGACGAGAAGGTCGAAGGGGCCGTTCACCAGGGCATTATTGCGCGGGTACGTGAAGGGCGTAAGTATCAGGAAAACGATCTGCCAGGGCTGCTGGAAAGCGTTGAGACGCCATTCCTGCTGGTACTGGACGGCGTCACCGATCCCCATAACCTGGGGGCTTGCCTGCGTAGCGCCGATGCTGCCGGTGTGCATGCGGTGATCGTCCCACGCGATCGCTCTGCCCAACTGAACGCGACGGCGAAGAAAGTGGCCTGCGGTGCGGCAGAGAACGTCCCGTTGATCACCGTCACCAACCTGGCTCGTACCTTGCGTTTGCTGCAAGAGATGAACGTTTGGATCGTGGGCACGGCAGGTGAAGCCGACCACACGCTGTATCAAAGCAAAATGACTGGCCCGATGGCGCTGGTGATGGGCGCGGAAGGCGAAGGTATGCGTCGTTTGACCCGTGAACATTGCGACGAACTGATCAGCATTCCGATGGCCGGTACGGTTTCCTCGCTGAACGTCTCGGTTGCTACCGGTGTCTGCCTGTTTGAAGCGGTGCGCCAGCGCAGCTGATGATAAATAGGGGCGAGCCTTCGCCCCTAACTCGAATTTCCCATCTTGTGATCCCACCTGCGGCAGAAATCCACCTGACGGCCATAATTACCCCTGAAGCGTTAATCAGGGAGCAAGCACATGGTCTGGACTACGCACACCGTCTTTAACCAACCCAAGCCCTTGGGGAACAGCAACCTTTTCCTGTCCGATACGCCGCTGCGTGAAGCGTTGCAGCGCGAGCTGGCGGGGTGGGATAGCGACGTGCTGGCCTCGCTTGGGCAACAGTTAGGTACGCAGGAGTCACTGGAGCTGGGGCGATTAGCCAACACTAATCCACCGGAGTTGCTGCGCTATGACGCCACCGGGCAACGCCTGGACGACGTACGCTTTCACCCGGCCTGGCATATCCTGATGCAGGGGCTGGTCGCTAATCGGGTACATAACCTGCCGTGGCAGGAAGATGCCCGCATTGGTTCGTTTGTGGCTCGTGCCGCCCGCTTTGTATTGCACGCTCAGGTGGAGGCCGGCACGCTTTGCCCCATCACCATGACCTTTGGTGCCGTCCCGCTGCTGCAGCGTTCCCTGCCAAAAGAGTATCAATCCTGGCTTTCCCCATTACTTTCAGATCGCTATGACCCTCACATGTTGCCGGGAGCTCAAAAGCGCGGGCTGTTGATCGGCATGGGGATGACGGAAAAGCAGGGCGGTTCGGACGTACTGAGTAATACCACCACCGCCGTACCGCTAGCCAGCCGTGGCAATGGGGAAGCGTACCGCTTGGTTGGACATAAATGGTTCTTCTCGGTGCCGCAAAGCGACGCTCATCTGGTGTTAGCTCAGACGGACGGGGGACTTTCCTGCTTCTTCCTGCCGCGGCTGTTGCCCGATGGTACGCGCAACGCTATTCGCCTGGAGCGGCTGAAAGATAAATTGGGCAACCGGTCCAATGCCAGCAGCGAAGCCGAGTTTCAGGATGCCATGGCCTGGTTGCTGGGCGATGAAGGCGATGGTGTCAGGCAAATCCTCAAGATGGGCGGAATGACCCGCTTCGATTGCGCTCTGGGGAGTCATGGTCTGATGCGCCGTGGCCTGTCGGTGGCGCTGTACCATGCGCTACAACGGCAGGCGTTTGGCAAGCGGTTGATTGAACAGCCATTGATGCGGCAGGTGTTGGCACGTATGGCGTTACGGCTGGAAGGGCATACTGCTTTGCTGTTCCGTTTGGCACGGGCCTGGGAGCACCGGGGGCATGAAGGTGAAGTGGTTTATAGCCGTTTACTGACACCGGCGGCGAAATACAGCATCTGCCGTCAGGGGGCACCATTTATCGGTGAAGCGATGGAAGTGCTGGGCGGGATTGGTTATTGCGAAGACAGTGAGTTGCCTCGTCTGTACCGCGAAGTGCCGGTTAACAGCATTTGGGAAGGGTCTGGCAATATCATGTGCCTGGACGTGATGCGCAGCCTGCATAAGTTGCCCGGTGCTTTGGAGCTGTTGCAGCAGGAACTGTTGCCGGTACGTGGGCAGAATCGGTTGTTCGATCGCGCCTGGCGGCAATGGCAACAGCGTATGCGCCAACCGCGTGAAGAAATGGGACGCCTGTTAACCCAGCAGTTGTTCGATCTGTGTTGTGCCGCTCAGTTGTTGCAGCATGGCAGCCCGTCTATCGGCGATGCCTGGTGCCATCTCACGCTGGATTATCGCGGTGAGATGGTGTTGCCAGAGAGCGTGTGCGACGCTTTGCTTAACCGCGCTATCGGCGCCTAATTCCGCCCCTCACCCCAACCCTCTCCCCAAAAAGGAGAGGGAGCTATTTCGGTGTTGTCGTCAGGTGCAGAAGCCGCATTTAGTTTAGGTAGAATGGTGATCAAACATGTGGCACGTTTGGTCCCCTCTTCCTTTGGGAGAGGGTTAGGGTGAGGGGGATATCACGGCTACCGATAAAGTATCGCCTGAGAATACCACTGGCCCGGCACGATGGTTTCGCTATTCATGATGATCATGTAATAGCGTGCCCCGCTGGCATTGGCTTTACGCTGGATCTCGGCTTCCACGTTCATCGGGCTGCCACGCACCACGGCGCTAATCGTCGCCATTTTTTCCAGTTCGGTAGTTTGGGCACGGGTGATCTCCTGTGCCTGATCTGTGGGCGGCGGTGGGGGTTTTGGCGTGGTTTTAAATACGCTGCAACCAGACAACAGGCCAAACAGTAATAGGGTAATCAAGGAACGGGAAAGATTCATGGCAGGCCTCATCACTATTTCGCATAGAGTAGAATAGGTTGAACTAAAGTTTCGGGCCGATTTTTGCCATCATAGTGAAGATTAGCCACAGGGGGAATACATGATCGAGATCTATGATGAGCGGGTGGGTGACATTGCGGTGATCCATGCGGTGCCAGCCCGGCAGTATGAGCAGCCGTTACCCACGATCTTTTTCTACCACGGTTATACCTCGTCGAAAGAAGTGTACGCCTATTTTGCCTATGCGTTAGCCAAAGCCGGTTTCCGAGTGGTCTTACCCGATTGTGCGATGCACGGCGAGCGATTTGACGGTGATGAAGCGCGGCGGTTGGCGCATTTCTGGGAAATCCTCAAAACTAACGTCGATGAATTACCCGCGCTCAAAACGCATTTTGTGCAGCATGGGTTGATCGCCGGAGATCGTATCGGCGTGGCGGGGGCTTCGATGGGCGGCATGACCACGTTGGGGGCCTTTACCCGTTATCCTTGGATAAAAGCGGCCGCCAGCCTGATGGGGTCGGGTTACTTCACCTCACTGGCGCAGACGCTGTATCCACCACTGGATGCGCGTGGCCAACCGTTGGAACAAGCTGCGTTCAAGGCACGCCTTGCGCCGCTGGCCGACTACGAGGTCGAGCATGATTGGGCGAGTTTTGCCGAGCGACCGCTGCTGTTATGGCATGGTGAAGCCGATGATGTGGTGCCTGCAGTGGAGAGTGAGCGTCTGGCTGGTGAGTTACGTGGGCGTGGCCTGGATCGGCGGCTGACCTATCTTACTGAACCGCAAGTGCGCCACCGCATTACTCCTGGTGCTTTGAATGCCACCGCGGCCTTTTTCCGGGATTCGCTGTAAAAAGCCCCCGAGGGAGGGGGCAAACCTGGCTGTGTGCCGCCTCTTGGAGCGGCTGGTTTCCCTGGTGCTGCCTATGCGGTTAGCGGTACAGCTCGGCGCTGACGTGGATAGACGCGGTGCTGCCTGGCTCATGCAGGGCAACTATGCGGTAGGCGGTGGCGCCGCGTTGGTCGGCAATCTTGTTGATTTGGGACGTCGCGTCATCCGGGGAAACCACTGCTTGATTCAAGCTGACGAAACCAATGCTTTGGCGCTCGGTGGCCTGGTGTGAGGTGATCTCTGTGGCGGCCATGGCGTTGGCTGATAGCAGCAACGCGATAGCGGTAGCGATGGTAATACGTTTCATAGGTGCCTCTCTTAACTCTTTGCTCCAGCGACGTACCACTTGGTCCGTTCGTTAAATTGCCAATTAAGCAAAAAGTCATTTATCAGTATTGAACAACTTAAACCCTTTATCGCTGCGCTTTCTGCGGCGGATAGCTTAACTTTAGTCCGATGGTCAGGATTAAAAAGGGGCAGTTTTTGATGGCCTTGTTCAATAATAATGATAATGATTCAAGTGGGCTGATGATTTTGTTGAGGGATTTTTAAAACCCATGGATCGACATACATCGCTTTCTCTGCCAGCAAATCGTGCTATTTCTCGTGGCTTGGCGCATAAACCTCAATAAATCCTACTCAGTCCTTGAGTTCCCCACCCTACGCCGGTATGATTACGCGTCATTTTTCAGCCGCACACATACACACGTTCCTTGCTTCCATGGGCCGCGGTTGACCCTGACAGGAGGCTGAATAATCCGTAAGGAGCAATTCGATGCGTCATTACGAAATCGTTTTTATGGTCCATCCTGACCAAAGCGAACAGGTTCCGGGCATGATCGAGCGTTACAGTGCTACCATCACTAACGCGCAAGGTCAGATTCACCGTCTGGAAGACTGGGGCCGCCGTCAACTGGCTTACCCGATCAACAAACTGCACAAAGCCCACTACGTTCTGCTGAACGTTGAAGCTCCGCAGGAAGCGATCGATGAGCTGGAAACTAACTTCCGCTTCAACGACGCCGTTATCCGTAGCATGGTTATGCGCGTTAAGCACGCGGTAACTGAAGCATCTCCGATGGTTAAAGCGAAAGACGAACGTCGTGGCGATCGCCGCGAAGACTTCGCTAACGAAACCGCAGATGATGCAGATGCTGGGGATTCTGAAGAGTAATTGCTGCTGTGACGGCTAATCGTCTGGTGTTGTCTGGCACAGTGTGCAAGACGCCGGTGCGAAAAGTGAGTCCTTCCGGCATACCCCACTGCCAGTTTGTGCTAGAGCACAGATCGACGCAGATGGAGGCCGGATTCAGCAGGCAAGCATGGTGCCGAATGCCCGTGGTTGTCAGCGGACAACAGTCACAAGCTTTAACTCAAAGATTAACGGTCGGCAGTCAGGTAACCGTTCAAGGCTTCGTTAGCTGCCATCAAGGGCGCAACGGGCTGAACAAATTGGTCCTGCATGCCGAGCAGATTGAATTGATAGATTCTGGAGACTAGCCAAATGGCACGTTATTTCCGTCGTCGCAAGTTCTGCCGTTTCACAGCGGAAGGCGTTCAAGAGATTGACTATAAAGACATCGCTACGCTGAAAAACTACATCACTGAAAGTGGTAAAATTGTCCCGAGCCGTATCACCGGTACTCGTGCAAAATATCAGCGCCAGCTGGCCCGTGCTATCAAGCGCGCGCGCTACCTGTCTTTGTTGCCGTACACTGATCGTCATCAGTAATCGGCCACTGTCCATTAACGACTTTGAGAGGATAAGGTAATGCAAGTTATTCTGCTTGATAAAGTAGCAAACCTGGGCAGCCTGGGTGATCAAGTTAACGTTAAAGCGGGTTATGCCCGTAACTTCCTGGTACCACAGGGCAAAGCTGTTCCTGCTACCAAGAAAAACGTCGAGTTCTTCGAAGCACGCCGTGCAGAACTGGAAGCCAAACTGGCTGACGTTCTGGCAGCTGCTGAAGCTCGCGCAACTCAGATCAACGAACTGGGTTCAGTCACCATCGCGTCTAAATCAGGCGACGAAGGTAAACTGTTCGGCTCTATCGGCACCCGCGACATCGCTGACGCAGTTACTGCGGCAGGCGTTGAAGTTGCCAAGAGCGAAGTTCGTCTGCCGAACGGCGTTCTGCGTACCACTGGTGAGCACGAAGTGCACTTCCAGGTACACAGCGACGTGTTCGCACAGCTGAATGTAGTTGTGGTTGCTGAAGCTTAATCGGCTTTAGTACACCAAGTTAAAACGCCAGCCTAGTGCTGGCGTTTTGCTTTTCAGCGCCAGGTAAAACGCGTTACTCTGGAGTCATCTGTTGGCATGAAGAGGCGAAAATGGCAGAAATTATCTTACAGCGTGTCTACGATTTCAGCGCCCCGGCACCGGAGCACTGCTACCTGACCGATAGGCTTTGGCCGCGTGGTATCAGTAAGGAAAGGTTGCAGGGCGTCGTCTGGCTCAAGCAGGTGGCACCGGATACGGCGCTACGCCAGTGGTTTCATCAGCATACCGACCAGTGGGATGAGTTTGTGGCGCTGTATCGCCAGCAACTGGCCGTTAACGATGCCTGGCAGCCGCTGGTGGCGTTGTTAAGAGAGGGTAAGCCGTTGACCCTGCTGTATGGCAGCAAGGACACACAGCACAACCAGGGAGTTGTACTGCGTGATTTTCTGCTGGATCAGATTAAAGACTAACGAACGCGCTGGTAGCTGCCGTCACTTTGGCGGCGGAACAGGGCTTCGCTGTTATCCACGGTGGTGACGGAGAGCGCGGTGATCACGCCGTTGGCATTGCGTTCGACACGCACTTCCTGCCCGGCCTTCAGATTGCTGAGCGGTTTATCGTTCCCTTCCACCCGCGCCATGGCAAACACCTCGTTCACCGGCAGGTCGTTGTCACGGAACAACTGGGCCAGAGTTTGGCCCGCCTGGATCTGGTAGCGCTGCCAGTTACCGCTTTCAGTTGATGTCTGTTGTCCATCGTTTTGCAAGTGGGCCTGTAACGGGATTTCGTTCCCCTGGTTGGTGACCGGGAACGGGCGTGCATTGTCGTCAGAGTACGGCCATAGCAGCGAAAGCAGCAGGATGGCACCAAAAATGATCACCCAACGGCGGTGAAAATACGGCAGAGGTTCCATCCAGTGAAGGCTGTCCGGCAAATGCCATATTTTCAGCAACAGATCTTTAAGCCGTTGCCCCTTGCCGCTCTGTTGTGGCGGCTGCGAGACTGGCTCATCGGTGGTTGCTGGCGTTTCCGCTGCCGGGCCAGGCCTCAGGCGTTGGCTCAGGTTCAGCCAGGTGCGCAGCAATGGCTGGTAGACACGGATGGTTTTCCTTCTCCTGGGCGCGATTCTGCCCATGGTGACCTCTCTTCAACTGCGTAAAATTGTCACTTAACAAAAAGTGTACCGCTGACCCCAGTATACCTTACGGACTTCAAGCCGTGCAGATAGTCTGATTGAGCCATAGTCCGCTAACTGTTGGCAGCAATGGATGGCTGAGGCAATAATGACACCAAACGTTAACAGCAGGTTATTGTTTCTTTTTCTACGACAAAAGTCATCATTCTCCACACAAGATTTTACCCAGCTTTGCGGCACTGTTATGCTGCGCTTTCGACTTTTTACAGACTAAAGGAAAACCCCATGACAACCCCTTCTTTTGATAGCGTTGAAGCGCAAGCAAGTTACGGGATTGGTTTACAGGTCGGTCAGCAACTGCAAGAGTCCGGCCTGCAAGGTTTACAACCAGAAGCTCTGCTGGCTGGCCTGCGTGACGCGCTGGAAGGGAATGCCCCGGCGGTTCCGGTAGATGTGGTACATCGTGCGCTGCGCGAAATCCACGAACGTGCGGATGCTGTGCGCCTTGAGCGTCAGCAGGCGATGGCTGTTGAAGGCCAGAAGTTCCTGGAAGATAACGCCAAGCGTGATGAAGTGACGCTGACCGAGTCTGGCCTGCAGTTCTCCGTACTGGAGCAGGGCAATGGCCCAATCCCATCTCGTCAGGATCGCGTGCGTGTGCATTACACCGGCCGCCTGATCAACGGTGATGTGTTCGACAGCTCGGTTGAACGTGGCCAACCGGCTGAGTTCCCGGTTAGCGGTGTGATCCCAGGTTGGATCGAAGCCCTGACTCTGATGCCGGTTGGCTCTAAATGGCAGCTGTATATTCCTCACAACCTGGCCTATGGCGAGCGTGGTGCTGGTGCATCCATCCCGCCATTCAGCGCGCTGGTGTTTGATGTTGAGCTGATCGAAATTCTGTAATCCACGGTCTGTCCCCTTCTCCAAAAGGAAAAGGGGCAGAACCAGACGTAGAAGTTAATATGTAGCACGTTATATCCCCTCTCCCTTTGGGAGAGGGCTAGGGTGAGGGGGTTATCTACCGCTCAGAGCGCGAGGGAACAGCAGATTATTCTCCAGATGGATATGTTCCATCAGATCGCTGATAAACGTATTGATACCGTTGTACAGCGCTTGCCAGGTATTGCATGCCCCTTCCGGTGGCGTCACGTTGTTGGTGAGGAATTTCACCACTTCCAACTGTTCGCCTGCCTCATCATGTTCATGCTCCATCACAGAAATCGGCCCCGCTGCCTGTTGTCCCATGCCTTGTTTAATCAGTGGGAACAAGATCTGTTCCTCCTTCATCATGTGGTTTTCCAGGTCGACACGGATCAGGTTTAGCTGTTTGGCCAGCCCGCGTGGGCAGGTATGCTTATCGCCATGGACACGCTCCACCTTTTCCGCCATCAATACCAGCTCAGCCAACTGCTCACGGTGGCGTTGGTGATAGCGTGGCAGGATGTAATCGATGATCTCAGCCAGCGGAGCCAGACGCCAATCGCGCGTATCTACGGGTTCTGCCGCCAATGCGGCCAGTTCACTTTCCAACTTGTCCAGATCCAGTTCTTTGCGGCTGGCAGCGCGTTCCAGGGTTTGTTTACCCCCACAGCAGAAGTCCAAATCGTAGTCGCGGAACAGTTTGCTGGCACGTGGAATGGCGATGGCGAGTGCGCCTAGGGATTGGTTACGATAATCCATGATGATGCCCCTTTAAACGAAGAAATTTATAACATGTATTTTAAATGCAATTTAAAGGGTGCGCCATGGATAAAAAGGGGTAGAACCAAAAAAGGCGCGCCGTAGCGCGCCTGACGGTTAATTACTTGGCTTGCAGATCGACCCGATACAGCTCAAAGCCGATGCTGTCGTTACCCACGGACTTCATTGGGTACTGCGCGTTATCTTTAATAAACGCGGCAGCCTTCTCGCTTGGGGCAGTCTCGAAACGGATATCCAGCGGCTTGGTGCTCTGGAAGCTGGCCAAACGCCAGTTGTTGTCCGCTTGCGGGTGCACTGCGCCGTGCTTCTGGGTTTCTGCGCTGATATAGGCTGCTAATACTGCGCGGTTCTCATCCGGTGAAGCAAAGGCGATATGCTTGTCACCCGTGCCGGCAAACTTGCCGCCGTAGGCGCGGTAGTTGTTGGTCGCCACCAGGAACTGGGCATCAGGATCGATCGCTTTGCCCTTGAAGGTCAGATCCTTGATGCGCTCTGCCTGGCCATTAATCAGCGTACACTCCCCGTCGTAACGGGCCGGTTGGCTGACGTCGATCTGATAATTGACGCCGTCGATCACGTCAAAATTATAGGTACGGAAACCGTCCCAATTGATCAGCCCCTGCGGTTTGCTGCTGTTGACGTCAATTTGATTGAACTGCCCGGCTGAGCATTCCAACCACTCTTTCACTTCCCTACCGCTGGCTTTAACGACGACCAGAGTATTGGGGTAGAGATAAAGATCGGCGGCATTACGGAAGGTGAGCTGACCTTTTTCCACTTCGACAAAGCTGGCAGGATCGTTCTTGCGTCCCCCCACTTTGAACGGTGCTGCGGCGGCCAATACCGGCAGATCGGCCAGATCCGGGTCGCCTTGAATGTAGTGCTCAACGTAGGCTCTTTGCGCATTATTGACGATCTGCACGGTAGGATCGTCCTGGATCAGGGCCAGATAGCTGTACATATTGCCGTCGGACTTACCGATAGGCTTGCTGACGAACTCACGTGTGCCCTTATGATCCTCCTCTAGCACTGTAACCAGCGTGGGATCTTCTGCTGCCAACGATCGTTTGTTCTCTTTGTCGTAGATGGGTCTGGCCTGCGCTTTCGCGGCGGTAACCTGCCAGCTGCCCGTGTTGTTATTCAATTGCAGATCCACCACGCCGAGGTGATCGCCCCATTGGCCCGGCATTACCGCAGGTACGCCATTGAGCAAACCTTTATCGATATCTGCCCCTTGGATATTGGCAAAGTCCTTGCTGGGGAACACGGCATGAGCATGGCCGAACATGATGGCATCGATGCCTGGCACCTGGCTGAGGTAGTACACCGAGTTTTCCGCCATCGCCTTATAGGGATCGCTGGAAAGGCCAGAATGGGGGATGGCGATAACCAGATCGGCACCTTGTTTGCGCATTTCCGGTACGTAGCGTCTGGCGGTTTCGGTGATGTCGTTGACGGTCACTTTCCCTTGCAGATTGGCCTTGTCCCATACCAGGATCTGCGGC
The DNA here is from genome assembly GCF_051654945.1 of Serratia sp. (in: enterobacteria). Classification (GTDB taxonomy): domain Bacteria; phylum Pseudomonadota; class Gammaproteobacteria; order Enterobacterales; family Enterobacteriaceae; genus Chania. The sequence goes on from NZ_JBOFZA010000067.1 coordinate 61,356, forward strand.
GGCACAAAGCCGATATAGCCGATACGTAGCGTATGTGCTTTGCCCTCACGGTCTTTTACCGGGGTATCAACGATAATGTAGGGAGTGAACAGCGGTTTTTGCGTGCTGGCATCGATGACGTTAGCGTTGACGTAGGGGAATTTTGCTCCGGCCAGGGCCTTCTTCAGGTAGTCCAGCCCGTAGTTGAACTCGTGATTACCGATATTGCCCACCACGTAATTGAGCGTATTCATCGCCTTGTAAACCGGATGGATATCGCCAGCCTTCAATCCATTGGCGGCCGCATAATCAGCCATTGGGCTGCCCTGGATGATGTCGCCATTATCGACCAATACGCTGTTGATCACCTGTTGGCGAGCGTGTTGGATCAGGCTGGCGGTTCGCACCAGGCCGAATTTGTCGGTGGGCTTATCCTTGTAATAGTCGAAGTCCATCATATTGCCGTGCAGGTCGGTAGTTTCCAGCACGCGCAGGTCAACCGTCGCCGCCTGCGTTGAGGCGCAAACCAGCAGGGCCAGGGCAGACAGCCCCAGAGGGCGCTTGATCATGGTTATCTCCATTGGGTTATTCTTCGAGGGATATCTCAAACGGATATGTAATTATCATTATCACTCTCAATAAACTGTGAAGTCTGGCAGAATCTGGCCGAATGTAACGCAGAGATATGCAAAGTTGTGACGAAGAAGACTTGAATAAATACCGCAGCTTAGCGGGTTGAGATGGATATTCTGTGGAAAAATAACTAGGCTGCAAGTTATCGATGAGGGAAATTTCCCACGGAGCTGAATGTCTGAGGTGCACTATGTTGGAACAGATTTGCCAGCTGTCCCGCGAAGCGGGTACGGCGATCATGGCGGTATATCATGGTGAACAACCGCTTGATGTGGCACAGAAAAAAGACGATTCACCGGTGACCGCCGCAGATCTTGCCGCGCATCATATTATCAAGCAGGGTCTGGCGGCGCTGACTCCAGAGATCCCGTTACTGTCTGAGGAAGATCCACCCGCCTGGGAAGTCCGCCGCAACTGGACGCGTTACTGGCTGGTCGATCCGTTGGACGGTACCAAAGAGTTCTTAAACCGCAACGGTGAGTTCACGGTCAATATCGCGCTGATCGAAGAGGGTGAGGCGGTAATGGGCGTGGTCTACGCCCCGGCGATGGACGTGCTGTATCTGGCCGAACGCGGCAAGGCCTGGAAGGAAGAAGGGGGCCGACGCCTTGAGATTAGCGTCAGCAATGCCCAACCCCCGTTGGTGGTGGTCAGCCGCTCCCATAGCGATGATGAATTACAGGATTATCTGCAACAGCTGGGCGAGCACCAAACCATCTCGGTAGGCTCATCGCTGAAGTTTTGCCTGGTGGCGGAAGGGCGGGCGCAACTTTACCCAAGGTTTGGGCCAACCAATATCTGGGATACGGCGGCAGGGCACGCGGTGGCGGTAGCGGCCGGAGCCCAGATCCACGATTGGCAGGGTAAAACGCTGATGTACACTCCGCGTGAGTCTTTCCTGAACCCAGGATTCCGGGTTTCACTGTTTTAGCTTGTGTCCCGCCGATCGCCGCGCGGGACGCCGTTTAAACGCTATTTCAGCAACTGGTGCAGCATCTCCATCACCTGCTGCACCTCTTGCGGCGTCAGTGCGCCATCTTTGGCAAACTGGATTTTGCCTGCCTTATCGAGCACCACAATCGCCGAGCCTTTCGGCTGCAGATCCCAGGCTTTTTTGACGTTGCCATTGCTGTCGACAATGAACTGCGACCAGGGGAACTCCTTCTTATTACCTTCAATGCTGTTACGCACAAAGACGGCGGTACCGATGATGGCGTCGTCGGTATTGACGATGGTCGTCGTTTGGTAACGATCGTGCGGTAGCTTGGCGGCCTTGATGGCTTCGATCAGCGGATCGTTGAGCTCTTTGGCCGAGGTGCGGCCGGCAATATGCTGCACCACTCGCACTTTTCCACTTAGCTGCGCGCTATTCCACCCTTTGTAGCTAAACTTGTTATCAACATAGTCCAACTCGCCTTTATCGCTGACACCGATCGGCGCAACGCGCTGTTGGAGCTGAAAGTTGTGAGCAGAGGCCAACATTGGGGCCAACAGCAGCGATATAATTAGCATGCTATTTTTCATGCATTCTCCTGCAGAGGGAAATAAGTATCAATATGACGCTGGGTGGTTAAAGCATAGGTGCTCATCCGAGGTCTGTCCTGTTAGCCGGATCGCAGTTTTTTCCTTCGGAGGGCAATCACGTGCTTTTTGAATGGATATACTGCAAAGGTTATAAATAGGTATACACAATTCTGTCAATAAGTGTAAATCCAGGATAGAAATCCAGGCAAAGTTGAACGAAATGGTCTTTACTCAGTCTACTTGAAAGCAATCAAGTTGCGTTCCGAATGTCGAGGCAGCCACTTTGGCCGCTCGCTGAGCGCATGGATCCAACGGGAGGAGAGTAACAACTATGAGAATCTTCCAGCGTTATAACCCACTGAAAGTGGCGACGTATGTAAAAACCCTGTTCCGGGGGCGGCTGTACATCAAAGATGTGGGGGCGTTCGAGTTCGACAAAGGGAAAATCCTGCTGCCGAAAATTCGTGACAAACGCCACTTCAACGTGATGTCAGAGGTCAACCGGCAGGTGCTGTTGCTGCAGACAGAGATGGGCTAAAAACGCGATCTATGGAGTACCCTGCAAAAAAATAACTGCGGCCCCTTAGGGGCCGCTACTGTTTTATTCCTGGGGCGTTTCGTCCGGGGCTTTCGGCAGCACGGTGATCGGTTTATCGACCAGCCTGGTGACCAATAGCTGGTCAATCTTGTAGCTGTCGATATCGACCACTTCAAACTTGTAACCGGCATACTTCACAAAATCGGTGCGTTTCGGGATCTTGCGCAGCATGTACATCATAAAGCCGCCGATGGTTTCGTAGTTGCCAGCCTGTGGGAACTCATCGATATGCAGTACCCGCATCACGTCTTCGATTGGCGTCCCGCCTTCAATCAGCCACGAGTTCTCATCACGTGTCACGATCTGCTCTTCCTGCCCCTGGCCGACCAGGTCGCCCATCAGCGTGGTCATCACGTCGTTCAGCGTGATAATACCGACTACCAAAGCATATTCATTGAGGATCACCGCAAAGTCTTCACCGGCGGTTTTAAAGCTTTCCAGCGCCTCTGACAGGGTCAAGGTATCCGGCACGATCAGCGCCGAGCGGATCTGTACGCCGCTGCTCAGCACCAGGCTCTGATTACCCAAAACGCGGTTCAGCAGGTCTTTGGAGTCGACATAGCCGACCACCTGATCGATATGGCCGTCGCAGACCAGGAACTTGGAATGCGGATGGGTGGAGATCTTTTCTTTAATGCTGTCTTCGCTTTCGCGCAGATCGAAGTAAATCACGCTTTCTCGGGAAGTCATCGAAGAGGGCACGGTACGCGATTCCAACTCGAAGACGTTTTCAATCAGCTCATGTTCCTGCTTGCGCAGAACCCCGGCCAGCGCGCCGGCTTCCACCACCGCGTAAATGTCTTCGGAGGTGATGTCGTCTTTGCGCATCATCGGCAGCTTGAACATGCGGAAGATCAGGTTGGCCATGCCGTTGAAGAACCAGACCAGCGGGCGGAACAGCATGATCGAGAAACGCATCGGGTTGATGATCCGGACGGCAACCGTCTCTGGTGCAATCATACCGATGCGCTTCGGTGTTAAATCCGCGAACAGGATGAACAGGCTGGTCACCATCACAAACGAGCACATAAAGCTGATCTGCTCGGAGAGTTCAGGGGACAGGAAACGGTCGAAAAGCACTTTGAAGCTGGGGGAGAAGGCTGCGTCACCGACGATACCGCCGAGGATGGCGACGGCGTTAAGGCCGATTTGCACCACGGTAAAGAAGATACCCGGCGTTTCCTGCAGCTTGAGGACTCTGGCGGCGTTGATGTTACCTTCATCAGCCATCAGTTTGAGTTTGATCTTGCGTGATGCAGCCAGAGAGATTTCTGAAAGCGAGAAAAACGCACTCACTGCGATCAGAAAAAGAATCAGTAAAATACTGTTTAACATAGTCTATCCATTGGTGCCGACGAGATGGCGGCGCTCTTTCGGAGGGGTAATACCGTGTAAAAATTGAGTCAAAGGGCGTTGTCTGACGCGCCCACAAAAGCGGGGCCGCAAACGCGACCCAACACAGTATAGCAGTTGCCCCGTGAGGGCCGCCAGTGGTTAAAAATTAGCAGCTTAACCCTGTGGAGGTAGGCAAACCCCAATGCCACCCAGGCCACAATAACCACCCGGATTCTTATGCAGGTATTGCTGGTGGTCATCTTCTGCATAGTAGAAAGGTAATGCCGGTGCGATTTCGGTGGTGATGGTACGTTTGTCGCCCGCCTTATCCATCGCCTGCTGGAAGCGTTGCAGGCTTTGCTCCGCTTCGGCCTGTTGTTCTGCGTCCAGGTAGTAGATAGCAGAGCGGTATTGGGTGCCGATATCTCCGCCCTGGCGCATACCCTGCGCAGGATCGTGGTTTTCCCAAAAGACCTGCAACAGTTGACGATAGCTGATGACCTGCGGGTCAAACACTATGCGCACCACTTCGGCATGCCCAGTCTGACCGCTGCATACCTCACGATAGGTGGGATTTGGCGTATAGCCACCGCTGTAACCCGCGGCAGTGCTATAAATACCCGGTTGTTGCCAATACAGGCGTTCGACACCCCAAAAGCACCCCATGCCAAAGATGGCCGTTGCCATCCCCTCGGGCACGAAGGTCATGGAATGGCCGGTTACTTCGTTAAGCGTAGCGACGGGCATTGGCGTTGTACGGCCAGGAAGCGCACTCGCCTTGTCGATGTTTTGAGACTTATCAAAAGATTGCACCACGTTTGACTCCTGTTGCCATAATAAGAATTAGCCTAATAGAGACGCGTGTCAGTTGTAACTGGTCGCTTCTTTGCTCACAATAAGCCCTATCTAACGTTATGTATCAGCTTAACGCAGTATTTTGAGCGCCAAAAGCTAAGAATGCGTCTTGTTTTCGGTAACGGGCGACGCCGTATGGGCAACGTCTGGGATCTAAAGGTAAAGTGGGCAGTCTGATAGCGCAGCACCGCTACAGCACCAGAGCAAAGGTACTGGCAGGACAGAAAAATCAATTAAGGAGCACCTGTGCCACGATATCGTGTCCTTTGCGTTTTATGTGCGCTATTCGTAACGCCGTCAGTATTCGCGGCGAATGTGCGGCTTCAGGTGGATGGCCTGAGTGGGGATTTGGAACGTAATGTTCGCGTGCGTCTTTCGGCGATTACACCTGAGGAGGTCAACGCCGAGGGGCGTTTTCGCGCCCGCGTGGATGCTGCTATCCGTCTGGGGTTGCGGCCATTGGGCTATTATCAACCCACGATTGAATTCACCTTCGACGATAACCCAAAGCTTTCGCGGCCATTATTAATCGCCAAGGTTAATCCTGGTGAGCCAGTGCGCATTGCGGGTGTGGATATTGAGCTGCAAGGTGGCGCCAAAACTGACGAAGACTACCTGAATCTGGTCAGAACCGATCGGCCAACCATTGGCGAAATCCTCAACCATGGCCAGTTCGACAGCTTTAAAAGCTCGCTAACCAATCTGGCGCTGCGTAAAGGCTATTTTGATGCCCAAATGCTCAAGAGCCAACTGGGTGTGGCGGAAGAGTTACACGAAGCGTTCTGGGATATCGATTTTGACAGCGGTGATCGCTATCACTTTGGCAAAGTGGTGTTTAAAGGCTCGCAGATACGCGAGGATTATCTGCAGAACCTGGTTCCCTTCCATCAGGGGGACTATTACAACTCCAACGATCTGGCCGAGCTTAATCGCCGTTTATCTGCGACTAACTGGTTCAACTCGGTAGTCGTGTCCCCAGATTTCACCGACTCTAAAGAGAGCAAGATCTTGCCGTTAGATGCGGTGGTGACTCCGCGTAGCAGCAATATCGTTGAAATGGGGGGCGGCTTTTCTACCGACATTGGTCCGCGAGTGCTGGGGACCTGGCGAAAGCCTTGGCTAAACGATCGCGGCCATAGCCTGATAACCGCTGCCAGTATCTCTCAGCCGGTACAGCAGCTGGATTTGACCTATAGGATCCCATTGCTCCGCAATCCGCTTGAACAGTATTATCTGTTGCAGGCCGGTTTCAAACGAACGGACCTGAACGATACCCAATCTGACAGTACCAAGGTCGTGGCGTCACGTAACTGGGATCTCTCCAGCGGCTGGCAGCGTGCGATTAACCTCAGCTGGCGTCTGGACCACTTTACCCAAGGTACCGTCACCAATACCACCATGCTGCTTTACCCAGGTGTGACCATCAACCGTACACGTTCACGCGGCGGTATGATGCCGGTGTGGGGTGACAGTCAGCGCTATTCCATCGACGTGTCAGACACCACCTGGGGATCTGGGGTCGATTTTGCGTTGATGCAGGCGCAGAACGTCTGGATCCGCACCTTGGGGGAGAAAAACCGCTTTGTGGTGCGTGGCCAGGTTGGCTGGATCGAAACTAACGATTTTGACAAAGTCCCACCGGATTTGCGCTTCTTCGCCGGTGGCGATCGCAGTATCCGGGGTTATAAATTCCAGAGCATTTCCCCACGTGGCGATGACGGCAAGCTGGCCGGTGCCTCTAAAATGGTGACTGGCTCGCTGGAGTACCAATATAACGTCACCGGCCGCTGGTGGGGGGCGATGTTTGTGGATTCCGGGCAGGCGGTCAATAAATTCTCAGACAGCAATTTCAAGACTGGTGCAGGTGTCGGTGTGCGTTGGGAATCGCCAGTAGGGCCGGTGAAACTGGATATCGCCGCGCCGGTTGGGGATCAAGAGACCCACGGCCTACAGTTTTATATCGGTTTGGGGCCTGAACTATGAGCCTGGTAAAAAAGAGTTGTTTGGGATTTTTAATCCTGCTGTTGCTGCTGATCGGCACGCTGGCGTTCTTGCTTGGAACCACTTCTGGGCTGCATATGGTGATCAACGGCGCTGCGCGCTGGGTGCCTGGGTTGGAAATTGCAGCGGTCAGCGGCGGCTGGCGCGATCTGACCTTGAAAGGCGTGAAGTATCAGATGCCTGGCGTGGCGGTTCACGCCGGGCAGTTCCATCTCTCGCTCGATCTTTCCTGTTTTAAGCGCAGTTCGCTGTGCGTGAATGCGCTGACCGCGCAGGATGTCGATGTGGTGGTGAAAACCGCCGAAATGGCGCCTTCCGCACCGGCTGCGGAAAACAGCGAGCCGCTTACCGAGCTTAGCACGCCATACCCTATTACCTTGCGCAAACTGGCTTTGAACAACGTCAAAGTCACCGTGGACGATACCGCGATCTCGCTTGGGGAATTCAGTACCGGCGCACAGTGGCAAGAACGCGCGTTGACGCTGATGCCAACCACGATCCGTGCGGTGCTGGTTGCGTTGCCAAAAACGCCGGTGAATCCTCTGCCGGAAGCACTACAGCCCGCAGCGGAGAAGGTGGCGGACAAGGTGGCAGAGAACGTGACGGTTGCGCCTGCGTTGGTGCCACCGCCAGCGGAAGAAAAGCCGTTGGCTGAAACCTTGCATGCGCTGTTTGCCAAACCGCTGTTGCCGGATCTGCCAGAAATTCGCCTGCCGCTCGATGTGACTATTCAGGAAATCAACGGCGAGCAGCTGCATCTGACTGGGGATACCGAAGTCTCAATTACCCGTTTGCAGCTACAGGCCAGCACCAAAGATCAGCATATTCAGCTGGATCGCTTTGACGTGAGATCGCCGCAGGGCATGCTTTCCGCCAAAGGGCAGGCCACGCTGACCGGCAGTTGGCCGGTGGAGATGGTGGCCAACAGTACGCTGAACATCGATCCGCTGAAAGGCGAGAAGGTGAAGCTGAATGTGACCGGCGGCCTGCGTGAAGAGCTGAAGGTGGCGCTTAACCTGTCAGGCCCGGTCGGGGCGCAGTTGGATGTACAAACCCAACTGGCAGAGGTTGGCTTGCCGTTGGCGCTGACGCTGCAAAGCAAACAGCTGAGATGGCCGCTGACCGGCGAGGCACAGTATCAGGTTAATGACTTCCGCCTGCGCTTTAACGGCAAGGCCGAAGATTATGCATTATCCACCCGTGCCAACTTCAAAGGCCAGGATCTGCCACCGGCAGTGCTACAGCTGGATGGTAAAGGTAATCTCGAGCAGTTCAGGCTCGAGCGCCTGCGCCTGGTTGCGTTGGAAGGCAATACCGATCTGACGGCGCTGGTGGACTGGAGCAAAGCGATCAGCTGGACCTCACAACTGACGCTGTCGGGCATCAATACCGCCAGGCAATGGCCGGAATGGCCTGCGCAGCTGGAAGGTAAAATCACCACCCGTGGCAGCCTGCACGGCGGCAGTTGGCAATTGCAGGTGCCGGTGTTGCAGCTAGACGGCAACGTGAAACAAAACAAAGTATCGGCGCGCGGTTCCCTACGTGGTAATGCGGCTGGTCAGTGGACGATCCCCGGTATCGATCTGGCGTTGGGGCGTAATACGCTCAGCGTTAAAGGCCAGTTGGATGAGAAAAATTGGCTGTTGGATGCCAACGTAGATGCGGCACATCTCGATGGCGCATTGCCGGGCCTGGCTGGTAATGTCCGTGGGCAGTTGAAGCTGCGCGGGAATTTGCAGGCGCCGCAACTGTTGGCAGACCTGACCGCGACAGGCTTGCAATGGCAAGCGTTGCACGTCAATCGGGTGAAGATCGATGGCGATGTCCGCTCCAGCGATCAGATCCAGGGGCAACTGGCGATACGGGTAGAACAGCTCAAGCAGGATGCATTACAGATCAATCTATTGACGTTGGATGCCCGAGGAAGCGAGCGCCAACATCGGCTGCAAGTGAATATCGATGGCAAGCCGGTTTCCGGGCAATTGGCCCTGGAGGGCAGCTTTGATCGCCAGCAACAGCGCTGGCGCGGCACCTTGAACAACACCCGCTTTGATACGCCGGTGGGTGAATGGCGGCTGACCCGTGCCATCGCGTTGGATTATCTGAATACGCAACAGAAGGTCAGCATAGGACCGCATTGCTGGGTGAACCCGAATGCCGAGCTGTGCGTACCAAGAACCATCGAGGCGGGTGCCAGCGGCCAGGCTAGCGTGGTACTCAACCGCTTCGACCTGGCGATGATCAAACCTTTCCTGGGGCCGGATACCGCCATGAGCGGTGTCTTTAGCGGCCAGGCAGACGTCAGTTGGCAGCCGGGTGGCGCGTTGCCACAGGCGAGAGTCTCATTGGTGGGCAAAGGGGTGAAAGTGGTGCAGCAAGTGCAAGGCAATGCACTGCCGATCGCTTTCGACACGCTGAATCTGAATGCGGGCCTGAACAATGGTCGGGCGCAGGCTGACTGGCTGATCAAGCTGGCTAATAACGGCCAGTTTAACGGCAACGTGCAGATCACCGATCCACAGGTGCGCCGCGCCATCAGCGGCAACGTCAATATCACCAATGTTTCGCTGGCGCTGCTTAACCCGATACTGACGCAGGGTGAGAAGGCGGCGGGGATGCTGAATGCCAACCTGCAATTAGGGGGCAATGCGCAGAACCCGTTGGTCTTTGGCCGTCTGGCGCTGGATAAGGTGGCGATCGTTGGCCACTGGATGCCATTCGATATGACCGATGGCCGCCTGACGCTGAACTTCAACGGCATGACCTCGTCTCTGGAAGGATTGCTGGCAACCACACATGGGCAACTGAATCTGTCAGGGGATGCAGATTGGCGGGATATCAACGCGTGGCGAGCGCGGATTGCGGCTAAGGGCAATCGGCTGCGGGTGACCCTACCGCCAATGATACGTATCGATGTTTCACCGGATGTGGTGTTTGACGCTACGCCACAACTGTTCTCGCTCAACGGGTCCGTGGCTATCCCTTGGGCGCGTATCAAAGTGCAGGAATTGCCAGAAAGTGCGGTTGGGGTTTCGCCTGATGAAGTGATGCTGGATAACCAGCTCAAACCGATCCAACCGGCGACGGCAGGGATCCCAATTAACAGTAATCTGACGATCCGCGTGGGCAACGACGTGCGTCTGGATGCTTTTGGCCTGAAAGCCAGCCTGCGTGGCGATCTACGCGTAGCGCAAGACCGGAACGGTCTTGGGATTCATGGACAGATTAATATTCCATCGGGGCGTTTCCATGCTTATGGTCAGGATCTGATTGTGCGCAAAGGCCAACTGCTCTTCTCTGGGCCACCGGATCAACCGCTGCTGAATATCGAAGCGATCCGCAATCCTGATGCGACGGAAAACAACGTAACCGCAGGTGTCCGCGTGACCGGTATGGCCGATGCGCCAAGGCTGGAAGTGTTCTCCGATCCGGCCATGTCTCAGCAAGAAGCCCTGTCTTACCTGTTACGTGGCCAGGGTTTGGGGTCTAGCGGAGCCGATGGTAATGCCATGACCTCAATGTTAATTGGTATGGGGGTTGCACAAAGTGGTCAACTTGTGGGTAAAATCGGCGAGGCGTTTGGCGTAAGTAATCTGGCCCTTGATACCGAGGGAGTTGGTGACAGCTCTCAGGTGGTGGTGAGCGGCTATGTCCTCCCCGGCTTACAAGTAAAATATGGGGTGGGGATTTTCGACTCATTGGCCACGCTGACGTTGCGATACCGCCTGATGCCTAGGTTGTATCTGGAAGCGGTGTCTGGTCTAGACCAGGCACTCGATGTGCTCTATCAGTTTGAGTTTTAGCTATGCGAATAATTGTCTACGGCAGTTTACGACGCAAACAGGGAAACAGCCATTGGATGACCAACGCCCAATGGTTGGGTGAACATGAGTTAGAAGGCTACCAGCTTTATAATCTGGGCCACTACCCGGCTGCGATCCCTGGAGAGGGCACGGTACACTGCGAAGTGTATCGTATTAACTCATCGATTCTGGCCGAGCTGGATGAGTTGAAAAGCAATACCAAAGACTATAAGCGCGAGCTGATCCGCACGCCTTATGGCAGTGCGTGGATCTACCTGTATCGACACAGCGTGGACGGTTTCCCGCAGATTGAAAGCGGTGACTGGCTAAAGCGACTTGACGAAAAGCAGTAAAAAAAACACCGCTCATCTGGGCGGTGTTTTTTCATCAGTACGGGCGAGAATTACTTCTTGGCGCGTTCGAAAGAAGCGACGATCTCAGCTTTGGCTGCAGCAGCGTCTGCCCAACCATCAACTTTTACCCATTTGCCTTTTTCCAGATCTTTGTAGTGCTCGAAGAAGTGGGTGATCTGCGCTTTCAGCAGTTCTGGCAGGTCGTTCACATCTTTAATGTGATCGTACTCTTTGGTCAGTTTGCTGTGCGGTACGGCAACCAGCTTCGCATCTTCACCGGCTTCGTCGGTCATTTTCAGCACGCCAACTGGGCGGCAGCGGATCACTGAGCCTGGTTGCAGTGGATACGGGGTTGGCACCAACACGTCTACCGGATCACCATCCAGTGACAGGGTGTGGTTGATGTAGCCGTAGTTGCACGGGTAGAACATCGCCGTGGACATGAAACGGTCAACGAACAGCGAGCCGGTTTCTTTGTCGATTTCGTATTTGATTGGATCGGCGTTAGCCGGGATTTCGATAACTACGTAGATGTCTTCTGGCAGGTCTTTGCCAGCAGGGACCAGGTTCAAGCTCATGTCGGTTTCCTTTAATCAAACCAGAAATGGAGTGGCGGCTATTATAGCGGACTCTTTTGTGATTTCCCGTCCTTTTCATCATTGAGCCGCAGCCTGGCCGATAACAGGAACATTTCCAGAATAATCCCCTTAGCAGTGAAGTTTCTTCCCCTTCTGCCGATAACTTCCTCAAATAATAACGATCCAGCCTTTTGCCTCCTCTACATCTGAAGCTACTTTTTTTCTAAAGCCGGGAAACACTCATGTTAAAGAAGATCACCGTTAAGGCCGGGCTGATTGCCCTGTTGAGCCTGATGACGTTGCTGTTGATTGTTGTCAGCATTATCGGGGTAAAAGCGATTAATGAAGGCTCGCGTTCGCTACAGACGCTAAACCAGATCCTTGGGGAAGAGCTTGGTTCGTTAGCTAATAGCTCCAACCTGGCGCTACGGGCCAGGACGGCCGCCTCGCTGGCGGTACGCCAACGCGAGATTGGTCAGATTGAGGTTGCTGACGCCTCGGTTGGGCGTATTTATGGTTATCTGGAACAGTCGAAAAAGGAGATGGCGCGCTTTGTCGACGTGGGAACCGTGACCGAGAAGGGCCGCCAATTCTCTTTGCGTATGCAGACCAGCTATCGCGCCTATCTTGAACAAGGCATTGCGCCGATGGCTGCGGCGATAAAAGCGGGCAAACTGGATGACTATTACGCCATTCAGGAGAACCACATCTCTAAACTGAGCATTGCTTTTGAAGCCGATCTCAGTGAGTTTCGTGCATTTGCGATGGAGATTGGCCAACAGCATGTTCATGAAGCGGAAAGTAATGCCAGCACCAAGATTATCCTGATCGTCACCGCCGGACTGCTTAGCGTGTTACTGGCGGTGCTGGCCTGGTTTGCGCTGCGTTTGATCCTGCTGCGCCCGCTGGATGAATCGATCGTCCAATTGGAACATATCGCCGCCGGGGATCTGACCCACGACATTACCGGTGCAGGTGATACCGAAATGGGGCGCTTGGTGCGTGCCATGCAGCGTATGCAGCAGTCGCTGGTGATGTCGGTCGGCAAAGTCCGCGATGCCAGCAGCCAGATCGATACCGGCTCACGCGAGTTGGCCGCGGGTAACGTTCATCTGGCGCAGCGCACGGAGGAGTCGGCCGCTTCACTGGAGGAAACCGCCGCCAGCATGGAGCAGTTGACCTCTACGGTGAAAATGAATGCCGAAAATTGCGAACAGGCCAATCAGTTAGCGCTGAGCGTCTCCGATATTGCCGAGCAGGGCAGTGACGTGGTCAGTCAGGTGATGAGCAAGATGCAGGCCATCACCGACAGCTCCCGACGCATTGCCGACATTATCAGCGTGATGGACGGTATCTCCTTCCAGACCAATATCCTGGCGCTCAACGCAGCGGTAGAGGCGGCACGAGCAGGGGAGCAAGGCCGTGGCTTCGCGGTGGTTGCCGGTGAGGTGCGCAGCCTGGCCCAGCGCAGTGCGCAATCGGCCAAAGAGATCAAAGGGCTGATCGAGGTTTCACAACACCGCGTGCGGGAAGGTGAACAGATGGCGGCGACTGCGGCGAAGACCATGAACGGCATTACGGGGGAAGTCGGGCGCGTTACGGCGCTGATGCGTGAAATCTCGGCGGCAACCCGCGAACAAAGTAGCGGTATCGAGCAGGTGAATCTGGCGGTGGTGCAGATGGACCAGGTGGCGCAGCAGAATGCGGCGTTGGTGGAAGAGTCGGCGGCGGCAACGCGCTCCCTGGAAGAACAGGCTCAGGCGTTGGCACAAAGCATGGCGGTATTCAAACTGTGATACGAAGGGGCGGTAGAGTTACCGCCCCTGATTTATATTGCTTATTCGTCTGGGAAATCGGCAATAAAGCGCTCTGCATCTTCTACCATCGACTGAGTGCCGACGAAGAATGGCGCACGCTGGTGCAGCTGTTGCGGCACGATATCCAGAATACGGTTTTTACCATCGCTGGCTTTACCGCCGGCCTGTTCGGCCAGGAATGCCATCGGGTTGCATTCATACAGCAGACGCAGCTTCCCCTGAGGATGGCTGGCGGTGCTTGGGTAGATATAGATGCCGCCTTTGAGCAGGTTACGGTGGAAGTCGGCAACCAGTGAACCGATATAGCGTGAGGTATAAGGGCGCTGCGTTGCTTCATCCTGCTCTTGGCAGTATTTGATGTATTTCTTCACCCCGAGCGGGAACTTGATGTAGTTACCTTCGTTGATGGAATACATATTGGCTTTTTCCGGGAAGCGCACTTTCTCGTGGGAGAGGCAGAATACCCCCAGAGACGGATCGTAGGTAAAGGCATGTACGCCATAACCGGTGGTATACACCAGCATGGTGGAGGAGCCATAAACCACATAGCCGGCCGCGACCTGGGCATGGCCAGGCTGCAGGAAATCTTCTTCGGTGACTGGCGTGCCAATCGGGGTGATGCGGCGATAGATAGAGAAGATCGTCCCGACAGAGACGTTCACATCAATGTTGGACGAACCGTCCAACGGATCCATCAGCACTACATACTTGCCATTCTCAGCTCGCTCGCCGTCGAAAATCACGATCTCGTCTTCTTCTTCCGAAGCGATGCCCGCAACTTCACCACGCGCCTTCAACGCTGCCTTCAGCTTCTCGTTCGCGAACAGGTCCAGTTTCATCTGAACTTCACCCTGAACGTTCGAAATGCCGTTAGTCCCCAGGATATCAACCAAACCTGCCTTGTTGATATCACGGTGAATGATTTTGGCACCCAGTTTAATGGCAGAAAGTAATGAGGTCAGCTCACCGGTGGCGTGAGAGAAGTCGTGTTGTTTCTCGACGATAAATTCGCCTAACGTTTTCATGACACAATCCCTGAATCTACGGATGGATAGCGGCTTGTTAACATACCGCCAACGTTTTCGACTGCAGTGTAGCCCAAAGCAAGTTGCGATTCATAGGCAAATCCATTTCTTCTGAGCGATTCAGAGCGCTAGAATAGGCAGTAAATCGATGCACTAAAATGAGAAACCTAATGCGCATACATATTCTTGGGATCTGCGGCACCTTTATGGGTGGGCTGGCCATGTTGGCTCGTTCACTGGGGCACGAGGTGACCGGTTCAGATGCCAACGTCTATCCTCCGATGAGCACCTTGCTGGAAAAACAGGGGATCGATCTGATCCAGGGTTACGATCCTGCCCAGTTGGATCCGGCTCCGGATCTGGTGATTATCGGCAATGCCATGAGCCGTGGTAATCCTTGCGTAGAAGCGGTGTTGGAACGGAGTATTCCTTACGTTTCCGGCCCTCAGTGGCTGCATGACTATGTGCTGCGCGATCGCTGGGTGCTGGCGGTAGCGGGAACGCACGGTAAAACCACCACTGCCGGCATGGCGACCTGGATCCTGGAAGCCTGCGGTTACCAGCCGGGCTTTGTGATCGGCGGCGTTCCGGGTAACTTTGATGTCTCGGCCCGTCTTGGCGGCAGCCCGTTCTTTGTCATCGAAGCCGATGAGTATGACTGTGCCTTCTTCGATAAACGTTCCAAGTTCGTTCATTACTGCCCGCGTACGCTGATCATGAACAACCTTGAATTCGATCATGCCGATATCTTTGACGATCTGAAAGCGATCCAGAAGCAGTTCCATCACCTGGTGCGTCTGGTGCCAGGCCAAGGCAAGATTATCCTGCCGGAAAACGACACTCATCTGAAACAGGTGATGGCGATGGGCTGTTGGAGCGAACAGGAGTGGGTCGGGGAAGGGGGCGCATGGCGCGCGCACAAACTGACCACGGATGCCAGCCATTACGAAGTGTTCCTCAACGGCGAGAAAGTGGGTGAGGTTAACTGGTCGCTGGTGGGTGAACACAACATGCATAACGGCCTGATGGCGATCGCCGCCACCCGCCATGTTGGCGTCCAGCCAGCCGATGCCTGCCGTGCGCTGGGTGACTTTATCAATGCCCGTCGCCGTCTGGAATTGCGCGGCGAAGCCAATGGCGTCACCGTTTATGACGATTTTGCCCATCACCCAACCGCTATTCTGGCCACGCTGGCGGCACTGCGTGGCAAAGTGGGCGGCACGGCGCGCATTCTGGCCGTGCTGGAGCCGCGCTCGAATACCATGAAAATGGGGATCAGCAAAAACGATCTGGCTCCTTCACTTGGCCGTGCCGACGAAGTGTTCCTGTACCAGCCCCACCATATTCCGTGGCAGGTAGCGGAAGTTGCCGAAGCTTGCGTCCAGCCCGCACACTGGAGCGCCGATCTCGATACGCTGGTGGAGATGATCGTCAAAACCGCGCAGCCTGGCGACCATATTCTGGTGATGAGCAACGGCGGGTTTGGCGGTATTCATGACAAACTGTTGGCAGGGCTGGCGAACAAGGCCGAACCGAAAGAAACCTATTAATCCTCTCTAATGCCCCTCTTCCAAAAGGAGAGGGGACTGACCGTGCTATAGATAACCTCCTGTACCTAATAGCAGCTCTGGACCCCCCTCTCCCTAAACAAGCGCCAATGATGTTCCCCGGTCGTACATTGGGAATAAGCCAGATCGCTTATGAGGCCTTTTTTGCACCCATAAAAAAGCCCTCGCGAGCGAGGGCAATGGGGTTCGTCGGATAGGACGACGACAATTTCCGAGGATAATAGCGTTTACCTGAGAACTCGGCAGTGGCAGTGACGAGGGTAATCAGTTCAGTAAATGCGACCTCGGTTTATTACTTGTAGATTTCAGCCGTTGCGTGCCAGTTGCCATTTTCATAGGCTTCGATCACCCGGTAGGCTTTGGCCCCTTGCTGGTCCGCTTTATCAGACAGCGCCTGACGGATATCAGAAGGTGCGCCACCCACGCCGCTAGCGGTGATAGTGCCGACAGATTGCAGGTTGCTTGCTTGGGCATCAGTCACCAGGTTAGCTGCAGAAGCACCGAAAGAAACGGCAGACAGCAGGCTAAGTGCAACGAGAGTAGTTTTCATGTTCATGATACTTGGATCCTTAATCGTTCAGAGATAACGGCCTGGAAGGGCTTGATCGCGTTTTTTATACTTGAAGGCAGTTATCTGTTTAGTTTTTTACCAGAGAGTTGCTGTGCGCTAAGCACATAACATCTTGTACTTATTTATAAATTTCTGCGGTAGCGTGGTAGTTACCTTCGCTACGAGCTTCGATGACACGGTAAGCGGTCGCGCCTTGGGCATCGGCTTTGGCAGACAGTGCCTGACGGATATCTGAAGGTGCTGCACCCACGCCGCTGACGGTGATTGTGCCGGCAGATTGCAGTTTTTCAGCCTGCGTTGCGTCAATGGATTGTGCTGCGAATGCACCGAAAGACAGCATGGACAGCAGGCTAATGGTTGCTACGGTAGTTTTAATTTTCATGATTTATCCTCTTCGTATTCTTTTATCAGTTCCAATGAACTGTGATTTACGTCACGAAAATGAGTATACATCTAGTAACGCTAAAAATTAATAGCTAGCTAACAGTTTCTAGTGAAACTTTATTAGGGTAAGTGTCACTTTTAATAACCTAATGGAATAAAAAACGGCGATAAAATGCACTTTTGATGTTAAATTTATGTAATTTCAATGAGCTAAGTGCTTTTGACTAAAAGTGCGGAAACTTCCAGTCACTATCACTAGCTACGCAAAAATGTCATTGATATGTGCTGTAGGTCGGCTTATTGGCAGTTTTAAACGTGGTAGGCACGGCGGAAGAAGTAACGGAATGGTTAATAAAGGATGAACAGCCCGCGACGGAAAGCCGCAGGCTGTACCGAAGGCATCAAAGCTCCTGTTCGAACAGCGAGAGGATGGCTTCAAACAGTTGGCGCGCGGTGAAGGAGCTGGCCGGGGTGACAAAAATCGTGTCGTCACCGGCAATGGTGCCCAGGATCCCTTCGGATTTGCCCAGTGAGTCCAACAGGCGGGCAATCAGCTGCGCAGCGCCAGGGCTGGTATGGATTACCACCACCGCGTCATTATGATCCACGTCCAGCACCAGATTCTTCAGTGGGCTGGTGGTGGTAGGGACACCGAGTTCGGCCGGAAGGCAGTACACCATCTCCATCTTGGCATTACGCGTGCGTACCGCCCCGAACTTGGTCAGCATGCGAGAAACCTTGGATTGGTTAATGTTCTCGAAGCCTTCTTCTTGCAGCGCCAAAACGATCTCGCCTTGAGAACTGAATTTTTCTTCTTTCAATAACGCCTTAAACGCCTTGATCAGATCTTCCTGCTTTGCGGGATTACGCATTTTGCACCGTAGAATGTTGGTAATAGAGCTGATTATTATGCATATAAATGCATTTTTATGCAATATGGAGGCTGCCTGGAAAAGTAATAATGCCCAGACAGAAAGGCAAGGGGGCGATTTTAACAAAATCCGAAGCTCATGAATATGCCCTTTCGGTGCGGGAAGCGAGCCAGCTCTCCGGTAACGAAAATGTTATTAAAATGATGTTGTTCTGATGTTACGTAAGGGTGTAATGTAACCGCCGGTTAACGCATTCGTGAAAAGCCAGGCACTATTTTCTATTAGTGTGCGCTATGCCCTTAATGCATAAGCTTTTTACTTTAAAATGCTCGCAACATCGGCCATTTTATTGCGCCAGATCTAAAACCGACTGTTAAGAGGTTGTTTTTAAAGGCGTGATAAATTAAGGTCCGTGACCAAAGAATTCACGGCGCTTTTATATTTAAGACAATAAAGGAGTATAGGATGAAAGTTGCAGTTCTCGGTGCTGCTGGCGGTATTGGCCAGGCCCTCGCCCTTCTACTCAAGACCCAGCTTCCTTCAGGTTCTGAACTCTCCCTCTACGACATTGCCCCTGTTACCCCAGGCGTTGCCGTTGACTTAAGCCACATCCCAACCGCAGTTAAAATCAAAGGCTTCAGCGGCGAAGATGCGACCCCTGCGCTGCACGGTGCGGACGTGGTGCTGATTTCTGCTGGCGTTGCGCGTAAACCAGGGATGGATCGTTCCGATCTGTTCAACGTTAACGCTGGCATCGTTCGCAACCTGATCGAGCAAGTGGCTAAAACCTGCCCGAAAGCGTGCATCGGTATTATCACCAACCCGGTGAATACCACGGTGGCAATTGCGGCAGAAGTGTTGAAGAAAGCGGGTGTGTACGACAAAAACAAACTGTTCGGTATCACATCGCTGGATATCATCCGTTCCAACACCTTCGTGGCAGAACTGAAAGGCAAACAACCGGAAGAGCTGAACGTTCCGGTGATTGGTGGCCACTCAGGCGTGACCATCCTGCCTCTGCTGTCGCAGATCCCTGGCGTAAGCTTTAGCGATCAGGAAGTGGCTGATTTGACCAAACGTATCCAGAACGCGGGTACCGAAGTGGTTGAAGCCAAAGCCGGTGGCGGTTCTGCAACGCTGTCCATGGGCCAGGCTGCGGCACGTTTCGGCCTGTCTCTGGTGCGCGCGCTGAGCGGTGAGCAAGGCGTAGTAGAATGTGCCTATGTGGAAGGGGACGGCAAATATGCCCGCTTCTTTGCACAACCACTGCTGCTGGGTAAAAACGGTATCGAAGAGCGTAAAGACATCGGTACCCTGAGCGCCTTCGAGCAAAAAGCGTTGAGCGAAATGCTGGACGTACTGCACAAAGATATCGAGCTGGGTGAGAAGTTTATCAACAACTGATCCTTCTGTTCGATGAGCATTAAATAAGCCGCCGGGTCATATCCGGCGGCTTTTTTCGTTTTTTCATGATTTGATTCGGCTTTTCCGATCCAGTAGGTGATGGGTGCGCGGATCAAAGTACCTGCTCGGCCAGATCTCTGCCGGGTGCACGTTCAGCGCATCGGCAATCAACCACTCACCCTTTGGCCAGGGGCGTGACAGTGCGTTGGCCAACGTCGATGAACTCAACCCTGCCTCTCGTGAAACCGCTGCCAGAGTGGTCCCTCTCTTCTTCAAAGCCGCGATGACGTCTGCTGGATGCCAATCTGGGTCCCGTGAATTCATAGCTACATTCCTTTTTTTGATTAGAGAAAGTTCTGTTAGTGGTATAACTAACAGGTCAGAATTAATCGTTTGAACAACGCGACACGTTTATTCAGAAACTAGGATACCACCAAGTTTCCCAAAAATACCTTATGGTTTCTGAAAAATTTGTATTGCCACACTATTGTCCCGAGATAATGGCTATGAAAAACGAGTGGTTTGCCGCCAAGGAGCTGATAGGCATAGCAGGATTACCTTCCTCTACACAGGGAATCAACCTGATGGCCCGGCGCGAGAATTGGCTCAGCCGCCGCCGTAAAGGCGTACAAGGCAAGGCGCTGGAATACCATATCGACAGCTTGCCTGGTGGCGTTAAAAACCTGCTGGCATTGCGGGAAGAGCCTGCGGTCTATGAGGCCGAACGCCAGGAGCCACTGGCGCTGTGGATCGAATACTACTATCACCTTTCAGACAGTGAACGCAGCAAAGTGATGGCGTTCTTGATGCGAGAAGGGGTGGATAGCCTGCTGACCTGGATTGCTGAAAAGAACAAACAGTAAACCATTTTTAAACTGCCAACCCACCTCACCGTCCACGATACTTAGGGACGCTGCACGCAGCGCCCGCCTAATTGTATTGTTCCTGCTCTCCCTCCTTCCTCATCAATTGGATAAGAAGATCTTGAGTATTACGCCGGTTTTTTTGTGATCGGCAATGGCTGAGTTAGTGGTATAACTAACGTATTAGCATTAGTGGTTTGAGCAACTAAAACAGCCGATAAGTCTGTCAGGGCAACGCCAAGATCAAGGAGCGGGGGAATGGACAAGGAGTGGTTTACCGCCGAAGAGCTGAAAGGAAAGGGCGAATTGGGCAAATCCCCGCAGGGGATCAATAAGCGGGCACGTGAGAACAACTGGCGATGGCAGCGGCGTTATGGCAAGCAGGGGGTGACAAAGGAATATCATATTGGCAGCCTGCCGCTCTCGACCCAAAACGCATTGTATCCACAGCGCTATCCTCTTGCCGCAGAGGAACCGGCGGCTTATACCCCGTCCGATGATGGCGAACCTGCAGCACATTTGCAGGGTTATCTGATGGCTATGACGCCAGATGAATACGCGGTTCTGCTGGATTTTCTGGCGGAGAATGGGGCGGCGGGGCTACTGGATCTGATTAGCAAGGCAAATAAATAGGCCCGCATCGCAGGCCTATTTGAATATTAGGAAACTTAAGTTTCTTAAAACTCTCGTTGAACCGCCAGGTGCGCTAATCCTTCCAGTGCGGTCCGATAAGCTGAAGCGGGCAAAATCTGCAAGGCGGCGATCGCCTTGTCCGCTTCCTCTTCTGCGCGCTGGCGTGTATAGGTGAGTGAACCACACTCCTGCATGGTCGCCAGTACCGGCTCCAACAGATGGCGGCCATTCCCCTGTTCAATCGCGCCACGGATCATCGCAGACTGCTCGGCATTACCGTTATGCATCGCATGCAGCAAGGGCAGCGTCGGCTTCCCCTCGTTCAGATCATCGCCGGTATTTTTACCCAGCGTGACGCCGTCTGCACTGTAGTCCAGCAGATCGTCGATCAACTGGAATGCCGTGCCAAGATAGCGGCCATAGTCTTGCAGCGCCTGCTCTTCGGCCGCGCTGGCTTCGGAGAGGATGGCTGAGGACTGGGCTGCTGCCTCAAACAGGCGAGCGGTTTTACTGTAAATGACCCGCATATAGTTTTCTTCAGTGATATTCGGGTCGTTGACGTTCATCAACTGCAGGACTTCACCTTCGGCGATCACGTTGACCGCTTCGGACATCACTGCCAGCACGCGCAGCGATTCCAGACTGGTCATCATCTGGAAAGCACGCGTATAAATGAAGTCACCCACCAACACGCTGGCGGCATTGCCAAACGCCGCGTTGGCGGTTGCCTTGCCACGGCGCATGTCGGACTCGTCCACCACGTCATCATGCAGCAGGGTAGCGGTATGGATGAACTCTATCAGGGCAGCCACGGCAATGTGTTTCTCACCTTGATAGTGCAGGGCTCGCGCCGCCAGAACGGCGATCATCGGGCGAATGCGCTTACCGCCACCGCTGATAATGTAATAGCCAAGTTGATTGATGAGCGTGACATCGGAATTCAACTGTTCGAGAATTGTTGCGTTCACGGCCGCCATATCTTGCGCGGTTAACTCAGTAATTTGTTCTAGGTTCATTGTATTTTTTTCAGCTGTGTTTCTGTTGACCGCGATGAGAACGCTGCTCACATCGGTACATGGCGGTAACTGTCGCCTTGATTGTACTTGAAAATCGGCCCAGATAAACGTTGAGAGAGAAACTGTGTTTTTTTTCTTCTTTTTTCACCTTCTGACCCTAATCTGCTCTTGTCATATGCGGAGTTATTGCGTAGAATTCGCGCCCTATTGTGAATATTTATAGCGCGCTCTGTACTGAACAGTTGGGCACGCGGAAAGCGGAGTTTTATATGTACGCGGTTTTCCAAAGTGGTGGTAAACAACACCGAGTAAGCGAAGGTCAGACCGTTCGCTTGGAAAAGCTGGACATCGCAACTGGTGAAGCGGTTGAGTTTGACCAGATTCTGATGATCGCTAATGGCGAAGATATCAAAATCGGCGTTCCTTTCGTCGATGGCGGTAAGATCAAAGCTGAAGTGGTTGCTCACGGTCGTGGCGAAAAGATCAAGATTGTTAAGTTTCGTCGTCGTAAGCACTACCGTAAGCAGCAGGGTCACCGTCAGTGGTTCACTGATGTTAAAATCACCGGCATCAGCGCTTAAGTTAGGAGAGCGGATTAATGGCACACAAAAAGGCTGGCGGCTCGACTCGTAACGGTCGCGATTCAGAAGCTAAACGTCTGGGCGTAAAACGCTTTGGCGGCGAAGCAGTACTGGCAGGCAGCATCATCGTTCGTCAGCGCGGCACCAAATTCCACGCTGGTACCAACGTGGGTTGCGGCAAAGACCACACTCTGTTTGCTTTGAAAGACGGTAAAGTCAAATTCGAAGTTAAAGGCCCGAGCAATCGTAAATTTATCAGCATCGAAGCTGAATAATTTTTCGAGCCTTACGAAATAGATGTTAAGCCCCGCAATTCGTTGCGGGGCTTTTTACATTTATAGATTGCTTGTGCTTAGCGGCACAACGCACAGACAGTGAGAAGATGGACACAAAACAGCAGGCTGGCGTTGGTATTTTTCTGGCGATCACCACAGCGGTTTGCTGGGGCGCATTGCCTATTGCGATGAAAGAAGTGCTGGTCGTGATGGAGCCGTTTACCGTCGTCTGGTACCGCTTTACGATTGCCGCTATCGGCTTGGGGTTGATCCTGGCGGTACGCGGTCGTTTACCCCCGGTGAAAATGTTCCGTCAACCCCGCTGGCTGCTGTTGCTGGCAATCGCCACCGCCGGGTTGTTGGGCAACTTTGTCTTCTTCAGCTCTTCGCTGCAATATTTGAGTCCGACGGCCTCGCAGGTTATCGGCCAACTCTCGCCGGTGGGCATGATGTTCGCCAGCGTATTGATCCTGAAAGAAAGGATGCGTATCACTCAGGTGATTGGCGCCCTGATGCTGATCTGCGGGCTGATGCTGTTTTTCAACGTCAGCCTGATCGAGATCTTCACTCAGTTCACAGACTACACGCTCGGAGTGTTGTTGGGCGTGTGTGCGGCCATGGTTTGGGTGACCTATGGCGTGGCGCAGAAAGTATTACTGCGTCGATTGGCCTCACCGCAGATCCTGGTATTGTTGTACACTTTATGTGCGATCGCGTTGTTCCCGCTGGCCAAGCTGGCGGTGATTTTCCAGCTCAGCGGTTGGCAATTGGCCTGTCTGCTGTTCTGTGGTGCTAACACGCTGATTGGTTATGGTGCGCTGGCGGAAGCGATGGCGCGCTGGCAGGCGGCGCAGGTGAGTGCGTTAATCACGCTGACTCCCTTGTTTACCCTGCTGTTTTCAGATTTATTGGCGCTGGCCTGGCCACAGGTATTTACCGCCCCGGCATTGAATGTCGTCGGCTATGTAGGTGCTTTTGTGGTGGTTGCTGGCGCCATGTTTTCCGCAATTGGTCACCGTTGGTGGCCGCGACGGGCAGAAACCAACCTGGTTGCTTCTTTGAAGCCGCCCGGTGAATGAGTTACGGAGACGGTAAATGAAGTTTGTAGATGAAGCGACGATCCTGGTCGTGGCAGGTGATGGCGGTAATGGTTGCGTCAGCTTCCGCCGCGAAAAATACATCCCGAACGGTGGGCCAGATGGCGGCGACGGCGGTGACGGCGGTGACGTCTACCTGATCGCAGACGAAAACCTGAATACCCTGATCGATTACCGCTTTGTAAAATCCTTCCGTGCCGAACGTGGCCAGAATGGTCAAAGCCGTGATTGTACCGGTAAACGCGGTAAAGACGTCGAAATCAAAGTGCCGGTCGGTACTCGTGTGCAGGATCAGGGCACCGGTGAGATCCTGGGTGATATGACCCGTCATCAGCAGCGTCTGATGGTGGCGAAGGGCGGTTGGCACGGCCTGGGCAACACCCGTTTCAAATCCTCGGTAAACCGTGCTCCGCGCCAAAAAACGCTGGGTACCAAGGGCGAGATGCGCGATATCCAACTGGAGCTGTTGCTGCTGGCGGATGTGGGCATGCTGGGCCTGCCGAATGCCGGTAAGTCGACCTTCATTCGTGCGGTTTCTGCCGCCAAGCCAAAAGTGGCGGACTATCCGTTCACCACGCTGGTACCGAGCCTGGGCGTGGTGCGTATGGACCATGAACAAAGCTTCGTGGTGGCGGACATTCCTGGCCTGATCGAAGGGGCGCATGAAGGTGCTGGCCTGGGGATCCGTTTCCTGAAACACCTCGAGCGTTGCCGCGTGTTGCTGCACCTGGTGGATATCGCACCGATCGACGAATCCGATCCGGTAGAGAATGCCAAGGTCATCATCAACGAGCTCAACCAGTACAGCGAGAATCTGTCGCACAAGCCACGCTGGCTGGTGTTCAACAAAGTTGACCTGCTGGACGAGGAAGAGGCCGCCGAGCGCGCCAAGGCGATTGTAGAAGGCATGGGTTGGGAAGGTAAGTACTACATGATCTCCGCTGCGAACCGCGAAGGCGTTAACGCGCTGTGCTGGGACGTGATGAACTTCATCAATACTCAACCGAAAGCCATGGCGATCGAAGAAAGCGCCCCGGAAAAAGTCGAGTTCATGTGGGACGATTACCACCGTGAGCAAATCGCTGAAGTGGAAGCCGAAGCGGACGACGATTGGGATGATGACTGGGATGAAGATGACGACGAAGGCGTCGAAATCGTCTACCAGAAGTAATTCTGCGGCATGACCATCAAGGGCTCAGTTAACAACTGGGCCCTTGTTGTTGATTGAGACGGTTGAATTGAACACCTGTGTCTCTGGTTACGTAGAGGCGCGGCACCCGGGCTATTGATCCAAAATAGTATCGGGTAACCAGCATTGCGCATTCAGGCCGCTGGCATCGTTGCGGTTTTCCAGCCGCAGAGAGCCGCGGTGCAGTTGCACTATACGGATCACGATATTCAATCCCAGCCCGCTGCCGCCGTAGCGCTGATCCATCCGGCGAAATGCCTGGGTCAACTCTCCCGCCAGCTCTGGTTTGATGCCCGGTCCCTCATCGAGCACCTGCAATAGATGCCCATTATTTTCGGCGCTGAGCTGAATATAAATAGCGCTATTTTCAGGCCCATAACGATGTGCATTCTCCACCAGATTACGCAACATCAGGCGCAGTAATACTGGATCGCCATGGGTTGGGGCACTGGCCGGCAGTTGCCAGATAATCTTTTGCCCACGCAGGGCAGACAACTCTTCCAACTCTTCCCGCAATGGCTCGAGCACGTTGCTCACCCAGTCAAACTGCTGGTAATGGCCGCTGGCGAAGTCCTGCCCGGCACGTGACAGCATCAGCAATTGCTCAACTACGTGCATCAGTTGGTCAATGCGGGCGATCAGCAGTTTACTGCCCTGAACCCCCTGTTGTTCCATCAACTCCAGATGCAGGCGGATCCCCGCCAACGGCGTGCGTAGCTCATGGGCTGCATCGGCAGTAAACAGGCGTTCCTGCTGGATGGTATGGTCAAGGCGTGACAAGAGCTGATTCAATGCCTTGGTGACCGCCACCATCTCCAGACTGTCGTTGGGGACCGGCAAAGGCGTGAGATTATCTGCCGAGCGCTTTTCCAGTTTTTTCTGTAGTTGATTAAGCGGGCGGATAATCCAGCTGATTGCCCAGAAAGAGGCCAGCAACGTCACCACCATCATAATCAGCGAAGGGGCAAGCAGAGAGGCGATCGCTTCGGCAATTTCGGTATCGACCCGCTCGTTACGGACCTTGGCCGACAGGGTCTCATCCACCAGGAAACGGATCTGCTCCTGGCTTTCGTGCCATAGCCAAAATGCGCTGATAAGCTGGGTGACCAGCAGGATCAGCGCCAACATCAGCAATAAGCGACGGCGCATGCTGATCAAGATGCGGACTCCAGACGGTAGCCGATGCCACGGATGGTACGGATGCGATCTTTGCCCAGTTTACGGCGCAGATTGTGCATATGGACTTCCAGGGTGTTTGATCCCAGATCGTCGTTCCAGGTATAGAGATCCTGTTGCAACAGCTCACGGTTGACGGTTTGCCCGGCCCGCATCATCAGACGCGACAAAATGGCAAACTCTTTCGGCGTGACGTCTATTGCCTGCTGTTGCAGATACACCTGCTGGCTGGACAGGTTGAGCGTCAGGTCGTCCTGTTGCAGCAGGTTGTCGCTGTGGCCCTGATAGCGGCGGATCAATGCCCGCACCCGGGCTTGCAGCTCAATCAGCGCAAAGGGTTTGACCAGATAGTCATCGGCACCGGCGTCCAGGCCGTCGACACGGTCTTGCAACGCATCGCGAGCGGTGAGGATCAACACCGGTATGCTGATATGTTGACGACGCCACTGCCGCAGCAGGCTGGCACCGTCAAGATCGGGCAAACCAAGGTCGAGGATCACCATGCTGTACTGACTGGTGACGATCAGACTATTGGCCTGTGCAGCGTTGGCCGCACAATCGCAGGCGTAGCCTTCGTTGGACATTGCCAATGCCACGCCTTGCTGCAACAGTTCATCGTCCTCAACAATCAGTAGCTTCATGTCCTTGGGCCTTAATTGTTCTGATAGATATCCCGATACAACCGGCTTTCGAAACGCACCAACGGCACGCGGCGCTGTTTCTGATCTTCTGGTGGTACCGCGTAACCCGACAGATATTGGACAAAGGCAAGGCGTTGACCGCTGGCGGTGGTGATAAAACCAGCCAGGTTATAGACGCCCTGCAACGCACCGGTTTTGGCGGAAACCTTACCGTCAACGCCGGCTTCGTGCAGCCCACCGCGATAGCGCAGCGTGCCATCATAGCCAGCCAACGGCAGCATCGAGATAAAGTTGAGCTCGCTGTCGTGCTGGGCAATGTATTGCAACGCCTGCATCATGGTTGCGGGTGTCAGCAGATTGTGGCGCGACAGGCCGGAGCCATCCACGACGATACTGTTACCCAGGTCGACCCCGGCCTTCTGGCGCAGGACCTGACGCACCGCATCTGCCCCGGCGCGCCAGGTGCCTGGTACGCCGAAGCGTTCGTGGCCGATGGTGCGAAAGACGGTGTCAGCAATCATGTTGTCCGACTTCTTCAGCATGATTTTCAGCAGGTCATGCAACGGCGCAGACTGCGTTTGGGCAATCACCGTTCCCGTCATGCCCGGCTGGGTTTGGCGTTTCAAATGGCCGCCAATCTGGATCCCGGACTTGACCAGCTCATCTTTCAGGATAGCGCCGGCATAGCTGGCTCCGTCCTGAATGGCAAACGCCAACGGCAGCGGTTCACTGCGCTGGGTCAGACAGCCGGTCAGGGTAAAGCGGTTCAATTCGCCCGGCACCACATCCAGTTCACAATATTGGGCATCCGGCGAGCCCTTCGCCAGCGTTCTTACCTGGCTGAACATATTCACCGGGTAAAATGACGCCACGCGAATAAACGCCATCTCAC
This sequence comes from Serratia sp. (in: enterobacteria), assembly GCF_051654945.1. Lineage (GTDB taxonomy): Bacteria > Pseudomonadota > Gammaproteobacteria > Enterobacterales > Enterobacteriaceae > Chania. Next base: position 89,019 of record NZ_JBOFZA010000067.1, read on the forward strand.
CGGGGTTCGGCGCGCTGTATAAGGAAACCGAGAAACAGTTGCGATCGACAATCGCCGCCGCCGGTGGGGCACTGAAACATTGGGTCATATCGTTCCAGGGCCAGCCGGGCGCTTTGTCATGGCTGGCAAATACCGAGGTATCGACCAGCACGTCGCCGCTGATTTCACGCACTCCCTGTTTTTTCAGTTCTGCCACCATGTTGCGCAGATTTTGTCGCTTAAAGGTGGGATCTCCGCTGAAGCGGGCGATAAGATTGCCACGCAACACGCCATCCGTGATGTTGCCCTGACTTTCCAGTGTCGTGGTGAAGCGATAATCCGGTCCGAGCTGCAATAAAGCCGCCAGCGCGGTAAGCACCTTCTGGGTGCTGGCCGGGAGTGCCATTTGCTGTGAGTGATAATCGATGATTGGCGTGGTTGCGCCAATCTTCTGAACTATCAGGGCCAGGTTCGCCCCATCAGGCAAATATTGTGTGTAATCTTCAACCGGGGCCGCGTGGGCATTAACAGCCAATGCGCAGGCCAATACACTGACAATTCGTGAAAAACGCATAATCTCGGGGTAACAGCTGGATAACGTGCTGTCATACTACGGTGCATCAAGGGTTAAAGTAAACGATGACCCTTAAGGAACTCTAGGCTAAAATGCGTATCAAAATGCAAAATCGACGCTGACTTGGAGCAAATCTCCGAGCTCGGTTTCTTTTGTTTATCGCCTGGAGACGGAAGGCGCAACGCCTGCCGTAATTTCATACGAACACGTCAGGATGACGGTGATGCCCTAAGGATGTCGAGCCGCAGTTGGCTTGCAACACCACGGGTATATTTGAACAGGATAGATTTAGAGGTATTTAACGATGAAACAGATCCCGATGACCTTGTACGGCGCAGAACAGCTGCGTGAAGAACTGGAATATTTGAAAGGTGTGCGTCGCCCGAAAATCATTGCCGACATTGCCACCGCACGCGAACACGGTGACCTGAAAGAAAACGCCGAGTACCATGCTGCCCGTGAACAGCAGGGTTTCTGTGAAGGGCGTATCCAGGAAATCGAGGCCAAGCTGTCCAATGCGCAGGTGATCGACATCACCAAAATGCCGCAGACTGGCCGCGTTATTTTTGGTGCTACCGTCTCGGTAATGAACCTTGATAGCGAAGATCAGGTGACTTACCGCATCGTGGGTGATGATGAAGCCGACTTTAAGAAGAATCTCATCTCTGTCAACTCACCGATGGCCCGTGGCCTGATTGGCAAAGAGCAGGATGATGTTGTTGTCATCAAAACCCCGGGTGGTGATGTAGAATACGAAATTCTGAAAGTGGAATATCTTTAATTTCGCCCGAGTTGGTTAAAAGTTCAGCAGGGTTTTGTAAAGAAAGGAAAAAGGCCGCAAGCGGCCTTTTATCTGAACGCGGCGCATGGCACCGTCTCAGCAAACAGATAACGGATTAGCGCGGCAAAGTGATCTTGCGCTCTTTCGACGGGCGGTAAAGAATAAGCGTACCGCCGATCACTTGCACATTGCAGGCACCCGTTTCACGCACAATAGCGTCGGCGATCAGGGTTTTGGTTTCGCGATCTTCGGCAGCAATTTTTACTTTGATCAGCTCGTGATGCTCCAGAGCCTGCTCAATTTCAGCCAGCACCCCTTCGGTGAGACCGTTATTACCCAGCATGACTACCGGTTTTAACGGATGTGCCAGGCCTTTCAGGTGTTGTTTTTGTTTATTATTCAGATTCATTGTCTTTTTTGCTTAAGTTGGGATTGAAAACGGTACATTCTACCGCCATCTCATGTGTATCACCAAATCGGTCTGCACCGAATTGAGTTTACGTGAGAAGCGAACCTGGCATGAGACTCTTTTTAGGATAGTTGGAATACTCGATGGCAAATAAAAAGCGTTCGGCCAGTTCCAGTCGCTGGCTACAAGAACACTTTAGCGATAAATATGTGCTCCAGGCGCAGAAAAAAGGGCTGCGCTCGCGCGCCTGGTTTAAACTTGATGAAATACAGCAAGGCGACAAACTGTTCAAGCCGGGTATGACGGTCGTTGATTTGGGGGCTGCACCGGGCGGCTGGTCGCAATATGTGGTAACCCAGATTGGTGGTAACGGGCGTATCATTGCCTGTGATATTTTACCGATGGATCCCATCGTTGGCGTCGATTTCCTTCAAGGCGATTTTCGTGATGAACTGGTCCTCAAAGCACTGTTGGAACGTGTAGGTGATAGTAAGGTTCAGGTAGTCATGTCTGACATGGCCCCGAATATGAGTGGCACTCCGGCGGTCGATATCCCAAAATCGATGTATCTGGTGGAATTAGCACTGGAAATGTGTCGTGATGTGCTGGCACCAGGCGGTAGTTTCCTGGTGAAGGTGTTCCAGGGAGATGGTTTTGACGAGTACCTACGGGAAATTCGCTCCCTGTTTACGAAGGTTAAGATTCGTAAGCCAGACGCTTCTCGCGCACGTTCGCGTGAAGTGTACATTGTAGCGACAGGGCGGAAACTGTAGTACCCTAACGCTGTTTGTTAACACAGTTGTAATATGAGGTTAATCCCTTGAGTGACATGGCGAAAAACCTAATTCTCTGGCTAGTCATCGCGGTCGTGTTGATGTCGGTATTCCAGAGCTTTGGGCCCAGCGAGTCTAATGGCCGTAGGGTAGATTACTCTACCTTCATGACCGAACTGACCCAAGATCAGATCCGTGAAGCGCGCATCAATGGGCGTGAAATCAACGTTGTCCGTAAAGACAGCAACAAGTACACCACTTACATCCCGGTCAACGATCCGAAGTTGCTGGATACGTTGTTAACCAAGAACGTTAAAGTTGTCGGTGAGCCGCCGGAAGAGCCAAGCCTGTTGGCTTCAATCTTCATTTCCTGGTTCCCGATGCTGTTGCTGATTGGCGTCTGGATCTTCTTTATGCGGCAGATGCAGGGCGGCGGCGGCAAGGGCGCGATGTCCTTCGGCAAGAGCAAGGCTCGTATGCTGACGGAAGACCAGATAAAAACCACTTTTGCCGACGTTGCAGGCTGTGACGAAGCAAAAGAAGAAGTGAGTGAACTGGTAGACTACCTGCGCGAACCGAGCCGTTTCCAGAAGCTGGGCGGCAAGATCCCGAAAGGCGTGCTGATGGTTGGCCCTCCGGGTACCGGTAAAACCCTGCTGGCGAAAGCGATTGCCGGCGAGGCCAAAGTGCCGTTCTTCACCATTTCCGGTTCTGACTTCGTTGAAATGTTTGTCGGTGTGGGTGCATCCCGTGTCCGTGACATGTTCGAGCAGGCCAAGAAAGCGGCACCGTGCATCATCTTTATCGATGAAATCGACGCCGTGGGCCGTCAGCGTGGCGCAGGTCTGGGCGGTGGTCACGATGAACGTGAGCAAACGCTCAACCAGATGCTGGTTGAGATGGACGGTTTTGAAGGCAACGAAGGCATTATCGTCATCGCGGCAACCAACCGTCCTGACGTGCTGGACCCGGCGCTGCTGCGTCCAGGCCGTTTTGACCGTCAGGTGGTCGTTGGCCTGCCAGACGTACGTGGCCGTGAGCAAATCCTGAAGGTGCACTCACGTCGCGTTCCGTTGGCGCCAGATGTTGATGCATCTGTGCTGGCTCGTGGTACCCCGGGCTTCTCCGGTGCGGACCTGGCCAACCTGGTCAACGAAGCTGCACTGTTTGCGGCACGTGGCAACAAGCGTGTGGTGTCGATGGTGGAGTTCGAAAAAGCCAAAGACAAGATCATGATGGGTGCGGAACGTCGCTCCATGGTGATGACGGAAGCCCAGAAAGAATCGACCGCCTATCACGAAGCGGGCCACGCCATCATCGGCCGCCTGGTTCCTGAGCATGACCCGGTGCATAAAGTCACGATCATTCCTCGTGGCCGTGCGCTCGGCGTGACCTTCTTCCTGCCGGAAGGGGATGCGATCAGCGCCAGCCGTCAGAAGCTGGAAAGCCAAATCTCCACCCTGTACGGTGGCCGTCTGGCAGAAGAAATTATTTACGGGCCGGAAAAAGTGTCTACCGGTGCATCGAACGACATTAAAGTCGCGACTTCGATCGCCCGCAACATGGTGACCCAATGGGGCTTCTCTGAGAAGCTGGGGCCATTGCTGTATGCGGAAGAAGAGGGCGAAGTGTTCCTGGGCCGCTCTGTGGCCAAGGCGAAACACATGTCGGACGAAACCGCACGTATCATCGACCAGGAAGTCAAATCCCTGATTGAGCGCAACTATGTGCGTGCACGTGCGTTGCTGATGGAAAACATGGACATCCTGCATTCGATGAAAGATGCACTGATGAAATATGAAACCATCGATGCACCACAGATCGACGATCTGATGAACCGTAAAGACGTGCGTCCGCCAGCAGGTTGGGACGACGTGGCAAAAAGCAACAATTCCGACAACGGTGGCAAACCACAAGCCCCAACGCCGGTAGATGAGCCGCGTACGCCAAACCCAGGCAACACCATGTCTGAACAGCTCGACAAATAACATCGGCTGTAGCGTAAAATAAAACCCCGGCCAGCCGGGGTTTTTTATTGCTGGCCGCAAATGGCTGCCTCTCCCTGGGTGAGAGGGGCGGGGGTGAGGCATCCTTACTCCAGAGAACCGATTAGTATCAACTCCAAGGTAGATTAATCATGCAGTTAACCGTGCGCGACCAAATCCTCGATCTCAACCATCCGCGGGTGATGGGGATCCTCAACGTTACCCCGGATTCTTTCTCAGACGGCGGGCGGCATAACTCGCTGAATGATGCCCTGCTGCATGCGCATGCGCTGATTTCAGCGGGCGCGACAATGATCGACGTGGGGGGCGAATCTACGCGTCCGGGGGCTGCTGAGGTCAGTGAAGAGGAAGAAATCGAGCGCGTGGTGCCGGTAGTCGAAGCTTTGGCGCAGCGGTTTGAAATCTTTATCTCGGTGGATACTTCCAAAGCGGGTGTGATCCGTGAATCTGCCAAAGTCGGTGCGCATCTGATCAACGACGTTCGCTCGTTGCAAGAGCCTGGCGCGCTACAGGCAGCCGCGGAAAGCGGGCTGCCGGTCTGCCTGATGCATATGCAAGGCGAGCCGCGTACCATGCAACAAGCGCCGGTTTACGACGACCTGATGGCGGACGTGAATGCGTTTTTCCAGCAGCATATCGACCGCTGTATTGCAGGCGGTATAGCAAAACAGAAATTGTTACTCGACCCAGGCTTCGGTTTCGGTAAGAATTTAGCGCATAATTATCAGCTTCTGGCCCGATTGGCGGAATTCCATCATTTTGGCTTGCCACTGTTGGTGGGGATGTCGCGTAAGTCGATGATTGGGCAGCTATTGAATGTCCCACCCGAACAGCGGGTTATCGGCAGCGTTGCCTGTGCGGTGATTGCCGCGATGCAGGGGGCGCAGATAGTCAGAGTGCATGATGTCAAAGAAACCGTCGAGGCGATGCGTGTCGTCGAGGCAACACTTTCAGCTAAGGGATAGTAGAGACATGAGCGAACGCAAATACTTTGGTACCGACGGCATTCGTGGCAAGGTGGGTGACAGCCCGATAACCCCAGAGTTCGTCCTCAAGCTGGGTTGGGCTGCTGGCAAGGTATTGGCGCGCCATGGCTCCCGCAAAATCATTATCGGCAAAGATACCCGTATCTCTGGCTACATGCTGGAGTCGGCGTTGGAAGCCGGGCTGGCAGCAGCGGGGCTTTCCGCTTCGTTCACCGGCCCGATGCCTACCCCGGCGGTGGCATACCTGACCCGAACTTTCCGCGCGGAAGCCGGGATCGTGATTTCCGCCTCACATAACCCGTTCTACGATAATGGCATCAAGTTCTTCTCCATCGACGGCGCCAAACTGCCAGACGATGTGGAAGAGGCCATCGAAGCGGAAATGGAAAAGCCACTGACCTGTGTCGAATCTTCCGAGCTGGGCAAAGCCAGCCGCATTGTCGATGCTGCCGGTCGCTATATCGAATTCTGTAAGGGGACTTTCCCAAGCGAACTGAGCCTGAATGGGCTGAAGATCGTGGTGGACTGTGCCAACGGTGCTACCTACCACATCGCCCCAAGCGTATTGCGTGAGCTGGGTGCCACGGTGATTGCCATCGGCTGTGAGCCGGATGGTATGAACATCAACGAAGAGTGTGGTGCTACCGACGTGCGTCAGCTACAGGCTCGCGTATTGGAAGAACAGGCTCACGTCGGCTTGGCCTTTGATGGTGATGGTGACCGCGTGATGATGGTGGATCACCTGGGCAACAAGGTCGATGGCGATCAGATCCTCTATATCATCGCTCGTGAAGGCCTGCGTCAGGGGCAACTGCGCGGCGGTGCTGTGGGTACCCTGATGAGCAATATGGGCCTGGAGCTGGCACTGAAGCAACTGGGCATCCCGTTTGCCCGTGCCAAAGTGGGTGACCGCTACGTACTGGAGAAACTGCAAGAGCTGGGCTGGCGCATTGGGGCGGAAAACTCCGGCCACGTGATCCTGCTGGACAAAACCACCACCGGGGACGGCATCGTTGCTGGCCTGCAAGTGTTGACGGCGATCGTGCGTAATAACATGAGCCTGCACGATCTGTGCAGTGGCATGAAGTTACTGCCGCAGATCCTGGTCAACGTGCGCTTTGTAGGTGAACATAACCCGCTGGAATCGGAAGCGGTGTTGAAGGTCGCTGAGCAGGTCGAAGCCGAGTTGGCCGGCCGTGGCCGTGTGCTGCTGCGCAAGTCAGGCACCGAACCGCTGATCCGCGTGATGGTGGAAGGCGAAGACGAACAGCAGGTTATCGCTCTGGCGCACCGCATCGCCGATGCTGTCAAGCTGGCAGGCTGATAAGCTGATAAACAGACGCCCTCACCCTAACCCTCTCCCCCAGGAGAGGGGACCGATTGAGTGTGTTTGAAATTATAGAGATTCCCTTGGGTGAGAAAGCGATCGAGTTTGCTGAGATTGTAGTGACTCACCTTGGCTCAAGTGACGCTCAAGTTTTGCTGAGATTATCTTCTTTCTCCCAACAGGGCAGGCACTTTTAGCTCCCTCTCCCTATGGGAGAGGGTTGGGGGGAGGGGCCGATCACCCCTGTTTTTGCTGTTTTTTTCTGCAAACGCATCGGTGGTTGCAAATTGCCCTTGCGCCTATTGGCGGCTTTGGTTAGTATTCACACCCGCTTCAGTGGGCTGTTTTAATGACACGCCACGACTTCTTAGTTTGGAAGCATCTGGGGTGAGAAGCATTTGGCACGCGGTGAACCCGCAAGGATACAGGTACCACTATGTACGAAGCTCTTCTGGTAATTTTCTTGCTGATATCGATCGGGCTGGTTGCGCTGATCATGCTACAGCAAGGTAAAGGCGCTGATATGGGAGCCTCATTCGGAGCAGGTGCTTCTGGCACATTCTTCGGATCGACCGGTTCAGGCAACTTTATGACCCGCATGACGGCTGTGCTGGCGACGCTGTTCTTCGTCATCAGTCTGATCCTGGGCAACCTGAGCACCAATCAGGGCAAGAAAGGCAGCGAGTGGGAAAACCTGGGTCAGCCAGCGCAAACTGAGCAGACCAGCACTCCGGCGGCACCAGCCAAACCGGTCAGTGATATCCCGCAGTAAGCCGTAAAAAGTTTGAAATCGGTTGTTTTCGACCTCAATAGAAACAGCCGATAGCAGTAAGAATCAGTACCGAGGTGGTGGAATTGGTAGACACGCTACCTTGAGGTGGTAGTGCCCTAACGGGCTTGTGGGTTCGAGTCCCATCCTCGGTACCAAATCCCAGAGATAACTTGCGTTTTTGCAATTATCGGCGTAATATTTGCCACGTTTTCGGACGCGGGGTGGAGCAGCCTGGTAGCTCGTCGGGCTCATAACCCGAAGGTCGTCGGTTCAAATCCGGCCCCCGCAACCACTTTCCTTTAAGTGTTTATTTTCAAATACACTTTTCGATTGAATTCCGCTTTTCTCGATCAACATTTGAAAATGACACTTGCTAGAAAGTTGCACCGAAGCCGCTTTGCGGCAAACAGGGTCCAGTTGCATAAAGCCCCGAATTTTCGGGGTTTTTTGTTATTTGGCAACAGAATCACTGGGCTATTAGGCCCTTTTTTTATGTCTTGGGGGTGGGCTTGTCCACATTAGAGCAAAAATTAACAGAGATGCTTTCCGCACCGGTAGAGGCGTTGGGCTTTGAGCTCGTAGGCATCGAATTTATTCGGGCACGTCAATCGACACTACGCATCTATATTGATAGTGAGAACGGAATCAATGTTGATGATTGTGCTGATGTCAGCCACCAGGTCAGCGCTGTGATGGACGTCGAAGATCCTATTACGGTTGCTTACAACCTGGAAGTCTCCTCTCCTGGACTTGATCGTCCTATGTTCACCGCAGAACACTATCAGCGTTTTATCGGTGAAGAAGTCAGCGTTGTTCTGCGTATGGCGATACAAAACCGCCGCAAATGGCAGGGCATCATCAAGTCTGTAGAAGGCGAGATGATCACGGTTACTGTGGAAGGGAAAGATGAAGTGTTCGCGCTGAGCAATATTCAGAAAGCGAACCTGGTACCCCACTTTTAAAGTTTGGATGAGGCAACTAGGATGAACAAAGAGATTCTGGCTGTTGTTGAAGCAGTTTCCAATGAAAAATCCCTACCACGTGAGAAGATTTTCGAAGCCCTGGAAACCGCTTTAGCCACTGCCACCAAGAAAAAATATGAGCAGGAAATCGAAGTCCGTGTCAGCATTGACCGCAAGACTGGCGATTTCGATACCTTCCGCCGTTGGGTTGCCGTTGATGAAGTGACCCAGCCAACGCGTGAAATCACGCTGGAAGCTGCCCAGTACGAAGACCCGTCCATGGAACTGGGCGGTTATATCGAAGATCAGATCGAATCTGTGACCTTCGACCGTATCACCACCCAGACCGCCAAGCAGGTTATCGTACAGAAAGTACGTGAAGCCGAGCGTGCGATGGTGGTGGATGCCTTCCGTCAACACGAAGGTGAAATCGTCACCGGCGTGGTGAAAAAAGTTAACCGTGACAGCATTGCGCTGGATCTGGGTAGCAACGCCGAAGCGGTCATTGGCCGTGAAGACATGCTGCCGCGCGAAAACTTCCGCCCGGGTGACCGTATCCGCGGTGTACTGTACGCCGTACGTCCAGAAGCGCGCGGTGCGCAACTGTTCGTCAGCCGTTCCAGCCCGGATATGCTCAAAGAACTGTTCCGCATCGAAGTGCCGGAAATTGGCGAAGAAGTGATTGAGATTAAAGCGGCAGCCCGCGATCCAGGCTCCCGTGCAAAAATTGCCGTAAAAACCAACGACAAGCGTATCGACCCGGTCGGTGCTTGTGTCGGTATGCGCGGTGCCCGTGTCCAGGCCGTTTCGAGCGAGCTTGGCGGGGAACGTATTGATATCATCCTGTGGGATGATAACCCTGCACAGTTCGTCATCAACGCCATGGCCCCGGCAGATGTTGCCTCGATCGTAGTGGATGAAGACCGGTGCACGATGGACATCGCCGTTGAAGCCAGCAACCTGGCACAGGCGATCGGCCGTAATGGCCAAAACGTGCGTTTAGCTTCCCAACTGTTGAAACAGCATCGTGATGATGATCGCTGGGAACTGAACGTGATGACGGCGGACGATCTGCAGGCCAAGCATCAGGCCGAGGCTCATGCCGCCATTGATACCTTCACCAAGTATCTTGATATCGACGAAGATTTCGCCACCGTTCTGGTCGAAGAAGGCTTCTCTACGCTGGAAGAACTGGCCTACGTGCCAATCAAAGAGCTGCTGGAAATCGACGGTCTGGATGAAGATATGGTTGAAGCGTTGCGCGATCGCGCCAAAGCTGCATTGACCACGCTGGCCCTGGCACAGGAAGAAAGCCTGGGCGACCAAAAACCTGCTGATGATTTGCTCAACCTTCCGGGTCTTGAGCGCAGCATGGCCTTTAAACTGGCCGCGCGTGGGGTTTGTACGCTGGAAGATCTTGCCGAGCAGGGTGTTGACGATCTGGCTGATATTGAAGGGCTTAGCGATGAGCAAGCCGGCGAGCTGATTATGGCCGCACGTAATATCTGTTGGTTTGGCGACAACGCGTAATAACTGTAGCAGGAAGGAACAGCATGACGACAGATGTAACCGTAAAATCGCTGGCAGCAGAGATACAGACCCCGGTTGATCGCCTGGTACAGCAGTTTGCTGATGCAGGGATCAACAAGTCTGAAACCGACTCTGTGACACAGCACGAGAAAGAAACCTTACTGGCGCACCTGAACCGTGAACACGGTAGTGCGCCAGGCAAACTCACGTTGCAGCGCAAAACGCGCAGCACCTTGAACATACCGAGCACCGGCGGTAAGAGTAAATCGGTGCAAATTGAGGTCCGCAAGAAACGCACTTATGTAAATCGCGATCCGCAGGAAGCCCAACAGGCTGAAGCGGCTGAGCAGGCACAGCGTGAAGCGGAAGAGCAGGCAAGGCGCGAAGCGGAAGAGCTAGCGAAACGCGAAGCAGAAGCAAAGCGCGCAGCCGAAGAGCAAGCCAAACGTGAGGCCGCGGAGATTGCTAAGCGTAATTCAGCGGAAAAAGAAAAAGTGACCAATCAACATACCGACGAAATGACCAAGCCAGCTCAGGCAGAAAAAGCACGCCGTGAAGCTGAAGCCGCCGAACTGAAACGTAAAGCGGAAGAAGAAGTGCGCCGCAAGGTGGAAGAAGACGCCAAACGCGTAGCGGAAGAAGCGCGCCGTATGGCTGAAGAAAACGGTGAGAAGTGGGCCGAAGCCGAAGCAGCAAGCGCTGCGGTAGAAACTGCCGACTATCACGTGACCACCTCCGAACACGCCCGTGCTGCCGAAGACGAAAACGACGCCAAAGTTGAAGGCGAGCGCCGTAGCCGTACTCGCGGTGGCAAAGCGACCAAACAGAAGAAAGGCAACAAGCTCTCCGAGTCTAAAGCAGACCGCGAAGAAGCTCGTACCATGACTCGTGGCGGTAAAGGCAAACGTAAGCCAAGCACCCTGCAGCAGGGCTTTAACAAGCCAGCTCAGGTAGTGAACCGTGACGTCATCATCGGCGAAACCATCACCGTAGCCGAACTGGCTAACAAGATGGCGGTGAAAGGCTCTCAGGTCATCAAAGCGATGATGAAGCTGGGCGCAATGGCCACCATCAACCAGGTCATCGACCAGGAAACCGCACAGCTGGTTGCCGAAGAGATGGGCCACAAGGTTATCCTGCGTCGTGAGAACGAGCTGGAAGAAGCGCTGATGAGCGACCGTGACACCGGCGCAGCCGCCGAGTCTCGTGCGCCAGTCGTGACCATCATGGGTCACGTTGACCACGGTAAAACCTCTCTGCTCGACTACATCCGCTCCACCAAGGTGGCAGTAGGCGAAGCCGGTGGTATTACTCAGCACATCGGTGCTTACCACGTAGAAACCGAAAACGGCATGATCACCTTCCTGGATACCCCAGGACACGCAGCGTTTACTTCAATGCGTGCTCGTGGTGCTCAGGCGACCGACATCGTGGTTCTGGTGGTAGCAGCAGACGACGGCGTGATGCCGCAAACCATCGAAGCCATTCAGCATGCCCAGGCTGCTAAAGTGCCATTGGTGGTTGCGGTTAACAAAATTGACAAACCAGAAGCCGATCCAGACCGCGTCAAGCAAGAGCTGTCCCAGTATGGCGTTATGCCAGAAGAGTGGGGCGGTGAAGCGCAGTTCGTTCACGTATCAGCGAAAGCCGGTACCGGTATCGACGAACTGTTGAACGCTATCCTGCTGCAAGCCGAAGTTCTCGAACTGAAAGCGGTTCGCAGCGGCATGGCGAGCGGTGTGGTTATCGAATCCTTCCTGGATAAAGGCCGTGGCCCAGTGGCTACCGTCCTGGTTCAGGAAGGTACGCTCAACAAGGGCGATATCGTCCTGTGTGGCTTCGAATATGGCCGTGTGCGTGCGATGCGTGACGAACTGGGCCGTGAAGTGACCTCTGCAGGTCCTTCTATCCCGGTTGAGATCCTGGGCCTGTCCAGCGTTCCTGCTGCGGGTGATGAAGCGACCGTAGTCCGCGACGAGAAGAAAGCGCGTGAAGTTGCGCTGTACCGTCAAGGCAAGTTCCGCGAAGTCAAACTGGCTCGCCAGCAGAAATCCAAACTGGAGAACATGTTCGCGAACATGACCGAAGGTGAAGTTTCTGAACTGAACATCGTGCTGAAAACCGACGTACAGGGTACCTGTGAAGCGATCTCCGATTCACTGCAGAAACTCTCTACCGACGAAGTGAAGGTGAAGATTGTAGGTTCTGGCGTAGGTGGTATCACCGAAACCGACGCCACCCTGGCTGCGGCATCCAACGCCATCATCCTGGGCTTCAACGTCCGTGCAGATGCTTCTGCCCGCCGCGTGATTGAATCAGAAAGCCTGGATCTGCGTTACTACTCCGTCATCTATAACCTGATCGACGAAGTGAAGCAGGCGATGAGCGGTATGTTGGCGCCTGAGTACAAACAGCAGATCATTGGTCTGGCTGAAGTACGTGATGTGTTCAAATCACCTAAGTTCGGTGCAGTTGCCGGCTGTATGGTGACCGAAGGCAACATCAAGCGTCACAACCCAATCCGCGTGCTGCGTGACAACGTGGTTATCTACGAAGGCGAGCTGGAATCCCTGCGCCGCTTCAAAGATGACGTTAACGAAGTCCGTAACGGTATGGAATGTGGTATCGGCGTTAAGAACTACAACGACGTGCGCGTTGGCGACATGATCGAAGTGTTCGAAATCATCGAGATCCAGCGCACCATCGCTTAAGCCTCGAAAAACGCTTAAATTTGTTTTAGGGGGGCCTTGTGCCCCCCGATTTGTCTGGAGGATTTCCAAATGGCAAAAGAATTCAGCCGCGGTCAACGCGTGGCACAAGAAATGCAAAAAGAGATTGCGATCATCTTGCAGCGTGAAGTCAAAGATCCGCGTGTCGGCATGGCTACCGTTTCAGGTGTTGAAGTATCGCGCGATCTGGCCTACGCCAAGGTTTACGTGACCTTCCTGAACGTCCTGACCGAAAACCCCGATCCGGATCTGGTGCCTAACGGCATCAAGGCGTTGCAGGATGCTTCTGGCTATATCCGTACGCTGCTGGGTAAAGCGATGCGCCTGCGCGTCGTGCCGGAGCTGACCTTTGCCTACGACAACTCACTGGTTGAAGGCATGCGCATGTCCAACCTGGTGACCAACGTAGTGAAGAACGATGCCGAACGTCGCAATGCATCAGGCGATGAAGAGGAGGCTTAATGAGTCGCCCTCGCCGTCGCGGCCGTGATATCCACGGCGTACTGCTGCTGGACAAACCGCAGGGCCTGTCGTCCAACGACGCCCTGCAAAAAGTAAAGCGTATCTACAATGCCAACCGTGCGGGCCACACCGGCGCGCTCGATCCCCTGGCGACCGGTATGCTGCCAATCTGTCTGGGTGAAGCCACCAAGTTCTCCCAGTACCTGCTTGATTCCGACAAACGTTACCGCGTGATTGCCCGCTTGGGCCAGCGTACGGATACCTCGGATGCCGACGGTCAGATCGTGCAGGAGCGGCCGGTGAACTTCACCCAGGCGCAGCTCGATGCCGCGTTGGACACCTTCCGGGGTGATATCCAGCAGGTGCCTTCGATGTTTTCCGCACTGAAATACCAGGGCAAAAAGCTGTATGAATATGCTCGCCAGGGTATCGAAGTACCGCGTGAAGCACGTAGCATCACCGTGTATGAGTTGCAGTTTATCCGCTGGGAAGGGGATGAGCTTGAGCTGGAAATTCACTGCTCGAAAGGCACCTACATTCGTACTATCACGGATGACCTTGGTGAACTGTTGGGCTGTGGCGCACACGTGATTTATCTACGTCGTTTGCAGGTGGCGAAGTATCCGATCGCCCGCATGGTTACGCTGGAACAGCTGAATGCGTTATTGGAACAGGCACAGCAGCAGGCCATTGCACCAAGCGAGCTGCTCGATCCGTTGCTGATGCCAATGGACAGCCCGGCCGAAGACTTCCCTGAAGTGAATCTGCTGCCAGTGGTAGCGGGTTACGTCAAACAGGGGCAGCCGGTACAGGCCGCAGGGGCTCCGGCCTCAGGTCTGGTACGCATTACCGAAGGCGAAGAACGTAAATTTATCGGCATTGGCGAGATTGCCGATGATGGCCGAGTCGCGCCGCGCCGGCTGGTTGTCGAATATTTCGACTGACCTGCCCGCCTTGCGATCGCCCTGCGCTAAGAGTAGAATGGCGCAGCTTATGCATTGGGTTGCTGAATTAGAGATCGGCGCCTGTATTTATTATCTATAATTTTGGAGTATGACAATGTCTCTAAGTGTTGAAGCTAAAGCTAAAATCGTAGCTGACTTCGGTCGTGGTACTAACGACAGCGGTTCTACCGAAGTTCAGGTTGCCCTGTTGACTGCGCAGATCAACCATCTGCAAGGCCACTTCTCAGAGCACAAAAAAGATCACCACAGCCGTCGTGGTCTGCTGCGTATGGTTTCTCAGCGTCGTAAGCTGCTGGACTACCTGAAGCGTAAAGATGTAGCACGTTACACCAGCCTGATCGAGCGTCTGGGTCTGCGTCGCTAATCAAGCAAGTTTCAGCAGAAAGGGGCCAAATTTGGCCCCTTTCTTCTAGGAAGCATAAGCAAATCAGGTTAATGTATTACTGAGGATCTTCCGGTACAGAGGTTCGCGCGGCTAATGAGAGGCTTTATCTCAAGGGAGATAAGGATTGTCATTAGTCGCGAGGATGTAGTGAGAAGGTCAAAGAACCACTGGCGTGTCGAGTCGAAGAACGATTGCGCGCCACTAATTAAGGATTATATTTTGCTGACTCCGATTATTCGCAAATTCCAGTATGGCCAACACACCGTGACTCTCGAGACCGGTATGATGGCACGTCAAGCCACTGCCGCCGTAATGGTGAGCATGGATGACACCGCAGTATTCGTCACCGTGGTAGGCCAGAAGAAAGCCAAACCAGGCCAGAGCTTCTTCCCTCTGACCGTGAACTATCAGGAGCGTACCTACGCTGCTGGCCGTATCCCGGGTAGCTTCTTCCGTCGTGAAGGCCGTCCGAGCGAAGGCGAAACCCTGACTTCCCGTCTGATCGACCGTCCGATCCGCCCACTGTTCCCAGATAGCTTCCTGAACGAAGTGCAAGTGATCGCGACCGTGGTGTCCGTGAACCCACAGGTCAACCCAGACATCGTAGCGATGATTGGTGCCTCTGCTGCCCTGAGCCTGTCCGGTATTCCGTTCAATGGCCCAATCGGTTCTGCACGTGTAGGTTACATCAACAATCAATACGTTCTGAACCCAACTGTCGACGAACTGAAGCAAAGCAGCCTGGATCTGGTTGTTGCCGGTACCGCAGGCGCGGTATTGATGGTTGAATCCGAAGCGGACGTGCTGAGCGAAGATCAAATGCTGGGCGCGGTCGTCTTTGGCCATGACCAACAGCAAATCGTCATCGAAAACATCAACGCTCTGGTTGCTGAAGCTGGCAAACCGAAGTGGGATTGGCAGGCACCGGCAGTTAACGAAGCGCTGCATGCGCGCGTAGCCGAACTGGCCGAAAGCCGTTTGGGCGATGCTTACCACATCACCGAAAAACAAGAGCGTTATGCTCAGGTTGATGCGATCAAAGACAGCGTAGTCGAAGCTCTGCTGGCGCAAGACGAAACTCTGGACGCGTCTGAAATTCAGGACATCCTGGGCACCGTTGAGAAAAACGTGGTACGTAGCCGCGTACTGCGTGGCGAGCCGCGTATCGATGGCCGTGAAAAAGACATGATCCGTGGTCTGGACGTGCGCACTGGCGTTCTGCCACGTACCCACGGTTCCGCACTGTTCACCCGTGGTGAGACTCAGGCGCTGGTTACTGCCACCCTGGGTACTGCGCGTGACGCACAGAACATTGATGAGCTGATGGGCGAAAAAACCGACAGCTTCCTGTTCCACTACAACTTCCCTCCGTACTCTGTTGGTGAAACCGGCATGGTGGGTTCACCGAAGCGTCGTGAAATCGGTCATGGGCGCCTGGCAAAACGTGGCGTTTTAGCTATGATGCCTAAACCAGAAGATTTCCCGTACACCGTACGTGTGGTGTCTGAAATCACCGAATCCAACGGTTCTTCTTCAATGGCTTCCGTCTGTGGCGCTTCTCTGGCACTGATGGATGCAGGTGTGCCAATCAAGGCTGCCGTTGCGGGTATCGCGATGGGCCTGGTAAAAGAAGACGAAAACTTTGTGGTGCTGTCTGATATTCTGGGCGATGAAGATCACCTGGGCGACATGGACTTCAAAGTGGCCGGTAGCCGCGACGGTATCACCGCGCTGCAGATGGACATTAAAATTGAAGGTATCACCCGCGAAATCATGCAGGTGGCTCTGAACCAGGCCAAGGGTGCGCGTCTGCACATTCTGGGCGTCATGGAACAGGCTATCAGCACGCCACGTGGCGATATCTCTGAGTTCGCACCACGTATTCACACCATCAAGATCAATCCAGACAAGATCAAAGATGTGATCGGTAAAGGCGGCTCAGTCATCCGTGCGTTGACCGAAGAGACTGGCACCACGATCGAAATCGAAGATGACGGTACAGTGAAAATTGCTGCAACCGATGGCGATAAAGCGAAATTCGCTATCCGCCGCATCGAAGAAATCACTGCCGAGATCGAAGTTGGCCGTGTGTATCAGGGTAAAGTGACCCGTATCGTTGATTTTGGTGCCTTCGTGGCCATCGGCGGCGGCAAAGAAGGCCTGGTGCACATCTCTCAAATCGCTGACAAGCGCGTTGAGAAAGTGACCGACTATCTGCAGATGGGTCAGGAAGTACCGGTTAAGGTACTGGAAGTTGATCGCCAGGGCCGTGTGCGCCTGAGCATCAAAGAAGCTACAGCGCCAGAATCGGCTGCGGCTCCTGCACCAGAAGCAGAATAACTGTATCAACAGTTTTACAGCTCCCTGCCGTAGGGCAGGGGCTGTTCTTATCGCGTGGGTAGGATACTCGCGTATTAGCAAGCGGAGGACAGGACGTTCATCCAATGTTTGTCTTCGGGAGTGGGAAATGAAGCCTTTCTTGCGCTGGTGTTACGTTGCGACAGCACTATTGCTGGCAGGATGCAGCAACCATGATTGGCGTAAAGACGAAGTTCTGGCTATTCCTTTGCAGCCCACGCTGCAGCAGGAAGTGATCCTGGCGCGCATGGAACAAATACTTGCCAGCCGGGCATTAACGGATGATGAGCGCGCGCAGCTTTTATATGAGCGCGGTGTGCTGTATGATAGTCTTGGTTTGCGTGCGCTAGCGCGTAATGACTTTTCACAAGCGCTAGCGATACGTCCTGATATGCCAGAGGTTTTCAACTACCTGGGCATTTACTTAACGCAGGCAGGCAATTTTGATGCTGCCTATGAAGCGTTTGATTCTGTACTAGAGCTTGATCCAACTTACAATTACGCGCGTTTAAACCGGGGCATCGCACTGTATTATGGCGGCCGCTTCCCGTTGGCGCAGGATGATCTGCAGGCGTTTTATCAAGACGACCCAAACGATCCCTTCCGTTCGCTGTGGCTTTATCTGGTGGAAAGAGAAATCGATCCCAAGATGGCTACCGTATCGCTCCAGCAGCGTTACGACAAATCGGACAGAGGGCAATGGGGATGGAATATTGTCGAATTCTACCTGGGCAAGATCAGCGAAAAAACGCTGATGGAACGCCTCAAGGCAGATGCAACGGATAACACTTCGCTCGCTGAGCATCTCAGTGAAACTGACTTCTATTTAGGTAAGCACTACCTAAGTCTGGGGGACAAGGACACCGCTTCGGCGCTGTTCAAACTGACGGTGGCTAACAATGTTCATAACTTTGTTGAGCACCGCTATGCATTGTTGGAATTGGCGCTGTTGGGCCAAGAACAAGACGACCTATCGGAATCGGACCAGCAATAGCTGACGGACAACTATCAGCCTGATATACATTGGTTTTTTGACCAAAGTAATCGTCTTAACGGGCGAGGGCTTTTTTGTCTGTTTTATAATCTAATTTGAGCCGGTTCACACTTTTCAATGAAAATGACTGAAAATTTTCTCGACGAGTTATGTAGACTGGCTGCCATTATTAATGAGGCACGTGTACATGACTACTGAGCTTGAAACCTCTTTTGCTGACCTGGGGCTGTCTGCTCCGATCATTGCTGCCCTGACCGATCTGGGCTACGAAAAACCATCTCCGATCCAGGCTGAGTGTATTCCTCACCTGTTGAACGGCCGCGACGTGCTGGGCATGGCGCAGACCGGTAGTGGTAAAACTGCGGCGTTCTCGCTGCCCCTGCTGCACAACCTCGATGCAGCCCTGAAAGCACCACAAATCCTGGTACTGGCTCCTACCCGCGAACTGGCGGTTCAGGTAGCTGAAGCCATGACCGATTTCTCCAAGCACATGCATGGCGTGAACGTAGTTGCCCTGTACGGCGGCCAGCGTTATGACGTGCAGCTGCGCGCTCTGCGTCAAGGGCCGCAAATCGTAGTAGGGACTCCAGGCCGTCTGCTGGATCACCTGAAACGTGGCACCCTGAACCTGTCTGGCCTGAAAGGCCTGGTTCTGGACGAAGCCGACGAAATGCTGCGCATGGGCTTTATCGAAGACGTAGAAACCATCATGGCAGAGATCCCGGCTGAACATCAGACCGCGCTGTTCTCTGCAACCATGCCGGAAGCGATCCGTCGTATTACCCGTCGCTTCATGAAAGATCCACAGGAAGTGCGCATTCAGTCCAGCATCACCACTCGCCCGGATATCAGCCAGAGCTACTGGACCGTGCAGGGTATGCGTAAAAACGAAGCGCTGGTGCGTTTCCTGGAAGCGGAAGATTTTGACGCGGCGATCATCTTCGTGCGTACCAAAAATGCGACCCTGGAAGTGGCTGAAGCGCTGGAGCGCAGCGGTTACAACAGCGCCGCACTGAACGGTGACATGAACCAGGCACTGCGTGAGCAGACCCTGGAGCGTCTGAAGAGTGGCCGTCTGGACATTCTGATCGCTACCGACGTTGCCGCCCGTGGTCTGGACGTTGAGCGTATCAGCCTGGTAGTAAACTATGACATCCCTATGGATTCAGAGTCTTACGTTCACCGTATCGGCCGTACCGGCCGTGCTGGCCGTGCTGGCCGCGCGCTGCTGTTCGTAGAAAACCGCGAACGCCGCCTGCTGCGCAACATCGAACGCACCATGAAGCTGACCATCCCTGAAGTAGAGCTGCCAAACGCAGATCTGCTGGGTGAGCGTCGCTTGGCCAAGTTCGCTGCTAAAGTTCAGCAGCAGCTGGAAAGCAGCGATCTGGATATGTACCGTGCGCTGCTGGCTAAGCTGCAACCGGGCGAAGATCTGGATATGGAAACGTTGGCCGCTGCACTGCTGAAAATGGCACAGGGCGAACGTCCTCTGATCCTGCCACCGGATCCTGTGTTCAAACCACGTCAACGTCGTGAGTTCAACGATCGTGATGACCGTGGTGGCGAGCGTAGCAACGACCGTCGTCGTGACGCACGTCCAGACAGCCGTGATGGTGGCGCTGAGCGTCCACGTCGCGAACGTCGTGACGTTGGCGAAATGCAGCTGTACCGCATTGAAGTGGGCCGTGATGACGGCGTGGAAGTTCGTCATATCGTTGGCGCGATCGCTAACGAAGGTGACATCAGCAGCCGTTACATCGGTAACATCAAGCTGTTTGCTTCCCACTCCACCATCGAGCTGCCAAAAGGCATGCCGGGCGAGATCCTGAATCACTTCACTCGCACCCGCATTCTGAACAAGCCGATGAACATGCAACTGCTGGGCGATGCACAGCCGCATGAACGTCGTGAGCGTCCTGCCGGTGGTAACGGTGGTGAGCGCCGTGGCGGTGCTCGTCCATTCAACGGCGAACGTCGTGAAGGCGCTGGCGCTGGTGCAACACGCCGTACTTTCAGCGATCGTCGTGAAGGCGGTAATGCTGCCGGTGGCGAACGTCGTGGCGGTAACTTCAACCGTGACAAGCCAGCACCACGTCGTGACGATGCGGCAGCGGCTCCTGCGGCACCACGTCGCCGTTTCGGTGATGCATAATCGTTGAGTTGACCGTTTACGGTTAATCCGCTTAGAAACCAGCCTTCGGGCTGGTTTTTTTTTGCCTGACCGCACGGTTAATGCGGGTAAATGGCGTATCATTCGCAAGGTTTATCTTTCGGATCTTCAGGAGCTGCCATGACCTGGCAACAATTTAAATCTCAATACCTGGTGCGCTTTTGGGCACCCCTACCGGCAGTGATCGCCGCCGGGATCCTCTCAACCTACTATTTCGGCATGACCGGCACCTTCTGGGCGGTAACCGGCGAGTTCACCCGCTGGGGCGGCCATATCTTGCAGTGGTTTGGTTTCCATCCCGAGCAGTGGGGCTACTTCAAGGTGATCGGCCTACAGGGCACGCCGTTGGAGCGTATCGATGGGCGGATGATTATCGGCATGTTTGCGGGCTGTATCGCCGCCGCGCTGTGGGCCAATAACATCAAGTTGCGGATGCCACAGCATCGTATTCGTATTGCGCAGGCGCTGCTGGGCGGAATCATTGCCGGCTTTGGCGCACGTCTGGCGATGGGCTGTAACCTGGCGGCCTTCTTCACCGGCATCCCACAGTTCTCGCTGCATGCCTGGTTCTTTGCGCTGGCGACTGCGGCGGGGTCTTATTTCGGTGCCAAGTTTACCTTGCTGCCGATGTTCCGCATCCCGGTCAGGCTGCAAAGAGTGAAGGCGGCTTCACCACTGACGCAAAAGCCTGAGCAGGCACGCCGCCGTTTCCGCTTGGGGATGGTGATTTTTTGTCTCGCGGTGGCCTGGTCATTATGGACGCTGTTTGATGCACCGAAGCTTGGCATTGCCATGCTGTTTGGCATCGGTTTTGGTCTGCTGATCGAGCGGGCGCAGATCTGCTTTACCTCAGCGTTCCGCGATCTGTGGATCACTGGCCGTACGCATATGGCCAAAGCGATTATTATCGGCATGGCGGTCAGCGCCATCGGTATCTTCAGCTATGTGCAGTTGGGCGTTGCGCCGAAGATCATGTGGGCCGGGCCAAACGCGGTGTTGGGTGGCTTGCTGTTTGGCTTCGGTATTGTGCTGGCTGGCGGCTGTGAAACCGGCTGGATGTATCGTGCGGTGGAAGGGCAGGTCCATTACTGGTGGGTGGGGTTGGGCAACATCATCGGTGCCACGCTGCTAGCCTACTACTGGGACGATCTGGCACCCGCCCTGGCGACCAACTACGACAAGATTAACCTGCTGGACACCTTCGGGCCGATCGGCGGACTGCTGGTAACCTACCTGCTGCTGGCCATCGCCTTTGGCGCAATGCTGTGGTGGGAAAAGCGATTCTTCCGTGCTAAACCGGATGCGCAGGTGGTGAACTTGAGGAGTGAAGTATGAAACAGGCAGAAATAGTGCCGGATTACCGGTTGGACATGGTGGGGGAGCCTTGCCCATACCCGGCGGTAGCGACGTTAGAAGCGATGCCGCAGCTTAAGCCGGGCGAAATACTGGAAGTGATCAGCGACTGCCCGCAGTCGATCAATAATATCCCGCTCGATGCCCGTAACCACGGTTACAAGGTACTGGATATCCAGCAGGATGGGCCAACCATTCGTTACCTGATCCAGCGCTGATCCCCCTCACCCCAACAACCCTCTCCCACAGGGAGAGGGAGCTAATAGTCCCAGCTCGTTTGGTAGTGAAGCGCTAATCTCAGCAAACTCGATCGTCTCCTCACCCAAGGTGAATCACCGCAATTTCAAACACACTCGAGCGGTCACCTCTCCCTGTGGGAGAGGGTTAGGGTGAGGGGCTACTTCTTCACCAGGTCAGCTTGCACCCCGGCAACAATCTCAAACGACCGCAAACGTGCCTGATGATCGAAAATCTGGCCGTTAACCATGATCTCATCCGCCCCCGTTTCGCGCAGCAGGCTTTGCAGGCCGTGGCGGACGGTGCTTTCGCTACCGACGATCGACATACGTAGCGCCTGATCAACACCGTACTGCTCACCTGCGGTCCACAGCGCGTGGATATTATCTACCGGCGGCGGCAGTGGGCCAGGTGAGCCACGGCGCAGGTTGATGAACTGCTGCTGCATGGAGGTAAACAGGAAGCGGGCATTTTGATCGCTGTCTGCGGCTACCACGTTGACGCACACCATCGCGTGTGGCTGCTGGCATTGCTCAGACGGTTTAAAGTTCTCACGGTACAAATTCAGTGCCTGGAACAGCATATCTGGCGCAAAGTGCGACGCAAAGGCAAACGGCAGGCCGAGTTGTGCCGCCAACTGTGCGCTATACAAGCTGGAACCCAACAGCCAGATTGGCACATGTAACCCTTGGCCCGGCACTGCTTGAACCGCTTGCCCTGGCTGCACTTCGCCAAAGTAATGTTGCAGTTCTTGCACGTCACGCGGGAAGTTGTCTACCTCACCGGAGAGGTGGCGGCGTAGTGCCATCATGGTGCGTTGGTCGGTGCCCGGCGCGCGGCCAAGCCCCAAATCGATACGCCCAGGATAGAGGGACTCCAAGGTGCCGAACTGCTCGGCAATCACCAGTGGCGCATGGTTTGGCAGCATCACGCCGCCGGAACCGAGGCGAATGCTCTGGGTGCCGGACGCCAAATAGCCCAGTAATACCGACGTCGCCGCACTGCCGATGCCGGTCATATTGTGGTGTTCCGCTAGCCAGTAGCGCTGATAGCCCCACTTTTCGGCATGCTGCGCCAACTCCAGCGAGCTGTGAAACGCATCGCGCGGCTTGGCTCCCTGTGGGATCGGGGATAAATCCAGTACCGAAAGTGGCACCTGTGTGTTTGCTGTCATTTCATCGTCCATCGTGCTTATCGGGTTGATCGCTTAAAGGGCGATTGCAGGGATCTGCAACTAAAAAAGCAATTATGCTTTTTGTGTTAAAAGCATAATCGAAAATGCGGTTATAAAAGGGGATATATGTGCTCGCAATATCCTTATGAGAATAATGGTTTTTTAGGCCTATGATGGCTTATGTTGGCACGCTGATGTTCAAGGGGCTTTAGTAATGAAGAAGAAGACGCTGTTTACCCTGCTGCTGATGGGGATAGCTATCGCCATGGCGGTGCTATTTCGCGCGCATAATCAGGATTTGTTGTTGCAGGGAGAAGTGGACGCCCCCGAAGTGATTGTCGCTTCCAAAGCCAAGGGGCGGGTGATTGAGCGCCTGGTGGAACGGGGGGATGATGTGAAAACCGGGCAACTGTTGCTACGGTTGGAAAGCCCGGAATTAATGGCCCAGCTGCGTTCGGCACAGGCTTCGCGGGATGAGGCCCAGGCGCAGTTGGATCAGTCGCTGCATGGTACTCGTGAAGAAAGTATCCGCAACCTGCGCGCCAATCTGGCTCAGGCCGAAGCGCAATACCAGAACGCCCAACACGATTACGACCGTAACCTGAGCGTCGCCAGCAAAGGCTACGTATCCAAATCCGAATTGGACAGTTCACGCCGTGCGCGCGATACCGCCTATCAACAAGTGCAGGCCGCCAAAGCCAATTTGGATGAAGGCGTTAATGGCGATCGCATCGAGCTGCGGCAGAAATATGAGGCCGCCCTGCGAGCCAGCGAACAGGACCTGTTAGAAATTCAGGCTCAGACCGACGATCTGCTGGTTAAGGCACCGGTCGACGGTGAGGTGGGGCCGATACCGGCAGAAGTGGGGGAACTGCTTAACGCGTCCAGCCCCTTGATGACGCTGATCCGCGTACCGGACGCTTACTTCGTGTTTAACCTGCGGGAAGATATCCTGGCGCATGTTCGTAAGGGTGATAAGGTCCAGCTACGCGTACCGGCGCTGAAAGATCAGATGATCGAAGCCGAAGTGCGCTACATCGCGCCGCTGGGGGATTACGCCACCAAACGTGCCACGCGTGCCACTGGTGATTTTGATCTGAAAACCTTTGAAGTTCGTCTGTATCCGTCGCAACCGGTAGATGGCCTGCGTCCAGGGATGAGTACCGTATGGCAATGGAAAGAGTAAGGGCGGGCTGGCGCTGCTTCAGCCATGCGTTCAGCAACGAATGTCGCATCGCATTTCGCCGCCCGGTAGTTCACTGGCTGGGCTGGATCTTCCCGTTGCTCCTGTTCGGCCTGATCAGCAGCAACTTCTCCGAAGGCACCTTGCTCGATCTGCCGGTTTCGGTGGTGGATAACGATCACAGCCCGTTGTCCAAATCCCTGATCCGTAAGCTGGACGCGGGTTCCCATGCCCATGTGCAAGCTTACGACGGTGGTCTTGACGAGTCGCTGCGCCGTCTGCGTAGCGCACAGGATTACGCTTTGCTGTCTATCCCGGCCGATTTTGAGGCGGATGCGCTGGCGGGCAATCAGCCTAGCGTGGTGCTGTATTACAACGCGCTGTTCTACGGTGCCGGGCTGTATTCCACCCAGGATTTCAGCGGTCTGATGACCGAGGCCAACGCCAATTACCGTTCGATTATTGCCGGAGCCATGGGCAAGTCGCTGCCGCCACTGGCGGATGTCACCCTCAACTACGGCAGCCTGTTCAACGCCAGCGGTAGCTATATCTACTATCAACAGTTCGCCGCCACCATTCATATGCTGCAACTGTTTGTCGTCACCTGCATGATTTACGTTATGGCGCGCAGCAAATCCTTGTTGAAGGCCAAACCCTTCAGCCTGGCCCTGCTGGGGAAACTGGCCCCTTATACCCTGTGCTTTACCACTTTGCTGATGGTTGAGATTGCCGCGCTGGTGGGCATTTTTGACGCTCGCGTCAGCGGCAATCCGCTGTTTATGCTGATGATTGGCTTTTTCTACGTGATGGCGGCACAAAGCATCGGTCTGCTGCTGTATACCTTTACCGGCAGCGCCATTACCGCCTACACCCTGATTGGCATGCTGGTGAGTATTGCGTTGACCTTCTCCGGTATGGCGGTGCCAGAACTCTCCATGCCGCTGCCGGCGCGTATTATCTCCAATATCGAGCCACTTACCCACGCGCTGTACGCGATGTTTGATGTGTTCCTGCGGCAGGTGCCAGCCAGCGCCATCCTCAGCGTGTGCGCGCTGCTGGTGGTCTACCCGTTGGTGACCGCGTTTCTGGTTCGTAACCGACTCCTGAAGCGCCTGGCGAAAGAGGAGACGGTAGGATGAGTAGTTACTGGAAGACCTTCAGCAAGGTATTGATGAGCATGCTGGAGCGGCCCATGTGGCTGATGCTGATCCTGTCGTTGTGCATCATGAGCATGGTTTATGCCAACCGCACGGTATGGGATCTGCCGGTGGGGGTGATCGATCAGGATCACAGCACCGCCAGCCGCCAGCTTATCCGCCAACTGGATGCGACGCCGAAGATCGCTATTCAGACCTACGATAACCTGGATGAGGCGAAACGCGATCTGGGTTGGCGCAAACTGTTTGCGGTGATCATCATGCCGGTGGATCTGGAGAAGAAGATCCTCAACGGCAAGAACATTGAGATCCCGGTGTTTGGTGATGCGACCAACCGGCTGGCTAACGGCCAGATCCAACAGGACGTGGTAGCGGCCTACCAGCAGTTGCTGGGCCAGTACAACACCTCGCTGTTAATGCGCAGCGGTTTCAGTGAACGGCAGGCTCAGGTGATCATGATGCCGATCCAGAGCCAAACGCTGGACGTGTTCAATCCCGGCATCAGCTTTGCGGCAATTATCTTCCCTGGTTTGTTAGTGATGTTGCTACAGCACTCACTGCTGATTGCCTGTGTGCGTGTCAGCATTGTGTTGAAAGGTACGCCCGGCGGTAAGCCATCGCTCCCCGTGTATTTGGGAGGTCTGTCGGCTTTGCTGCCGATCTGGTTGTTCCTGTCGATCGTGCTATTTGTGCTGTGGCCTTGGGTCTTGGGCTATCGCCAGACGGCGACGATCCCCGAGATCTTGCTGCTGACTTTCCCGTTCCTGTTGGCGGTGCTAGGGCTGGGCAAGCTGGTAACCGAATGCTTGCGTAGCGTAGAGATGATCTACCTGACGCTATCGTTTATCACCACCCCGGTGTTTTACCTTTCCGGCACCATTTGGCCGCTGCAAGCCATGCCACAGTGGGTCAGGGCGGTTTCATCGATGATCCCCTCCACCTGGGCGACGAAGGCTATTGCCGGTGTGAATCAGATGGGGCTATCGCTGCGAGATGTTGGCGGAGACGTGGCCATGCTGCTACTGCTGGGGGCTGTTTATACGCTGATTGGTATTGGCGTGGGCGCAGTACGTAACCGTGTCGGCCTACGCAATCTATTCCGTAAACGCCGGGTGTAGGAGCGATTTGAACTTGCTACCAATCGGCCCCTGTACCTGACTGCGGCTCTGGACTGGCTCCCTCTCCCTAGGTATGTATTCACGTGGTACTCGGTCTATACCTTGGGAGAGGGCTGGGGTGAGAGAGGAGCCTGGGTTTACTGCACCAGTTCCAACCCGGACACGCGCCGCCAGTAGCCGTTACACTCGGCGTGATTGGTTAACGTCAGCGGCTGAGTCCCCTGCTCATTGGCACGGAAGCTGTCGAGCAGTGCGATGGTTGCTACGCCCTGTGGCGACAGACGCACAATATCCACCAACCCCTGCATGCTGGTCAGCTCATTACCGAGGTTGTAGCAGTACCCGCTCATGGTCTGAATACCGTTGAGCACAAACACCTGTTGGTTCTCTTGCGAGTTAACGACGCGCCCCTGCGGATATTTGATACAGCAGGTTTCGCATTCGTCCTTGCCCCGGTTTTCCGAGCGTGCAGTAAAGCAACGCGCGGAGTAGGCCAGTGGTAAATGGCCATAACTCAACACTTCAACTTCAAACTGATTTCGGAACCCCAGCTCTTCGCATTGCTGCAATACATTGGCCAACCAGTCACGTGACAGCTCCACCGGCATACACCAGCGCGTCATGCCTTGCTTATGCAGCAGGCGCAGGGTGTAGGCGTTGTAGCAATTGAGGGCATGCCCGGCGACAAACGGCAAGCCGCGATCGGCGGCCATGTTTACCGTACCCAGATCGTTGGCTTCGATCAGAAATTCCCCGTTCTCCACATAACGCTTCAGTTCATTCAGCTCTGAAGGGGCCTGTAGCAAAGCCAGAGTGGAGATCACCACCTGCTTGCCAGATTTGGCGATCTCCTGCGCCAGCGCCAGCCAGTCGCCGACTTTCATTTCGCGCCGTTTGGTACACACGCTCTCGCCAAGATAGATAATATCGGCACTGCTGCTCATCGCCTGTTGATAAAAGGCTTCTATCTCGCTGTTTGGCCAGTAGTAGAGCACCGGGCCTAATGCATATTTCATGGTTCCTCCTGCTACTGCCATTTGCGGTGATACGCGCCAAGCGTGGTCTGGGTGCCTTCGGACATGGCACCCAGCGTTTCCATCCATGCGGCGTCGGCCTGATAGCCAGCCGGGTTGGCCATGCAGCGATCGATCGCCTGGCGCCAGACGCGAGCCACCTGGCTGACATAGGCAGGACTGCGTTGGCGGCCTTCGATCTTCACGGAAGCGATATTGGCTGCCAGCAATTCTGGCAACAGTTCCAGCGTATTCAGGCTGGTGGGTTCTTCCAACGGATGATAGAGCACGTCATCCACCAGATAGCGGCCTTTGCACAGCGTTGGGTAACCGGCGTTTTCCCCGTCCTGATAACGGTCGATCAGCACATCATTGAGGCGTGACTCCATGCCCTGCGGCGTTTGCTGCCAGCGTACAAAACGGGCTGGTGAGCAAGCACCAACGGTGTTTGGCGACTCGCCGGTTAGATAAGAGGAGAGGTAACACCGCCCTTCGGCCATGATGCACAGACTGCCAAAGGCAAACACTTCCAGCGGAACCGGACTGGTGCGCGATAGCTGCTTCACTTGGTGCATCGACAGCACTCGCGGCAGTACCACGCGGGCAACATCAAAATGGCGCTGATAAAAGCGGATCGCTTCTTCATTGGTTGCAGAGGCTTGCACCGAGACATGGCGCTCCACCTGCGGATAACGTTCTGCGGCATATTCCAGCATCGCCAAATCCGCCAGGATCAGCGCATCGGCTCCAAGCTGTGCCGCCATATCCACAGCGCGCTGCCAACGGGCATAGCCATCGGGGTGGGCAAAGGTGTTAATGGCGATGTGCAACTTGCGGCCATGGCGGTGCACGTAATCGGCCGCTTCCTGTAGCTTCTTCTCGGTAAAATTCAATCCGGCAAAGTGGCGCGCATTGGTATCGTCTTTCAGGCCGATGTAAACGGCATCTGCGCCATTATCTACCGCGGCTTTCAAGGCCGGCAGGTTGCCAGCGGGGCAAAGCAGCTCCATAACTCTATCCTGATTCAACGCTGTGGTAAGCGTACCGGGCGATTGACCTGTCCGGCAATGATGTAAATGGGGAAGCAATTTTAGTGAACCCGAGGTTAACAAGCTTTGATTTGAGGCAGCTTCTGGCGTATTGATATTCCAGTGCCACAGAACAAGATGAACGTTAATTGCACCATTTGTTGATATAGACCGGTTACGCCTAGCCGCAATGTGGCAAAATAACCTCAGACTGAGTAGAAAGGAGTGAATGACAGTGTTGGAAAAACTACGAGCACGCATTGTGCGTCAAGGGCCGTCGCTGTTGCGCGTACCGTTAAAATTCACGCCGTTTGCTCTGCAGCGTCAGGTGTTGGAACAGGTGCTGAGCTGGCAGTTCCGCCAGGCGCTGGCTGAGGGTGATTTGGAGTTTCTTGAATCACGCTGGCTGAAAATCGAAGTGCGCGATTTGGCGCTGCAATGGTTTATGACAGTAGAAAACGATAGGCTGGTGGTGAGCCAACAGGCTGAGGCGGACGTCAGCTTCAGCGGCGAAGCCAACGATCTGATCTTGATTGCGGCACGTAAGCAAGATCCCGATACGCTGTTTTTCCAGCGTCGGTTGCAGATTGAAGGAGATACCGAATTGGGCCTGTATGTAAAAAATCTGATGGACGCCATCGATCTGGATGCGATGCCTACGCCGTTGCGCGTTGGGCTGCTGAAGCTGGCGGACTTTGTTGAGGCAGGGTTGCAGGAGGGCACGGAGCAAACTTCCCGTGTGCCGCAGCCATGCTGATCCGTGTAGAAATTCCGGTAGATGCCGCAGGCATTGATGCGCTGTTGCGTAACGCCTTTGGCCGTGATGATGAAGCCGATCTGGTACAACAGCTGCGTGAAGACGGGTTGCTGACGCTGGGCATCGTAGCCACGGACGATGAGGGTGGCGTAGTTGGCTATGCTGCTTTCAGCCCGGTGGATGTTGCAGGTGAGGATCGTCAGTGGGTAGGTCTTGCGCCGTTGGTGGTAGAGGAAAGCCTGCGTCGCCAAGGGTTGGCCGAAAAGCTGGTCTACGAAGGGCTGGATGCGCTGAATGAGTTCGGCTATGCCGCCGTTGTGGTGCTGGGTGAACCTGCTTACTACGGCCGTTTTGGCTTTAAAAATGCCGCCCAGTTCGATCTGCACTGTCGTTGGCCAGGAACGGAAGCCGCATTCCAGGTTTATCCGCTGGCGGAAGATGCGCTTGATGGCGTGCAGGGGCTGGTGGCGTTTTCAGAGCCGTTTAATCGGTTCTAACCACCGGCAGCAGGTATTCCAATGAGAGGGGCGGGTTTGTCACCAGCCTCTCTTTTTGCGTTTTGCTCAACTGCTTCACCCGATACTCCAGCCTTAGCGCCATTGAGCGATCCCCCACCTGGCTGTGGAAAACCAGCTGCAATTCCCCTTTGCCACGCAAGGCTTTGGCCCCTTTGCCCGCTTGGTGCTGCGCCACACGCCGGACGACATCTGTCGTTATGCCGGTATACAACATCCCGCTGGGCATCCGCAGCATATAGAGGTGCCAGATTGTTTCATTCATAACGGCCTGCACAGGGTTGATATGATCAGGGGATTGATGGTGCTATTTTTCAATGCTGTTCACCAGAGTTCAACCAATAATTCACAGCTATACTCTAACGTACTTGAGGTGCGTTTCCAGTTCCTCCTTTACCCAGAACCAATGCTGAAGCTCTCACTTTGACGCAAGCTATGAAAGCTTACATTAAAAATGATAATCATTTTTCTTGCCTGTACTCTCAGATTTGGTAGTCTGAACCTTGGATAGACTAGTATGTGATGAACAAAAGTGTGTAAGGGATATAACGCATGGATGATAATGACTTAAAAATCAAGCTGATCAGGTTAGGCATTAAGGAAGTTGATGCTAAGTCATTAATAAAAACAGCCAGATATCAGAATATTAGTATTAAAAGAGCGTTTGCAAATAGTTTTATGGGAACGTATCGATGTGTTGCCATACTTATTTTTGGGTATTTTTTCTTTGTTTTTTACATGAGTAATGAGAATATTTTTTTATTTTCATTTATATATTTATCGCTCAATGTAATTATTTTTTTTCTTACTCCATTTTTTAAAGGCTTTTTTTGGAGCTTAAAGGTTTTATTCGCACTGAGAGAGAGGTAATACAGGCAACCGATCGCTTTTCACTTTGAAAAGGAAAATCCTCGACATTGGCGATATCACAACCCAAAATAAACGAAAGTTGAAAACCAATCCACTGACTGCTTCGCATCACTTACCGAAAAAAGGCCCATTTCCAACCGAATCCCTAACCAGCAGCTCGGAAACAAAAACGTTATCCTTCGACAGGTAACCACCGTCGAGCATGGCGATCAGCCGGTCGATCACTTCACTCATCATATTGCTCACCGGATCTTTTACGCTGGATAATGCCGGGGATAGATACGGAGCGGTAGGGATATTATCGAAGCCGATAACGGAAACGTTACCAGGTACGGCAATGCCCGCCTCGCTCAATGTTTTGATGGCACCCACGGCCATATCGTCGTTGCTGGCAAGCACCGCACTAAAAGAGATGTTACCGCCAAGCAGGGACTCAACCGCTGCCGCACCGCTGGCCGGTGTCCACTTCCCTTTGATAATCAGCCCGTCATTCAGCGAAATATCATATTGATTTAACGCGTCTTTATAGCCGGAGAGCCGCTCGATGGCAGTTGGAGAATCCAGTGAGCCGGTAATAAAGGCGATATCCCGGTGACCTTGCTCAATCAGATACTTTGTCGCGTTAAAGCTGGCCCCTTTGTGGTCGCAGCAGATGCAGTGGCTTTGGTGTTTTCGCAACCGGCGGTTAACCACCATGATCGGCTGCTTATGCTGCTCGATAATGTCGTCCATCGCTTCGATGGTTAAGAAACGCGGATAGATGATGATGGCGTCACAGCGTAAATCGAGCAGGAATTGGATCGCCTCCTGCTCTTCTGCGGCGCTGTGTTTGCCATCCACCAGGATCAGCTGGCGACCGTTGTCTTCCAGCTTTTGCGCCGCTTGGGAAAGTATCTCGCTGAAATAATTGCCGTTATAGAGGGTATTGGTCACCACCAGGCCAATACATTGGGATTTATTGGTGGCCAGATTTCTCGCCAGCAGATTAGGGCGGTAGCCCGCCTCTTCAATGGCTTTAAATACCTGCTCTTTGGTTGCTTCGCTGACATACCCTTTGCCGGACAGAACACGTGAAACAGTGGCTTTTGAGACGCCTGCTTTTTTGGCCACTTCCTGCATGGTAGACATAGGGTTTTCCCGGCTTGTAACAATTATCCCCATTCTACACATTCCGCGGCGTTAGAGCAGGCCATTCGCAGAACCGCGCACCCCCTCATGTCGATCTCAGTCACAGAACAGACAATAAATAAATTTATCGATTGATCTTAAATCTGAATATCAACACTCTTATGTGAAACCGGTTACCTATCTATGAGAGTTGTCCTCATGTCTAAGAATTATGCGGCGGTATCAAGATCGATAGTGGATGCAGTTGGGGGAGCGAGTAACGTCGCGGCAGTGACTCATTGCATGACGCGTTTACGCTTTGTGCTCAACGACGACACCCTCGTCGATGCCGCCAGACTGAAGGCGATCGGCGGTGTGCTGGGCGTGGTAAGAAGCGAAAACCAGTGCCAGGTGATCATTGGCAACACCGTTTCACAGGCCTATGCCGAAGTGTTGAAACTGTTGCCCGAAGGGGCGGTCGCCCAACAACCGACACCTGAAAAAAACAAGATCACCCTGAAACGTATTGGGGCAGGGATCCTGGATGCGCTGATAGGCACCATGTCACCGTTGATCCCCGCCATCATCGGCGGTTCGATGGTGAAACTGCTTGCGATGATCCTGGATATGACCGGCGTGTTCGGCAAAGGCTCCTCGACGCTGATTATCCTTAACGTCATTGGTGATGGGGCATTCTTCTTCCTGCCGGTGATGGTTGCTGCCTCTGCGGCGGTAAAATTCAAAACCAACATGTCGTTGGCGATTGCGATCGCCGGGGTGCTGGTTCATCCTGCATTTATCGATCTGATGGCGAAAGCCGCACAGGGGCAACAGGTTGAATTTATGGGCATACCGGTCACGGCGGTGAAATACACTTACACGGTGATCCCGGCGTTGTTCATGACCTGGCTGCTTTCCTACATTGAAAGATGGGTCGATCGCATCACGCCAGCCGTGACGAAAAACTTCCTCAAACCGATGTTGATCGTGCTGATCTCGGCGCCGATTGCCATCTTGCTGATTGGTCCGTTGGGCATCTGGATCGGTAGCGGTATTTCCGCGTTGGTGTACACCATTCACAGCTATCTGGGCTGGTTATCCGTGGCGATTATGGGCGGGCTTTGGCCGCTGCTGGTCATGACCGGGATGCACCGCGTATTTACGCCAACCATCATTCAAACCATCGCGGAAACCGGCAAAGAAGGCATGGTGATGCCATCGGAAATTGGTGCCAACCTCTCGTTGGGTGGTTCATCGTTGGCGGTTGCCTGGCGTACCAAAAACCCGGAGTTGCGTCAGACGGCGTTGGCCGCTGCGGCATCGGCGATTGTTGCCGGGATTTCTGAACCCGCACTGTACGGCGTAGCAATCCGCTTGAAGCGCCCGCTTATTGCTGCGCTGATCAGCGGTTTTGTCTGCGGTGGCGTTGCTGGAATTGCCGGGTTGGCAAGCCATTCGATGGCCTCACCGGGCCTGTTTACCAGCGTACAGTTCTTTGACCCGGCCAACCCGATGACCATTGTCTGGGTATTTGGCGTGATGATCCTGGCGGTGGTGCTGTCCTTCATCCTCACGCTGTTACTGGGCTTTGAAGATATCCCGGTCGCTGAAGATGCGGCAAGTGAACAAGCCAAACCGGCTCCCGCGGTATCCGTATAATCTGTTGTAAAAACGTATAGTTGAGAAGAGGTATCTTATGCCAGCATCTGTTTTCCCCGCAGACTTTTTATGGGGTGGTGCACTAGCGGCTAACCAGGCCGAGGGCGCTTATCTGGAAGGCGGCAAAGGGCTGACCACGGTTGATATGATCCCTCATGGTAAAGATCGGCTGGCGGTAAAGTTGGGCCAGCAAAAGCGCTTTGAACTGCGGGAAGATGAGTTCTACCCCAGCCATGTTGGCATCGATTTTTATCATCGTTATAAAGACGACATCGCCCTGATGGCGGAGATGGGGTTCAGCGTATTCCGTACTTCGATCGCCTGGAGCCGCATTTTCCCGAACGGGGATGAAACGCTACCTAACGCAGAAGGGGTCGCCTTTTACCGCGATGTCTTCAATGAGTGCAAAAAGCACGGCATTGAACCGCTGGTAACGCTGTGCCACTTTGACGTGCCGATGCACCTGGTGCGGGAGTACGGTTCATGGCGTAGCAGGAAAATGGTGGAGTTCTTCACCCATTACGCCCGCACCTGCTTTGAAGCTTTTGACGGGCTGGTGAAATACTGGCTGACGTTTAATGAAATCAATATCCTGCTGCACAGCCCATTCTCCGGAGCGGGGCTGGTGTTCGAGCCCAACGATAATCAGGAGCAGGTGAAGTATCAGGCCGCGCACCACGAACTGCTGGCGAGTGCGTTAGCTACCAAAATTGCGCATGAGGTGAACCCGGACAATCAGGTTGGCTGCATGCTGGCTGGGGGTAATTTCTACCCGTGGTCCTGTAAACCAGAAGACGTTTGGGCGGCGCTGGAGAAAGATCGTGAGAACCTGTTCTTTATCGACGTACAGGCTCGCGGTGCCTATCCCTCCTACACCCAACGCCTGTTCCGGGAAAAAGGTATCACCATCGAGATGGCGCCGGGCGATGATGAAATCCTTAAAAACAGCGTCGATTTTGTCTCCTTCAGCTATTACGCTTCCCGCTGCGCCTCGGCGGATATGAATGAGCACAATAGCAGCGCCGCCAATATCGTCAAATCGCTGAAAAATCCACATATTCAGGCCAGTGAATGGGGCTGGGGCATCGATCCATTGGGCCTGCGCATCACCATGAACATGATGTATGACCGTTACCAGAAACCGCTGTTCCTGGTGGAGAACGGCCTGGGCGCGAAGGACGAAATCAACCCGCAGGGTGAGATCAACGACGAATACCGCATCAGCTATTTGCGCGAGCATATCAAAGCCATGGCGGATGCCATCGAAGACGGTATCCCGGTGATGGGTTATACCTCATGGGGCTGCATCGATCTGGTTTCTGCTTCTACCGGTGAAATGAGTAAACGCTATGGTTTTGTCTATGTGGACCGTGATGACCAAGGGAACGGCACTTTAGCCAGAACCAGAAAGAAATCGTTCTACTGGTATCAGCAGGTGATCGCCAGCAACGGTGCGGATCTGAGTTAATCACCTCTCTTCTCAGCAAAATGGGCGCCGAAGCGCCCATTTCTGTTATCCGCTCAACAAACTCAGCTGTGCTTTTCAGTCATCTCAAAGCGCGGAGAAACCAGCCCGTACAAGGTCCAGCCGAAGAAGGTGGCGATAGCGCCCCACATCATCGCCTCTTCACCGGAGCTGTAAAGCGCATAGAAGCTATACAGCGCACCAATCACGGCAATCACGTTGGCTATACGCGCCTTGTTCTCAGGCACTTTCGCTACTTTCTGGATAATGATCAGCGCGGCCATCGACAGGATGTACGGAATGATATTGGTCACTACCGCCAGGTTTACCAGCACGTTGAACTGCTTGTTCAGCGACGGACTGATGGTCATCAGCGACATCACGCTCTGAATAATCACGATGGTCAGCATGCCTTTAACTGGCGCATCTGATTTACTGACCTTGGAGAAGATTTTCGGGAAGAAGCCGCTGTCGGCAGAGGATTTGAACACCTGGGCGATAGTGAACTGCCAGCCTAACAGCGAACCGACGCAGGACATAATCATCAACGCCATGATGATTTTACCCACGGTTGGGTTGAACATATGCGAGAACGCCAGACCGAATGGTGCTGTGGAGTTAGCCAGTTCCATGTTTGGCACAATACCCGCGATCACGTTGGTGGAAACAATGTAGATCACTGCGGCACCCAATGTGCCCCCAAGTACGGCGATAGGCACGTTACGTTCCGGGTTTTCTACCACGTCGGTATTGGCACAGGCTGATTCCAGGCCCAGGAAGGCCCACAGAGTCATTGAAATAGAAGACCCGACGGCTTCAAAGGTTGGCACAGCATGCGGGTTCCATGCGGCCATCCAGGCTGTGCCGCTGAACCAATACCAACCGATGAGGGAGATACCCACGACCGGGATAATAACTCCCCAGACGGTGATCCCGCTGATCTGCCCGGTGATACGTGCGCCCCCGAAGTTGGCGACCGTAGCCAGCCACAGTACGGCAATAGTGGCAATACAGATGCCTAACGGTGTCAGAGCCACCCCGAACAGCTCGGTGCCATAACCCACGGCGGAAATGGCGATGGCGATGTTGGCAATCAGCAGTGAAACGCCGTAGGTGTAGTTGGCCATAAAGTTGCCGGATTTACCGAAGGCATACTCGGCATAGCCGCCCATCCCGCCGGATTTACGGCTGAACATGCCACATTTGGCAAACGCGTAGGCCAGGGCCATCGAGCCCACGGCGGTCACTAACCAGGAAACAATAGAGATGGTTCCGACTTCGGCCAGCTTGGTTGGCAGCATAATTATGCCGGAACCCATCATATTGACGGCCGTCAGGATCGTTAATTGCACAACCCCCATTTTATTATTGGATTTGCTCATGATGATTCTCGCTATTATATCCCTCGAATTTTGCGCGGCCGTATAGGTTCCGCTTGAAATTCGAGGAATATTTAAATATGTCTGGCGGCAAGAATATGCCGCCTCCCTGAAGTTAATTACGCTTTCATGACATAACCGTAAGCCCGGTTCCAGCCATCTTCATCCTGCTGGATATAAACACCTTGTAATTCTGGGGCGAAACCAGGTAATAAATTGATACCCTCTTCCAGCGCCAGGAAATAGCGTTGGGCTGAGCCACCCCAGATTTCACCAGGGACGACACATAGCACTCCTGGTGGGTAAGGTAACGCACCTTCAGCGGCAATGCGGCC
This sequence comes from Serratia sp. (in: enterobacteria), assembly GCF_051654945.1. Classification (GTDB taxonomy): domain Bacteria; phylum Pseudomonadota; class Gammaproteobacteria; order Enterobacterales; family Enterobacteriaceae; genus Chania. The sequence continues at coordinate 125,534 of NZ_JBOFZA010000067.1, forward strand.
TTCGGCTTTAGCGAGAGAAACCAGTTCCGCTTTGCCACGTACGAATTCGGTATTGGCAGTTTGCGGATCCATGGCGATGCGAGGGAAATGGCTTTTACGGAACATTTCCTTCTGCAACTCTTTCACATTATAGCTGACGTACAGATCGTGCATTTCCTGGCAAAGCTGGCGCAGGGTGTAATTCTGGTAACGTTTTTCGTAGTTCTTATATACGGTTGGCAAGACTTCACTCAGCAGAGAGTCCTGTTCGACGTGTTTTTCGAAACGAGCAATCAGCGCCACCAGGTGCTGCATTTTGGCGATATCTTCCGCTGGGGTGAGCAGGAACAGGATCGAGTTCAGGTCACATTTCTCCGGCACAATACCGTTTTCGCGCAGGTAGTTAGCCAGAATGGTGGCCGGGATACCAAAGCTGCTGTACTCGCCGCTGGCGGTGTCGATGCCCGGAGTGGTCAGCAACAGTTTGCAGGGATCCACGAAGTATTGTGATTCCGCATAGCCGTCAAAGGCATGCCATTTCTCGCCAGGGACAAAGTTGAAGAAGCGCAGATCGTTGGCCATGGCCTCGGTGCTGTAAGACTGCCAAGGTTTGCCGTCGATTTGCTCCGGCACGAAAGGTTTGATCATGGTGCAGGTGTCCAACAGCATTTTGCGTGATTCAATGCCGATGCGCACACACTCTTTCCACAGGCGCTGGCCACTCTTGCCTTCGTGCATTTTGGCGTTCACATCCAGCGCGGCAAACAGCGGGTAGAACGGGCTGGTGGAGGCATGCAGCATAAAGGCGTTGTTGAAGCGCTTATGGTTACAGTAACGATCTTGCCCTTTGATGTGCTTGTCTTTTTTATGGATCTGCGAGGTCTGGGAGAAACCGGCCTGCTGTTTATGTACCGATTGGGTAACGATAATCCCCGGATCGTTTTCGTTCAGTTCCAACAACAGTGGTGAGCAGTCTTTCATCATTGGGATGAACTGCTCATAGCCGACCCAGGCGGAGTCAAACAGGATGTAATCACACAGGTGGCCAATCTTGTCGACAACCTGGCGGGCGTTATAAATCGTGCCGTCGTAGGTGCCCAACTGGATAATGGCCAGACGGAACGGGCGTGCCTCGTTGGCGCGTTCCGGGGCAGTTTCACGGATTTGCTGGCGCAGGTAGCCTTCTTCAAAGCAGTGGGCGTCAATGCCGCCGATAAAGCCGAACGGGTTACGTGCCGTTTCCAGATAGACCGGCGTTGCCCCGGCCTGGATCAGCGCGCCATGGTGGTTGGATTTATGGTTGTTACGGTCAAACAGCACCAGATCGCCACGGCTTAGCAAGGCGTTGGTGACCACTTTATTGGAAGCCGAGGTGCCGTTGAGCACGAAGTAGGTTTTATCTGCGTTGAACACCTTGGCGGCGTGCTTTTGCGCATCACAAGGGGCGCCTTCGTGGATCAGCAGATCGCCCAGTTTGACGTCGGCGTTGCACATATCGGAGCGGAACAGCGTTTCACCATAAAAATCAAAGAACTGACGGCCTGCAGGGTGCTTGCGGAAGAACTCGCCGCCCTGGTGCCCTGGGCAGGCGAAGGTGGCATTACCCATTTCGACATACTTGGTCAGGGTATTAAAGAACGGGGGTAACAGCTCGCTTTCATATTTTACCGCTGCGGCTTCCAGCTGCTTGCCGTAGAACTGCGTGTTTTTGCCACAAAGTTCGAAGACGCCGTTCAGCGCCGGTAATACGGCGTTATCCAATTCTTCCTCACAGCAGACGGCGACAAAGATTGGGATGTTCAGGCCAGTTTCTTCCAACTGAGCCACCAAACCGTGCTGTACGTCTTCGACGGAAAGTACGATGGCGGCCACGTCATTAAAGTCGCTGTGGTGTACATCGGTAATTTCACGTGCGGTTTCAAAGCAAGAAAGTGTTTTTTGATTCGCTGCTATTTTTAATTTGTTCATTTTATCATTCTTCAGACAAAAATATCCCGTCGGCAAATAACTTCTTTGTCGATAAATATTTTCGTTAAAATAAAAGTACGCGTTATCGCAATCATGTTCATAGAACATAACCAGGATGCGAGTTCATTTTTACGAAATGGTTTTTTTGCTTCTTATACGAAGTTGCAAGTATGCCTAATTAACTCTGTTTTGAATAAAAACAAAGCGATACCGTCGCCATCAGGCGCAAGAATTGATCATTGGCATAGCTCGTACTGCAAGACGCAATAAGAACGCAGAGGAGGGAGTTTATCTGAAGTTAAAAAAGGCAAAGCTAAAGCAGCTGCGGTGAGCCATCATCATAAGGTGTGTAGTTCGTCGGATATGAGCCATCTTTCTGTTGTTGTTTTCCATTTTCCATTTACCTATGGGTTACGGACATGGCGCTATTTTATCCCTAAAAGTCGGAAATAAAGTGATGCAGATCACGTTATTTGCGGGATTTATACTTAACTATTCATTTTCTATGCATTGTAGTGAATAGCTATGAACTATTCAGCAATGGTATATGTGAAGCAATTGCTACAAAAGTGGCGATCGGAGCGGGTAAATTTGACTTAGGCTAACGATGCCCCGCTAGATCGTCCCTAATATAAGGAAGTCATAGCAAAAATAAAGATAGGATGTTTGTTATTTGTTATTACAGTAGCCGGTCTTATCTTGCATAGTAATGCAGAAATTACTAATTTATATGCTGGTTGTCTGTTGGCTATAATTTGTCGCTAATTGTGACTGCCTTCAAATCTGAAGGTAAGAAAGCGGGGGGGAGAAGGAGAACCTACGTTGAACCAGATCGAAGATCGGCAGCACATTTTTCGTTATCGGCCAGCTGCATGTGCTCACGCTCTGCGCCGGTAGTCATCGTCTCCCCATGCAGATACATTGCCAATAAAGCAGAGGCTTTTTATGACTTTGTAAACATGGGGAGTGGTAAAGCTTATTATCGTCACCTATAAACCGTGTACGATGCTAACCTTTACTTGTCAGTTGGGCCGCAGCCACCAATGACTTTTGAGATTGAAATAGCAGGGTGCAGCAGATAATCGTAGCTACAATCTTTGGTTTTGTTCTCAATACGACCAGTACAAGCAGTTAATGTAGACAGTGCTGCGGCGACAAGTACTAACTTAGCTAATTTATTCAATTTTACTCTTCCCTTATTTATAGTGATGTAATCCTAAATACATTGTTACACATCGTATTAACTTGAAACAATGGTTTTTTAATTAATTACATCAAAAACTATTTAACACTATGATATATAGGTGTTTTTCGTGCATATCAAATAAGGGCGTCCGTGTTGTATCATATTTTTTATTCTATTTACTCATTATAAGTTATTTGTTTTTTGTATGTTTTTAGCAATTCGTTATCAATTGGCTCGGGAGCGATGGCTTTATTTAATGTCGGATCCAAGTTGGAGCATCCTGAATTCCAGGCCTGACTAAACGTTCTCATCACTAATATAGCCTTTTAATCGAAGTGGTGGGCATTGGGTCAGTACAGCAGGACTATTGCAGGAATGGCTGATTTATATACTGATGCTATGTTGAGCATAATTTGTCGCCAATTGTGACTGCCTGCAAATCTGAGGGTAAGATAGCGGAGGGTGAAAAGGAGAACTTACGTTGAACCAGACTGAAGACCGGCTGCACATAATCCGTTTTCTCGGCAAGCAACATGTGCTCACGCTCTGTGCCGGGGATGGTCTGGAGATGTGGTGCGCCAACTGCTTTTACGTTTTCGATGCCGAAAGCATGGCGCTATGGCTGATGACCGAACCGCACACCCGCCACGGTGAACTGATGCAACGGAACAATCGGGTGGTGGGTACTATTGCGCCGCAGCCCAAGACTATTGCGCTGATCAAAGGCGTGCAGTACGCAGGAGAAATCACACAGTTGGTGGGGGACAAGGCTGAACTGGCTCGTGTACGCTACTGCAAACGCTTTCCGGTGGCCCGGGTGATGAAAGCCCCTATCTGGCAGATCGCGTTACAGGAAGTGAAGATGACCGACAATACCCTGGGCTTTGGCAAAAAGCTGCATTGGGCACGTTGATAACTTAAGGATGGGTGGGATGCAAAACACAGAGATAGCCGCATTGGCGCTGATGGCCGCCTTTATTTCCCCGGCGCTGGCGCAAGATAGCGGCGTTTCCTTTAGCCACAAGAATTGGGAGCTGGCGTGCGACAATACCAATACCTGTCGCGCTGCGGGCTACGCCAATGAAGATGAGCCAAGTGTTTCGAACGGCTCGGTACTGGTTACGCGCATTGCAGGCCCAGGCACCGCCCCAGTGGGGGAGGTGACCCTGGCGGATTACGAATCGAGTGACTCAGCCCCGGTCACCAAGCTGACGCTGTGGATCAACGGCAAGGCGGCAGGCGTGCTCAAGCCCGCCGGGGAAGGGTTCTGGCACCTGTCCACAAGCCAGACTCTGGCCCTGATCGGTGCTATCAAAGGGAGTGGCAAAGTCGAATTTAAAGGCGGCCCGGCGCCTTTCGTACTGTCAGGCGATGGGGCAACGGCGACCTTATTGAAGATGGATGATGTGCAGGGACGTATCGGCACACCAGGCGCCTTGAGCAAAAAAGGCGACAAGCCGGAAAGCAGCGTACCAGCAGCCATTCCTGCCCCGGTGATCCAGGCGGTGAAGGTGGATAAGGCGCAGGAACGCCCACTGACGGCACCCGAGATCGCAGTGCTCACGCCCAAACTGTTAGCGACGCTGCAACCGGATGATTGTGACCGCATGCAGTCCCCACAGGATAATGAAGGTGCAAGCGAGGAGGGCATCACGCTAACCCCGCTAGGCAATGGCCATGCTCTGATTGCCGCCGTGTGCTGGCGGGCTGCCTATAACGAAGGCTACGGCTATTGGGTGATCGACAGCGCCCTGCAACAGGCCCCGGTATTGGTGACCAATTCCGGTTCTGGCTATGATGAAGGGACGATCTCAATGGGGCAAAAAGGGCGTGGGTTGGGCGATTGCTGGGCCACCGCCAGTTGGGTGTGGGACGGCACGGCGTTTCGTCAAAGCAACGAGGCCACCACCGGTATGTGCCGTTTAATCCATGCGGGTGGCACCTGGGATTTACCGACCTTCGTGGCCGATGTCAAACCCGCAAGGTAAAGCCGCATGCTCAAGTTAAAACCCCTAAGCTATTTTAAAGCGGTGGTCGAACAAGGATCGGTTTCCGCTGCGGCGGCGGTGCTGTATATCGCCCAACCACCGCTTAGCAAAGCCTTATCACAGTTGGAGGAGGAGTGGGGCGTGCAGCTGTTTGAGCGCTCCAGCCGGGGAATGGCTCCCACCGAAGCCGGGCGCTATCTGTATCAGCGCGCCTGCGATCTGCTGCAAATGGCGGCAGAAGTGGAAGAGGAGATGCACGCGTTCGGGGGAGGGCAACGTGGCGTGGTGCGGATCGGCACCGTATCAATGGGCATTCCGCGCGTCGCACAGATGATGCAGGCCCTGCGCCAGCAGCGGCCAGAGCTGAGTTTTTCCCTGTATCAAGGGGATACCCAACACCTGGAGGAACTGCTGGATAAGCAGCGTATCGATCTGGCGTTGGTGCATTTGCCCCTCACCAGCGGTGAGGCCCATATCGCCATTACGCCGTTGGCGCATTCCAGCTTCCGCGCGCTGTGCCATCCCGAATCCCCTCTGGCACAGCATGCCCAGTTGAGTCTGAAGCAACTGGAGGCTTACCCATTGACGCTGCTACGGCGCAAATCGGGTTTTGGGGTGTATGAACAGGTGCTACAGAGCTTTGCCAAACAAGGGCTGCAACCGCAGGTGTTTGCCGATGCCAGCGATGTCCCGATGATGCGCTATCTGGCGCAGCAGAACATGGCGATCGCGCTGCTGCCGATGTTACCGCAGGATCAGATCTGGGAAGGGCTGGTAGCCATTCCGGTTCCGGAATTGGATGCGGTGGCGGACGATTTGGTGATGTTATACCGCACACAGCAGGAAACCCGTTCCGCGCTGCGTGCGGTGGTAGATTACTTAAAGCAGACCGCTAGCGGCGTTTCAGTTCCGGAATTGCCGGCATCACGCCAAAATGCGCCATATCCTGCGGGGCGAATTTAAAGTTGGCATTGTACTTGGCCGGATCGGTGATGAAATCCGGCTCGGTGCTGCGCCAGGTGAAAAAGCAGGTCGGGCAGTGAAATACCGTCCAGGCTCCCGCTACCGGTGAATGGCTGAGGACTTCAGGCCCGTCAGACTCACAGCGTGGGCATTGTTCTGGGTGCTGATGCATAACTCTCTCCTGTTAATGGCCCGCTTTCGCCGCTTCAATCAGCGTCTGTAATTTCTCTACCCAATCGTTGGTGCTGATGGGATCGCGCAGTTCCTGTGAGAAGTGGCCGTGCTCTTCCGGTGCTTTCGGCGTGGTGGCATCGATGATCACTTTGCTGGTCATGCCCGCAGGCTGCGAAGCCGGATCCAACGGCAGGATCGATAGCCCTGGCACCTTGAGCAGATCGTAATCCGGGTTGAACTTGGTGGAGATCGCCCACATCACCTGCGGCAGATTGAAGGGATCGACCGTCTCATCCACCACGATCACCATCTTGGCGTAACCCAGCCCGTGCGGCGTGGTTAATACGCGCATGCCCACCCCTTTGGCAAAGCCGCCAAAGCGGGTCTTGGTAGAGACAATCACGATCAGCCCGTGGGTATAAAGCGCATTCACTGCCACCACTTCTGGGAACGCCTGTTTGAGCTGAACATACAGCGGTGCGCAGGTGTTAATGCCCATCATGTAGTCGATCTCGGTCCACGGCATCCCCAGGTAGAGATGTTCAAAGATCGGCTTACGGCGGTGAGAGACTTTGCTGATTTCCACCACCGGCATGCGTCGTCCGCCAGAATAGTGGCCGGTAAATTCCCCAAACGGCCCTTCTGCTTCACGCACTCTGGAAAGGATCTTGCCTTCCAGCACGAACTCGGATCCCCACGGCAGATCCAAATCGCTGTACTCACTGTAAACCACCGGGTAAGGCTGGCCGTTAAGCGCGGCGGCCATGGCATATTCCGATTGATCGTAGAGGATCGGCATCGCGCCCACCGTACTGATCATCGGATCGTTACCGATGGTGATGGCGATCGGCAGATCCATCCCCAGTTCTTCCGCGCGTTGCAGATGAATGGCAATGTCGTGGGCAGGCACCGGCTGTAGGCCAAGACGGTTGCGGCCTTTTACCTCGATACGGTAAATGCCCACGTTCTGGCTTTTCTGATTGTCTTCAATGGAGGGATCGCGGGATACCACGCTGGCTTTATCGATATAGAAACCGCCGTCACCGTGGTTGAGGCGAAACAGCGGCAAAATGTCGAACAGGTTGATATCTTTATCAATCACCACTTCCTGCCAAGGCGCACTATCGCGATACTCTACTTCACCGGGGTAGTTTTGATAGCGGCGAACAAACTCAAAAAACTGGCTCTTCAACGGCGTATGCTTTGGCATATCCATGGCGATCGCCAGATTGGGCCAGGAGCCGTGGACGTTCATGGCGATGCGGGCATCGTGGTAGCCATGAATGTTCTCAAACAGCAGTGCCGGAGAGTTTTCGCCAAGCTTGCTGGCAGCGCAGGCCGCCGCCGAGATATCCGGCTCGGGCTTGACCTGCTCCTTAATGTGCAACAGTTGCTGCTGTTCCTCCAGCGCAGCCAGATAGCTGCGTAAATCGGGATAGGGCATGGCGATCTCCTGGCGTTAAAGATGAAATTTTCACCATTGTCTGGCGCAAGCCGCGTGGGGGAAATGACTTTAAAAATATCGGGGTATAGCTTTTGAGTATGGTTATACTTTGGGCAAATGGCGCAGCAGGAAGGGGAATCGATGGCACGGGTACTGATCACAGGCGCTAGCGGGCTGGTAGGGGGCGAACTGATACGTTTGCTGTTGGCCGATATCCAGGTCACCTCGGTGGTTGCTCCAACGCGTAAGGCGTTACCGGCACAGGCCAAATTAGATAATCCGGTCGGGGGAGAGCTGCACGAGCTGTTAGCGCAACTGGCTCAGCCGGTCGACGTAGTGTTCTGCTGTTTAGGCACTACGCGCAAGCAGGCTGGCAGTGCGGAAGCATTCCGCCATGTTGACTACCAGCTGGTGGTTGAAACGGCCCAGGCTGGGCAGCGTCTTGGCGCGCAGCATTGTCTGGTGGTCAGCGCCATTGGGGCCAATGCCAAATCCCCATTTTTGTATAACCGTACCAAAGGGGAGATGGAGCAGACGCTGCGTGACCAGCATTGGCTGCGCCTGACGTTGGTGCGCCCTTCAATGCTGTTCGGCTCCCGTGCTGAGCCGCGTTTGCTGGAACGGCTCAGTCAACCGCTATTCAGCCTGCTACCAGGCAAATGGAAGGGCGTTGCCGCCAAGGACGTCGCGCAAACCTTACTGACGCAGGCTTTTAGCCCTGGCAACGGGGTCAAGATTTTAGAATCCAACCAACTGCATTGCTCGCATCGCTTATAACGCAATGCTGAGATTATCGAACGCCAGCTCAAGGCCGGGCGGCAGCTCGTTGGCCATTAACCATAAATCGAGATGATGGCTGATGTGCGTCAGCAGCGTACGCCGTGCCTGCAAGCGTTGCTGGATCTCCTGTGCGCGGGGCAGGTCGTTGTGGTTGCGTGGTGCCTGGGGCTGCGGCGGCAGGCTGCAATCCAGCACCAGCAAATCGAGGGTGATCTGTTGCAGATAGCGTGTGGTTTCCGGCGGCAGGCCGACGGTATCGGTCAGATAGGCCAGGGCCTTGCCTTGCGTCTGGATCAGATAGCCGTGGGTGAGCTTGGAATGAATTAACGGTAACGGCGTGACGAGCAGCCCACCCAACTCCACCGTTTCGAAGGGGAGCAGTGGAGGCTGGAACGCCAGAATGCCAGGGTGTTTAAACAGATCGTCACAGCCCTGTTCATCTGCCGGGCCATAGACCGGGATGGATTTTCCGCACCCCCAACGCAAAGGAAATAACCCCTGAACGTGATCCATGTGGTAATGTGTCAGTAAAAAACGCTGAATTTCCCCCGCCGCAAAACGCCTTTCCAACGAGCTTAATCCCGCATCCAGTAACGTCGTTTCCCCCTGAAATGTGATCATCGCACTGCACGGCCGCCGCCGGAACGCCGGCTCACGTCGCGCCCGCTGGCACACCAGACAGTCGCAGCCAAAAGCGGGCACCTGTTGTGCTCCGCCGGTGCCAAGAAAGGTCAGTTGCATGCTGGTTTCCTCATTTTTATACTTGGCCTCCCCCTCACCCCTACCCTCTCCCACAGGGAGAGGGAGCCAGCTCGGCGCAATAATAAGGGGTAGGAGTCAATCTGTGACAAGCTTGGTTTCTCGCTGCTAACCCCACTCATACGTGGCTGCAGACCAGCACGTAGGTGCGCTGCATGCTGCGCCCGATGGTGAGGGGTAAAATCACAAATACTTGGTCACAAAGCTGTCGATATCACGAAAATCGGCCAGCCGAGCCTGTAACACCTCGCGATCCCAGTGCCACCACTGGCTGCGCTCAATACGCTCGATCAACGCATCGTCAAAGCGCATACCGATTTTCCTGGCCGCCACTCCGGCAACCAGCGAATACGGCTCCACGTCTTTAGTCACTACCGCCGCGCTGCCTATCACCGCGCCATTGCCAATGGTCACGCCCGGCATCACGATCGCATTGTGGCCGATCCACACGTCGTGGCCGATGGTCACGTGCTGCTCGCGCCGCCAGTCAAAGAATGCCTCATCGTCCTCCCCCAGGCCGTAGTCGGAAGCACGATAGGTGAAGTGGTGCTGAGCAATACGCTGATAGCTGGGGTGATTGCCGGGGTTGATACGCACATAGGAAGCGATGGAGACAAACTTGCCGATGGTGGCGTAAAAGATCTGGTTATGCCCGGCGGTATAGGAGTAATCCCCCATTTCGACCTCTTCCAGGATCGCATCATCGGCCAGATGCACGTATTGGCCGAGTTGGCAGCGGTTGAGGGTCACATCGTTGCCGATTTTGGGTTGGGCCAGCAAGCTCATGGCAGGGTGTCCTGTGGTTGTTTTTCGGTTAAGGCCAGCAGTGCGTCGAGGGTATGCGCGAGATCGCCGTTGTTATCCAGCAGGCGGCAACCCGCCGGCAGGGTTTGCTGGTAGTCGGCCGCCCGCGCCAGCCGTTGCTCGATCTGTACCGCCGTTTCCCGTCCGCGCTGTTCCAGCCTCTGGCGCAATACGGAGGGGGAAACCTGCAAACAGACCGGCAGCAGTTGGGTACCGTAGCGTTGCAGTGCCTGCGGCAGATGAGCGCGGGATCCGTTGACCACCACGTCGATCCCTTGTAATAACCACAGATCGACCTCGATGCCGAAGGCATAACGATGTTCATGGGCTTGCCAGTCCAAGGCAAACAACCCTTTGGCCCGGCGGCGTAGAAACTCCTGCTCGCTCAGGGCGATATGGTTCTCGCAACCAGCATTGGCCGGGCGGGTGATGTAGCGGTGCGCCACCAGCGGTCCGGCGCGGGTTGCTGCCCGCAGCCGTTCGAGCAGGCTGTCCTTGCCTGCCCCGGATGGGCCCATCAGATAGATGAGATGGGCCATCAGAACACCTGCTTGCCTTGTCGCCAGACGTTTTGCACGTAGATATGCTCACCGTGTGGTTTTGCCAACACCAGATCCGCGCGTAACCCTTCGGCAATCAGACCACGATCCTGCAAGCCCAAGGCCCGTGCCGGATTGCGGGTGATCAACTGTACGGCCTGCGGCAGGCTGAAAGCGTTGCGATCGTCGGCCGCCAGGCGAAACGCGGCGTCCAACAGGCTGGCTGGGTAATAATCGGAAGAGAGGATATCCAGCACGCCCAGGGCCGCCAGATGGTGCGCCGCCACGTTGCCGGAGTGCGAACCCCCGCGCACGATATTGGGCGCGCCCATCAGCACCTGCAAGCCTTGTTGATGTGAAGCCCGGGCTGCCGCTTCGGTGGTCGGGAATTCGGCAATCACGCTGCCCAGCGTGCTGGATTCGCTGACGTGATCGGCGGTGGCGTCGTCGTGGCTGGCCAGCGCGATATTCCGCGCCCGGCAGTGGGCGGCGATCGCCTCGCGGTTAGGCGTGGCCCAACGTTCGGACAGGTCAATCTGCTCCACCTCATACTCGCTCATCTGCTGGTCATTGAGGTGATATTTGCCCTGATAGTATTCACGGTATTTTTCCCGTGAGGCGAACTGGCGCTGGCCTGGCGAATGGTCCATCAGCGATACCAAAGACACGCCCGGCTTATCCATCAACTGCTCGAACAGGGGCAAGGTGCTGCTATGGGGCAGCTCGCAGCGCAGGTGCAGCCGATGTTCGGCCCGGTTCACCCCGGCGCGCTGGCTGTGGATCACCGCGTCGATCATTTTTTGCAGATTTTCCAGCCGATGCCCGCCGTCGCGTACGTCACCAATCGCGACCGCATCCAGCACCGTGGTGATGCCGTTGGCCACCATCAGCGCGTCGTGGCTGCTCATGGCCGAATGTGCGGGCCAGTCCACGTTGGGACGCGGGGTGAAAAACTTGTCCAGATTGTCGGTATGCAGCTCAATCAACCCCGGCAACAGCCAGCCGCCTTCACCATCCAGCGCTTGCGGTAGCTGGCTCGGCGTCTCGGCAAAGTTACGGATCACGCCGTCGGTCATTTCCAGTGAACCCGCAACCATCTGGTCTTCCAGCACCAGCTTGACGTTATTGATAATCATGGCGTCTCCAGAACCTGTGGGGCCTGCATGGCATGTAAACGGTCAGCCACTTGCTCGCGGGTGACTGCATCATGGAAGATACCGACGATGGCCGCGCCGCGCTGTTTGGCCTGTTCGATCAGGTTGACCACCGCTGCGCTGTTGCGGCTGTCGAGCGAGGCAGTCGGCTCATCCAGCAGCAGAATGGGGTAATCCTTGATAAAGCCACGGGCGATATTCACCCGCTGCTGCTCACCGCCGGAGAAGGTCGAAGGAGCCAACGGCCACAGGCGCTGCGGTACGTTGAGCTGGTTGAGCAGGGTTGCGGCCCGCTCACGGCATTCGCTACGTTCAACGCCGGATTCCAGCAACGGCTGCATCACCACTTCCAGCGCGCTGATGCGCGGTATCACGCGCAGAAACTGACTGACCCAGCCGATGGTGTGGCGGCGTACCGCCAGGATTTGTCGGGCCTCGGCCTGTACCAGTTCCAGCCAGTCATGCTGATGATGGATCCAGATATGGCCGCTGTCTGGCAGATAGTTGGCGTACAGCGAGCGCAGCAGGGTGGATTTACCACTGCCGGAATGACCGTGCAGCACCACGCATTCGCCGCTGCTGACGGTCAGGTTGGCATCGTGCAGCACCGGCAGGCGGGTACCGTGCTGTTGGTGCAGCACAAAGGTTTTACTCAGGTGTTCAACCCGGATTTTAATCGTCATATGTCACCTGTTTACGACAGTACCGAAGAGACCAGCAACTGGGTGTAAGGGTGGTGCGGATCGTCCAGCACCCGGTCGGTCAGACCGCTTTCCACCACCTCACCTTCTTTCATCACCAGCAAGCGGTGGGCCAGCAGGCGTGCCACGCCCAGATCGTGGGTGACAATCACCGCTGCCAGCTGCATTTCCACCACCAGATTGCGCAGCAGATCCAGCAGCCGCGCCTGCACGGAAACGTCCAGCCCGCCGGTTGGCTCATCCATAAACACCAGCTTCGGATGGGTCACCAGATTGCGGGCGATCTGCAAGCGCTGCTGCATACCGCCGGAGAAGGTGGTGGGCAGATCGTCCAGGCGAGAGACCGGGATCTCCACGTCCTCCAGCCACTGTTTGGCCTGCTGACGAATATCACCGTAATGGCGCTGACCGATGGCCATCAGGCGCTCACCGATGTTGCCGCCGGCAGAAACCTGTGGCCGCAGGCCGTCGAGTGGATGCTGATGCACCACGCCCCAGTCGGTGCGCAGCAGGCGGCGGCGATCGCTTTCCGCCATGGCATACAGATCCTGCAGCTGTCCTGGCTGCGGGCGGTAGAGGATTTGGCCCTGTTGCGGTGCCAGTCGGGCAGAGATCGACTTGAGCAGCGTGGTTTTACCCGAGCCGGATTCGCCGACGATGCCCAGCACTTCACCGGGATAGATATCGAATGACACGTTGCTGAAACCTTTGCCCGGCGCGTAAAGGTGGGTGAGTTGATTGACCGTCAGCAACGGCGTGGCACTCAACGGAACGGAAGTCATCAGTGCGGTACCTCTTGATTGAGTTGTTGCTGGCAGAAGTCGGTGTCTGAGCAGACGAACATCCGGCTGCCCTGGTCGTCGAGCACCACCTCATCCAGATAGCTGTGGCGTGAGCCGCATAGGGCGCAAGGCTCTTCCCACTGCTGTACGCTGAACGGGTGATCGTCAAAGTCCAGGCTTTCCACCTTGGTAAACGGCGGCAGGGCGTAGATGCGCTTTTCCCGGCCGGCACCGAACAGCTGCAATGCAGGCATCATGTGCATCTTCGGGTTATCAAATTTAGGGATTGGAGACGGGTCCATCACATAGCGATCGTTAACCTTCACCGGATAGGCATAGGTCGTAGCGATATGGCCGTAGCGGGCGATATCCTCATACAGCTTCACCTGCATCACGCCGTATTCTTCCAGCGCGTGCATCTTGCGCGTTTCGGTCTCGCGCGGTTCGATAAAACGCAGTGGCTCCGGGATAGGTACCTGATAAATCAGGACTTGGTCAGCCTGCAATGGCGTTTCCGGTATGCGGTGACGGGTCTGGATCAGCGTCGCTTCTGGCGTGCGCTCGGTGGTAGCGACTCCGGCCACGCGTTGGAAGAAGCGACGGATGGAGACCGCGTTGGTGGTGTCGTCGGCACCTTGGTCGATGACTTTCAGCACGTCGGCGCGGCCAATGATGCTGGCGGTGATCTGGATGCCGCCAGTGCCCCAGCCATAAGGCATTGGCATCTCGCGGCCACCGAACGGCACCTGATAACCGGGGATCGCCACCGCCTTGAGGATCGCGCGGCGGATCATGCGCTTGGTTTGTTCATCCAGGTAACCGAGGTTATAGCCGGTCAATACTTCACTCATGGCGAGTCTCCTGAAGGGCGGCGAATTCCAGTTGCAGGCGTTTGAGCAGCTCCAGCTCGGCCTGGAAATCGACGTAGTGCGGTAGCTTGAGGTGGGAAACAAAACCGGCGGCCTCCACGTTATCGGCGTGGGCCAAGACAAACTCTTCGTCCTGCGCCGGGCCTGCCACGTCCTCACCGTATTCGGCGGTTTGCAAGGCGCGATCCACCAGCGCCATCGCCATGGCTTTGCGTTCCGAGCGGCCAAACACCAGCCCGTAGCCACGGGTGAAGTGCGGCGGACGATCTTGCGGGTCGACAAAGCCGTTCACCATCTCGCATTCGGTCAGCAGGATCTCGCCGATATCGACGGCGAAACCGAGTTCTTCCGGCACGATCTCCACGCTAACGTAACCGCTGCGGATCTCCCCGGCGAACGGATGGTTACGGCCATAGCCGCGCTGGGTGGAGTAGCTTAATGCCAGCAGAAAGCCTTCATCGCCACGCACCAGCTGTTGTAAGCGCGCCGAGCGGGAGCACGGATAAACCGGCGGGTTGCGGGTTATATCGTCTGGAATACTGCCATCATCTTGTTCCGCCAGTGCCAGGTGCTGCTGATTCAGCAGGTCGAACACGTGGGCACAGCTCTCTGGCAGCGGCTCATCGGCCTGCGGGGCGGCAGGCGTTTCACCGTTGGCCAGCAGTGCAAAATCCAGCAGGCGATGGGTATAGTCATAAGTGGGGCCAAGCACCTGGCCACCGGGCAAGTCTTTGTAAACCGCCGAGATCCGCCGCTCTAACCGCATGTTCTCACTCACCAACGGTTCGCTGACGGCCAGACGTGGCAAGGTGGTACGATAGGCGCGCAGCAGGAAAATGGCCTCCACCAGATCGCCGCTGGCCTGCTTGATGGCCAACGCCGCTAGCTGACGATCGTAAATACCGCCTTCCGTCATCACCCGGTCAACGGCCAAACCCAGCTGTTCGCCGATTTGCTCTGCGCTGAGCGCTGGGACAGTTTCGTCGCCCCGACGCAGATTTTCCTGTAGTTGATGGGCAGCCTCGATGGCCTTTTCGCCCCCTTTCACCGCAACGTACATCAGTACTCCTCCACGCGGGTGGTTCTTGGCAGTGCCATCAGACGCCCGCCGCTGGTCAAGATAATGTCCAGACCCAGCGGGAAGCGCTGAGGTCGTCCGAGTAGATAATTCCGTAATGCAGTTGGCAACGACGGAGATATTTCCCGTTGTTTTTCAATGCCGGGGCCGGAGAGCTGTAGCCCGTCACTGCCTTCCAATGTCGCTACCTGCACCACCAATGTGGCACCGAACTCCGGCGAGACTTCACTACCATGCGGTAGAGCGCTTAATTCGGCAGGTTGTAACTGGTCATCCCATACCGCCAGGTGGATATCTTCCGGGCGGTTAGCCAGCGCTGCCCCGGTATGAAAACGGATGTTAGTTAGCACTTGCTCACTTTTTAGCTCAGCACAGAGCTGAAGCGGCGTTTCCTGATCGGCCAGCGTCAGCAACACGGCGGTGCTGGCGGTGTTCAGCGCACCCCATGTCGGAACATCTGGGAGCTCAACAATCACCCCAGGCTCACTTAACGCCTTTAAAATCAAACGAAAAGCCTGCTGCGATTGTTCAATCGGCTGGTCAAAACCGGCTAATAACGTCATGGCTTAATCCCCTCGCACCAGCGTAAAGAAATCCACCCGGCTGGAGGCGACGGCGCGGGCGCGCAGCTGGCGCTGCTCCTGTTGCAGTGCGGCCAAGGGTTCGATCAACTGAAGCTGTAGCAATTCATGGTTGGCGGGTTGCTGTAGCAGGGCGTCGATCAGCGCACATAGCTCGGCATGATCCTTGTCACGCCCGCTGATGTAGCTGTAGCCCTGGCCGCCGTTTGCCAGCTGCACCACCGCGCGGGTTACGGTCATGTCGCCCAGCACAAAGCGGCGGCCAGTCGCCCCCATGCGCCCTAGCAGCTGCGTCAAGCCAATCTCCGGGGCGCGCAGGCGTTGGTAGCTCGGGTTGAGGTTCAGCGCCTGCCAGTGGCTGCGCAACTGGGCGGGCTGGCTATGCGCCAGTACCGACATCCAGCGTTGTCTCTGCTGTAAGGCTTGCATTCAGTGCTCCATCGTCAGTTCGATCATGTCGGCACGCGCCAGGCTGACGGAGTATTCCGCCACCGTATCGCTGCCGCTACAGGTGTTCAGGGTGCGCACGCATAGCAACGGCGCATGGGTGGCGATCTCCAGCAGGCGGCTCTCTTTCGCCTGGGAACGCCGGGCGCTGATGCGGGTCTGGCGGCGGGTCAGCGGCTGGTGGATCTGCTGTTGGATAAACTCGTGCAGTGAACCGCTGTGGAACTGTTGCAGCGCGGGCCACCAGTCTAAATCGGGCAGATAGTGGTCGATCACGCTCAGGGGTACGCCGTTCACCCGGCGCAGAGTGCGCAGGTGGATAATGGTTTCTCCCTCTTCACGGCTGAGGGCGCTGGCGATATGCCCATTACACGGGCGTAATACTGCAAGTAAGCGCTCACTGGTGGGATGGCTTCCCTGTTCGAGCAGGTTCTGGCTGAAACGGGTATTGGCGTGCAGCGGATAGTTATAGGGGCGCAGCAATACCAGAATGCCGATGCCGTGGCGGCGTTGCAGCCAGCCGCGCTCTACCAGCTCATCGACGGCACGGCGCAGCGTATGGCGATTGACCTGATAGCGTTCGGCAAGCTGTTGTTCTGAAGGAAGATAATCCCCACAGCGGTATTGGCTGCCCAGCTCTTGCTCCAGCTGGGCGGCAATCTGCTGATAGCGGGTTGGAAAACTGGTCGGATGTCTAGATAAGTGCGTCATAGCTAAACCCTCGGCACTTCGGTTAGGGAAGAAAGCGGCAAAACGGCGATGAGATCCATGTTCGGCACTCGGTAGTCACGTTGGCATCATGGTGCCGAGGGCAGATGACAATCACGTGACGCGCAGGTGGCGAACTGATGAACAATTTGGGACAGGGAGATGATGCCGTGCGGGATAGCGGATGGTGGAGAAAATGGATTTTTTGCGATGCAAGGCGGGCGCAGCCTACGCTGCACCAAACGGGGATAAAACTAGCGCAGCTTATGCACCACTTGATTAGCGCTGCCGCGCCAAATCAGCGCCGGGTCTTTTAAATCCTGCACAAACTTGCCGTCTATCAATACGTTAATCCGATCGACGATCTGCATCTGTTCGCTATTCAGTTCATCCAGCTTATAGCCGGTCCACAGCCAGATATCTTTGCCTGGGCATTCGGCATGGACTCGCTTGATCAACTGCAACACGGCGGCAACGTTGGCCGGATGCAGCGGATCGCCGCCGGACAGCGATAGCCCTTGGCGTGGAATGCGCGTGTCGTTGAGATCGGCCACGATCTGGTCTTCCATCTGCTGGGTAAACGGCAGGCCGGAATTGACCCGCCAGGTGCTTTTGTTATAGCAGCCCGGGCATTCGTGTACACAACCGGCCACAAACAGCGTGCAGCGGGTGCCGGGGCCGTTGACCACGTCGATGGGATAATACTGGTGGAAATTCATAATATTATTTTCTTTTATGTTGCCCTCACCCCAACCCTCTCCCAGCGGGAGAGGGACTGTCTGGAGCACTTGGTTGGTCCGTGCTGCTTTGGGAAGTGGGGTAAAGGTATTACGCAGAAAAATCAGCGAACTCAATGGTTCCCCTCTCCCTGTGGGAGAGGGTTAGGGATCAGTTAACCAATTTCCCCATTGCCCAGATGTTTCACCCGGCGCTTCACTTCTTCCTGCTTGCCGGCGTTGAACGGACGAGCATCCGGGCTGCCCAGATAGCCACACACGCGGCGGGTCACCGAGACTTTTGCCGAATCATGGTTGCCACATTTCGGGCAGGTAAAGCCTTTGCTGGTACAGGAAAACTCGCCGGTATAGCCGCACTCGTAGCATTCATCGATCGGCGTGTTGGTGCCGTAATAAGGCACGCGGGTGTAGCTGTAATCCCACACGTCTTCCAGCGCCTTCAGATTGTGCTGCAGGTTCGGGTATTCGCCGTAACAGATGAAGCCGCCGTTAGCCAACGGTGGGTATGGCGCTTCGAAGTCCAGTTTGTCGTAGGGATTGACCTTTTTCTCCACATCGAGGTGGAAACTGTTGGTGTAATACCCTTTATCCGTCACCCCATCGACGACGCCAAACTCGTTGGTATCCAGGCGGCAGAAGCGATCGCACAGGTTCTCACTTGGCGTACTGTACAGGCTGAAGCCGTAGCCGGTTTCTTCCTTCCAGCTTTCGGTGGCGTCTTTCAGGCGTTGCACAATCGCGATGGCCTTGGCACGCAGCTGCTCGTCGTCGTAAACGTGTTGTTCCGCGCCAAACAGCGCGTTGATGGTTTCATGCACGCCGATGTAGCCCAGCGAAATCGAGGCACGGCCGTTTTTAAAGATTTCCGCGATATTATCGTCGGCCTTCAACCGTACGCCGCAGGCGCCTTCCATATACAGGATCGGTGCCACGCGGGCCTTGATGCCTTCCAGGCGTGCAATGCGGGTCATCAGGGCTTTCTTGGCCAGCAGCAGACGCTCATCCAGCAGTTCCCAGAAGCAGTTTTCATCACCTTGGGCTTCCAGGGCGATGCGCGGCAGGTTCAGGCTGATGACGCCGATATTGTTACGGCCATCGTGGATCAGCTCGCCGTTCTCTTCATAGGTGCCGAGGAAGCTGCGGCAGCCCATCGGCGTTTTAAACGAACCGGTAACCTTGACCACCTGATCGTAATTGAGGATGTCCGGATACATGCGTTTGCTGGCACATTCCAGCGCCAACTGTTTGATGTCGTAGTTGGCGTCGCCAAATTTATGGTTCAGGCCGTCGCGGATCGCGAACACCAGTTTCGGGAACACCGCGGTTTTACGGTTTTTGCCCAGCCCGGCAATACGATTTTTCAGGATCGACTGCTGGATCATGCGCGATTCCCAGCTGGTACCCAAACCGAAACCGAAGGTCACAAACGGCGTCTGACCGTTGGCGGTGTGCAGGGTGTTCACTTCGTATTCCAGCGACTGGAAGGCGTCGTAGCACTCTTTCTCGGTGCGGGTCATCGCATAGCCTGCCACGTCCGGGATCTGCCACTGCTCTGCTACCTGCTGGTGCTTGTTGAAGCTCTCGGTCACGAACGGGGCCAGGATCTCGTCGATGCGGTTAATGGTGGTGCCGCCATAAATATGGCTGGCAACCTGAGCGATGATCTGTGCAGTCACTGCGGTGGCGGTAGAGATCGACTTCGGTGGTTCGATCTCGGCGTTGCCCATCTTGAAGCCGTTGGTCAGCATGCCTTTAAGATCGATCAGCATACAGTTGAACATCGGGAAGAACGGTGAATAGTCGAGATCGTGATAGTGGATCTCGCCACGCTCATGGGCCAGCACCACATCGCGCGGCAGGATATGTTGTTTGGCGTAGTGTTTGGCGACGATACCGGCCAGCAGGTCGCGCTGGGTAGGGATCACCTTGCTGTCTTTATTGGCGTTCTCATTGAGCAGCGCGACGTTGCTCTGCTCTACCAGGCCACGGATTTCCTGGTTCAGACGCCCGCGCAGTTCGCGTGAGACATCACGATCGTGGCGATATTCGATGTAGGTACGTGCCAGCTGCTTATACGGGCCAGCCATCAGTTGGTTTTCTACCGCCTGCTGGATTTCATGGATGTCCACCCGCGGCTGGTTTTCCATCTGTTGAGCGACCACCCGGGCGACGGTAGCGCAGTAGTCGGCATCGACAACTTCAGCGGCTAAAGCGGCCCGCTCGATGGCCTGCCTGATCAGCTCTTCGTTAAAAGATACCTGGCAACCGTCCCGTTTAATCACTACTGGTTTCACGTTGTTACTCCTGTCCCCATCGGGGAGCGTCGGCTTATCCACAGGGCAAAACCGCAGGGCACAAGGGCTGCGGAGGGTGTGGATTATTTTGTGGATAACTACTATATATAGGTGATTGAATTTCTATGGGCACTATATATGGGTGTGGTGTCGGTTTTTATGACACAGGTCAAAGAATCTGGGGAGCAGTTTGAACGCTGTACAGCCAGCAGTTTCAGAAATATTTGTAACCCTTGCTATCAGCGGCTTGAATGAAGAATGCCGATTATCCGAAAGATCGTTAAAGCGTGATTACGATCGCATCACGCCGAATCGAGGCGAAAATGCGCCAGTAAAAAATCCACCCAGACGCGCACCCGTGGCGGCAGATCAGACGAGGCATAATAGAGCCAGATTTGCGTAGGTTTTGGCCAGTAATCTTGCAGCACCGGCAGCAACGTTCCCTGGCCAAAATGCTGTTCGACATACCAACGCGATAGGCAAGCGATACCTAGCCCGCCCAACGCGGAGTCTAATAACATTTCCGGGCTGCTGGCGGTCAGACGGCCATGCAGATCCAACGTTTTATACGGCAGTGGCCATTTGACATTGCGCCCGGTAGCCGGGTTGCGGTGCAGCAGGCAACTGTGTTGCAGCAGATCTTCCGGCAGCTGTGGTGTGCCATATTGGGCAAGATAGGCGGGGGAGGCGACCAAGACCATCTGCATTGGGTAGAGCGGGCGTGCCACCAATCGGCTGTCGGGATCGACCTGGCTACCAATGCCCACATCAAAACCTTCACCCACCAGATTGACCACCCGAGCATCCAGCGACAGATCCAGATCGATCATCGGGTAGCGCTGTAAAAACTCAGGGATCAGCGGCATCAGCACCTGACGACCAAAGCCGGGGATCATGCTGACGCGCACGCTGCCGGCAGGAGGAAGTTGCGCTCCCCCGGCCAGTTCCAACGTGGCGGTCAGCGCTTGCCACAGCGGTGCCACCTGCTCCAGCAAGGCTTTGCCCTCGTCGGTCAGTACCACGCTGTGGGTGTTGCGTTGGAACAGCCGCAGCGCCAGCTTCTCTTCCAGCACGCGGATATTTTTGCTGATCGCCGCCGGAGTGACGCCCAGTTGGCGTGCAGCGGCGGAGAAGTTCTGTGTCTGAGCGGCGCTGAGAAACGCCGGTAACAGGCGATGTACATCCATCGGCAGCGGCATGGTGGTTGATACTTTAGGTTGAAGTTAATGTGACTGTTTACAGACTACACCGGAACGCGGGGAAATGAAAAAATGTGCCATCAACGATAAACGAGGAATTCCCCATGTCGCGTATTTTAGTCCTGACCGCCCACCGTTTCCCCGACGACTCCCGCGTCAATAAGGTGCTGATTGAGGCGCTGCGCCCGTTACCTAACGTCACCGTACATGAACTGATGCGCGTATATCCGGACTACCAGATTGACGTCGCTCGCGAGCAGGAACTGCTACAGGCGCATGATGTGGTCGTGATGCTGTTCCCGTTCTATTGGTACAGCTCTCCGGCGATCCTCAGCGAATGGCAGGATGCGGTATTAACCCATGGTTTCGCCTATGGCAGCGAAGGTAACAAACTCCAAGGTAAGCCGTTGCAGCTGGTGGTCACCACCGGCGGTAATGCGCAGGCCTATTCACCGGCAGGCTATAACCGTTACCCGGTTACCGATCTGCTGAAGCCATTTAACGCCGTCGCTAACCTGACCGGCATGGATTATCTGCCGCCGCATCTGGTGCAGGGCGTGTTTGATATGAGCGATGAGGCGCTGGCGCAGGAAGCGGCGGGCGTGGTGAAGTTGATGCAAAGTTTTTAAGTTCGGTGGGCGGCTACCTCAGGACATAGCCGCCCGGTATGAGTGCTCGAATCCGCTTTGGCCAATCAGGACTCCAACAGCCACCAGTTTGCCTCGAACGGGCGCAAGACCTTGGCCCTTGGCTGTTCCGCTGCATCGGCATAGTTGCTTATCAGCGGTCGCCACAGCTCTGAGGACTCCACGCCAGCGGCATCCCACGCCAGTAGCTCACGGCTCAGGTTGGCGACTACCAGCAACCGTTGCCCATTCCAGCTACGTTGGTAGCACCACAAGGCCGGATGAGCCGGGGCCAGATCCTGATAATCACCGTGGGTCAGTAGGGGATACTGCTTGCGCAGGGCGATCAGATGGCGATAGGCGTAAAACACCGAATCCGAATCGGCCAAAGCCGCAGAGGCGTTAATCTGCGGGTAATTCTCCGCACAGGCAATCCACGGCGTACCGGCGGTGAAGCCCGCATTGGCGGTAGCATCCCATTGCATTGGCGTGCGGCCATTGTCCCGTGATTTGCTTGCCAGTATCGCCAACAGCTCCTCATCGCTTCTTCCCCGAGCATGCAGCTCGGCGTACATATTCAGGCTTTCCACGTCGCGATAACTCTCGATTTGCTGGAAACCTGGGTTGGTCATGCCGAGCTCTTCGCCCTGATAGATGTACGGTGTGCCCTGCATGCCGTGAAGCACCATCGCCAGCATCTTGGCGGCGGTCACCCGCAGCTCGTCTTCGTCGCCAAAACGTGAAACGATGCGCGGCTGGTCGTGGTTACACCAGAACAGCGCGTTCCAGGCGCGGTTATGCATGCCTTGCTGCCAGTGGTGGAAAATCTGCTTCAGCTCGACATAATCCGGTGCGGCCAATGTCCACTTTTGCCCATCGGCATAGTCCACTTTCAGGTGGTGGAAGTTGAAGGTCATCGACAGCTCGGCACCGCTTTGTGCGGCATACTGCTGGCAGTGTTCTAGGGAAGTTGAGGACATCTCGCCCACGGTCATCAAGCCACGCGGCTGGAACACCTCGCGGCTCATCTCCTGCAAGAACTCATGAATGCGTGGGCCGTCGGTGTAAAAACGGCGGCCATCGCCCTGACTATCGTTCGGGAAGTCCTGCTGTTTGGAAACCAGGTTAATCACGTCAAGACGCAACCCATCGACACCTTTATCCGCCCAGAACTGACACACTTTCTTCAGCTCTTCGCGCACTGGCGGATGTTCCCAGTTCAGATCGGCCTGCTCGGTGGCAAACAGGTGCAGGTAGTATTGGCCGCTGTCGGCGTGCCATTGCCAGGCATTGCCGCCAAATTTGGAGCGCCAGTTGTTGGGCAGAGCATCGCCTTCGCCGTCGCGCCAGATATAGAACTGACGCAGCGGGCTGGTGGGATCCTGCGCGGCCTTGAACCACGGGTGCTCGGTGGAGGTGTGGTTAAACACCATATCCATCACGATGCGGATGCTGCGCTGGTGGGCTTGTGCCACCAGGTGCTCGAAGTCGGCCAGGGTGCCGTAGGCCGGATCGATGGCGCAGTAATCGGCCACGTCATAGCCATTATCGACCTGAGGCGAGACATACACTGGCGTCAGCCAGATGGCATCGACGCCCAGTTCCTGCAAATAGTCTAGCCGTTGAGTCACCCCGGCCAGATCGCCATAGCCGTTGCCGGTGCTGTCCTGGAAACTCTTCGGATAGATTTGATAAATAACGCCGTTCTGCCACCAGGGGATTGGATTGCTCATAATCACTCTCGTTGTTTATACCGGTAATTCGCCGCGGCTGGCTTTGCGTTTGTACACCATCATGGTCAACAGCAGCGGGATCACCACGGCTACCAGAATGGCGAAGGAGTAAATCAGCCAGAACTGCGGTTGGATTGACAGGATGCCGGGCAGGCCACCTACGCCGATGCCGTTGGCCATCACGCCGGTCAGGCCGCAGATCAGGCCCGCGAAGGCGGAACCGATCATCGCGCACAGCATCGGGAAGCGGTATTTCAGGTTGATACCATACATGGCCGGTTCGGTAACGCCGAGGTAGGCGGAGATGGCGGCCGGTACGGAAATCTCACGTTCATTAGCCTTGCGGCTGACGATGATGATGCCCAGCACCGCCGAGGCCTGTGCGATATTTGACAGGGCAATCAGCGGCCAGACTGGCGTACCACCCATGCTTTGGATCATCTGCATATCGATCGCCAGCGTGGTCTGATGCACCCCGGTGATCACCAACGGCGCATACAGGAAACCAAACAGCGCGGCACCGATTGGGGCGAAGCTACCGGTCATCACCCATTTCACTGCCCAAGCTACACCATCACCAATCATGCGGCCAAACGGACCGATCAGCGTGTGCGCCAGGAATACCGCCAACAGCAGGGAAACCACCGGCACCACCACCAGATACAGATAATCCGGCACGATCTTTTTCAGGCGGGTTTCGATCCAGCCTAGCGCCATACCGGCGAGGATCGAGGGGATCACCTGTGCCTGATAGCCGACTTTCTCAATGGTGAACCAGCCAAAGTTCCACACTTCCGGTATTTGCTGGCCGAGCAGGTAGGAGTTCATCAACTGCGGAGAGACCAGGGTGATGCCCATGACGATGCCGAGCACCGGGGTACCGCCCATTTTTTTCACCGTTGACCAGCAGATGGCCACCGGCAGGAACATAAAGATGGCTTCACCCAGCAACCACAGGAAGTCGTAAATGGTTTTCCAGGCCGGGTGCATCTGGGCCAGCGTTTGGCCGCCGGACATCGGGATATCGCCGATCACGTTGCGGAAGCCCAGGATCAAACCACCGCTAATCAGCGCGGGCAGCAGCGGGAAGAAGATCTCGGCAAAGTGTGAGATACCGCGTTCGAACCAGGTCATATTCTGGCGGGCGGCCAGCTTGGCCTGTTCTTTATCGGCTTCATTGATGCCAGTGGTGGCAATCAATGCCTGATAGTAATCACCCACTTCGGGACCGATCACTACCTGGAACTGCCCGGCGTTGGTGAAGCAGCCTTTGACCATCCGCAGCTGTTCAATCTCTTTCGGTTTGGCCTTGGCGGGATCGTTAAGAACGAAACGCAGGCGGGTAATGCAGTGGCTGACGGTGGCGATATTCTCGCGGCCACCTACCAGCACGATCAGGCGATCGATGTCCTGCTGCTGAACTTTGCTCATTATGGCACCTTGATTATCAGTGAGGCACAGAGGTATGGATGTTTTTAAGCTTAGTCACTCAGTCGTTTTTATTAAATGGGAACGTTCCCAACTTGCGGTGAGGATCACAAAACGAACAATAAAGCTTCAGATAGCGTCAAAATGAACGCCGGCTCAATACGTAGGGGCGCTGCATGCAGCGCCCGGTGAGACGTGGCCTTATTTATCAGGCCAGTTTGCAGGGGATAATGATTTGGCGGATGTCGAGTTCACCGCTCAATTGGCCTAGCAGCTGAAGTGCCGCCTGCTGCCCGGCGGTGCCATAGCCCAATTCGACCGAAAACGTCTCTGGGAACAGGAAGTTGAGCATCGGCGTATTACCGATAGCGCACACTTGGAGCGATGCTATCTGTTGCTGTTGCAGGTATTTCATCGCACCGAGAGCGATGGTATCGGAGGCGCACACCAGCGCGGTGGTTTGCGGTTCGATCACGTTGGCAGCCAGTTGGAAACCGCTCTGATAGTTCAACTCGCCCAGTGCGACCACCGGCGGGATTTTCTGCGCGCGGCAGGTATCCAGATAGGCCTGATGGCGGCGCATCCCGGTGGTGGCATCGGACTCCTGCACGCCCAGGTAGCTGATATGGTTGTGGCCCTGTTTGCGTAAGCGCTGCATCAACAGTTTCACGGCACCTTCATCGTCATAACAGACGGAGGAGATCCCTGGATATTCGCGGGCGACTACCACCATCTTTTCCTGCCATGGTTTGAGCATGTCCGCAGTCAGGCCGGTGAAGCCGAACAGGATCACGCCGTCGACGTGGCGCTGGCGCAGCACGTTGAGATGCTCCTCCACCAGCCGGGTTTCAAACTGACTTTCCATGACGATCGGATCAAAGCCCTGCTGATACAGCAGCGGCAGCATGGTGCGCACGGCCTGATTTTCCGAAGGTGAATCCAGGCGGGAAACGATGATCGCCACGACTTTGTCGCTCTGGCCGCGCATGGCTCGCGCGGATTTTGATGGGGTAAAACCCTGGCTGCGGATCACCGCCTCCACCCGTTCACGGGTTTGCGGGCTTACGCTGCCTTCGTTATTCATCACGCGTGAGACGGTAGACTTGCCTACCCCGCTCAGGCGGGCGATATCCTTGATTGTCAGCCGGTTTTGCATGGTTTACTTATCGTTTAGGTTATGAGGCTTAAACTTACAACATCCCACTTATGCTCGCTACCATAGCGCATTTTAGCGTGCGGATCTTGGTAGATAGCCGTAGTGACGCAAAAATGGAATGGCCGCGATTGCCGTTCTTTTTCTTTTCTTTGATCTGAGGTTAATTCCTGCATGGATCCCGATCCGAGCCCCAACACCACTCATTCGGTTCCCCGGTAAAACCTCTCCGCTCTGCGTTGCTGTTTTACCGGTTTAGGTAAGCAGCGGCACTTGTTCGATAGTTCGCCTCTGTTGTGATTGAAAATCAGCGATCTGCTCTGGCGGAGGTTTTTTGGCGTGTCCGAAAACCGAGCCAGCGGGCCGATCCGCCGTCCCCCCACTGCCGTGAGGCGTTGGGCGATAAGGTGCGAACGATGAAAATTAAACAACTTCCCCGTCGGCTGCTGGGTATGCTCAGCCGCAATTTGCCACGCCGCCTGGTACGGCGTGATGCACTGTTGGAAAGCGTCAGTGGTACGGCACATGAATTGCCCGCAAGCCTGACACAACAACGTCTGGAATGCGCTGCCGCCAGCGCGATGCAGCTGTACGAGCGCTTCAACAGCCATCCGGAAGGTATCACCGAGCATGAGGCAGAAACCGCCCGCGCCCGGTTTGGCAGCAACACCATCGAAAATCAGCAGGCCGAAAGCTGGTGGCGGCATCTGTGGCATTGCTACAGCAACCCGTTCAACCTGCTGCTGACCGTGCTGGGGCTGATTTCCTACGCCACTGAGGATCTGATCGCGGCGCTGGTGATTGGCCTGATGGTGCTGATTTCCACGTTGCTGCATTTTATTCAGGAAGCCCGCTCCAACAAGGCGGCGGATGCTCTGAAGGCAATGGTCAGCAACACCGCAACGGTTTACCGCAGCGATGCGCATACCGGTAAAAGCGAACATAGCGAGCTGCCGATTTCGCAGCTGGTGCCGGGCGACATTATCAAGCTGGCCGCAGGGGATATGATCCCGGCTGATTTGCGCCTGCTTTCCGCCAAGGACTTGTTTATCAGCCAGGCGGCGCTGACCGGTGAATCACTGCCGGTAGAAAAAGTGGCCGATCCCCGTGGTCAGGTGAGCGATCCGCTGGAGTGTCAGAACCTGTGTTTTATGGGCACCAACGTTGTGAGCGGCACTGCGCTGGCCATGGTGATTGGCACCGGTAGCGAAACCTACTTCGGCCAGTTGGCACAGCGCGTCACCAGTCAGGATGAGCAACCTAACGCCTTCCAGGCCGGCATCAGCAAGGTGAGCTGGCTGCTGATCCGCTTTATGTTGGTAATGACGCCGATTGTGCTGCTGATTAACGGCTTCACCAAAGGTGACTGGTGGGAAGCGGCATTGTTTGCGCTTTCGGTCGCTGTGGGGCTGACGCCGGAAATGTTGCCGATGATCGTCACCTCCACTCTGGCGAAAGGGGCGGTCAAGCTGTCGCGCCAGAAGGTGATCGTCAAACGCCTGGATGCGATCCAGAACTTTGGTGCGATGGATATTCTGTGCACCGATAAAACCGGCACGCTGACCCAGGATAAAATCGTGCTGGAACGCCATACCGATGTGTTTGGTGCCAGCAGCGAGCGGGTGCTGCGCTATGCCTGGCTGAACAGCTTCTACCAGACCGGGCTGAAAAACCTGCTGGACGTGGCGGTGTTGAACTGTGCCGAAGAAAGTAAACAGCCGGATGCCTTGCAGCATTACCGCAAAGTCGACGAGATCCCGTTCGATTTTGAACGCCGCCGCATGTCGGTGGTGGTGGCGAAAGAGGCGCAATACCACGAGCTGATCTGCAAGGGCGCACTGGAAGAGATGCTGGCTATCTGTAGCCACGTGCGCCAGGACGGAGAGGTGATCCCGTTGAGCGAAGCGCTGCTGGCGCGCATCCGCCGTGTGACCGACGATCTCAACCAGCAAGGGCTGCGCGTCGTAGCGGTGGCCAACAAGATCCTGCCTGCGACGGATCATGAGTATGGCGTGGCAGATGAATCGGATCTGATCCTCGAAGGTTATATCGCCTTCCTCGATCCACCGAAAGAGAGCACCGCACCGGCCTTGGCCGCGCTGAAAAAGAATGGTGTGACCGTCAAAATCCTCACCGGTGACAATGAGCTGGTCGCCACCAAAGTGTGTAAGGACGTCGGGCTGGATGCAGACCACATCCTGCGTGGCAGCGAGATCGAACTGATGGACGACGCCACGCTGGTAGCGGCCGCGGCGCGTACCACGGTGTTTGCCAAGCTGACGCCATTGCACAAAGAACGCATTGTCCAACTGTTGCGTAAGCAGGGGCATGTGGTGGGCTTTATGGGCGATGGTATCAACGATGCTCCGGCGCTGCGTGCGGCGGATATCGGCATTTCGGTAGACTCGGCGGTAGATATTGCCAAGGAAGCGGCGGATATCATCCTGCTGGAAAAAAGCCTGATGGTGCTGGAGCAGGGAGTGCTCGAAGGCCGCCGTACGTTTGCCAACATGCTGAAATACATCAAGATGACCGCCAGCTCCAACTTTGGTAACGTCTTCAGCGTGCTGATTGCCAGCGCCTTTTTACCTTTCCTGCCGATGCTGCCGCTGCATCTGTTGATCCAGAACCTGCTGTACGATATTTCACAGATTGCCATCCCGTTCGATAATGTTGATGACGATCAGATCACCAAGCCACAGCGGTGGAACTCTGGCGATCTGGGGCGCTTTATGGTGTTCTTTGGGCCGATCAGTTCTATCTTTGACGTGCTGACCTTCGCCCTGATGTGGTACGTGTTCCAGGCCAATACGCCGGAAATGCAGACGCTGTTCCAGTCTGGCTGGTTTGTGGAAGGGCTGCTGTCGCAGACGTTGATCGTCCATATGATCCGTACGCGCAAAATTCCGTTTATCCAGAGCCGCCCTTCCTGGCCGCTGTGTGTGATGACGTTGGCGGTGATTGCCATCGGTATCGGCCTGACCTTCTCACCGCTGGCGGGCTTCCTGCAACTACAGGCGTTGCCGCTGGGCTACTTCCCGTGGCTGGTGCTGATCCTGGTCGGTTACATGGTGCTGACCCAGTGTGTGAAAGGCTGGTTTGTCCGCCGGTATGGCTGGCAGTAGCTTTGCTGCGTGCCCCTCACCCTAACCCTCTCCCACAGGGAGAGGGGACCGATCGAGTTCGTATTTGGTTGCAGAAATCTATCCGATCACCGCATTAAAACAGCGCTCTCTAATTCGATCACTGAGCTCAACTATGGCACTGAGCTAGCTCCCTCTCCCTGTGGGTGAGGGGGACCTCCAAACCAATCTGTGATCCATCGCACTGTTTTGCCTTCGCGGTTGGACATCTCTCTTCGGCTCAGTCTTTATCTACCTCATTGGCAAGCTTGATTTTTTTCCTCTGAGGAATTTCCGATGCACAAACCCTTCAGTTATACGCTACTGGCTTCTTCGCTGTTATTTTCCCTTAATGCGCTGGCCCAACCGGCGGGTGATTTGCCGCTGATGCCTTGGCCACAGCAGGTCGAACTGGCGCAGCCGCAAGGCAAGCTGGTGCTGGATTACCGCTTATCGTTCGACGTTCAGGGGGACGATTTAGGGGAGGCGCAGGCACGTTGGCGCGACCGCCTGGAACGGCAAACTGGTTGGACGCTGGCCCCACAGGGTGAGAAAAACCAGGCCGCAACGATCAACATCATGATCAAACATCAGGTTGCGGCCCAGCCGCTGCCAGACAGCGATGAAAGCTACCAACTCAAGGTAACGCCGCAGGGAGCGACGCTGACGGCCAACACCCGCTTCGGGGCGCTACGCGGTATGGAGACGCTGCTGCAACTGGTGCAGACCGATGGCGAAAACACCTTTATGCCGTTGGTCAATATTACCGACGTTCCACGTTTCCCTTGGCGTGGCGTACTGTTGGATTCGGCACGTCATTTCCTGCCGGTTGAGGATATCCTGCGCCAGCTCGATGGCATGGCGGCGGCCAAGCTCAACGTTTTCCATTGGCATCTCACCGACGATCAGGGCTGGCGCTTCGCGTCCGAGCACTATCCCAAGCTCCAGCAACTGGCCAGCGACGGTCATTTCTACACCCGTGAGCAGATGCAGCAAGTGGTCGCTTATGCCACGGCACGGGGCATCCGTGTGGTGCCAGAAATCGATTTGCCGGGCCACGCCTCTACCATTGCGGTTGCCTACCCAGAACTGCTCAGTGCGCCGGGGCCGTATCAAATGGAACGCCATTGGGGCGTTCACAAGCCCACGCTCGATCCTTCGAACGACAAAGTTTATCAGTTTGTCGACAGTATCATCGGCGAGTTGGTGGCGATCTTCCCAGATCCCTACTTGCATATCGGTGGGGATGAGGTGGATGCCACCCAGTGGAAAGAGTCCAAAACCATCCAGGCGTTTATGCAGCAAAACCAGTTGGCGGATGCCCATGCGTTACAGGCCTTCTTCAACCAGAAGCTGGAAAAGTTCCTCGAACAGCATCAGCGGCGCATGGTGGGTTGGGATGAGATCTACCATCCGACCTTACCGCGTACCATTGTGATCCAATCCTGGCAGGGGCCAGACTCTCTGGGGGCCAGCGCTCAGGATGGTTATCAAGGCATTCTCTCTACCGGCTTCTATCTCGATCAGCCGCACAGCACCGCCTATCACTATCGCAATGAAATCTTGCCTCAGCCGCTGGGAGTTGATACCGAAGTACAGGCTGGCGAGCAGGCGCAGAGCTGGCAGTTCAGCATGCCGCGTTTGAAAGGCAGCCCGGTGGAAGGCACCTTCACGCTGATCGAAGGCAAGCAGGGGTGGCGAGGCTTTGTCGATTTCAAAGGTAAATCGCGCCGTGCGCTGCGGGAGATCGAATGGCGAACGCCAGAGCAGGTGACCTTCCGCATTGATACCTGGATGGGCGACACCCGCCCGGTATTTACCCTACAGCAGGATCAACTGAGCGGTTACACCCTGGTGGGCAACGTGCGTTACCCAACCGACGGCAATAAGCTGGCGGCGATCCCGGCTGGCATTATGCCGGTGGTGCCAGATGAGCAGCATCAGGCCAATATTCTGGGGGGCGAGGCCGCCTTCTGGGCGGAAAACATTCGTGCGCCGGTCCTGGACGTCAAACTGTGGCCGAGAACCTTTGCCGTGGCGGAGCGTCTGTGGTCGGCCAAGGATGTGACCAATGAGGATAATATGTATCAACGCCTGGCGGCAATAGACGCCTGGTCGGTGGTGTCTGTCGGCTTGCAACAGCATGCTGAAACGGCACGCGAATTTACCCGGTTGGCTAACAGCGTGGATATTACGCCATTGCAGATCCTGGCCGAAGCGGTCGAGCCGGGGCAGTATTACACGCGTCAGCATCTGAAGTTCAAAGCGGGTAATTATCACCAGTTTGAGCCGCTGAACCGCTTTGCCGATGCCATCCCACCGGAAAGTGCGGCGGTACGCGATCTTAATACTCAGGTGGCGTTGCTGCTTAAAGACAAGAACCATCGCGCAGCGGCAGAGGCGATCCGTGAACGCCTGCAACGTGGTGATGAAGGATTTGGCACCGGTGGCGCAAGATGTCGGTACATTGGCCGATCTGGGATTGATGCTGCTGGAACGCTATCAGCAGGGTAAACCCTTGAGCAAAGCCGAGGCGGAACAGGCTCGGCAACAGCTGGATGCGGCGGCACAGATCCGGGATGAAGTGGTGATTGCCGCGGTATATCCGCTGGAAACGCTGTTGCGTGCAGTCGCGGTGCAGTAATTGTGGCAGGGGATGGCGCGGTTGCTGTCCCCTGGTTTAAGACTGCGTCAGCCAGCTGTCCCAGATGGGCACTGGTTGTAGCTGTTCCAGCAGAAAATCGATAAAGGCGCGTACCTTGGGGTTGCTGTAGCGGCTGGGGAAATACAGGGCATACAGGCCGTGGGTCGGATGGGTCAGTTTGCCGTCCAGTGCCAACGGAACCAGGGCACTTTGCTCAATCAAATCGCCCAAAAGATAGGTAGGGAGATAGGCAATGCCTTGATTTTCCAAAACGGATTTCAGCAACACCAGGCTGCTGTTGGCTTGGATCGGGGTGCTGGTCTTTAAGTGGTGTGCGACGCCATGCTCATCGGTCGTCTTCCAGACCGGGGTTAGTCCAGGATAAATCAGGCATTGATGATGGGCTAAATCCTGAATGGAATGCGGCGTACCATATTTTTCGAGATATTTGGGGCTGGCGCAATAGGCCCAATTGATCGTAGCCAATTTACGCATGGCATAATTAACCGGCGGTTCTGAAGAAACGCGCAATGCGATATCAAAATTGGTTTCATTAAGATTAACAAAATTGTCGCTAAGGTTAATATATAAATCAACATCGGGACAACGCTCACGAAAATGACTTGCCAACGTTGCCAAATGGGAATAACCAAAAGCCATTGAGCAGGTTATCCTTAATTCCCCATTAGGATGATTATAGTAACCCGCGGTAGTGTTGAGCGATTCATTAAAATCCAGCAACAGTTGAGTTGCACGGCTGTATAAATATTGGCCGGGTTCGGTAAGCGTAAAGCTGCGTGTGGTTCTCTTCAGTAAAGTGGTGCCCAGTTGGCTTTCCAGCTGTGCCAAGCTCTTGCTGACCGCCGAAGGCGAGACGTTCAGATGTGCGGCAGCCTCAGATAGCCCACCACATTCCACAATTTTGACCAAAACTTCCAGTTGTTTTAACGATGCTGGGCTGCTCATTTTTTCCTTTTGTTCATGAGTGATTTCTTTAAACGGTACGAATGCGCTATTACATCGCTTAGAACAAAATGACATTATTAATAACAGAATACGCTGTACCGGATTGGATCACAACCCAACACCCAGGGTGGCCTGTCTTACACAAGTCACATTCTATTGTAGAGAAAATAAAAAAGTGACTTAAGTCACATGAACAATAAAAATAAGGAATTGAATATGTGGAAACGTTTAGAGCCCTACAAGTCATCATTCATTCTGCTATTTGCCTTAACGCTCGGGGGGATTGTGGGTATTTACGCGCCCGATATTGCGTTGAAATTACAGGCAATCGGTAAGATATTCCTTAACCTGCTGTTTATGATTATCGTGCCATTGGTCAGCGTTAGCGTCATGTCTTCCATCGCCAGCATGACCGACCTGAAAAAGCTCGGGCGTATCATGGGGGTGATCTTTGCCGTTTCCATTGTGATGGCGCTGATACCCGCTGCCGGTATCGTCGGCCTGGCCACCTTGTTCAACCCGGCGCAGGGCGTCACCATCGAACTGGCGGAGAAGTTTAACGCCGGTGGCGGGAGCATGGATTTTGTCAGCATGGTAACCACCAACGACTTTGTCGGGCTGCTGTCCAAATCCAACATTCTGGCGCTGATTATCATGTCCGTGATTGCGGGCATCGCCATTGGCCAATCGGGTGAGCAGGGCAAGCGGGTTTCCAACTCACTCAACGATCTCAACGTCATCATCATGAAGATTGTGTCGATCATCATGAAAGGCGCGCCTATCGGGCTGGGCTGCTACTTTGCCTCTACCATGGCCAGCCAGGACTCGCAGCTGCTGGTCACCTTTGCCAGAGCCATCGGCCTGTTCTTTGCCGCCACGCTGCTGTACTACGTTTTTGGCTCCATCTTCTACTCCTGGATTGGCGGCGG
The DNA here is from genome assembly GCF_051654945.1 of Serratia sp. (in: enterobacteria). Taxonomy (GTDB): domain Bacteria; phylum Pseudomonadota; class Gammaproteobacteria; order Enterobacterales; family Enterobacteriaceae; genus Chania. Next base: position 159,269 of record NZ_JBOFZA010000067.1, read on the forward strand.
CATGCCGGCGATACGTGCCTTCTGGCGTAATGCCATCGAGCCTTCGGCCACCGCGCTGGGCACCTGTTCCTCTCTGGGCACCTTGCCAGCCAATATTCGTGCTGCCAAAGCGATGGGGATCAATCCGGAAATCGTAGACATCTCCCTACCGCTGCTGGTAAACCTGAATAAGGGCGGTGTGGCGATGATTGCCGCGCTCAAGATCGTGTTTATCTTCTCGGTGCTGGGGCTGGATTTCACGATGGAGACCTTCTTCCTGACGATGCTGATTTCCGTGCTTTCGGCGATTATCGTCGGTGGTGTGCCAGGGGGAGCTTTCCTCGGTGAGATCTTTATCGTCACCACGCTGGGTCTACCATTGGAAACCATTCCGATGCTGGTGGTGCTGGGCACCATCACCGATGCTCCGGCCACGCTGATCAACGTGATACACGATCTCAATGCCGCACAAATTGTTGAGCGCTTTGCGGGCAAAAAGCCGCAACCCGCAGCTGATAACGCCAGCCTTACGGATATGGCAGAAAAAATCGCATAAGGGTCGCAGCATAACCCTACACCATTGATAAACGAGAAAAGCAGGCAACTTATTATGACAGCTAAAAAAATAGAAACCGCCCTGGTCACCGCTGGCCGTAAGCCTCGATTTACCCAAGGATCGGTTAACCCGGTGATCCAGCGCGCCTCTTCCTTAACGTTTGATACGGTAAAGGCCAAGAAATTTGCCACCGCCAACCGCGCCAAAGGCGAGTTATTCTACGGGCGTCGCGGCACCCTGACGCATTTCTCATTCCAGGACGCGATGGCCGAGTTGGAGGGCGGAGTAGGCTGTTCGCTTTACCCTTGCGGGGCCGCTGCCGTGACCAATGCCATTCTGGCGTTTGTTGCCAACGGTGACCATATCCTGATGACCGGCGCCGCATATGAGCCGACGCAGGATTTCTGCAACAAGATCCTGAGCAAGCTGGGCGTAGCAACCACCTATTACGATCCGCTGATCGGTGCCGGGATTGCCGAGCTGATTAAGCCCAACACCAAAGTGCTGTTCCTTGAATCCCCAAGCTCCATCACTATGGAAGTTCAGGATGTACCGGCGATGGTGAAGGCAGCCCGGGCGATAAATCCTGAGATCGTCATCATGATCGATAACACCTGGGCGGCGGGCATTCTGTTCAAGGCGCTGGATTTTGACGTGGATATTTCTATTCAGGCGGGTACCAAATACATCATCGGCCATTCCGATGCCATGCTGGGCACCGCGGTATCGAATGCTCGTTGCTGGGACCAACTGCGTGAAAACTCCTACCTGATGGGGCAAATGGCCGACGCAGATACCGCCTATAACGGCAGCCGTGGGCTGAGAACGCTGGGTGTACGCCTCAAGCAGCATGAGGTCAGCAGCATCGCCATTGCCGAATGGCTGGCGGCGCGGCCAGAGGTGGAGCGGGTCAATCATCCGGCGCTGCCTTCTTGTAAGGGGCATGAGTTCTTCCAGCGTGATTTCAGCGGCAGCTGCGGGTTGTTCTCTTTTGTGCTGAAGGCTCGGCTGACCAATGAGCAGGTCGCCCACTATCTGGACCATTTTGAGCATTTCAGCATGGCCTACTCGTGGGGCGGCTTTGAGTCGCTGATCCTGGCCAACCAGCCGGAGGAGCTGAACGAAATCCGTCCGGCGGCCAAGGTGGACTTTACCGGTACGTTAGTGCGCGTTCATATCGGTTTTGAGAATATTGACGACCTGATCGCCGATCTGGAAGCCGGTTTCGCACGCCTGAAATGACCCCTCACCCTAGCCCTCTCCCACAGGGAGAGGGGACTGTACGTGCCACCGATTGACCATGAGATACAGACCGCAGGAATTTCTATTGAGAGGGGCAAGCTCCAAGTGTAGGCTAGCGTCACCGGCCATCAATATGGCTTCAATGACAAGGATACGTCATGTTGCAGAAAATCGTGCTGCTGTGCCTCGGGTTAGCCGCAAGCGCCATGGCGCAGGCAGATTGCACCCCGCAATCGCTTGAACGCCTCAATCAGGCCACCAGAAGCGCACTGACAGAGTTACAGGCCGTCAAGGAAGAAGGAGAGGAGGGCGGTGATACCGCAGTCTCCCCCGCTGCCAGCGAACAACTCCATAAGTACAAGGATGCCCTGGTGAAGGGGATCGACGGCCATCTCAGTTGCAGCCCCACAGACAGCGATGACGCCTCACTCCAGCAAACTCTGTTGCCAATGATCACACTGCCAGCGCAAGCACCAGAATCGGGCTTCTACGGCGCTGAGCCAGGTATCGAAGTCACCCGCCAGCCCGAATTCCCCGATATCGTGTTGATCCACAGTGGTTTCGCCATTCCCTGTGGTGATGACAACGTGCTGCTGGCTTATCAGCGGCGTGAGGGGAAATGGAATCGCATCCTGCGCTGGCAAAGCGACGACTACAAGACGATTTCTGGAGCCTTTGGCGACAACGTTACCTACCACCTGATCCCATCGTCACAGCAAGCCGCCCCGCCTCGATTGGTGGTGGCGCAGGGCACACCCTGGTGTACTTCCCGGTGGAGCGTGTTTCAGCTAAACCTGATCGAACTGGCAACACAGAACGCGGAACAGCGCTCGCTATTTCATACCCAGGAAAGTTATATCCGCTTTACGGATGACGACACGTCAGCCCTGCGTGTTAAAACTACGCCGCTGGGGTTTGAAGTGCGGGCAGTCGTAGGCATGCTGGACTCTGACGTGTTGACGCGCCAGGGGATTTTCCGCTATCGCATCAACGGTGAGCGGGTAGAGCGCATTCAGCCTGCGGCCATGAACGGGCGTGATTTTGTGGATGAATGGCTACAGGTTGACGACGAGACGGCGAGCCGCTGGAGTCAACCACCAGCCGTCGGCGCGCTGGCAGAACAGCACCAGTTGTTGAAAAACCGTTATGGCAACTACGGCGCGGTGCGGCTCTGCAAGGGAAGGCCGGAACGATATCAAGTCGAGATGCTATTCAGCGCCCGCGATGCATCCCACGCAAAACCTGCGCTTGTGGAGCAGCAGACTTATTTTATGATTAAACCGATCGTTGGCGGTTTTATGATGGAGTCTGTCAGCACCCAGCCTGACGCTGAATGCGCTGGCAAGGATATTATGGTTGGCCAGTAATCCCGGAATAAAAAAACGGCCAGCAAAGGCTGGCCGTATTCGATCTTGCCTGACGGCCGATTAACGGCGAACGGCGATGGCTTCGATCTCGATTTTCACGTCTTTTGGCAAACGCGCCACTTCCACGCAAGAACGCGCTGGGAAGGAGGCGTTGTGCTCGGTGAAGAAGGCTTCATAGGCCGCGTTAACGGTAGCGAAGTCGTTCAGGTCTTTGACGAACACGGTGGTTTTCACGATGTCGCCCACTTTCAGGCCTGCGGCTTCCACGATCGCCTTCACGTTGTCCAGTGACTGGCGCGCCTGAGCGGCTACGTCATCGGGTACGGTACCGGTTTTTGGATCGACCGGGATCTGGCCGGAGGTGATGATCATGCTGCCCAGGTCAACGCCCTGCACGTAAGGACCAATGGCGGCTGGCGCGAGTTCAGTGCTGATATTACGTGACATTTAATCTCCTGATATTCCGTTGGCATTTCAAACGGGAGTTTGAAACCCTTGGAGTAGAGTTATTTTCAGAAACTCCATTATAAGGAGTGGCCGCCAGATTAACAGCGCCACTCCCGGCAAAACGGACGATTTTAGTCGGTTTGCAACACCACTTGGTGATCGAACTCTTTCTCGCAGTAACGACACTTCAGATGCACTTCCCCTGCATGGGATTTGACGCTGAAACTTGAAGCCACCGGTTCGCTGCGGCTGATGCAGTTGCTGTTCGGGCAGGTCAGCACGCCATCGATATGATCGGGCAGGCTGAGGGTCAGCTTGCGCACCACTTCATAGTTATCGATACGGTTGACCGTGGCCTTGGGGGCGTACATCGCCAACTGGTTGGCTTGCTGTTCGGTCAGGAAGGTGTTCTCGATCTTGATCAGATCCTTGCGGCCCAGCTCTTTGGAGGGCAGATTCAGGCCGATGGTGATGCGCTGATCGGTGGCGGTCAGTTTGAACAGCGAAAGCAGCTTAAAGCCGATTTGCGCCGGGATATGGTCGATCACCGTGCCGCACTTGATCGCTTCAACCTGGAGTTTGTTATCGTGAGTCATGACGGTTCCCCCTTAAAGAGCCAATTCTGCGTTTAAAACCAGTGCCAACAGCGCCTGGCGGGCGTAAATACCGTTGCCCGCCTGCTGGAAATAGTGGGCGTACGGCGTCTTGTCCACTTCAATGGCGATCTCATCAATGCGTGGCAGCGGGTGCAGCACTTTCATATTGTCGCGGGCACCGGCCAGATCCGAGGCACGCAGGATGAACTGTGCCTTCACGTTGGCGTATTCGGACGGATCCAGGCGCTCTTTCTGCACGCGGGTCATGTACAGAATATCCAACTCCGGCACCACTTCTTCGATGCTGTTGTGGCGGCTGTAGGAGATACCTTTCTCGTCCAGCATCTTCAGGATATAGCCCGGCATTGCCAACGCTTCCGGCGCGATGAAGAAGAAGTGGTTACCTTCATATTTTGCCAGCGCCTGGGTAAGCGAGTGGACGGTACGGCCATATTTCAGGTCACCGACCATGGCGATATTGATATTGCTCAGGCGACCCTGGGTTTCCTGGATGGTGAACAGATCCAGCAGCGTTTGGGTTGGATGCTGGTTCGAGCCGTCACCGGCGTTCAACACCGGGATACCGCCAGCGAATTCAGCGGCCAGACGAGAGGCGCCTTCCTGCGGATGACGCATCACGATGGCATCGACGTAGGTGCTGATCACCGAGATGGTATCGGCCAGCGTTTCGCCTTTTTTGCCGAGGGAGGTGTTGCTGCTGTCGGAAAAGCCGACCACCGATGCCCCCAGGCGCTGGATAGCGGTCTCAAACGACAGACGGGTCCGCGTGGACGCTTCAAAGAAGCAACTGGCGATCACCTTGTGCTTGAGCAGCTCCGGCTGCGGGTGGGCTTTCAGGCTGGCAGCGGTGTTGAGCACCAGTTCCAGATCTTCACGGCTGAGATCGTTGATAGAGATGATGTTCTTGCGATACAGCGGATTGGCCATGTTCACTCTCCTCGACACTTGCCCTTGGCGCGGGGCTTTTCAATGTAATAGCAATGCTTTGGACAAAAAAAAGCCCCTCAACGAGGGGCTTTAAATGATGATTGCTGCAACAGGGGAAATAACGGCAGTTGCCCGCCGATTGGCTGGCGGTTTTGTCGAGTGTGGCAAACAAAACAATGCGCGATTTTCATGCTTTCTCCTGGCAAATTGTCGCGCATTATACTCGCGCTTTTTTTCTCTGCAAGCGTAAAAACACCACTTTTTGCGATTAAGCAATCGATTGGCTGGCTGGTTCAGTGCCAGTGGTTCATCTTTGCCAAAAAGGAGGGGGGCTGGCACGGGGTCGTACTCAGACGCAGGGGCTAATTTGTAGCACATACGGTCCCCTCTCCCTGTGGGAGAGGGTTAGGGTGAGGGGCTAGCCAATGCTTAGAACGCGGTGTCCAACTGTTCGATCACGTTGTAGTCGTCGTCGATTAAAAACAGCGTCTTCCATTTATCAAACGTCAGGCACGGATGTGAGGTGGCGAACACCAGAATATCGCCCACCTGTACGTCGCTATCTGGTGGGCAAGTCAGCATGGCGTGCTGATCCATGATGCCGATGGTGGTGAGGCTCGTAATGTCGCCTTCTTGCGGCAAACCGTTACGATAATGGGCGATCGGCTGCGGCAAACCGGCGTCAAAGGCGGCATCGCGCTTGCCAAAGTTGACGATGATACGGCCCGGTTCAGGTACGGACTGCACCAACGCCACCAGTTCCAGCGCAGAGGTTAATTCACCTGCCAGATCGCAAGCATAGCTATCGCGAGCCAGTATGGCGTTCTGCGCTTCCTGGTAGATGCCTTGGTCGTGGGTGATATAGCAGCCTGGGCGGATCACGACCCGGCAGTTGTCCGGCAGGCTTTCGCTGCCCCAGACGTTGCATACCACGTCATACCAGGAAGAACCGGCTCCGGTCAGGATCATCTCTTGGTCGGCGAAACGTTGCTGTTGGTGTAACTCACGCAGTAATCCGGCGGCCTCACGCAGGAATTGCTCGATCTTCGGTTGGGCATCATCGCCGTGCATCACGCCTTCATACAGCTCAATCCCTCTCAGGCGTAGGCCAGATAGCGTAGCGATCTCCTGTGCCAACTGTTGTGCCTGTGCCACGCTGCGGCAACCGCATCGGCCACCGGGTACGCCCAGCTCCAGCAGGATATCCAGCGTTTGTCCACGGCCACTAAAGAACTCGTCCAGCGCCAGCGCATTGCTCAGGCTGTCAACGCAGCAATAAAACGTGGCGGACGGGTGCTGTTCCTTGAGCTCGCTAATCAACTGCATGTTGGCTTTGCCCACCAGTTGGTTGGCCATCAGCACCCGTGGCAAACCGGCTTCCATCGCCACTTTGGCCTGCCAGGCCGACCCGACACCAATCGCCCAGGCACCGTGCGCCAGCTGACGCTGGAAAATCCAGGGGGTCATGGTGGTTTTACCGTGGGGGGCCAGGGAAACGCCACGCGCATCGGCATAGCTTTGCATCCAGGCAATGTTGTTTTCCAGGCTGGAACGTTTGATGGCTACGGCCGGTAGGCAGACGTCTTCATGCAGCAGGTTGGCGCTACCGTCTGCGGCCTGGAACATCACGGCCGCTTTGTGGCTGATTAAATCGTCGTTTTGGTATTTCATAACATTATCCTTGGTTGTTCTATCTTGTTTTAGATACAGGTATCTATGTTTAACTATATGATTTAAATGTTTTATAAAAATTAATATTGCGTATTTGGGTACAAAGTATCAGTTTTAGATCTGCTTTTTGTGTAGTCTTCCACTGTTTTGGCAGCTTGTAAATGGCAGAATTTAACCACTATGAGGTTGGGTCATGAGTATTGAGATCGACATCATCTCGCGCATTACCGAACGATTTATCGAACTGAGCGGCACGGAAAAACGCATTGCCCAGTTCATCCTAGATGACGTAGCGGCGGTAACGGCCCTGCCGATTGCCGAGTTTGCCCGGCAAGCCGGGGTGAGCCAGGCTTCAATCACCCGCTTTGCCAAGGCCGTAGGCTGCAAAGACGTGCGTGACCTGAAGGTGAAGCTGGCGCAGTCGCTGGCGGTGGGGCAGCGTTTTATTCACGAAGAGCCGGATCTGGAAGGCATTCAGGGCATTTATGAAACCATCATCAATGTGCTGAACATCAACCGCCGGGCCATCGATGAATCCGCGTTGGCCAAAGCCGTCGACTGGCTAAGCGGCGCACGCCAAATCCTGGCGATTGGCATGGGCGGTGGTTCCACCATCTGTGCTGCGGAGGTGCAACATCGTCTGTTCCGCCTGGGGCTGCCGGTGATTGCCCAGAGCGATGGGTTGTTGGTGCGCATGATGGCTGCTGCGGTCAGTAAGAATGACGTGGTGATCGCGCTTTCGCTGGGTGGGTATACCCAGGAGGTCGTGGAGAGTGCGGCGATCGCCCGGCAATACGGTGCCAAAGTGGTGGCGATTGCCCCACCGGACACACCGTTAGCCCAGCAAGCTGATGTGCTGCTCGGCCTGGTCGTTCGGGAGAATGATTACATTTATAAACCCAGCACCTCGCGCTATGCCATGTTGGCGATGGTGGACGTGCTGGCAACAGAGTTGGCAATGGCGAATAAACGCCAATCCAGGGATCGGCTGCGGCGCATCAAACTGGCGCTAGACAGCCATCGCGGGGGGGCTAATCGGCAACCATTAGGTGACTAGATCGGGTCACCCCTGCGACAACCAGAAGGGCTAAGACGCATGCAGTATCAGTATTTGTTCAAGAATGTCACCGTGGTAGACGGCAGCGGCGGCCCAGAATACCGGGCAGACGTGGCGGTGCAGGGCGATCGTATTGTGGCCATAGCGCCAGCGATTAACGCTCAGGCCGAAGTGGTGATCGACGGCACTGGCCGCGTGCTGTCGCCGGGGTTTATCGATGTGCACACCCACGATGACACCAACGTGATCCGCATGCCGGAGATGCTGCCAAAAATCTCGCAGGGGGTCACTACGGTGATTGTTGGCAACTGTGGCATCAGTGCGGCAGGAGCAATGATCGGCGAACGGGTGCCAGATCCGATGAACCTGCTGGGTGAAAAAGAGCACTTTGTCTACCCTACCGTGGAAGCCTACCGGCAGAAAGTGGCCGAGGTATGCCCGGCGGTGAACGTAGCGACGCTGGTGGGCCACACTATGCTGCGTAATAACCAGATGAGCGATCTGTATCAAGCGGCCAGCCCGCAGGAGATCGAGGGCATGCGTGTTCAACTGCGTGCGGCATTGCAGCAGGGGGCGTTGGGATTAAGTACCGGCTTGGCCTATGCCACCGCCTTTGCCGCGCCGACCGAAGAGGTGATGGCGCTGGCGGAAGAACTGGCCGCGGAGCAGGGGATTTACACCACCCATCTACGTTCCGAGTTTGAGCCTATTCTGGAGGCGATGGATGAAGCCTTCCGCATTGGCCGCCACGGAAAAGTGCCGGTGGTGATTTCGCACCACAAATGTGCCGGTGCCAAGAACTGGGGCCGCACCAAGGAAACGCTGAAGCTGTTTGACCAGGTGCGCCAGAGCCAGGATGTTTCCTGCGACTGCTATCCCTATTCGGCCAGCTCATCGACTCTGGATATGAAACAGATCACCGATGAGTTCGCGATCAATATCACCTGGTCAGAACCGCATCCGGAAATGGCTGGTAAGTTGTTACAAGAGATCGCCCAACTGTGGCAGACGGATATCCACAGCGCGGGTAAACGCCTGATGCCAGCCGGAGCGATTTACTACAACATGGACGAGCAGGACGTGCGGCGGGTACTGAGCTACCCGGTGACCATGGTAGGCTCTGATGGTTTACCCAACGATCCGATGCCGCATCCCCGTCTGTGGGGCGCTTTTCCACGAGTATTAGGGTATTACTGCCGTGAGCAGGGGCTGTTCCCGTTAACGGTCGCGGTGCACAAGATGAGCGGCATGTCGGCGGCGCGTTACCAATTGCCGCAACGCGGCTTGATCAAGGAAGGGTATTACGCCGATCTGGTGTTGTTTGATGCGGAGACAGTGAAAGACAGCGCGACGTTCAGCCAACCGCAGCAGCCCGCCGAGGGGATTGAGGCGGTGTGGGTGAACGGCGTGAAAAGCTATCAGCAGCAGGCCGTAACGGGCCAGCGCGCCGGGCGGTTTATCTGCCGCCAGTGATTAGCTCTATCATAATAATGGATAAGGAGAACACATGACGATTAAACGCTACGGCGCAGCAGGCGCTACCGGCACTGGCGGGCAACATCTGCCCTTTTCCCGCGCGGTAGAAGCCGGTGGTTGGCTGTATATTTCCGGCCAGACGCCGATGACCAACGGCGAAGTGGTTGAAGGTGGCATTGTCGAGCAGTCGCGGTTAGCGATCCAAAACTGCCTGGATATTATGAGCGAAGCCGGTTACGAGCTGAAAGACGTGGTGCACGTCAAAGTGATCCTGACCGACGCACGTTATTTCCAGTCGTTTAATAAAGTCTTCAGCGAATTCTTTACCGAGCATCCACCGGCACGCATTTGTGCCGTCGCCGATTTGGTAGTGGATTGCAAAGTTGAAGTCGATATTACCTGTTATAACGCTGCACGCATTAATAAATAAGCACATTTCTAAAATATAAATATAGGGGTGGTTTTTACCACCCTTAAAAATAATCATCTGATTTATTTCAGATGAGGCACGCTATTTCTTTATCTTTTATTTCACCAGTATCCTACACTGACAGGATGTGAGCGATGAATAATTTATCTTTCCTTATCTGGTTTGCCGTATATGCCCTCGCCATGATAATTCTTGGTTGGTATGTTTCACGTCATCAAAAGAATGGTGATGATTTCCTGCTGGGTGGCCGCTCTTTGCCGATGTTCCTGACGCTGGGCTCAACGGTCGGGACCATGGTTGGCACCGGCTCAAGCGTGGGTGCGGTAGGCTTTGGCTATCTGAATGGTTGGGCCGGCATGCTCTACGGCATTGGTGGTGCGATTGGCATTTTATTGGTGGCCTGGCTGTTTGCACCGGTCAGAAAAATGCGTTTCATGACCATGAGCGAAGAGATCTCTTATTATACCGGCGGCAGTAAGATCGTTAAAAATGTCGTGGCTTTGCTGATATTTGTTGCCTCCATCGGTTGGCTCGGGGCACATATTTTAGGGGGCGGGTTATATTTGGCTTGGGCGAGCGGGATTGATATTAACGTCGCTAAAGTGATTATTGCTCTGGCCTTTGTGGTTTACGTCGGGATTGGTGGCTATTCTGCCGTGGTGTGGATCGATACCATACAGTCGATTGTGTTATTCCTCGGCTTTATTTTAATGGCCGTGTTGGCGGTACAGCACGTCGGCGGTTGGGAAAATATCAAGCAAGCGGTGGATCCGGCGGCACAAAGCCTGTTTGCCATCGATAAGCTGGGCATACTGCCGGCATTCTCCCTGGCCCTGGTGATCGGCGTGGGCGTGTTAGCAACGCCTTCCTATCGTCAGCGTATCTACTCGGCCAAGACCGTTTCGTCGGTGCGTCAGTCATTTACCATTACCGGCATCCTGTATCTGTTCTTCTCCTTCCTGCCGGCCATCATTGGTATGGCGGTCTGGACGATGAACCCGAATCTGGAAAACAGCGGCTTTGCCTTCCTGTTTGGTACCCAGGTACTGCCTCACGTGATTGCCATGGCGATCCTGGTGGCGGGCATGTCGGCGAATATGTCGTCCGGTAGTTCCGACGCTATTGCCGGCGTTTCTATTATCCTGCGCGACCTCTATACGCTATTTACCGGGCGTATGCCGGAAGAGCAGCACGCCATCCGCCTTTCGCGCATCTTCCTGGTGCTGGTGATCGCCCTGGCGCTGGTCTTTGCCCTGACCTCCAACGACATCATTGGCTATATCACCAAGATGATCTCGATGATCATGTCCGGCCTGTTTATCTGCTCGATCCTCGGGCGTTTCTGGCATCGCTTTAACTGGCAGGGGGCCATCGCAGCGCTGATTGGCGGGGCGGCCACCTCGATGGCGGTGCTGATGAACAGCAGCTGGCTGGCCTTCTGGGGCAACCCTTGCTTCCCATCCGTGATGTTCAGCCTGCTGGCGGCCGTGGTGGTCACGCTGCTGACACCGGCCAACCAGATGAGCCGTGAGGAAGCGCTGGATATGATCACCCGTGAGCGGGAAAACCGCCCGATCATCAAGGTGCCATTGGGTAAAAAAGCGGGGGTTACGGCGACACGAGACTGCTGATTTGCTACGTAGGGGGCGTAGCATGCTGCGCCCAATTGTTACCCGTAATTCCAGCATCAGAGGTAAGACATGAAGGCCGATTATATCGCCGTCGATTGGGGCTCCAGCCAGCTTCGAGCCTGGCGGATAGCAAGCGGAGAGTGCACGGCACAGCAGAGCGCTCCGCAAGGGATCAAATTTGTGGGTTCCGGGCAGCATGAAGCGGTATTGAGAACGTTGTTAGCGCCCTGGTGGCAATGGATGGTGGCCGAGCAGGTGCCGGTATTGATGGCGGGGATGATTGGCAGCGATAGCGGTTGGTTGGACAGCGGCTATCAGGCCTTGCCGCTGGAGGTGAGTGCGATTGCCCAGGGCTGTATTCCCGTGCCTACCTCATTGCCGATCCAGCTGTGGCTAAGGCCTGGCCTGGCATTGCGCCGCAAGGATCGGGCGAATGTGATGCGTGGCGAAGAGGTACAGCTGCTGGGCGCTCTGGCGTGCTTGCAAGCGGATATCTATCTGTTCCCGGGCACCCACAGCAAATGGGTAAAGCCAGTGCGTAAAGCGGATGAAATCACGATTGACAGCTTTACCACGGCGATGACCGGCGAGCTTTATCAGCTGTTGTTGCAGCACAGCCTGTTAGGCAAAGGGCTGCCCAGCGAGGGGGAGTTCGACCAGCCAGCGTTTACTCGCGGTGTGGAAGAGGCGCTGCAAAGCGACGAAGGGCTGATTAACCGCCTGTTCTACGCCCGTTCGCGTCGGATCCTGGGCTATATGCCGCCGGAGGCGGTGGCCTCGTGGTTATCAGGGGCGCTGATTGGTGAAGAACTGGCGCAACTGGCTCGCCGTTGGCCAACCAGCAACACACTGGCGCTGGTGGGTGATGCTCCACTGACCGGCCATTACCTTACCGCCTGCCAATTGGCGGGGTGGCAGGCAACGGTGCTCGATGCACAGACCGCGATGTTAAACGGGTTCAGGAGGATTTATGCAGCCTTGTAAATTGCCGCTGGTGGCGATACTGCGTGGGATCACCCCGGAAGAGGTGTTGGAACATGCCCGCAACCTGCTTGCAGCCGGGTTCGAGATGATTGAAGTGCCGACCAACTCACCGCGTTGGCTGGAAAGCGTGGAGTTATTACAACAGCATTATGGCAACCAGGCCCATATCGGGGCCGGAACGGTGATTGATGACGAAAAGCTGGACCAGCTTATCGCCAGCGGTGCGCCGCTGATGGTGACGCCGAACACCAACCCGGCGCTGATCCGCCGTGCCAAAGCGGCCGGATTGATCACCTGCATCGGGGCCATGACGCCCAGCGAAGCGTTCGCCGCCTTGCAGGCTGGGGCGGATATTGTGAAGGTGTTCCCTGCCGCCATTATGGGGGCAGACTATGTTCGCGCGCTGGTGAGCGTACTGCCGAAAACTACCCAGTTGTATGCGGTGGGCGGTATCACCCCGGATAATCTGGCCGAGTATCTGGCGGCGGGTTATCAAGGGGCGGGGTTGGGATCGGATCTGTATCGGGCAGGCCAAACGGCAGAGGTTACTCTGCGTCAGGCGCAGCGTTTTGCCGCCGCCTGGCATGCCGCTATGGCTTAATCCTGCATATGTTCTCCGGCCTGCAAGGCAGCCCGGTCATAATGCTGTACGATGTGGCCGCTCGCCATCAGGGCGGCCCGTTCGGACATATGGGCAATCACATCGCCATCGTGGCTGACCAGCAGGTAGGTCATACCGTGCTCGCGCTTAAGATGGTTAAGCAGGTTGAGGATCTCTGCCTGCACCGACATATCCAGCGCCGAGGTCGGTTCATCCAACAGCAGCAACTTAGGTCGCAATAGCAGTGCACGGGCAATGGCAACGCGCTGGCGCTGCCCGCCGGACAACTGATGAGGATAACGCTGTGCCGTCGCTGCATTAAGCCCGACCTGCCGCAAGGCTTCATCGATCCGCGCCGGAATGTGTTTTTCGCCGTGGATCTTCAACGGTTCACCCAGCGTGCGGGCAATCTGATGCTGCGGATGTAACGAAGCATAGGGATCTTGAAATACCATCTGCACCTCGCGGCGTAATTGGCCGGTGAAACGCTGCATCGGTTGGAGGGGTTGGCCAAGCAGTCGTATCTCACCGCGCCATTCGCGTTGCAAACCAGCTAGTACGCGCAGCACGGTGGATTTGCCACAGCCGGAAGCGCCAATCAGGCTGAAGGTTTCCCCCGCCTCGACGTCAAAACTCACCGACTCCACGGCAATCTTATGGCCGTTCCCCTGCGGAAAACTGACCTGTAAGTTTTCAATTTCAATCAGTGCCATGTTCACCCCGGCTAAAATCGATGCTGCGATCCAGCACCGGCAGATCCTGGCCATAGGTGCTGGCATTCGGGCGACAGGCCCACAGCGTGCGGGTGTAAGGATGGGTCGCTAGCGGCAGGTTGGCTGCGATCCCCTGATCGACCAGCTTGCCCTGATACATCACCAATACTCGATCGCAGCGTTCGGCCACCAGCGGCAGATCGTGGCTGATCAGCAATAGCCCCATGTTACGCCGCGTGGTTTGTTCGACGATCAGATCGAGGATCTGATTGCGTAATTTGGCATCCAGCGCCGAAGTCGGCTCATCGGCGATCAGCAGTTGCGGATCGTTGACCAGCGCAATCGCCAACATGGCACGTTGCCCCATGCCGCCGGAAAGTTGGCCGGGGTAGCTATGATAAAGGCTCTCGGGTAGGCCGACGGCGGCCAAGGCGTTTAGCACCCGCTCATGGCGATCGGCCCGGGTCAGCGCGTTATGTAGCACCAGGGATTCCTCGATCTGCTTGCCAATGCTACGCACCGGGTTTAACGCATAACGAGGATCTTGCAGCACCATGGCGATCTTGGCACCGCGCACCTCGTTCCACTGGCGTGGTTGAAGCTTCAGCAAGTCGGTTTGGCGGTAGTGCAGCTTGTCGGCGGTGACGATGCCCGGTTTACGCACCAGCCCCATCAGAGCGCGGGCGGTCATGGATTTGCCGGAACCGGATTCTCCCACCAGCGCCACTTTCTCCCGGCCAATGCTGAGAGACAGGCCATCCACCACCTTGTGGCCGTTGAATTCGATACTCAGGTTGTGTGCTGCCAACAGTGGCTCAGTCATGATGCGGGTCCAGTAAGTCGCGCAGGCCATCGCCCAGCAGGTTAAACGCCAGGCTGCTGATCAGGATCGCACCGCCGGGGATCGCCGCGATCCACCACTGATCGAAGATCACCTGCATACCGTCAGCCACCATCGATCCCCATTCCGCCATCGGCGGTCGGGCACCCAGCCCCAGAAACCCCAGACCGGCGGCGGCCAGAATGATCCCCGCCAGATCCAGCGCTAACCGAACGACGGCGGAGGGCAGGCACATGGGGAGAATATGGCCCCACAGCAGGCGCGGCCCCTGAATGCCCATCATCTCGGCGGCAGCCAGGTAGTCGCTTTTACGCAGCAGTTGGATCTCGGCTCTGGCCTGACGGGCATAGGCGGGCCAGGTAGTGAGCGCCAACGCCAGCGCGCCATTGACCAGCCCCGGGCCGAGCATCGCCACAAAGGCGAAGGCCAGGATCAGCCGTGGCATCGACATCACCACGTCGGTAAAGCGCATCAGTACGCGCTCCAGCCAGCCGCCGTAGTAGCCGGACAGTACGCCAATCAGCAGGCCGAGCGGTAAAGTGATCGCCGTGACCAGCAATACCAGCCCAAGGGTCGGGCGAGTGCCGTAGATCAGGCGGGAAAGCACGTCGCGGCCATAGCTGTCGGTGCCAAGCCAGTGGCCAGCTCCCGGCGGTAATAAGCGGTTGGCGGCGTTTTGCCAGTTGGGATCGACGGGTGCCAGCCAAGGCGCGAACAGCGCAATCAACACCAGTAACAGCAGGATAAAGGCTCCGCAGCTGGCGGAAGGTGAACGTTTAAGTATTGTCATCGTCATTTCAGCCGCGCCCTCGGATCGAGCAAACGCACCAGCAGGTCGGTGAGATTGTTGATAATCACAAAGCACAGGCCGATTAGCAGCGTGCCACCCATGATGGCGGTGGTATCACCAGCAAACAGCGCGGTGGTCAGATAGCGGCCGATGCCCGGCCAGGAGAACACGGTTTCGGTCAGTACCGCCCCTTCCAGCATGCTGGTATAGGCGAGGGCGATCACCGTCAACAGGGTGCCGCTGATATTGGGCAGCACATGGCGGAACATGATGCGCATCTCGCTGGCCCCTTTGGCGCGAGCCAGGGTGATGTACTCTTTATTCAGTTCACTCAGGCAGGCGGAACGGGTCAGACGGGTAATGCTGGCTAACGAATAATAGGCCAGCAGGCAGACCGGCAGCACCAGATGCGCCAGCGCATTACGTACCGCCCCCGCATCGCCGGAAAGCCAGGTATCGATCAGCGCGAAGCCGGTTTTGGCCTCGACGGTGTATTGGAAGATATCGTCCAACCGTCCCGGCCCAGCACTCCACTGGAGTTTGGCGTAGAACAGCAGCAGCATCAGCAGCCCCAGCCAGAAGATCGGCACCGAGTTACCTAGCAGGGTAATAAAGCGCACGCCGATATCCAGTTTGCTACCGGCAAAGCGCGCGCACAACACACCAGCCAGCACGCCGAGTGGGGCACCGATCGCCAATGACAGCGTGGCCAATTCCAACGTGGCAGGGAAGGCATGCAGCAGATCCTGCAACACCGGTTGGCCGGTGGCGCTGGCGGTGCCGAGATCGCCATGGGCCAGCCGCTCCAGATAGTGCCAGAACTGCACTGGCAAAGAGCGATCCAGACCAAGCTGCTGCTTTACCTGCTCATAGGTGGCAGCGCTGGCGTGATCGCCGACGATCTGCAACACGCGATCCACTGGCGACAGGGCAGACAGCAGGAAGGTGATCAACAACAGGCCGAACAGGGTCAACGCCAGCGTAAGCAGCCCCTGCGCCAGACCCCAAAGACGACGCCGGGAACGGCTCCCCGGCGTGGATTTAATGGCTACCGACATGACAATCCTGGTTATTTGCTAACGCGATCGTAATAGACCATATCCGCATTCAGGCCCTGTTGGTAGCCTTTGACGTTATCGCGCAGTACCACCTGCGTTTTGGCCTGATCGATAAACACATACGGCGAGCTACGCTGCAATTCCTGCTGCATGGCGGTATAGAGCGCGGAGCGTTTGGCCGGGTCGGCTTCGGCAACTGCCGCCAGAGTCTGTTTGCTCAGCTCAGGGATCTGCCAGCTGTTTAGTCCGGCAACCGTGCTGCTTTTGCCGTCGTTATAGGCAAAGGCGCTGGCGTTGGAGTGCGCATCGAAGTAATCCGGGATCCACAAGCGGATCGCCGCCTGATGCTGCTTGGCACGTACGCGCGCATACACCTGGCTACCGGCGGCAGGCAGTAGATCGAGCTTTACGCCACCTTGAGCAAAGCTGGCCTGCAACGACTGGGCGATGGTGATAAACGGCGGTTTGTTTTCCACGTCCAGCGTCAGGCTGGCATTGGTGATGCCGGCTTTGGCCAGGATCGCCTTGGCTTTGGCGGGATCGAAGCTGAACGGATTATCTTCCAACGCCCCCGGCAGGCCAACCGGCAGGAAGCTCTGATGGACGAAGTATTGTCCTTTCAGCAGATCCTTGGTGATGCCCTGATAATCGACCAGATAGCGCGCAGCCTCCCAGAATGCTGGGTTATTCAGCAGTGGGTTGGCTTTGTTGCCGGTGTTGAACACCAGATAGTTCTGCTCGGCGGAAGGGATTTCCAACACCTTCACCCCGGCCTGGCTTTTCAGCGCAGCGGTCTGATCCGGGCCGAGTTCACGCGCCACGTCGGCATCCCCTTGCTGGATCAGCAGGCGGCGCGCGCTTGGGTCTGGCACGTTTTTGATAATGATATTGCTCAGCAGCGGCTTATCGCCCGGTGAGGTTGGGTTGGCGTCCAGCACGATCGCCTGATGCGGTTGATACACGCGCATCTTGAACGGGCCGCTACCGGCAGAGTGCATCTTCAACCAGGCATTACCGAAGTCGTCACCCTTCACGTTAGGCTGCACGGCTTTGCTGTCGACGATCGAGGCGATCGGCGTGGAAAGAATTTTCAGGGCGACCGCCGGGCTGACGTCTGCCGTCCAGCTCAGTTGCACGGTATGGTCGTCGATCTTCTTCAACTGCTGTTCGATATTATCGGGCTGCCAGCCGAGCACGTTGAGGATAAACGCCGGTGACTTGTTCATCTTCACCGCGCGGGTATAGGAGAAAATCACGTCGTCGGCGGTCAGCGGATTACCGGAAGCAAACGCTGCCTGTGGGCGCAGCTTGACCGTCAGGGTCTTGGCGGCGGCATCATCCTGCCAGCTTTCTGCCAGCACCGGGATCACCTTGGCCGGATTATCACGATCGGCCTGCACCAGACGTTGATAAAGGCTGGGGACGGTCTGGATGCTGGAGAGCTCATTGGCCTCCGCGGGATCCAGGCTGACGATATCGTCGAGTGACTGCACCACCACCAGCGTATTCGGCGGCGTGGCGGCCAGTGCGGTCGTGGAGAGGGCGGCAAGAATAAACAGCGGCAAGACTTTGGCTTTCATAGACGTTTTCCCTTGAATGTACCGGTAAACCAGAACGGAGAAGAGCTTGTTCTCATTGTTTTTTTACGGCATTTCCGCCGCCAGAGTGCCACGGTAGAACGTCGCTAAAAAACAGGCAAAGGCCAATCTGTTATTAACTATAACGAAAAAGACTATAGAACCTGGCGAAGAGTTTACTAGCAAAAAAACGTTAACAATATGAAGGGGAGAGGGAGCTAGTCCACAGCCGCAGCCAGGCGCAGGAGTTAATCTGTGGCACGTTCAGTCCCCTCTCCCTGTGGGAGAGGGTTAGGGTGAGGGGGCATTACTGTACGTATTGTGATGTGTTTCTCTGCTTACTGACTTTGCCTTAAAGGGTTTTACTCAGCGTGGCGACCATCACCGCTTTAATGGTGTGCAGGCGGTTTTCTGCCTGATCGAACACGATACTGTGCGCGGATTCGAATACCTCGTTGGTGACTTCAATACCGCCGTGCATACCGTACTGCTCGGCCATTTGCTTACCCAGCGTGGTCTGATCGTCATGGAAGGCTGGCAGGCAGTGCAGGAATTTCACCTGTGGATTGCCGGTCAGCTTCACCATCGCCATATTCACCTGATACGGTCTGAGCAGGGCAATCCGCTCCTGCCAGACCTCTTTGGCTTCGCCCATCGAGACCCAAACGTCGGTATACAGGAAATCCGCACCCTGTACGCCTTCGGCAATATCTTCCGTCAGCGTGATCTTGCCGCCGGTCTGCTGAGCCAACGCCTGACATTCCGCCACCAGTTCGGCGTGCGGCCAACAGGCTTTCGGGGCCACCAGGCGCAGATCCATGCCCACTAGCGCAGCGGCTTCCAGCAGGGTGTTGCCCATGTTGTTATGTGCATCGCCAATGTAGGCGAATTTAACCTCGCTCAAGGCCTTGCCCGGCAGGTGTTCGCGTACGGTGAGCAGATCCGCCAGCAACTGGGTGGGATGGAACTCGTTGGTCAGGCCATTCCACACCGGCACGCCAGCGTGTTTAGCCAAGGTTTCCACCAGACACTGGCCAAAACCACGATATTGAATACCGTCGTACATCCGGCCCAGCACGCGGGCGGTGTCTTTCATCGACTCTTTATGGCCGATCTGGCTGCCGCTTGGGCCCAGGTAGGTGACCTGAGCCCCCTGATCGAATGCGGCAACTTCGAAAGAGCATCGGGTGCGGGTCGAGTCTTTTTCGAAGATGAGCGCAATGTTTTTGCCTTGCAGATGCCGGGTTTCCTGGCCTTGCTTCTTGGCCTGCTTTAAATCGGCGGCCAACTGCAGCAAGGACTGGATTTCACTGGGGGTAAAATCCATTAACCGCAAAAAGTGACGACTGTAGAACGGGTTCATCTGGCTCATCTCCGCATATCCTGATCGTTGTGATTGAATTTAAATTCACTTTATATGTATGAATATTCAATTTCAAGTGCGAAACAGAAATCTTTCACGTTTATCGTGGCAGCGGTGACAGCGGTGTGTGAAAATAGAAGTAACGAAGCCCAATTTATTGAGGATAGAGGCATGGCAAACCGTGAACTGCTGGAAGAACAACGTGAAGAAACGCGCCTGATCATCGAAGAACTGCTGGAAGACGGCAGCGATCCGGATGCGCTCTACACCATCGAGCACCATTTCTCTGCCGAAAAGTTTGAAGTGCTGGAGCAGGCCGCCGTCGAAGCCTTCAAACTGGGCTACGAAGTGACCGATGCCGAAGAGCTGGAAGTGGAAGATGGCTCAATGGTGATGTGCTGTGACGTGATCAGCGAAGTCGCGCTGAATGCCGAACTGATCGACGGCCAGGTAGAACAACTGGTGGCACTGGCAGAAAAATGCGGTGTCAATTACGACGGTTGGGGCACCTATTTTGAGGATCCGAACGGTGAAGAAGGCGACGACGACGAAGAAGACGGCGACTTTATCGATGAAGACGACGACGGCAAACGTCATTAATTAAATCCTGCGGGCTGGCGCAAGCTGGCCCCTGATAGAACCCGATGAAATACCAATCCCTATTATCCCCGATACTCAACTTCCTGCATTGTGAAACCCCCGATGGCTGGATCGAAGCGGCCCGTCGCCCGGAAAACCTGCAACTGTTGCTGACCGACCACCTGGTATGCGAGCTGAAAGCGGCGCAGACCGGCATGTGGCTAATCCGCCGTTACGTGGCAGACAAAGAGAGCGGTGATGCCCTGTTGGCGCTGCTCAGGCCCTATGAGGCATTTGTGCACGAGGCGCAGGAAGTGCCGGAAGCGCTGTTCCGCCAGAGCGCGTTTACCAGGAAGATCCTGCCGAAGAACGGCTCGGCCTACGGCCAGGATCTGGTGGACAAGATGGTGCTGCTGATCAAAGAAGAGCTGCATCACTTCTCGCAGGTGCTGGAGATCATGCAGGCCCGGCAGATCCCGTACAGAAAGATCACCGCCAGCCGCTATGCCAAAAGCATGATCCGCGAGGTGCGCACCCACGATCCGGCCACCCTGATCGACAAACTGATCTGCGGCGCGTATATCGAAGCCCGCTCCTGCGAACGCTTTGCCAAGCTGGCTCCGTTCCTCGATGATGAGCTGAACCGGTTCTATGTTTCGCTGCTGCGTTCCGAAGCCCGCCATTATCAGGATTACCTGTCCCTGGCAGAGCAGATTGCTGGCGGCGATATCAGCGAGCGGGTAGCGTTTTTTGGCCAGCTAGAGGCTGAACTGATCCGCTCGCCGGACGAAGAGTTCCGCTTCCATAGCGGCGTGCCGGTGGCGTAATTCTTCCCCTCACCCCAACCCTCTCCCAAAGGGCGAGGGAGCTGAGCCGGTGCTGAAGTTAGGCTCGGAAGTTAATTTGTAGCACGTTATGTTCCCTCTCCCTGTGGGAGAGGGTTAGGGTGAGGGGGCTACACCCAGTATCAAATCCACCGCCTTTTCGGCCAGCATAATAGTCGGGGCATTGGTATTGCCGCTGGTGACCTGCGGCATCACCGAGCAGTCGACTACTCTCAACCGTTCAAAGCCATGCACCCGTAGCTGCAAGTCCGTCACCGAGTCTGCGGCACTTTGCCCCATGCGGCAGCTCCCCACCGGGTGATACACCGTCTTGCAGAAGTTGCGCACAAACTCTTCCATCTGCGCCTCATCATTGACCCATGCCGGTTGTGGCATCAGCAGGTCTTTAATCAGCGGCTTGAAGGCGGCGGTTGCCAGGAAGCGCAGGCCAAATTTCACCGCGCGAATGCTGCCTGCCAGATCGTCCGGGTGGCCGAGGTAGTTGGCCTGTAGCTTGACCGGATCGGCCGGATTGCGGCTGCGTAATTGCACCTGGCCGCGCGCTTTGGGTTGCAGATAGCCGACCTTCAGCGACATGCCGTGGATCGCCGGTAGCGGTTCACCGGGTACGTCGTCCCAACTGTCCAGTATGGGCAGGAAGTGCACCTGCACGTCTGGCCTGCCGCTGCCCTGAGTATCGGCGAAGGCGGCCCCCTCCAGCACGTTAGAGGTCAACACGCCGCTGCGAAATGCCAGCCACTCGGCACCGTGGCGAATTGCCTGTATACCCCGATCGGCACCGAACAGGCTGACGGGCTCGCGGGTGCTGACGTTGATCGACATATGCAAGTGATCGTGGAAGTTTTTGCCCACCGGCAGATCGGCCAGCGGTGTAATGCCCAACTGTTCCAGATGCTCGCGTGGGCCGATGCCGGACAGCAGCAGGAGCTTCGGTGAGCCAACCGCTCCGGCACTGAGGATTACCTCCTGACTGGCGTGGGCGACGACCTCATTGCCGCCATTCAGACTGTAGATCACCCCGGTCGCCACGTTATTTTCAAACGTGACGCGGTGCACCAGCGCGTTGAGTTTCACTACCAGCCGCGAATTATCGCGTACCGATTGCAGATAGGTGCGGGCGGTACTGGCACGTTCGCCGTTGTGGGTGGTGGTTTGGTAGAACCCTACGCCGTGCTGGCTCGCACCGTTAAAGTCATTGCGGTAGGGCAGATCCAATTCCTGACCTGCGCGGATAAACGCCATGCTGAGCGGATGGCGGTAGCGGTTCTCGCTGACCGGCAGCAGCCCCCCGTTGCCGTGATACTCATCCGCCAGGCTTTCATTGGCTTCGGCACGTTTGAAGTAGGGTAGTACGTCCTGGTAGCTCCAACCGGTGCAGCCATATTGCTCAGCCCAGGCGTCGTAATCCTGTGGCTGACCGCGCAGGTAGATCATGCCGTTGACCGAACTGCTGCCGCCCAGCACTTTGCCCTGGGCGATCTGCATGCGGCGGTTATTGGCGTGCGGCTCTGGCTCGGTTTCATACGGCCAGCTCTTCTTGGCGATGATTTTGGCCACCCCGGCAGGCATTTTGATAAACAGATTATTGTCGTCACCGCCGGCTTCCAGCAGCAGGATACGGGCCTGGGTACGCCGGATGAGCTGTGCCGCCAGCACGCAACCCGCCGAGCCTGCGCCAACAATAATGTAATCGAAGTTATTTTCTGACATGACCGTTCCCTGTGCGTGATGGTTGGAGAGCGTCTTGGCAGAGTAACCCAGAAGAATGGTAGGTCAATTTGTGATCGTTAATTTATTAACGAATATCACAATAAATTTACATAGTAGCTTTTAACATCAGTTTAACTGGTTGAAATATAAAATTACCGTGTGGTTTTTTGAATGATGTTGATGTTAATGGTTTTCCCCTCACCCCAACCCTCTCCCACAGGGAGAGGGAGTTGATCCGGCGTTGTGGGTTGGTTAGAAGTTAATCTGTAACAGGGCTGAGTATTAGGATGAATACCGTAGTAAAAATGTGGCACATTCGGTCCCCTCTCCTTGGGGAGAGGGTTAGGGTGAGGGGCGTTTGCGGGAGTTAAAGCGCTTTCAGCATGGTGACTTCGCAGTCGCCGTGGCCAGTATTGCCCATAGCATGATCGATATGCTCGAAACCCAGATGTTCATACAGACCGATGGCCTGTTGCAGCGTAGCGGTCGTTTCGAGGTAACAACAACTGAACCCTTGTTGGCGTGCAAATTCCAGCGCCTGCAGCGCCAGGCGTTTTGCCAAGCCTTTACCGCGTAACACCGGCAGGAAATACATTTTCTGTAATTCGCAGACGTCGATCTCACCGCCTTGCAGCGGCGCAACGCCACCACCACCGGCAATCTGACCGTCTATCTCCACCACCCAGTAGGCACTGCGCGGTTGGCTGTAGAGCTGGTATAAGGCGTCCAGATTGGGATCGGAAACGGTATAGCCTTTATCCGCCGTCAGGCCATGCTCGGCGGAGACTTCGCGAATGACGTGAGCAATAGCGGCATTGTCGTCGGCCGTTATTGGGCGCACCAGAAGACGCACTGGGGTTGCTGTTGTCATGTTTTTACTCGCCATTTGCCATTAAATGGAGCCTGCGGGGCTCCTCAATTGGGTGGTTATTACCAAAGGTGTCGAATTGGTCAAGCTTTGTAATAACATCTGAGACCGTCACTTGGCAATGCTGATAAAAAAACAGCGGGGAAAAATCACCCGCTGTTGTTGATCGGCATACCGCAGTGATTACAGCGCAGCGATGGTCGCTTGCTGTTCCTGCAACTTCACCTTGCCTTCTTTGCAGGCTGCCAGACGTTCACGCTCTTTGGCTACCACCGCTTCCGGTGCGCGCGCCACAAAGCCTTCGTTGGACAGTTTGCCTTCGATAGAGGCGATTTCGGTATCCAGCTTGCCCATCTCTTTCGACAGACGCGCGATTTCCGCATCCTTGTCGATAAAGCCGGCCATTGGGATCAGCAACTCGGCACCGTCTACCAGCTTGGTGACAGAAACCGGGCCTTTCTCGCCTGCTGGCAGCAGGGTGATTGAGGTCAGGCGTGCCAGGCGCTCGATAAAGCTCTGGTTTTCCTGCACGCGACGCTGAGCGTCACCATTGGCGTTACGCAGCAGCACTTCGAGCTGTTTGCTTGGCGCAATGTTCATCTCGGCGCGGATGTTACGCACCGCGGTGATCGCCTGCTTGATCCACTCCAGATCGTCCAACGCCTGCTGATCTTCCAGAGCGGTGTCGAAGGCCGGGAACGGCTGCAGCATGATGGTATCGTCAGTGATACCTTTGATCTGCTTAACGCGCTGCCAGATGGTTTCGGTGATAAACGGAATGATTGGGTGCGCCAGGCGCAGCAACGCTTCCAATACGGTGATCAGCGTATTGCGCGTACCGCGCTGTTCCGCTTCGCTGCCATTGGTCACGATCGGCTTGGTCAGTTCCAGATACCAGTCGCAGAACTGGTTCCAGGTGAATTCGTACAGGATGCCCGCAGCGATGTCGAAGCGATAGGTGTCCAGCGCCTCACGGTAAGCTTTCACCGTGCGGTTGAATTCGGCCAGGATCCAGCGATCGGCCAGCGACAGCTGCATTTCGCCGCCGTTGAAGCCACAGTCGTGCGCTTCGGTGTTCATCAGCACAAAGCGGCTGGCGTTCCACAGCTTGTTACAGAAGTTGCGGTAGCCTTCCAGGCGCTTCATATCCCAGTTGATGTCACGGCCGGTGGAGGCCAGTGCCGCCAGGGTGAAGCGCAGGGCGTCGGTACCGTGCGGTTCGATGCCGTTCGGGAACTGCTTCTCGGTGCGCTTGCGGATTTTCTCTGCCAGCTGCGGCTGCATCATGTTGCCGGTACGTTTTTCCAGCAGGTCTTCCAGCGAGATACCGTCTACCATATCCAGCGGATCGATGACGTTACCCTTCGACTTGGACATTTTCTGCCCTTCGTCGTCGCGGATCAGGCCGGTCATATACACGGTTTTGAACGGGACCTGCGGCTTGCCGTTTTCGTCTTTGACGAAGTGCATGGTCAGCATGATCATGCGGGCAATCCAGAAGAAGATAATGTCGAAGCCGCTGACCAGCACGCTGGTCGGGTGGAAGGTCTTCAGATCCGGGGTCTGCTCTGGCCAACCCAGCGTCGAGAAGGTCCACAGGCCGGAGGAGAACCAGGTATCCAGCACGTCTTCGTCTTGGTTCAGCGCCACGTCGGCACCCAGGTTGTTTTCGCGGCGCACTTCTTCTTCGGTGCGGCCTACGTACACTTTGCCTTCGGCGTCGTACCAGGCCGGAATACGGTGGCCCCACCACAGCTGACGGGAGATACACCAGTCCTGGATATCGCGCATCCAGCTGAAGTACATGTTTTCGTACTGCTTCGGTACGAACTGGATCTCGCCTTGCTCAACCGCTTCCACCGCCACTTTGGCCAGCGGTGCGGTACGCACGTACCATTGGTCGGTCAGCATTGGCTCGATCACTACGCCGCCACGGTCACCGTAAGGTACGGTCAGATCGTGAGGTTTGATCTCTTCCAGCAGGCCGAGTTCGTCAAAGGCGGCAACCACGGCTTTACGGGCAGCAAAACGCTCCAGGCCACGGAACTGGGCTGGCAGCTCACCGCTGTAGGCGGTGCTGGCTTCACCCAAGGTGTCGAACACCTCGGCTACGTCCAGGATATCGCCGTCGAAGCTCAGAATGTTGATCATCGGCAGGCCATGACGCTTACCGACTTCGTAGTCGTTGAAATCGTGCGCCGGGGTGATTTTCACACAGCCGGTGCCTTTCTCCATATCGGCGTGCTCGTCACCCACGATGCGGATGCGGCGGCCAACCAATGGCAGAATGATCTCTTTGCCAATCAGATCTTTGTAGCGCGGATCTTCCGGATTCACCGCCACGCCGGTATCACCCAGCACGGTTTCCGGACGGGTGGTCGCGACCACCAGATAGTCTTTGCCTTCTGCCGTTTTCGCGCCGTCGGCCAGCGGATAGCGCAGGTGCCACATGGAGCCTTTGGATTCGCGGTTTTCCACTTCCAGATCGGAGATGGCGGTGCGCAGTTTCGGATCCCAGTTCACCAGGCGTTTGCCACGGTAGATCAGGTCTTCTTTGTACAGGCGGACAAACACTTCTTTCACCGCGTTGGACAGGCCATCGTCCATGGTGAAGCGCTCGCGCTCCCAGTCCACGGAGTTGCCCAGACGGCGCATCTGACGGGTGATGGTGCCGCCGGACTCTGCCTTCCACTGCCAGATTTTGTCGATGAACGCGTCGCGGCCATAATCATGGCGGGTTTTATTTTCTTCTGCGGCGATCTTGCGCTCAACCACCATCTGGGTCGCGATACCGGCATGGTCGGTACCGGCCTGCCACAGGGTATTTTTACCCTGCATGCGCTGGTAGCGGGTCATGGTGTCCATGATGGTCTGCTGGAACGCGTGGCCCATATGCAGGCTGCCGGTGACGTTCGGCGGCGGGATCATGATGCAGAAACTTTCCTGGCTGGTATCGCCATTCGGTTTGAAATAGCCCTGGCTTTCCCAGTGATCGTACAGCTTCTGTTCGATCTGGGTTGGGTCATAGGCGGTATCGAGATCGGTGTTGGTCTTTTCCATTTTTATTTCAGGTTCAGTTAGTTGGCGGCGTGGCCGTGGTCAAATGGAAGCCGACGCTGCGATAGGCTTTATAACGTTCGCGCGCCAACTGTTTCAAGGTGTCTTCGTAAGGGACGAAGTCTACCACTTGATGGAAAGCAGTAGCAAAATCTGCAAACTGCGGCAGCAGGGCGATCAGCAGATCGCGCGGAGCATTGCCGCGTTTGCCTGGCCAACACAGTTCGACCGGCGCGCCAAAGTTTGGCCCTTCGCCCGCCAGATTGTGTGGCACAAACTGGTGTGGCTCACGTTGCCACAGCGCTTCGTCCAGCCGCTGGGCCTGCTCCTGGCTTTCACAGGCGATCAGCACCCGCTTGCCTGCGCGCCACTTTTCGGCGGCAACGGCGCAGGCCACAGCCTCGTGCGCACTGAGTGCACCAGCGGGTTCTGCGTGTTCAAGCAGGTAGAACGTTGCCTGTTTCATGATTAAATTCACCGTGGCCAAAAAAGTGTAAGGGCACAGCGTGCTGTGCCCTCGGTGATTATACCTGATTTACCGCGCGGATTTAATCGTCGCCGTTCAACCCGGCACGATTGAGCAGGAACTGCGCCAGCAATGCTACCGGACGGCCGGTGGCCCCTTTAGCCTTGCCGGAGCGCCAGGCGGTCCCGGCGATATCCAGGTGTGCCCAGCTGTACTTGCGGGTAAAGCGTGAAAGGAAGCACGCGGCAGTAATGGCACCACCAGGACGGCCGCCAATGTTGGCCATATCCGCAAAGTTGGAATCCAGCTGCTCGTAATACTCGTCGCCCATCGGCAAGCGCCATGCACGGTCGCCCGATTGCTCGGAAGCGCCTATCAGCTCGTGGGCCAGCGGGTTGTGGTTCGACATCAGGCCGGTGATATGGTGGCCCAAGGCGATCACGCAGGCACCGGTCAGGGTGGCGATATCAATCACCAGCTCTGGCTCGAAACGCTCCACGTAGGTGAGGGTGTCGCACAGCACCAGGCGGCCTTCGGCGTCGGTGTTCAACACCTCGACCGTTTGGCCGGACATGGTGGTCAGCACGTCGCCTGGGCGATAGGCTCGTCCGCCCGGCATGTTTTCACAGCCAGCCAGCACGCCGATCACGTTCAGCGGCAGATTCAACTCTGCAACCACACGCATGACGCCATAGACGGTCGCGGCCCCGCACATGTCGTACTTCATCTCGTCCATGCCGTCGGCCGGTTTGATCGAGATACCGCCGGAATCGAAGGTCAGCCCTTTACCCACCAGCACGATCGGCTTAGCGTCCGGGTTAGGATTTCCCTTATATTCCATCACCGACATCAGCGATTCGTTTTGCGAACCGGCACCCACCGCCAGATAGGCGTTCATCCCCAGCTCTTTCATCTGCTGTTCGCCGATGACGCGGGTGGTGATGTGGGTGCTGAAGGCATCCGCCAACTGACGAGCCTGCGAAGCCAGATATCCGGCGTTACAGATATTCGGCGGCATATTGCCCAGATCTTTGGCGGCCTTGATGCCGGAAGCGACGGCCAGGCCGTGCTGGATAGCGCGTTCACCGCTGGTCAGCTCACGGCGGGTTGGCACGTTGAACACCATTTTACGCAGCGGACGGCGCGGCTCTACCTTGTTGCTCTTCAACTGATCGAAGGTGTAAAGCGTTTCTTTGGCAGTTTCCACCGCCTGGCGCACCTTCCAGTAAGTATTGCGGCCTTTGACGTGCAGTTCGGTCAGGAAGCAGACGGCCTCCATGGAACCGGTGTCGTTAAGGGTGTTGATGGTTTTCTGGATCACCTGTTTGTACTGGCGTTCATCGAGCTCGCGCTCTTTGCCACAGCCAATCAACAAGATGCGCTCGGAGAGAATGTTCGGCACATGGTGCAGCAGTAACGTCTGCCCGACTTTGCCTTCCAGTTCGCCCCGGCGCAGTAGTGCGCTGATATAACCATCACTGATTTTGTCGAGCTGTTCTGCGATAGGTGACAGGCGGCGAGGTTCGAAAACACCTACTACAATACAGGCGCTGCGCTGTTTTTCCGGGCTACCGCTTTTTACACTGAACTCCATGCACTCTCCTGAATCTTAAAGACAACGGCGAAAGCTACGGCTAGAATGATCGACTCCGCCATGAGCTTGCGTCATTGAGGTTAACCTGAACGGCGTAAATGTTCTGTTTTGGCAACTATAGGTCTGTTCCTATAGGATGGCCAAACAGCTTGATGTTCTAATACTATTTTAGCTGTGAAGGTTGCCACATGATGAGAAAAAATGGCGGATTAGCGATGAAACTATCGATTTTCCTGCAAAAAGACAAGTTTTCACAGGCGTAATAAGCGTGATCATCATTAGATATCTGGTACGGGAAACGCTGAAGAGCCAAATTGCCATCCTGTTTATCCTGCTTCTGATCTTCTTTTGTCAGAACCTGGTCAGGGTGTTAGGTGATGCGGTCGACGGCAATATCCCGACAAATTTAGTCTTATCCCTGCTTGCATTGGGTGTGCCGAAGATGGCGCAGCTAATCCTGCCCTTGAGCCTGTTTCTTGGCCTATTGATGACGCTTGGGCGGTTGTATACCGAAAGCGAAATCACCGTTATGCACGCCTGCGGCCTGGGTAAACGAACCCTGATTATTGCCGCTATGGTGTTGGCGATCTTTACCTCGGCGGTGGCCGCGGTGAATGTCCTCTGGGTCGGGCCATGGGCGGCCAGCCATCAGGATGAAGTGATTGCCGAAGCTAAAGCCAACCCCAGCATTGCCGGGCTGGCAGAAGGACAGTTCCAGTCTTCACAGGATGGGAATGCCGTACTGTTTGTTGGCAGCGTAAAAGGCAACACCTTTACCGATGTGTTCCTGGCGCAGCTACGCCCGAACGGTAACCAACGCCCTTCGGTGGTGGTGGCCGAGCATGGGGTGATCAACCAGGGGCGCGATGGATCGCAGGTCGTCACGCTGGACAAGGGCACTCGCTTTGAAGGCACCGCTCTGTTGCGTGATTTCCGTATTACCGACTTCAGCGACTATAAAGCGGTTATTGGCCATCAGCCGGTCACCCTCGATAATACCCAGTCCGAGCAGATGTCGATGCGCACGCTGTGGGCGTCGGATGAGCCGGATGCCCGCGCCGAGTTCCATTGGCGCCTGACGCTGGTGGTTTCCGTAGTGCTGATGGCGCTGTTGGTGGTACCGCTGAGCGTGGTCAACCCACGTCAGGGCCGGGTGCTGAGCATGCTGCCAGCGATGCTGCTGTACCTGATCTTCTTCCTGTTGCAGACCTCGCTGCGTTCCAATGCCGGTAAAGGCAAGCTGGATCCACTGGTGTGGATGTGGCTGGTCAACCTGGTGTACTTCGCGATTGCCCTGGCACTGAACCTGTGGGATACCGTGCCGATGCGTAAATTGCGCGCACGCCTGAGAGGAGCGGCCTGATGTTTGGCGTACTGGACCGTTATATCGGTAAAACGATATTCAACACCATCATGATGACGCTGTTCATGCTGGTTTCGCTTTCCGGCATTATCAAGTTTGTCGATCAGCTGCGTAAAGTCGGCCAGGGGGAATATTCGGCGCTGGGGGCGGGAGTGTATACCCTGCTTAGCGTGCCCAAGGATATTGAGCTGTTCTTCCCGATGGCGGCGCTGTTAGGGGCCTTGCTCGGTTTAGGCACCCTGGCGACGCGTAGCGAACTGGTGGTCATGCAGGCCTCTGGCTTTACCCGGCTGCAGATTGCCGGCTCGGTGATGAAAACCGCCATTCCGTTGGTATTGCTGACGATGGCAATCGGCGAATGGGTGGCCCCGCAGGGCGAGCAGATGGCGCGTAACTACCGTGCGCAGCAGATGTACGGTGGCTCACTGCTCTCCACCAAGAGCGGCCTGTGGGCGAAGGACGGCAATGACTTCATCTACATCGAACGCGTGGCGGGCGAAAAAGAGCTGGCTGGCGTCAACATTTACCACTTCAACGATCAGCGCCGGTTAGAGACGGTTCGCTATGCCGGTACCGCAGACTTTGAAGACGGTGCATGGCAACTTTCGCAGGTGGATACCTCCGATCTGACCAACCCTAACCAGGTCACCAGCACCCAGACGCTGACCGGGGTATGGAAAACCAACCTGACGCCGGACAAACTGGGCGTCGTGGCGCTGGATCCGGAATCACTCTCCATCAGCGGCTTGCACAACTACGTGAAGTACCTCAAGCAGAGTGGCCAGGAGGCCAACCGTTACCAACTGAATATGTGGAGCAAGATCTTCTCGCCACTGTCGGTGGCGGTAATGATGCTGATGGCGCTGTCGTTTATCTTTGGCCCGCTGCGTAGCGTACCGATGGGGGTGCGGGTGGTGATCGGTATCAGCTTCGGCTTCCTGTTCTACGTGTCGGATCAGATCTTCGGCCCGCTGAGCCTGGTGTACAGCATGCCGCCGATCCTGGGGGCCCTGCTGCCAAGCATGCTGTTCCTGCTGATTAGCCTGTTCCTGCTGCTGAAGCGGAAATAGCGAAGTTCAGATTGAGATGGATGGCTATATGTAGGGGTCGAGCATGCTCGACCCTTGTCAATCCACTGATTATCCAGGCGGGTGCAGCATGCAGCGCCCCTACATTTGGAATCGAGCTTTGCCGTCATCACAGAACACTAAACTCAGCATCATCAGACAACAGTCCATTCTCTTCAGTAAAGCCATTTAGTGCTTCAAGGCCTACCTGATTTTCCACCAGCCAACATTCGCGGGTCGTCTGCTCTGTCCGCTCAACAGTTAAGATTACATGATTATTGCATTTCTCCACGCTCATAATGCCTCCTGAATGTAACTTATGCTTATCAAAAAAAAAGCGCAACGTTACCGCTGCGCCTTATGAGTTTGAAACCTGCAATCTTACATCTGCGAGAAGATATTCATAATGACGCCGCCGCCGATGATCAGCGCCATGGCGAAGATGGCAGGCAGGTCCGGTTTCTGCTTGTAGAGCAACATGGATACGAAGGTCACGCCGACGATGCCAAAGCCGCACCACAGCGAGTAGGCTACGCCCACCGGGATAAACCCCATCGCCTTGGTCAGGGCGAAATAGCACAGGCAGTAGGCACAGATCACCAACACCGAAGGCCCCAGCTTTTTAAAGTTATTGGTTTTTTTGATCATCGAAGTCCCGGTAATTTCCGAACCAATCGACAGTGCCAGCCACAAGAAGCCAATATTAAACATAGTTGATACCCTTATTCTTCGGAGGAGCCCATTTTGGAGAAGAGGTTCATAATCACGATGCCGCTGGCAATCACGATCATGCCGATAATGGCTGGCATATCAGGGTGCTGGCCGTAAAATACCATGCCCAGCGAGGAGACCAGTAAAATCCCGGTGCCCGACCAGGTGGCATAGGCCAGCCCAACAGGAATGTATTTCACCGCGTTGGACAGCGAGTAATAACAAACGCAATACAGCACCACAATCAGCCCGAGTAATAACGTCTTGGTAGAACCTTCGCTGTTATCAAACATCTTTAGCGTAGAGGTGGCCGAGGTTTCAGAGAATATGACCAATAACATCCATAACCATGCTTTTGCCTTGGAAGACATAATAGTTAGCTCCTGATAAGTAATGATATCTATAAAGTAAAACTTGATGCTGCCCCTCACCCCAACCCTCTCCAAAAGGGAGATGGGGCTGTATTGCGTTGTGGCCGGCTGCCGAGTTTATTTCCCCTTAACTTCAACCAGTGCAGGCTCCGGCGTTAAATTTTGGCACGGTCGGTCCCCTCTCCTTGGGGAGGGTTAGGGTGAGGGGAATATCACGGTGCTAACATTCCTCTCCCGACTCGGTATTATTTTTTCCCCCGGCTATATTCCAGTGCCAGATCGGTGAGTTTGGCACCCGGTGGTGAATGGCCATTAAGCCGCTTGAGCTCGCTAAGCGTGATGTAGCCTTGAGCCGGGGCGACCACCTCACGCTCAGTGATTATGGGTTTGGCCGACAACATCTGATCCAACGTGCATAACTCAATGCCTTGCGCTACCAGCTTTGGCAGGTGATCTGCCAGGGGGGTATTTTCCCCTGCGCGGCTTAGCCCTTTTAGCTGATTTAATTCGCTGGCCGGATTACAGTTATAATCCAACGCCATAATCGGCCTGCCACTCATGCGGGCCAAATGAATAAATCGGGCCGCCTCGGATTGTAATAAACCATTGGCTACTTCTGCCGCCGTAGCGAAATCAAGGAAAGGGATCAGCACTCGTTCAATATTATCCAGTGCGCCGGTTTGACTTATTTCAGTCAGGGAAGTGATTGGCCCGAGTTGGCCCCAATCTGCTTCTGTATGAAATTCGCGGGCATTATCGCTAAACAGGAGCACCGGCGAGAATGCCTGGCAGCGCTGTAAACGCGTGCGGATAATGTCACG
The DNA here is from genome assembly GCF_051654945.1 of Serratia sp. (in: enterobacteria). Lineage (GTDB taxonomy): Bacteria > Pseudomonadota > Gammaproteobacteria > Enterobacterales > Enterobacteriaceae > Chania. The sequence goes on from NZ_JBOFZA010000067.1 coordinate 192,048, forward strand.
GTAGCCATCCGCAGCGGTTAATAACACCAATGCTGGTGGCCGCATCCGTGAGAGCACTTCATTGACCAATCTGTCGATGAATTCACGCTGCATCATATTGCCGCCTTAGGGAACGATAACCACGTTGTCACCGGAAGCCAGCCCGGCAGCGTTGGCTTCATCGGTATCAATGTGCAGTTCCAAGGCAAAACTGGCTTTGATCCGCACGATCACTTCGTCAAAGATCAGCCCGCGCACGCCTGCTGCCTTCACCCGTACCTTTTGCCCGTTCTGCACGCCCAATCTTGCGGCATCCTGCGGGTTCATATGGATATGGCGCTGGGCGCAAATCACCTGAGAATGTAGCGATACATAGCCTGCCGGGCCAGCCAGCATGGCGTCGCCGGAGGCGATCAGATTGCCGGATTCGCGCACCGGTGCCTTCAGCCCCAGGGTAAAGCAGTCCGCCTTGGAGATTTCCAGCTGAGTGCATTCACGCGCAGGCCCCAGCACCCGCACTTTGGAGAGCGAGCCTTTCGGGCCGACGATCATCACGCACTCTTTAGCGGCAAATTGACCCGGTTGGCGTAGCTCTTTGCACGGCGTCAACCGATAACCGGCCCCAAACAGCGCCTCGATATCCTGCTGCGACAGATGGACATGCCGGTTAGAAACCCCAACCGGGATGGCGGTGCCGGTGGTTGAAGTAGGGCTCTCTGCCAGGTTATGGCGGATCCTTTCCAGTAACGACTCATTAAACATACTGTTATTCCTACCCGATCTCAGAGACTGTACGATTATTTATGTTCTTTCTTACCGCTGCGCCCTTCGCTGCGTGCGGGTTTGCTGTCCGCTATGGGGGATTCAACAACCGGTGTTGGGTCTGCCCCTTCGGCGACTGGCGTTACCGGTTCTTGCTGCACCTCGGTAACTGGCGGCGTCAGCTCTTTGCCTTTCAGGCCGGTTAACAGCGCAACTACCTGTTTTTCCGGGCGGGCAATTACCAGCTTGCCTTTGATAAACGCCGGTTGTTTGATCACCGCCACGCCGCTGTCTATCGCCGTTTTCACCGCGCTGATTTCGCCGGCAAAGAATACGGAAACCAGGCCGGAACCAATTTTCTTGTACCCCAGTACCGTTACCGCTGCGGATTTACAGGCCGCATCGGCCGCTTGGATCGCGGCGGTCAGGCCAAAGGTTTCAATCACTCCCAGGCTTAAGTTCATTTCAAGCTCCTTAGTGCCTTACCAGGCGGATATCAAAGTCGAAGCGCTGGAAAAAAGCCGCCAGTTGATCCAGTTCTTCATCGCTATAACTTGGGTCGTCTTTGACCGGATAGATCATGTCGAGACGCTCGTATTTGTTTTTACCCAGTTGGTGATAAGGCAACACGTCGATGCGGCTGATATTGCCGTTGCGTGCCAGAGCCATGACATACTCAATGGCACCGGTAATGGCATCGTAAGAATCGTTATAGCCGCGCACCAAAGGCATGCGCACCACGATATGGCAGCCAAGTTCCACCAGGCGTTCCAGGTTTCTTCTTACGCCCTCGTTACCGACGCCAAATAATTCTTTATGCCGTGCGCTATCGATATGCTTGATATCGAACAGGAACATATCGGTGCAGGTCGCCAGCTTTTCATAATTGGCTAACGTGGTGGTGCCATTGGTTTCGATGGCGGTATTGATCATCTGTTTCTTGCATTCGGTCAGCAGCGCGGCTGCAAAGTCGGTTTGCAGGCTCAGCTCGCCACCGCCCAGAGTGACGCCGCCGCCGGAGGCATGATAGAAATCGACGTCTTGCAGGATGATATCCATCAGTTCCTGTACCGTGACGTCTTTGCCCATGATATCCAGTGCGCCGGAAATGCAGACTTCCTCGCATTTGCGGCAGCCGATGCAGTCTATGTTGCGATCGAGGTGGTGTTTGAGATCGCCCTGTGCGTTCTGGATTTGGCTATGAATGCCTACCGGGCAGACATCGACACATTGGCCACAGTCAACGCATTTGTCGTGCGAATACATCACCTGAAAATTGCTGGTGAGCCCCTCGGGGTTGGCGCACCAGGCGCAGAGGATGTTACAACCTTTGAAAAAAATCAGGGTGCGAATACCGTCTCCGTCATAGATCGAGTATTTCTGGATATTGAATATCCGACCCTTTTTCTCCAGTGTGTGATCCATATTATTTTTCCCCTTTCTTCGAAGGCTGATGGGGCAAGACATCCCTGTCTTACCCAAGGCTTAAAGTCAGAACTTCTCAATAACGGTACGGCTGATTATTTCGTCCTGAACTTCTTTGCACAGCTCAACGAAGTAGGCGCTGTAACCGGCGACGCGGACGATCAGGTCGCGATATTTTTCGGGTTCCAGCTGTGCCTGTTTCAGCACTTCGTTATCCACGTAGCTGAACTGCATCTGGCCGTTGCCCAGAATGGAGGCAGTACGCAGCAGGGTGATCAGCCCGTTTTTACCTTCCGGCGTATCAAGCAGCCCTTTGAGGAACTTGAAGTTGTGCACCATGCCGATGTTCATGGTTTCCACGTTCATCTTGCTGACGGACTTGATGATGGCAGTTGGGCCATGTTTGTCCGCACCCTGCGTCGGGCTGATACCGTCGGAAAGCGGCATCCAGGCCAGACGGCCGTTTGGCGTGGCGGCGGTCAGTTCACCGATCGGCGTGTTGTTGGAGATCGACAGGGTGCCGTGGCTCAAGGTGGAGTAGAGCATCTTGTACTTGCGGCACTCACGCTCGGTCCACTCGGTGATGTCCAGCGCGTACTGATCTACCGTGTCATCGTCGTTGCCGTACTTCGGTGCGTTCAGACAGTCGCGGCGCAGTTGTTCAAAGCCTTCAAAGTTGGCCAGCAGCGCGTCACGGATCTGCTCCAGGGTGTATTTGCCATCCTGATAAACCAGCTTGCGGATCGCCGCCATGGAGTCGACATAGGTGGCCAGACCGGAGAAGATCAGCCCTGGGCCGTGGTTGACTACTGCGCCACCGGCGGCCACGTCCTTACCTTGTTCCATACAGCCTTCAACCAGCAGCGACATCAGTGGTTTAGGCGCCACGTCGCGGTGCACACGCTGGCTGATCACGGTGCCGATCGCCGACAGTTTGACGATGTGCGCGATCTGCGCCTTCACCGCGTTGTCGAAGTCTTCGTAGGTTTTCAGGGTGTTCAACTCACCGGTATCCAGCCCCTGGTAGCTGTCGAACAGCACCATGCGGCCACGGTTGAGCACGAACTCGATGGCGATTGGCCACTGGGTATAACCGGTGGAGGTCCACTGATAGATACGGCCGGATTTTTGCGGCTCCACGCAGCCCATCAGGCAGTAATCGCGTGCGTCTTCAAAGTCGAAGCCCTTGCGCAGCATCATCTTGATGTGTGAATCATCAAAGTGGCAGGCCGGGAAGCCCATACCCGCTTTCACCACGTCGACGATCTTCTCCATATACTTCTGCGGAGACTGGTTGTGGATACGACAGGCCAGCGATGGCTGGTACACTTTGACAAAGCGTACGGCGTCCATAATCAGGTAGGTCAGGTCGTTACAGGCGTCGCCGCCGCTGCGTTTCTGCCCACCGATGGTCAGGTTGATAAACGGCTGATAACCGGCGAAGTATTTGGCACCCAGCTCGCTGGACATCCACATCAGTTCGGCACACTTGATGATGAAGGCCTGCAACAGCTCCAACGCCTGTTCCTGCGTCACACGGCCAGAGGCGATATCGGCCTGATACATCGGGTAGCAATACTGATCCAGACGGCCCAGCGACAGCCCGGTCTGGTTCTCTTCCACTTCAAACAGCGATTCCACCGTCCAGATACTTTGCAGCGCTTCTTGCAGCGTTTTCGGCGGGTTGGCCGGCACGTTTTCGTTGGTTTCGGCAATGGTCAGCAGTTCGGTACGGCGCGCCGGATCCTGCTCAACCGCGGCCAGCTCACGGGCCTTGTCGGCGATGCGTTTGGCATAGGCAACTACGCCGTCACAGGTTTCGATTGCCGCCTTGTAGAAGTAGATCTTGTCGATATCTTCCGGGTTTTCCATGCTCAGGGTAGCGAGGTGCTGTTGGGCATCGGCCTTGATACCGTTCATCCCTTTGGTGAACAGCAGAATGTCGTAACCTGGGCAGGTATCACCGCCGCCGTTGATCTGGTGGTAGGAGAGGTCGCTGACAAAGGTTTCGCCGCTGAAGGCCCAAACGCCGGCTTCGCGGTATTGCGCTTCGCAGATCTCGTCGAGCGAACGGCCTTCCCAGAACGGCACGATCTCTTCGCGGATTGTCTTCTTGTCGGCTTCGGAGATGACAAATGGATCCTGTGGACGGGTGCCCATGGTATCCAGTTCGTCACGCACCCAACGCCAGGCGATATCCGGTGAGAATGCCCCGGCACGCGGTTTTCCGCACGGATGGCCGACGATTAGCTCATCTTGCTGGATCAGGATCGGCGCGGTTTCGCAGGCGGCACGGAAAGACTTGGCGCGCAGCAGAATGGTTGGCAGACCCGGGTTGTTTTTCGCCATTTCGGTAAAGGTAATGGCGCGATAGATCGAGACGCTTGGGCGGGCATCGAGGTAGTTGTCACGCAGGCGTTGCAGGCGTGGCGTCAGCCCTTCCATCAGTTTGTGCGTCGCGACGTCTTGCGGCGAGGCTGCCACGAACGGTGCCGATGGTGCGCTGTACTCTGGGCGTACACCGGCAAGGCCAGCGAACAGTTTCACCTGTAGGTTGCTGTTCAGCGCCATCAGATTGCTGCGTGCGGCCAGCAGCATGGCAGACAGATCGTTGATCACCAATGCCGGGTCGTCGAGGCGCACGCCGTGCAGCAGGGCGTCAAACATCGGGTAACCGTCCAGTTCACGCGGCGCGCGCACTTCGGAGAGCTCACACAGTTTCAGCCACAGGCACTCAACGATTTCGTAGGCCTGTTCCGGCGTCAGCACGCCACGGGTGATGTCTTGCTGATAGAAGCTGTACAGCAGCTTGTCGAAGCCGCCTGGGTAAACCGCGTAACTGCCGTTTTCCAGATGCAGGGCCAACTGGAAGAAGTAGAACGACTGGCAGGCTTCTTTAAAGCTGGTGGCGCCGTAGGCCGGCACTTTTTTCAGCATCGCGGCTGCTTCTTGCAGTTCCGCCTTGCGGTACGGATGATTTTCTACCGCCGCCATGTTCTCTGCTTTGCCAGCCAGTTTCTGGGCCAGATGCATCGCCGCATTGCAGGCGTAGATCATGGCGCGGCACTGGTTAACCTCATCCAGTCCAGAACGGCTGACGGCGCTGCCGATGCTTCTGGCGCGGTCTTCCATTTCGGCTTCAATGGCGAACAGCCCTTTGGTGATCACCGCCAGATAGTCCGGCGAAGTCTGGCCCAGGGCGGTGAAGGCCGAAGGACTACGCAGCTCGCTTTCGCTGTGGAATACGGCGGCGCGCGGGGTGGAGGATTGGCTACCGATGATCAGCTCGTCGGGGCCGATATAGCCAGGCAGTTGCTTGACCAGCTCATTGAACAGCTTGGCATTCTTGACCAACTGCGGCATGCCGCCCACATCGCCACCCAGCGTTTCCAGAATGGCGGCACGTTCGGTGCTGATGGTGCTGTTTTGGGATAAGAGTCTTTCTGCCAGCATTTTAACGCGTGGCGTCAGTGCATAATGGGCCATGTTCAAATCTCTCCTGATGTCCTTCGGTTTTCGCTAAATCCGGCAAAATCCGTTAACTAGATGATGAGTGCATTATTGAAGCTGTAGCGGGCCGCCGTTGTAGGCGAGGCGGAACAGTTTCTCCAAATCGGCCGCGTTAACCTCGCGCGGGTTGGTTGGCGTGCAGCTGTCGTGTAGCGCCTGCTCGGCCAGTTCACCAAGGCAAACCTGGAAGCGATGTTGCTCCACTCCTGCGGCTTGCAGATTGGCGGGAAGCTGCATTTCCTGTTTCAGCGTTTCGATCGCCACCAGCAGACTGTTGACGCCATCACGTACCGAGGTGCTTGGTAGCCCCAGAAGGCGCGCCAGGGCGGCATATTTGTGCGCGGCCGGGGTGTCGCAGTTGCCGTCAAAATCGGCATTGAATGCGACCACCGTTGCCATCAGCAGCGCATTGGCTCGGCCATGCGGGATGCCAAACATACCGCCGAGGGCGTGTGCCAGGCTGTGGGTAATACCCAGCGAGGCGTTGGTAAATGCCATCCCGGCCATGCATGAGGCGTTGTGCATTTTTTCACGTGCCGGCAGATCGCCCCCTTGCTGGTAGCAGGTCAGCAGGTGGCCAAATACCATCTGCACCACCTTTTCGGCCATCGCATCGCTGAAGTCGCTGGCCTTGCGGGAGACATAGGCCTCCAGCGCGTGGCACAGCACGTCCATCCCGGTATCGGCGGTAATGCTGGCCGGTACCGACTTCACCAACTGAGGATCGAGGATGGCGATGTCGGGCAGCATGAATTCGTCCACCAACACCAACTTTTTGCTGCGGGACTTGATCACCGAGAAGCTGGTGACTTCGGAGCCGGTACCGCTGGTGGTGGGGATGGCGACGAAACAGGGCTTGCTGCGGCCGCTGTCTTTGCGGCAATGCCACAGGGCATACATCACCGCCTTGGCGGCATCGATCACCGAGCCGCCACCCAGGGCAATGACCAGATCCGGATAGTCGTCATCCATCAGCTTCATGCCGCTGACGATAGCGGAGATATCCGGGTCGGAGGCCACATCGTCATACTGACGGCAGCGGATCTGCTGTTGTTGCAGCAGGTTGGTCACCCGCTCGGCCAAGCCAAACTTCACCATCGCCCGATCGGTGACCAAAAACGCCGAGCGTCCTGGCAGGCCGTTCAGTGCGAGCAGCGCATCCTCACCGAAGTGGATTTTTGGCTTAATCAGAAACTCATTCATGCGACTTCCTCTTACTCTTAACGCTCCCGGTGAACCTTCTCGACAATGGCAACGATCGACATGGCCTTGTAGCGGTCTTTACTCAGTGCGAAATACTCTTCCACCAGCACCAGATCGTTTTCACCGGCACCGACGCTGTCGACGGCCACGTAGGTGCGATCTTTGATGGCTTCCAGGTCGTCACCCAGCGCCGTGACCAGCAGCAGGTTGCTGCCGCGCAGTTCGTCGCTCTTCTGTGTGGCCACCACATGGCCGGTTACCTTTGCGAGGATCATGTTTTCACCCTTGGTTGATGTGTTACCGGGACAGACGTCCAAGCACTTCAGTAATGATCCGTTCAACGTTCTCTTCGGTAATGTCATTGGCCGCGGCGTTAACCACTGCGCGGGTGACTGCCCCGAAACGATCGTCGCCCTGGGCATACAGCGGTGCCGGTGCGGCCTGCGGGGCTACCGCCGCCGTTGGGGCAGCAAAGCGGTTATCATCGAAGATGCTGGTGCTATGGCGGGTTGGAGCGCTGCACGGCTGAGCCGCCGGTTGAGGCTGGCGCAGATCCTCGATGCTACGTACGCCATAGCCGACTTTGCGCACGTTCAGCAGGTTCATCGGCCCGACGTTATCGGAGCTGGAGCCACCGCCGACGGCACCGCAGCCGAGCGTTAACGCAGGTATAAGATTCGTGGTTGCGCCAATGCCTCCCAGCGCGGCGGGCGTATTGATCAGGATACGGTGCACCGGTTTTTGCAGCGCAAACTCGCGGATCACCTGCTGGTTCTGGGTGTGGATCACCAGCGTATGCCCCAGCCCTTCGTTGGTGAGCAGTTCCACCACGCGGTCGCAGGCGCTCATCCAGTCTTCTTCGATGTACAGACCCAGCACCGGACAGAGTTTTTCACGTGCATACGGGTTTTTACGCGAGACGCTGTTTTGCAGCGAAATCAGCACCCTGGTGGTCGCAGGTACGCAGAACCCGGCGCGTTCGCTGAGGTAGATGGCGGTCTTGCCTACCACTTCAGGATTGATCATGCCGTTCGGACGCAGCAGGATATTGGCCAGGCGGGCCGACTCTTCGTCGTTCATGAAGTAGCAGCCCTGAGCCAGCAACTCGTGGTGTACGTCCTGATAGATGCACTTTTCCACGATGATCGACTGCTCGGAGGCGCAGATCACCCCGTTATCGAAGGTCTTGCTGGTGATGATGTCTTTCACCGCCTGCTTGATATTGGCGCTGCGTTCGATAAACGCCGGGCCGTTGCCTGGGCCGCCGCTGATGGTTGGCGTGCCGGAGCTGTAGGCCGCACGTACCATACCCTCGCCGCCGGTGGCCAGGATCAGCGCGACGTCTTTGCTGTGCATCAGGGCTTTGGTCGCTTCCAGCGTCAGCTGGGTCAGGCCGTCAACGATACCTGCCGGGGCACCTGCCTGGAGGGCCGCCTGCTTGACGATCTCAATCGCCCGCTGGCTGCACTGACGCGCATTAGGGTGCGGGGAGAAAATAATAGCGTTCCCGGCCTTCAGCGCAATCAGGGTTTTATAGAAAATGGTCGAGGTCGGGTTAGTCGATGGTACCAGGGCGGTAATAACCCCCAACGGGACTCCCACGTCCATCACTTTATTCTGCTGGTCGTCACGAATAATACCGACGGTCTTTAAGTCTTTAATATGCTCAAAAACTTTTTCTGAAGCGAAAATGTTTTTTAACACCTTGTCTTGCCAATTGCCAAAGCCGGTTTCTTCATGCGCCATCTTGGCCAATTCTTCGGCATGCCGTGCCGCTTCGTTGGCAATATGTTTGATAATGCCGTCGATTTTTTCTTGTGAATATTTGGCAAACAGCAATTGCGCCTGTTTGGCATTTTTAATCAGCGTACGCGCCTGCTGAATGGATTGTAAATCCGGATCTAATGTGGTCATTAGTCTATCCCCTGAATAGGAGTTTAATTTTTTACTTGTTGTAACCGGGTAGAGTACTTATTTGCCACCGCCGGTAATCAGGCTCAATTACGCCTTATGCTGTGAGGCAATTTTCTCAATATCATTATGTGGACGCGCAATAACCCGTGATGAAATCACTTCGCCAATCCGGCTGGCCGCTTCAATACCGGACTCCACCGCCGCGTTAACGGCACCCACGTCGCCTTTCACCATCACGGTGACCAGGCCAGAGCCGACGTTCTCATAGCCAATCAGTTCAATGTTGGCGGCCTTACACATGGCATCGGCGGCTTCGATAGCTGGCACCAACCCTTTGGTTTCGATCAATCCGAGTGCATCTTTCATCGGTGAATTCCTTGTTATTCGGTGATTTTGTACTGCGAAATGATTTTCTGGATATCGTTATGCGGACGGGCAATCACCAGTGAGGTGACCACTTCGCCAACGCGTTTGGCCGATTCAATACCGGAATCCACCGCCGCCTTGACCGCACCGACGTCGCCTTTCACCATCGCGGTAACCAGGCCGGAACCGACGTTCTCATAGCCGATCAGTTCCACGTTGGCCGCTTTACACATCGCGTCGGCAGCTTCAATGCAGGCCACCAGCCCTTTGGTCTCAATCAATCCTAATGCGTCACCCATGATCCGTTCTCCTTGATGCGTCGTTACGCTTTGTGCTTAATCACGATTTTATTGATGTCATTATGTGGACGGGCGATAACCAGTGAGGTCACCACTTCACCCACACGCTGCGCGGATTCCACACCGGAATCGACGGCGGCCTTTACTGCACCCACGTCACCTTTCACCATGGCGGTAACCAGGCCGGAACCTACGTTTTCATAGCCGATCAGTTCTACATTGGCCGCCTTGCACATGGCATCAGCCGCTTCAATACAGGCCACCAACCCTTTGGTTTCGATTAAGCCTAATGCATCACCCATTGTTGTTTCCTCCACAAAGCCGGTTTATGAGTTGTCATCTGCTGCGCCGTGCGGCCATGAAAGGATCAAGGTTTCCGACGGCTAAGGGCACTATACCCCTCCAAGAGTTATTCAAAATATAAATTCAGTAATCGATATCTATTTAGTTTTTTATTCTGATTTGTGGCGCGAATTTATCTTCTGTTTATCTGTTTGCTCTGATAATCAGCTTGGTAATAGTTCCGCTGCCTAGCCGAAATCACCCGGTTTTGGCATTCACTGTGCGCCGGAAAACAATGTTAAATCTATGGTTATAAAATGCTTTTTTTAGGTAGCGGGGTGGCTTGCAGACTGTGGAGTAGCGCAGGTTTTTTTCTCCTCACCCTAACCTTCTGCCGCAGAGAGAGGGGACCGAATGTGCCACATCTTGTCTCCTGTACCTGACTGCGGCTTTGGGATCGCTCCCTATCCCGAAAACATGTGGTCATAGGAGATCGGGTTGGTACCTTGGATGAGGGGGAGTGTTAAGTGACAGGCAGTTGTAGCGATGGGAATGTTGGGTTAAAAAGACCTGGCGGATTTAATCTAACTGGCTGCCGGGTTTCAACGCGCAGACAAACAGCGGGGAGTTGATGGAGCTGAGTAACACGGTGTCGGCATTGATTTTCTCCATCGCCAGCTTCAGGCCGTCATGGCTGTCCGACATTTCACGCATAAAGTAATCAAAAATCACATCGGGCGACTGATCGATAGAGGACTTGCTGGCGACCCAGCGGTTGATCTGGTAATAACGCACGCCGGGGGAAATCCGCTTACTGGTATAGTCAAACTGGACGTAGCGTTGTAAATAAAGCCAGCCAGCCGTCGAGTCTGAATATCCCTCCACCACGATGGAGCCTTGTCCTTTGGCATTAAAATTAAAGTGAACGTTGACGTTAACGGATTCGGTTACGATATCTTCAAAATGCATAATGGCTTTGGTCGAACAGTTTAAGGCATCATCGCGCCAGATAACATTATGCTTGACGGTGATAAATAACGAGACCAGCAGCAATATGATAGAGACGGCAAAAAGCCTTCTCCCCCAGCCGATTTTTTTCATAATTTATTTCCATGAATAATAAAAATAGTTATCGCAGTAGCTGAATGTATTATCTTGATGTTTGGCGCAGTGTGCGAGAAACGTTCGGCCTAAACCGTTGGATTGCAGCTTGTCACCATAAAAGAACAGAAAGCGCTCGTCCTTATCATACTTTATTTTTTTATGTTCTTTGACGGCAATAAAGTTTTTCAGGTAATTCTCGCGCATTCTTGGATTTATCATGGTGTCGGTAGACAACACCTCAATGGGTTCCTGCGCGACGGAGGTGAAGGAGAGAGGGGTCAGGCTGCCGTTGTTACTCCATGACCAACCGACCAGCGCCATAGCCAGTAGTGAAATTGCCGCGCCGGCATATCCCCAGTAGCGATCGTTGCCGGTTACGGCCTCCGCTACCGGTACTGGCTCTGGGGCAGGTTCGGCAGGCGATTCACCTTCGCTGGCATGCATCACCGGGTGTAGCAAGGAGTCATCGATCACTTCGATCGTCAGCTCCGGGTTGATTTCCAGCCTGCCACGCGCCACGGTAACGATCACGTTCTCGATGCCGTAACGGCGAAAGGCCTTGCGCAGGATGCTCAGGTACTGATTCAGGTTGCTGTTGGAGGACATCAGCCCGTTGTCGTCCCAGACCCTTTGCATCACCGTATCGCGGCTGATCACACCAGGATGCTGGATCATAAAAAACAGCAGGGCGTTGGCGGTGATCGTGAGCTGGCTATCTGACTTACCGTCATCGTCCAGCTTCAGCGAGCCTTCGGTGGCATCATAAATAAGAAAGGCATTAATTTTATATTTCATTATCGCCCCTGGGTGATTGGCTGACCGCGAACCGGGGAGGTTAAAATTCCTCGAAGGTCATTGCCGCCAGCCTCGCCACCAATGCATGCCGTTCTTCTGACGTCATAGTGACTCCTTCCGTGAGTTCAGACAGCCATAGGCCGTCTGCACCATAGCGCACCAGATTACCCACGTAGCTGCGATCCAGTTCATCGGCATTGGCCAGATGTTGCAGTACCCAATCGCGCCAGCATTTACGCAACACGGGTTCATCCGGCATGGCCAGTGACAGCAGGGCCAATTGACGGCTGGTGTCGGTTTCGCTAATGCCAGCCAGATACATCAGATAGGCCCGGGAGAAGCGCCCGCGTGGATTATCGTCTGCGGCCATTAACGCAATAATGCCGCGATCCATCACGGCCAACAGGCGAATAAACAGCGCGTGGATCAGCTCCTGCCTGCCGGGAAAGTGGTGCAGCAACCCGCCCTTGCTGACCCCTGCCTGCTTGGCGACGGCGTTGAGTGACAAGGCGGCGATCCCGTTTTGGGCGGCAATGATACTGGCGGCTTCAAGTAACTGTTCTTGCAGCCGTTCCGGATCTTTTTTGCGATGTACGTAGGTGTTCATGCGGCGATCATACCGACCAGCCGGTATGTTAAATTTGATCGAGGTCAATCCGCTACCCGTAAAGGTCAGACCAATCCTGAATAATGCTAACCAGGTCAAACTATTTTAGTTATCAAGGTATTAGGAAAGTTTTTACTAGCTTAATCGGGCCGCTGATGCTCCAATCAGGAAAATTGCTCTAGCCTCAATAGCTGTAACTGTTGCTCAACCACCTGTAGAACTTTGTTAAGTTGTTGGATATTCAGGCTACCAAAGCCAAAAAATAGCACCGATGGATGACCGAACTCAGCCCAGGCAGATTCTGAACCGTTCGCCAGCTCCGGCAAGGTGTCAAAACGAACTCCACCCTGAAGACAACGCTGGCGCAGTTGCTGAATAAAATCGGCGCAAAGCGGAGTCAATAGCGTCAGATGCAGACCGGCAGCGTGGCCCCAGATTTTACCTTCTGGAAACAGCCGTTGCAGCCCCTGACGCAATACCTGCTGGCGTGCTTGGTATTCGCAGGTCAACTTGCTTAGATGGGTATAAAACACCTGCTTACGCATAAACTCGGCCAGGAACTGCTGTAATAGCCAATTGCTGCCGCTGTTGCTCAGCGCTTTCATATTCTGCACCGAAGGCAAAATAGCTGCGGGGCAAACCAGATAGCCCAGGCGGATCCCCGGTCCCAGGGTTTTTGAAAAAGTACCGGCATATATCACCCGGTCCTGGCTATCCATGACCTTGAGTGGAGGCAGGGGCTTCCCTTCCCAGGAAAAGACCGCATCATAGTCATCCTCGATCACGTAAGCACCCACCCGTTGTGCCCAAAGTAACAGGGTCTTACGCCGTGAGAGGGAAAGTTGGCTTCCCAGCGGATACTGATGCGAAGGCGTGACATAGCACAATTGCGTGGGGCGTTCAGGGAGATGTGATACGCGCAAGCCCTGCTTATCAACGCTGACCGGGGTGATCTGTGCCCCGTAATAATTGAACAGATGCCAGGCACCGGAATAGCAAGGGGACTCGGTGACCACATGGCAGGGGACCCGGGGTTGGCCCGTTTTGTTAAGCACAAAGAGCTGGGTTAATAACGAGAGTCCCTCCTGAACACCGTTGGTAATGATGACGTTTTCTGGCTGGGTATCGATGCCACGCGAGAGGCGTAAATAACGCACGATTTCCTGGCGCAGCGATAGCAACCCCTGAGGAGAGTGGTAGCGAGTGACCAATTGCTCTTTGAGAAAGGAAGGCAGATTGTTCCATTTGCGCCAGCTTGCCCACGGGAAAGCATTGGGGTCTGGCAGGCTCACCCGACAATAAAGCTCTGTCGTTGGTTGACTGTAGAGATCGTTTGGCACGCTTGCGGCCACCAGCCTGGTTGGGTCTGGCCCTTTGAAGTAGGGAATTTTATTTACAACGGGTTGCAAAGGGCGATCAAACACCACTTGATAACCAATGCCCGGACGGCTTTTGATATAGCCGCTGGCCACCAGCTTTTCATAGGCAAGCACCACGGTGATCCGGGCGACCTGTAATCTGCGTGCCAGTTCGCGGATGGAGGGCAGCATATCGCCAGCAACGCACTCCCCGCAGCCAATGGCCTGGTAATAGTATTGAAAAATCTGTAATTGCAGGGGCGTATCACCACCCCTGTCTAATTCGATTTGCCACATAACATGCTCTTGAACGCCAGTCTCATCCCTGCACCTTACTCTAAGCTTGCCAGGCAAGCGTTGACCCTAAACATAGTGCGTCATCTGGCCCCATCACCGCCCCCGGCCGTATCTATTTGCTTGCCTGCCTTGTGCTTTAGCGTAGCGGCTAAATAACGAGTACAGAGGCAACATAATCATGTCGTGGATACGTAACAGGTCGCTCTGGCTGATGATGGCTGGAGCCGTAGTGATGTTGGTTTTGCTGTGGGGCGGTTGGCAAGGTGTGCATCAAACAAGCTCAACCGAATTCTGTTTATCCTGCCACACGATGAGCACGGTAGGGCAGGAATACCAACAGAGCGTTCATTTTAAGAATGCCTCCGGGGTGCGGGCCGAATGTGAGGATTGCCATATCCCGCCGGGGATCATGCCGACCTTATTGCGCAAAGCCGCCGCGTTGAACGATGTCTATCACGAATTTATTTCCCCTTCGATCGCCACACCGGAACAGTTTGAGAGCAAACGTGCGGAACTGGCCCAGCGGGAATGGGCACGTATGACCAAGAACCGCTCCGCCGCCTGCAAATCCTGCCACAGCTATGATGCAATGGATCACGCCAAACAGTCCTCTGATGCAGCGGTGCAAATGAGCTCGGCGGCGCTTAAAAACAGTAACTGCATTGATTGCCACAAGGGCATTGCGCATCACAAACCGGACATGAGCCAAGGGTTTCGCAGCCAGTTTAAAACGCTGCAAAGCCAGAGCACGATCCTGCCTACGGCCACCACGTTGTATTCCCTTGGGGAGAAGCCATTGAGCGCTTCCCCCAACGAACCGGCAGACAAAGCCTTGCTGATGCCCGCGACGCAGGTCAGCGTGCTGCAAAAGCAGGGGGACAAGGTTCAGATCCAGATTATGGGCTGGCGTGAGAGTGCAGGACGTGGGCGTGTCATCACGCAGTACCCGGGTAAACGGGTGTTTGCCGCCGTGTTGGATCCTACATTGCTACCTACACTCAAGATCCTGCAAAGCCAGATCGATCCAGCCTCTCATCAAGAGTGGCAACAGGTCAGCGTGGTGGCCTGGACCTCGGCCGACGGCTTTACCGCCAGCCTGGAGCCAGTGTGGCAATACGCCGATCAAATGTTGCAATCCACCTGTAGTGCCTGCCATAGCGTGCCGCCGGCGACCCGCTTTAACGCCAACGGTTGGATCGCCGGGTTGAAGGCCATGTCCAGTTACTACCGTCTGGCTCCGCAGGAAGAACGGACGCTGTTGAAATACCTGCAAACTCACGCCAGCGATACCGCTGACGGTGCCAAAAATCAAACCAAGGAGTAATCATGGATATCAACGATTTCAATCCCTCCCGGCGCAGGTTTATCACCGGGGTCCTGGCCGCAGGCACGGCCAGCATGCTCGGAACCCATCCGCTGCTCAGTAAGGTTTGGGCTGCTGATGAAACCGCTGAATTGTGGATCCAATCGGGATCGCACTTCGGGGCCTTTGAAGCCAAAGTGGTCAACGGGGAATGGCTTGATACCCGACCATTTAAACAGGATAAATATCCGTGTGAGATGCTGAAGGCAGTGCGTGAAATCGTCTACAACCCGTCGCGAGTACGTTACCCCATGGTACGGCTGGACTGGCTGCGCAAGCGAGAGCAATCCGATCGCAGCCAACGGGGTGATAACCGTTTTGTGCGGGTGAGTTGGGATCAGGCGCTAGATTTGGTGTACCAGGAGTTGGAGCGGGTACAAAAAAATCAGGGTTCCTCTGGCGTATTCACCGGGCTGGCGGACTGGCAGATGATTGGTAAGCTGCACAAAGCCGGTGGTGCGATGGATCGGGCGCTTGGTCTGCACGGCAGCTATGTGACCACCGTGGGCGACTATTCGGCGGCGGCGGCACAGGTGGTGTTGCCCCATGTGATGGGATCGCTGGAAGTCTATGAACAGCAGACTTCACTGCCCCTGGTGATTGAAAACACCAACCTCATCGTGTTGTGGGGCTGCGATCCGATCAAAAACTTACAGATCGAGTACCTGGTGCCCGATCACGATCCTTTCGGCTACTGGCAGCAGATCAAAGAACGCGTAGAGCAAGGAAAGATACGGGTGATCAGCGTTGATCCAGTGCGTAGTAAAACCCAAAATTATCTCGGCTGCGAACAGTTGGCGCTGAACCCGCAGACGGACGTGGCGCTGATGCTGGGGGTGGCGCACACGCTGTATCAGGAAAAAATTTATGACGCGGCGTTTATCAAGGATTATTGCGTGGGCTTCGAGGTATTTCTCCCTTATCTGCTGGGGGAAAAGGATAAGCAACCGAAAGACGCCGAGTGGGCGGCGGGCATTTGCGGGCTGACTGCCGACCAGATCCGCGACTTTGCACGCCAGTTGGTGAAAGGAAGAACCCAGTTTATGGGGGGCTGGTGCGCGCAACGTATGCATCACGGTGAACAATATCCGTGGATGTTGGTGGTACTGGCCAGCATGGTTGGACAGATCGGCTTGCCCGGTGGTGGCGTCGGCTTTGGCTGGCATTACAACGGCGGTGGTACCGTGACTTCACTTGGCCCGGTACTTTCCGGATTAGGCAGCCTGAGCAATCCACCCCCTCCGATCCATGCCGCCGATTTCCGTGGTGCCTCCGAACATATTCCGGTGGCGCGCATCATCGATTGTCTGTTGTCTCCGGGCAAGACCGTGGAATTCAACGGTGAAACGCTCACCTATCCCGATATCAGAATGGCGATTTACAGCGCTGCCAACCCCTTCCATGCCCAGCAGGATCGCAACCGCATGATCGAGGCCTGGAAAAAGCTGGAGACGGTCGTGGTGTTGGATCACCAATGGACCGCATCCTGTCGCTTTGCCGATATTGTACTGCCGGTAACCACACGCTATGAACGCAACGACATCGAACAGTTTGGCACCCATTCCAATAAGGGGCTGATGGCGATCCGCCAGGTAGTGAAACCCCAGTACGAAGCCCGTCACGACTTTGACGTGTTTACCGGGTTATGCCAGCGTTTTGGCCGTGATGAGGTGTACAGTGAAAAACGTAGTGAAATGCATTGGATTAAAGCTCTGTATGAAGAAGGCGTGAAACAGGGCGAGGCGATCGGGGTGAGAATGCCTGACTTTGCCACGTTCTGGAATGGCGAAGGCTATGTCGAGTATCCGGCTGGACAACCCTGGGTACGCCACGGCGACTTTCGTGAACAGCCAGATCTTAACCCACTCGGAACGCCGTCTGGCCTGATTGAGATCTACAGCCAAACCATTGCCGACTTTCATTATGAAGATTGCCCCGGCCATCCAGTGTGGATGGAGCCTTTCGAGCGCAGCCATGGGGGAAAAGGTGCAAAGCATTATCCGCTGCACCTGCAATCCTGCCACCCGGACAAGCGATTGCATTCGCAGCTGTGCTCCAGCGATAGCTACCGGGCGACCTATGCAGTGGCGGGGCGTGAACCGTTATACATC
Organism: Serratia sp. (in: enterobacteria); assembly: GCF_051654945.1. GTDB lineage: Bacteria > Pseudomonadota > Gammaproteobacteria > Enterobacterales > Enterobacteriaceae > Chania. Next base: position 209,423 of record NZ_JBOFZA010000067.1, read on the forward strand.
AGCCCGGAAGATGCCAAGGCACGTGGCTTGAAAGCGGGTGATGTCGCGCGGGTATTTAATGCTCGTGGGCAGGTGTTGGCCGGGGTGGCGATCAGCCCAGACTATGCGCCAGGGGTGGTACGGATCCATGAGGGTGCCTGGTACTCACCGCTCGTGGGTGGCAAGGCGGGTACGCTCTGCACCTATGGTGATCCCAACGTGTTAAGTGCCGATATCGGTACCTCCCGGCTGGCACAGGGCACTTCGGCTCATACCGCGCTGGTTCAGGTAGAGCGTTACCGGGGGGAACTGCCAGCCGTTAGCGGATTTGGTGGGCCACAAGAGGTTAAACCGTCAGCCGAAGAGGCACCTCATGCCACTGCTTGATGAAATGGCCCGCCAGCGGGCCACGATTTACCGTTGGTTTTCTCAACTGCTGTTTCAGGAATTGACCGATGAGGGGCTGCTCAATTTACGCCATAAGCAAAGCCTGATGTTATTAAACGCCCTCAAATTGATCCCTGAACTGTCGTTGCTGGTCAGCCAGTTTCAACGGCGGCTTCGGGCGGCGCTAAAGCGTGAGGAGCGTCAGTTGGAGCTGGCGGCGGACTTTGCTTCGCTGTTTTTACTGCCGTCACCAGCGGGCGTTTCCCCTTATGGCGGGCATTACCCGCATACCTCCTCGTCGCAAGAGCGCCAAACTTTGCGGCAATGGCTGGTCGATTATCGGCTCGTTCCGCAGAACAATGAGGCGGCGGATCACGTGGCCGTGCAACTGGCGTTGACGGCTAAGCTAATTGAAGAGGGCGTCGATCTGGGGCAGCAAATGGATTTTTTACAACGACATCTGTTGAGCTGGCTACCGCTATTGGCCAAACGCTGTTGCCAACGCGATAGCTTTGGCTTCTATGCTGCCATGATAAGCGTGATAGCCGGTTTTGTGGAGCAAGATGTGTTTTGGCTGGATGCCTGCTTGCCTGTAACTGCCTGATAAGAGCGCCGGACGCAGACGATCGCATCCGGCCAAATACTTCACAGCAGCCAATCCAGTATCAGAACACCAACCAGGCTAATGGCCCAGGCGATAGTCGTAGGTACTGACCAGACCATCATCTGTTGCTTGACGTCCTTGATGCCCATCATCCGGTTGACCACCCAGAACATGCTGTCGTTAAAGTAGCTGAAGAACAGCGCGCCCATGGTGGCGGCCTGCGCGGCGGCGAGCATATTGACGCCGGGCAGCTGGCTAACGATGGGGGCAGAGATGGAAGCGGCGGTGATCATGGCAACCGTACCCGATCCCTGAATCAAACGCACTAACGTAGCAATAAAAAAGGGGATCAATACCGGCGACAGCGGCAGGTTGGCGACGTGCTGTGCCAACAAAGTACCGGTGCCGCTTTCGCGTAACACCGCTCCCAACGCCCCACCGGCACCGGTCACCAGCAAGATAATCCCGGCGGTCTGTAACCCTTCCTCCAGCCGTTCCAGCGTTTCGTGCTTATCAACTTTGGGCATCAGGGTGTAAACCGCCAGCAGCACGCTGATAGCCAACGCAATCACCGGTGCTCCAAGGAAGGCAAAGACTTGCCCCCACAGGCTATCCCCCAGCCAGGCCATCCCTTCGGACTTGGCCAGCATGTTGTTCACCGCGTTGATAAAGATCAGCACGATGGGCGCGACGATCGGCAGCAGCGATAGCGTCAGGCTCGGCAGCGCCTTGGCCTCTTTTTCGGCCAGATAGCGCTGGTGGGCGGCTCGCAGATCTTCCGGCTCCTCCTCCTGGTTATCCGGCATAAAATCCGGGTAATAGGTGCCCAGCCAGCGCGCATAGATTACGATGCCGATCACGCAAGGAATGGCCAACACCAGCCCGGCCAGCATCATGGCGCCGATATCCACGCCGAAGATCCCTGCGACGCCTAATGGGCCTGGAGTCGGTGGTACTGCGTGGTGGGTAATGATCAGACCGCCAGCCAAGGCGACGCCGAGCGTCAGCAGATTGCGCTGGCCTTTTTTCGCCAGCGCCTTGACCAACGGATAAAGGATCACGAAGGCGGAATCGACGAAGATCGGAATACTGACGATATAGCCGGTGATCGCCAACGCCCACTCTTCGCGCTTCTTACCCAGCCATTTGATAAAGCTGAAGGCGATCTGCTCCGCCGCGCCGGAGACTTCCAGTACGCGGCCCATCATCACCCCCAGACCAATCACAATCCCGATGCTGCCGAGCGTGCTGCCAAAGCCTTTGGAGATGGTCTCTACCGTTTGCATGGCGCTCAGCCCGCCGCTGATCCCGGCGATAGAGGCCGCTGCCAGCATGGCGATCAGCGCGTGCACCCGGGTGCGTAATACCAGAAACACCAGCACGAATACGGCCACCGCCAGGCCAATGATGGGAGTATAAAGCGCCATAATCAGCTCCCTGCCTGCGGCATCTCATCGTGCATAAAGGCGCGGATCACCTGCTGGAAGTTCTCATCGACGCAGAATCCCAATGCCAGTGCACGCTGTACGTCGAAGTTACCCGGCCAACTGGCGACAATGCGGTTGATAGCCTCATCCGGCACAAAGCTCACCCTGACACGAGCCTGCTCACCGGCCACTTCGCCCAGTGCGGCCAGCATCTGTTGCACCGTGACGCTGATGCCAGGCAGGTTGACGATGCGTGAGGTGCCGAACTGCGCGGCGGGCAACGTGGCGGCATGGATAAAGTTACCCACCACGGTGCCTGGGCTGGAAAGCCACAGCGCCAACTCAGGGGAAACCGGACAGACCGAAGGCTCACCGTGCAGCGGTTCACGGATGATGCCGCTGGCAAAGGAAGAAGCCGCCTTATTGGGCTTGCCAGGGCGCACGCTGATGGTGGGCAGACGCAACACCCGCGCATCGACAAATCCTTTACGGGCGTAATCGTTGATCAACAGTTCACACAAGGCCTTTTGCGCCCCATAGGAGGACTGTGGCTTGACGGCGCAATCATCGGTGACGGTTGCCGGAAGCTGGCCGCCAAACACCGCTAGCGAGCTGGTGAAGATAAACTTCATTGCAGGGGCATTGTGGCGAGCGGCCTCCAATAGCTGGCGGGTCGCATCAAAGTTCACCTGCATCCCGAGATCGAAGTCGGTTTCCGCATGGCTGCTGACGATGGCGGCCAGATGAAACAGCACGCTGCAATCGCTATCGACCAACTGCTCGGCAGCGCTGGGTTGGGTAAGATCGAGCGCCAGGCAGCGGACTCGAGGATCGGCAACCGGAGCGTCAGGCTGCTGGATATCTGCCAGAACCAGTTCGTCAAACGGCAATGTCGTGTTGTCTTGCAGTAATGCGGCAGCCAAACGCTGACCCAAAAAACCGGCTCCACCGGTGATGATGATCTTCATGGTTATGTTCCTTTTCCTGTAGGGGATTGTGGTTATCAGAGGTTGATGTTGTGTAGCCGCACTCCACGTTCCTGGAGTTGTTGCAGCGTTTCTGGCGGTAGGGCGGCATCGCAGATAATGTCGTCGAGTGCCGTCAGCGGGCAGACACGAAACATGCCGTACTTGCCGTATTTACTGCTGTCGGAGACCAGCACCTTGCGCCGGGCCACGTCCAGCAGTGCCTGCTTCACCAGGACTTTTTCTTCATGCGGAGTGGAGACGCCATGTTCCAGATCCCAGGAGCTGGTGCTGATAAAGGCCACGTCGATATTCAGCGTGCGTAACAGCATGGCGGCGCAGCTGCCGACGCAGGAATAGTTACGTTGATCGACCCGCCCGCCGGTATGAAACAGATTGAGCTGCGGGCGGTTCATCAGGTGCTGGATAATGGAAAAGTCGTTGGTGACCACGGTCAGGTTGAAGCGTTCCGCCAGTTGGCGGGCGATCTCGAAGCTGGTAGTGCCGGCATCCAGATAGACCACCTGGCCATCCTCAACCAGCCCGGCGGCATACTTGCCGATGGCCCGTTTTTGCCGGTGATGCAACTGGGCCTTCTCCTTGTAGGCCAGCTCTTGGCGTAGCGCGTCACTCAAGCGCACGCCGCCGCTGACGCTGATCACCTTGCCTTCCTCTTCCAGTTGGTGGATATCGCGCCTGACGGTCATATGTGAAACGCTCATCAACTCAGCCAGGGCCACGATGGTGACCAACTGATACTCATGTACATAGCGATAGATAAAATCGCGGCGTTCCGATGGGATCATGCTCGTCTCCGGGTCGGTAGCGATGGTGCCGCTGGGGGCTGTTATTTTTTGTTATGCCATTCATGTTTCATCATTTGATTTAACAAATAAACGATGGGTATCACAGAACTTTGGCTCTTGCTGGAGGAGGGTTTTTTATGAAAATTATTTATTATTCAATTTGTTAGTTATTATTTTTGTGATTAAGGGAGTAACAGAAGGTTGTGATGAAAAGTGTGATGTGTAACAAAAAAGTGCAGAAAGTTCCCTTTGGGGGGAGCGCCGCATCAATGGGCCAGCTCGATCGGCTTCCTCTCCCTGTGGGAGAGGGTTGGGGTGAGGGGAGGATCGCAGTAGTTGATGGAGTAAGATCAGGACGATAAACCAGCATTTTGCGCCTAGAAAATCGACGCCTGACGTTTTTTTCAACATTCAACTCGTTGAATGCTTGATAAGTGTTGCGCGAGGCAAGTGGGAAGGTATAATGCCCACGTTTTCCGCATACTACTTCAGTGCCGAAGTGGCGAAATCGGTAGACGCAGTTGATTCAAAATCAACCGTAGAGATACGTGCCGGTTCGAGTCCGGCCTTCGGCACCATAAGTATGTTCGAGAACGTCCGTAACAGTCCGTAAGTTACTAAAATTAAAGCCGAAAGGCTTTTTTTTTGGTCTGAATACGTCCGAGTACATCCGTTGACATCCAGATCTTTTGGGGGTCACAATGGGGGTCAGCTCGGTTCGATAAAGGTTTGACCCCCAATTTATGGCAATAACAGACGTAGCAGCCCGCACAGCAAAGCCTCGCGACAAAGAATACAAAATCACTGACTCCCACGGTTTATACCTTTTAGTCAAACCAAACGGCTCAAAACGCTGGTATCTAAAATTCCGCCACGAAGGTAAAGAAAGCCGCATTGCCTTTGGTGCATACCCGATTGTGACGCTGGCGAAAGCACGTGAAAAACGTGATGAAGCAAGAGCATTGTTGGCTGATGGGATTAACCCAAGCGCTCAAAGAGAGACAGACAAAGATCAAGCTTTGGCTGAAACGCTCACTTTTGAGAAGGTTGCCCGCGATTGGCATGCCACGAATAGGCGTTGGTCTGAAGGCCATGCCCTACGAGTGATGCGAGACTTAGAGCTTAATGTCTTCACTGTGATCGGTAAGCGTAATATCGCTGACCTGGAAACCAGGGATCTACTTGTGCCGCTGAGAGCGGTTGAAGCAAGTGGCCGCTTAGAGGTTGCCTCCAGATTACAGCAGAGAATCACCGGCATCATGCGTTTCGCGGTACAAAGTGGGCTTATACCCCGCAATCCCGCCCAGGATTTAGCGGGTGCTATTGCAACGCGTAAAGCGGTACATCGACCTGCATTACCATTAGAACGCCTCCCTGTCTTTCTTACTCGCCTTGATACCCATAAGGGCCGAATACTAACCGGTCTAGCGGTTAGGCTGACCCTATGCGTTTTCATCCGCTCCAGTGAATTACGTTTTGCTCGTTGGGGAGAGATAGATTTCAAGAAAGCGCTTTGGACTATACCTGCGGAGCGTGAAGCTATTGAAGGTGTTAAACATTCTCACCGTGGTTCTAAAATGCGTACAGTCCATTTGGTGCCGCTTTCAAAGCAAGCAATCCAATTATTGGAGCAAATCCTTGAGCTTTCAGCGGGAAATGACTTGGTTTTCCCTGGCGATCATCATCCACATAAGCCAATGAGTGAAAATACAGTGAATAAAGCACTGCGCTCCATTGGCTACGATACACAAACGGAAGTATGCGGCCATGGTTTCAGGGCTATGGCTTGCAGTGCCTTAGTTGAGTCGGGATTGTGGTCGCGGGACGCTGTTGAGCGCCAGATGAGCCACCAGGAACGCAACGGGGTAAGAGCAGCATACATTCACAAAGCCGAGCATCTAGAAGAACGTCGCCTCATGGTGCAGTGGTGGGCCGATTATTTGGATGTGAATCGCGAACGCCATATTACGCCGTATGCATTTGCAAACATCACAAAGCAGGCACAGCAAACTAAGCCAGAAAAAAAAGATTTATAGAAAAACTAGTCACACTGTTCACTTTTGATTTTTATCTATATAAATCATTGCATTAAAGGGTGATGAGTTTTCCGGGAACTGTGCACAACTCTTCACTCCAGTGTGAACAGTCCCGATCCGCGAACACAACACCAGCCGGAACGTTGCCACAAAAAAGATTTATAGAAAAACTGGTCACACTGTTCACTTTTTGTATTTTATTTATATAAATCATTACATTAAAGGGTGATGAGTTATCCGGGAACTGTGCACAACTGTTCACTCCAGCGTGAACAGTGGCGATCGGCAAGCACAAAAAAACCGGCCGGAGCCGGTTTTGCCGTTGTTGTGAAAGGGGGGAGCTAAAGGCCCGCCAGCTGGCCGGAAGGATAACCGATACATTTTCCCTGGTGTTGGATTGTATGCGGTTTATACAAGGGACTATAAATGCCTCAATGCGGCAGCGTCCAATGGGTTCGGCAGATCAATAGCCGCATATTGATCGGTGAAAACGATCGTGACCGCGTTCACTCAGTGGGCTTCACACTTGGGTAGCCAATCGGCCTCACAATCCTCACTCAGTACCAGGTTGGTCTGTATCCCCTGGTTGGTCTTGCGCTTAAGCAAGGTGATCTCGTATTCGCGCAAGGTCTGCGGTATGGCGCGTCCGAACGCGGTCAGATTGAGTGGGTATTTGTGCCCTCGGGCCTCCATATAAGACAGGTAAGCGTGATACAGATATTTACGCGGGTTGGCGGGCACAATATTGGCGTTTCCCATATACAGGCCGTGGGGTTCACTCTCTTCCAGCAGGTAGCCACAAAAATCAACCAGCGGATCGGCACTGCGCTTGATCTCCAGGGCTTCATCCGAGTGTTGTTGCGCCTGGAGCAGATCGCGGGCGTCGTTCGGATTGGCAAAACGTTGCATCAGATGCCGCACAATCACCGCCAGTTCGCCGGTGATTTTGGTCAGGAGCTGCGGATCGCGTTCATGGGTCGGTATCACTTCCGGGAACGGCAGGATCACCCGGCGACGGGATACACCGCCGCTGCGGTCACTGAATTGCATCGGGTTGTTGTTCACCGCCAGGATCACCGCCGGGATATGGGTGGAGTAGCCATCACGGTATTTCGGATCGATGGCGACGGCATCACCGCCGGTGATCGCCTTGATACCCGCCCCGTCACCGCTCCATTTCTCCTGGTCAGGCAGGATTATCAGCGAGAACCCGACCACCGAGGCCCGATCCCGCGAGGATTCCAGCGTATCGATAGAGGCCGAGGTGGTGTTGTCTTTCCCCGCCAATAGGCTGGCGATCGAGGCCATCACGCTCTTACCGCTGCCGCCCGGCCCGGTCACTTCCAGGAACATCTGCCAGTCATAGCGGTTGGCCAGCACCATAAAGAGCGCCGCGAGGATACGTTCCCGTTTGTCGGGTTGCTGTCCGGCGGCCCGCGTCAGCCAGCGCCAGAAGTGCGGCGCGTGGTCGGCCAGATTTTCCCCTGCCTTGGGTGGCGTGTAGTCCACGCTGTTCACGGTGCGTAGCCAGTGGGTTTTCTGGTGGGCGCTAAACTGGCCGGTGACGGTATCAAACACCCCATTACGAAAGCCGATCAACTGGCGGGCCGGGGTGCCCATCTGTGGCACCATCAGTTTAAGCGTATCCAGAACGCTGCCGATCCCCGAGGCCGAGAACGGGGCGCGGATTTTCTGGAACAGAGCGGCAATTTCTCGGCTAAGTACCCGGTAAGGCAATACCTGCCATGCGCCGTTCTCATAGCGGCACAAATCTTCCCCCACCGGCGGTACCGCCAGCAAGTGCTGGTAATGTTCGGCCAGCAGTGCGGCTTTCTCACTGGCGCTCATGGCTTTCAGGTCGGCATCGCTGAGGGTGTCGAACGGGCTAGGGTGCTGCGGTAGGTTAAACGCCTGCAACTGTGCCAGGGTAGGGAGTTTGCCCTGTTGCTGATAGAGATCGTTCCAGTCACCGATCATCGGCGGTAATGCCAGTGTAGCGCCGGTCAGTTGGGCGGCCTCGGTGGCGCGAGTTTGGCCGGTGCCGTTCTCGTCATTGTCGGCGGCCAGCAACAGCAATGCATCCGGGTATTGTGCGCGCAACTGTTGCGCCAGGGCGGGCAGGTTATTGGCACTGAGCGCAATACAGACGCTTTCCCCGGTCAGTTGATGCACAGTCAGCCCGGTCGCGTAGCCTTCCGTTAACCAGATCACCGTATTATCCGGCCCGGCCAGAGAATGGCAGGCATCTTTGACCTGCCCTCCGGCCAGGGTGCGCTTGTCGCCTGCGGTGTTGATCAACTGGACGTTAACCACTTCTCCGGCGGCATTGGTCAGCGGTAATAGCAGATCACCGGGTTGATAGGTGATACCGCCCACGCGCAGAGGCTTACCCTGTAAGGTCAGGGTGTCCACATCCGGCCAGCCTTTGCGGATCAGGTAGGCATTGCCTGCCTGGGGGACGGCGGCGGCCAACAGTTGGCGGGCCTGTTCGGCTGCCTGTTGCCGGGCCTGAGTTTTATCCTGTTGGCTATCCGGCACCGGTAACGGGGCGTATGAGGTGTTGCCCAATACCCCGGCCACCTTACTGGCGGCCTCTTTGGTGGTCACCGCCAGCGCCTTTTCGACCAGTGACAGACCATCCCCGCCGCCGCACTGGTTGCAGAACCAGGTTCCGCGCCCTTGCTGGTTGTCGAAGCGAAAACGGTCTTTACCGCCGCATACCGGGCAAGGCTGCGCCCGGCCCCCGGCGGTAATGTGAATGCCCAGGGCAGGAAGTAATACCGGCCATTGGCCGGTTGCTGCACGTGAGGTATGTGAAACGTTTAATAGCGTCATCGTCGCCCCCTTAATGCACGGTCGTGTTAGCGGTGGCGGCGAGCTGGTCACAGCACAGTTCGTCCATCATCTTTTGCCCTAACGGCGTCAGGCGGGGAGGCGCGACCAGGATATCCGGCTGCACCATATCCCCCAACATGGCGCACGCCATGTCCATGCCGTCTTCCGGGCCATGCTGACCGACAAAGTAGCCTTCCAACTGCATGGCAATCGTCATTTGCAATTCATCCAGCGAGTAACCGAGGCTAAGCCCATAAAAGGCGCAGGTGTCGAGATAGGCTTGCGCCACGGCACGGCGATACACCGCTGTACGCACTTCAATAGGCAGGCAGGATTGATTGAGTGTGTTCATGCGGCGGTCGCCTCCAGGTTGTGATTGATATGGGATTCGCAGGTGGTGACCACCTGTCCGAGTTGGTCGGTCAGTACCGCCACCACGGAAGCTAGAGCATCTTGTTGGAAGCTGTCCGGGCGTTGGCCGCCGCAGTTCATCTGATCGAGCATATCGAGGAACAACACCCCGACAGAGTGCGCATGCTGTAGGCGCAGGAAATCGGCGTGCGGGATCGGGTAGTGGGTATCGCTATAGAAACGGGCAGCCAGGGTATTCATGCCACCTCCGCGACAGGCAGACGGCCTGCGAAGGCCAGCACGTAATCACGTACCAGGGCGCGGCGGGCGGCGTGTTCACAGGTGGCAACGGTGCGCAGCATGCAGGGCTGTAAATTGGTGGTGTTGCGGCGCACGGCAGCGAACAGAAAGACAAATTGCGGGTGTGACGGGGTGAGGGTCGTAGCCATGATGGCAGTCTCCATAGTTAGCTGGTAACAGCAACCACCGGAGTTCCTACACTCAATGGTGGTAGCCCAGACGGGGGTAGGAATACCGGCAACTATGGAAACCGGCCAGCCCGAAGGCTGCCCCGCCTGAGCCACCATTGTTTGATAGCCACAGTAGCATAAAAACCACTGTGCAAAAAATGAGCGCGCAAAGGCTGCGACGAAAAAAAACACGCTTGGCGCGTGCTGTGTCGCCATAGTTAAACACGGGTTCCTACGCCCGGCTGTCGATTGTGCGACAGCGCAAGGACTATAACGTAGGGCTTGCCGCCAGGGCAAGCCGGAAAACGCATACGGATATTCAATCGATCGCATAGTGATCAACAGTCTGTTAAAACAGAGGTTTTGTAGCTGTCGGCGGCATTGGAAAGCGGTACATGGCGCACTTGGGGCCGGTGGTAAATCGATGGCCCCTGGCAAGTAAGGGCAATCACGCCGTGCTGGGCGCTGTGGCGTTCAGACAGGGCCATTTTAGGGTTCTTGCGCAGCATCAGGATAGCTTCTGCCACAAACAGGGCATCGCTGTGATCTAGGCTAAAGGTTTGTTGGCCGAGCGTCAGGAGCATCATACAGCAGCCTCCTGGTGACGGTTGGCGATACGTTCAGCCATCCATTCTTCCACCTCAGACTCAAGCCAGGCAACATTCTTACCGCCCAGGGAAATCTGGCTGGGGAACTGTGAACGCCCAATCATTTCATACACGGTGGAGCGGGAAAGGCCGGTGGTATAGAGCACCTCAGGCAGGCGCATAAAGCGATCGCGGGACGTGGGATCGGTCAGGGTTGGCGCAGGGGTAGAACGGGACGGTGTGGCTACTGCAAGCATGGTTATGCTACCTCGTTTATATCCGGTGGTGACTCACCGGGACTGTGTGGACTCGTGTGGTAGCGCCCTATTATGTGAATATTTTTCATGATGGCAACAAGGGCTTGTTGTGTGGCGGAGAGCTATAACTGATTGTAAAACATACAATTTTATCTATTGGCTTATATTGCCCATTATTGCCTTCTATTGACCCACACAGCCAAAATTACTTATTACAAAAATCAGCATAACTATTATCTGATAGATAAAAATGTGATTAACAGCGGGGTAGATGGCTAGCCAGAAAAAAGGTCAATTTTGGGCAGGGTGAACAGTAGTGAACAGTGAGTGATGAGTTTTAAGTCAACTGTTCACTACTTTACTTACTGATTTAACTCTATTTTTTATTAAAGTGAACAGTAGTGAATAGTTTATATAAAAACTAAAATCTCGGTGGTGGTTTTCTGGGCAATTTCACGGGGTGTTGTCCTGCCGGTGATCCAACGGGCATTGATAGCGATGTTGTGCGGTTATCAACAGAATGGCGACACATTGACGAACACCGGAGACACCACAATGAGTAACACACTACCCAAGTCCATCACCCAAAAGCTGCAAGCGCTGCGTGACGCCCGCGCCGCCCACGACAAAAATGCCCAGGAGTTAACGGAGGTCGTGACAGGCATCGCCCGTTGCCATCAACAGAAGAAAGACACCGAGGTGGAAAGTCTCGAAGCGGAAAGCCAGTGGCGTACCCTGTTCCGTAAACTGCGTGGGGAAATGACCCCGGAGCTGCAAGCGCAGCACCACAGCCGGATCTCCAAGCGGGAACTGACCAAAGAGTTTGACGGCCTGATTGAAGAAATGGAGGTGGATAAAATGTACCTCCACCTTTGCTGTGGAACGACGGCCCCCAAGCTGGTTGACGCGCACCGAGAGGCTTTGAACGCCTTTGCCGAGCACGCAATGGCTCAGGCCGTGGACGCCCTGGGGAAAGCACTTCTGACCGCCGATGTTATCAATGCCTGCTCATTGGCAAAGAAAGCCTACAGTGTTTACCACGATAACCCGATGAGAGTGATTGAACAGAGCGTATTGGGGGCGCTGACTGCGCATGTTATTACGGCTACGGCGCAAAAGAATATTGAGCACCCGGTGCTGAGCGATATCGGTCTGACACAGCCTGAGGAAACGGGGGTATTACCGGCGCTGCGCGACAGCCCAGTCAAACGCTGGCAGTTGGCAACGGAAATAGCGGAAAAACGCAAGAAATTTAAGGAACGGGGGATTAAATCATGATGCGTTGTCCCTTTTGCCGCAGTGGTTCACATACCCGCACCAGCCGGTATTTAACCGAACAGACCAAAGAGGCGTATTACCAGTGCCAGAATATCGACTGTTCCAGCACCTTTAAAACGCGGGAAAGTATTGAGCATGTAATCCGACGGCCCTCGCCACCGGAAACTATTCCGGCACCGCCCCCGCCGGAACGCCGAACGTTAAACCGTTACGGTAATAATAATCACCTGCACTGATTAATCATCCCGCATCTTGTACCAGGATGCGGTTTTTGCTTTCCACTGCTCTCACGAAACCTGCCTTTTTTCTGGCTAGCCTGCCTCAAACTGCGCGTGCATGCATAGAGTGCATGATTTTGCATGCGCATAATGCGTGTGTTTAACCTATCTCACCCCAGTACTGGCGCGGCTTCAAGCCAAGCATGCAACTGCATGAAATGCGATACATAAAGCGGGCAGGCGAGGCGGGGATAGCATTGCGCGCGGGCGTGTTTGATGGTTTTCATATAATGCGCCAGCGCGTCGCTAAAGCGCTTGTCTAGTCGGACTCACTCCAATTAGTGACCTGGTGTTATTGCGTCGTGAGAGGCTGCGTAACACGTTTTTGGGGGAATCAATGAAGTCGCAGCAAGGTGTCCTGCTTTCACCTTTATAGTTAGGATCATATCCTTTCAACAGGATGTTTATTACGTTCCAGTTGTGGAACTGATCACTAAAGCTCCAGCTATTTTATGTATAATCAATGAGGTAAAGTATATTTTTTATTTTAGAAACAAAAAGGAATAATAGAAATGACAACTAATCCAGATGGAAATATTGCATTTTTAAAGCCTGGAAGTAATGAATGGATACCTTTAAATAATGCTTCATTTGTTTTTTGGAGAGATAGGAATACTAATATTGGGCTTGAGTCGGCTGGAATTGATCTTAGCACCGTCCCTGTAAATCCAATGGAAGAGTCAGATAAAGAAGCTGTTAGGGAAAATAGAAGTTTTTTTAATGATGTTTTGTTGCGATCTCTACAGTTTCCAAATCTTTCCTTTTTTGCGGGCAGTGGAACATCCTTGGGTGAAGTAGGTGGGCCAAGTATGTGGGACTTGTGGAAGAGTGCAATGTGGGAAAACCCAGATGAAGTAGGTGATAAATTTGTATTAAAGCCTGTCGCAATTAGCGTATGTAAAAAGGTAAGATATTCTGAGACTAATTATCCTAATATTGAGCATTTTTTATCGCAGTGTGATGCATATTTATCTTTCCATGAAGATAAAGAGGTTTTTGATTTTTTAAATGAAGTTAAATCTATTATATTGGATAAGTGTCAATCGTTTATTATCTCAGGGAAAAGTGATTTGACATCTTACAAAATGTTATTGCAAAAAATGGCTAGGAGGAGGGTAAGAGATCCCCGACTGAAAGTGTTCACTACTAACTATGATATGACATTTGAATCTTCAGCCTCTGAGCTTGGAATGATGGTAGTGGATGGACTTTCATACACAGGGAAAAGGAGGTTTGATGGCAAATATTTTAATTATGATGTTATAAAAAGAGATGAGAATGAACACGAATTTATTGAAGGTGTTTTTCAATTGTTTAAACTACATGGCTCTGTTAGTTGGGCTAGAGATGATGGACAAATATATGAAGATAACAATCCAACTGCCTCATCAGCATGTTTAATTTACCCGGCAAAAGGTAAGTATCAGCAAGCATTTATTCAACCTCATTTAGAGTTGCTGTCTAGATTTTTAGACTCATTGAGAAAGAAAAATAGTTGCTTGGTGATTTCTGGTTTCGGTTTTAATGATGATCATCTTTCTGAGCCAATATACTCGGCTATCAAGTCAAATCCCAGCATGAAGTTAATTATAGCTGATTACAAATGTGCAGCTCATATCGAAAATAATGGTGGGAATGGTTCTAGTAAATACTGGTCATTGCTTAAGAAATTATCAGGTGATGGATATGATATTTATTTTGTGAACGCTTCATTTAAGGATTTTGTTGGTTTAATTCCTAATTTGAGAGCACTGACGCCAGCAGATCAGCTTGCAAAAGTAATAAAACAAGTTGGAGGTGAATGATTATGCGTAATCGGGATTTTTCGGCTGTAGGTGTTTTGCGAAATGAGTTAAAAGTTGGTGTGGTCTCTTCTGTTTCTGCTCAGGGCGTAAAAATTAATCTCAGTCACGCGGGTGAGATAAGCGGAAGCTATATGTTAGGAGGGAGATATGGAAAGGGTGAAGTTGGTGAAATATTATTAATTGAGGGGCAGCAGTCAATTATTCTTGGTCGATTAATTGAGGTGAAACTACCAGAGAGAGATCGGAATGAGGTATCTGAAGACTCTCAAGGGAAGTATAAAGTTGATGCGATAGGTTATATTCAACTTCTTGGGTCAATTAATACTTCTGATTTAAAAGTGGAGTCTGGGATAAAAGCATACCCCCGATTGGGCGACCGAGTTTTCTCTGCACCTTTAGAGTTTGTCTCATTAATTCCTGAACTAATAAATAAAGGGGTTAGTGACAGTGATGTTGAAAGGGTTACGATTAATTTAGGTGCAGTTTCTGGCGGTTCTGATAGTTATGTTCGCGTGACCCCAGAAAAATTGTTTGGTAGACATTGTGCAGTTTTGGGGGCGACAGGTGGAGGTAAAAGTTGGACGACATCAAAAATTATAGAAGAATGCTCACAATATAATGGTGCTAAAATAATTATCGTCGATGCTACTAGTGAATATAGATCATTCGATTCCGAACATATTGTTCACTATCATCTCGGAACACCTTTAAATGTACATAAAGAATCTAATGAGTTCAGAATACCGCCAACAGACTTTATGGAATCAGATTTCATTGCCATGTTTGATCCGTCGGGAAAAGTACAAGGGCCAAAACTAAAGGAGGCAATTAAAAGTTTACGGTTAGTAGCGTTAGACCCAACAATTGCAACTAACGGTGTTTTGATGAAAATAAAAAGACTAAAGACCGATTATCGTAGGGCAATGAATACTGGAGGTAACTCTAAATTAGTTGATAACCCATCTCAACCATTCGATGTCACGAAGATAATACCGCAAATAATTCAAGAGTGTTGCTGGGATGAACAAGACTCATGGGGAAATCCAACGGCGGACCTAGGTTATTGCTCATCGTTACTGACCAGAATTCAGGCTGTTATTTATTCAAACTCTTTAAAGTCAGTTTTTCATGGCTCTGATGCTCTAAGTAGTTTGGGGGAAGTGTTGGACGATTTTTTAAAAGGAGATAAAAGAGTTTTACGAGTATGTTTAAGTGATGTTAGCTATGAATTTTATGCTCGAGAGATATTAGCTAATGTAATAGGAAGAAAGTTACTCGTGCTGGCTAGAACTGAAAAATTCAGGGAAAAACCATTACTTGTTATTGTTGATGAGGCTCATAATTTTTTAGGTAAGAGAGTCGGTGCAGAAGATCATTCAGTGAAGTTAGATGCATTTGAAATGATTGCTAAAGAAGGTAGGAAATATGGTTTAAATATTTGTCTTACTACGCAACGGCCAAGAGATATTACTGAGGGTGTATTAAGCCAAATAGGAACCCTTTTAGTACATAGATTAACCAATGACAGAGACCGGGAGGTGGTTGAAAGAGCTTGCGGAGAAATTGATAAATCAGCGGCGGCTTTTTTACCTAGCCTAAAACAGGGGGAAGTAGCACTTGTTGGGGTTGACTTTCCTATCCCTATGACAATACAAATTGGGAAGCCTATGTATCCGCCTGAATCTGACTCCCCTAGCTTCCAGGAAATTTGGAGGAAATAATTCGCTTTGTGAATACAACGAAGAGCTGATGGGGTCAATTTGGTGGTCTATGATTTATTTTAGTTAATTTAATTGTTAAAATTCATTTGGTTACAGTTATTTTGCGAGTCCGGCCTTCGCACCATTAGTCAGTACGCAAATCAAGTCGCTCACGAGCGGCTTTTTTTGTGCCTGAAATTCAGGGGCGGCAAGGTTTTCCTAAAGTGATAAAAGCCAAGTTGGCCTCATTCCACATTGGTATAGGTTTCTCTGGAACGTTCTACTCACCGAGTTGCGCTCAGCACCGCCTGAAGCTTTTCTAGCTGCTCATGCCAGGCATCTGGGTTTTCTTTCTTGAATTTCTTCAGATTCAAGAGCTTCCACCTAACTGATGGGAAGTGCTGATAATCATAAATCGTCCAGTCTGGTTCTAAACGGTTCAGACTGAGTAAAAAGTGTTTATCATCTTCTGTCAGGCAGGTTTTCACCATTTCTATCAATGTTGCTCGTGTTGCTTCATAGTCTGCATAGCTGAACGTGATGCTACTCATATCTTCAAACTGATGTTCAAAAGCAATACGTTGATCTTGCAAATGTGGGTCAAGCATTTCATAGGTCGGACGGTTGCTACTCACAAGCCCGAAAATCAGCCCTTTCTTGATCTCGTTGGTAAATCCCTCCGCTTCGAGTAATAGCTTCACGTCAAATAAATCTCTTGGGTGCTGGCGGTCAAGAGCCGCGCACAGTTTACCGCCATAGAGTTGTGCAACTGGCACGATCGGCATTGCACAAAATGAGTCAAACTGTTCCTGAGCCGACTCACACAACGGCATTATGACCTGATCCCCCTGCAACCCACGGCCAACCATGTTGACCTCAATTTTTATGATGATCTCATGCTCGGCAACTTGAAGCTTACAGACTTCCGCACGGTGCAGAACATGCATGGAGGGGCTTAAGGTCTCAATGCGTTGCTTAATTCGTATCAGTGCCTCATTGATTGCAGCTAATGAGGCATCCCGGCTAGCTATCTCAACATACGTAAGATCGATATCAACGGATAGCCTCGGCATATCACGCAAAAAGAGATTGATTGCGGTGCCGCCATGCATGGCGAAGCATTTTTCTTTTGCTACTTCCGGCAAGACATCCAAAAGCAGCTGAACCTGTTTTTTATAAGCCTTTGTCATCGCGTAACTCCAGTTCCTTTGGCACGGTTATCCTGAATTCAGGGATATAGATCCCCCCTTCAACAATGGAGCGCTTCCCTGTACCCAAGTCAATTTTTTTCAAATTGATATAGCTGAGCCATTCATGACCGGCTTTATCTGCCATGTAGAGAAATAGGCGTTTTACCTTCACGGAAGAGCAGTTTTCCAGGAGCTTCTGAACAGAGGCAGGCCGTAAATTGTTCAGGCCCTCCATCAATTCGTATGCCTCCAGCAATGGCTGGCCTCTGGGAGCCAGATACAGGCACTCCATCATTGCCCGAGCCGGACCGGACACTTTCACGCTGAAATTCTTGTGTTCGATTTCCACCAGACCAAGCTCTGGCGGCAGAAAACTGGATAGCTTGCAGTCGATGTTTATCCCCCAGTCATATTTATCAAACCACATAGGGAGCTTCTCCCCCAATAGGCCAAATAAAATGGCTTTTTTCTCCGCAAGCTCCAGGTAGTGCGCTTTCCCCTGCAACGATAGCGCTGTTTTAGCTCCTGGGTGTATAGAAAACCCCAGTTGCGATTGCAGGGCATAGATCCCCCCTAGGTAATCAACCCGATCGCCATCGCGGATCAATGCGCCTGTGCCTATCGAGTTAAACCATTGGCTTTTCTTGTATTGTTTCTGTAAATCAAGGCTATATCCCTGTTTCGTTAGCCATGTGGAGGTGAGCACTATTCCTGAGGGGAGAGAGCTTAGTAGGGTGTTTATTTTGGATTTTTTTTCGGTAGTCATACTACCTTTATAGTCATTTTTTTAAACCAGTACAATCTGGTGGTTTAAATTTTTTTGTTTTTAGGTATTAAAAGGACCTCAAAAATAATTTTAATAAACCCGGTGTTAAAGGTACCGTACGCAGCAGGCTATCTACAGCGGATAAGGAGGCCAGCCAGAACCGGCCCCAGTGCTGTTTATAAAGACGCGAACGATCCCAGCCTGAACCGCCTTGCAGCAATCTCTTCCTTTAATGACGCAGACGTCAACACGTCCAGCTCCGCCAACCTTGGGTAGCAGTATTTGCTGGCCAGAATGGTGCTATCAATAAAGGAGGGATGGCACATGATTTCCAGTGATGACGCACCGCGTTCTGTGGCGCGATCCAGCGTTGCCAGGAACAGCGCTTCGCTGATGGCGTCGCCGTAGAACCCACTGTCAAACGTGGCCGTGCTGCGAGCACCGCAAAGAGGGATATGGTGTTGAGCGATGACATCACGATCGATACGCATCGCGACCCCTTTCTCCAGAGCGAAAGCTTCTACCAGCGGGAAGATTTGCGGGATCATATGGACGTGATGATGGCTGTCGATATGGCTCGGCGGGCGGCCGAACAACTCGATAAAGCGTGCGAACTGGCACGCAAGTTCTTGCTCGATCTCATCTAGCGGAAGGGTATCAGCCTCGGCCATCTCCCATATCCATTTCCCCAGCTCACCATTTTCTCTGACCAAACCAGGCATGGGGGAAAGCGGTTTCCCGAGAGTGAGAACGAAGTGCATCCCGATAGACAGCTGCGGGTGTGCGGCACTTAATGAAGCGGCATGCTCAATGCCTGCTGCGTTAACCATCGCCGTCGTTGAGGTGACGACCCCGTTATTGAATGCTTCGATAATCCCGTAGTTCTGGGCCTTACACAGCCCAAAATCGTCCGCGTTGACGATCAATAATTTATCCATCAAAGCCTCTTTACAATGTCTTCCCCCGCAGGGGAAGACCATTAATTACTTCAGTTTGGCAATGGCTTGCGCAAAGTTGGGCAGCAGCTTTTCATGTGCTAACAACAGGTCACGCGCCAGTTTTTCGGCATCTTTATCGGAATGGATCAGCGGGCTCAGGTTGAGCGCCAGCAGTACGTCATTTAACTCCCCGCTCAGGGCGGCTTTGCTGGCGGCAATCTCAAACCCTTTGATGGTGTAAATCAGGCCGAGCACGTTGTCATCAAAGTGAGTCAGGCGCGGCAGTGGCGTCGCGCCATTACGGCCGATAGTGCAGCTCAGCTCGACAGTCCAATCGGCCGGAATGTTATCGATATGGCCGTGGTGTGGGAAGTTGACGTAGTGTTCGGTCTGCTTGTCGTTGTAGATGGCGCTAATAACTTCGCAGGCCGCGTCGGAATAGTACGCCCCACCGCGCAGCTCAAGCTCTTTCGGTTTAACGTTCAGCTCCGGGTCTTTATAGAGATCGAACAACTGTTTTTCCACTTTCTGCACGACGGTGGCACGCGCGCCGCCTTTGTAGAACTCGCCCATCTCGATGGCCAGCATCTCTTTCTGTTTGAAATAGTAAAGCAGATAAGAGCAGGGTAACAGGTTCAATGAGCGGATCAGCCCCTCGCTAAACGGCAAATCAAAGATGTTTTTCACCGAGCTGGCAGTAAGCGTGCCGGATGCCACGCCATCAAGCAGTTCAGCAAAGCGCGATTCACCATTCACGATGACGTCTTTGATAAACACCATGTGGTTCAGGCCGAACAGGTCGATCGACAGTTCATCCTGCGGCTCCAGTTGCAGCACATCCTGAATAAACATTTTCATGCCGACCGGGATGTTGCACACGCCAATAAAGCGTTTGAACTGGGTATGACGGAACACGGCTTCGGTGATCATGCCTGCCGGGTTGGTGAAGTTAATCACCCAGGCGTTCGGGCAGATCTCTTCGACATCTTTAATAATGTCAAAAATAACCGGAATGGTACGCAGACCTTTAAATAAGCCGCCGGCCCCGTTAGTTTCCTGGCCCAAATAGCCGTAGCTCAATGGGATACGCTCATCCAGTTCGCGCGCTTTTAATTGGCCTACGCGCAGTTGGGTCGTTACGAAATCGGCATCTACCAGGGCCTCGCGGCGATCTAATGTTTGGTACATTTTAATCGGCACGCCGGCGCGTTTAATCATGCGTTGGCAAAGATCAAAAATGATATTCTGTTTCTCTTGGCCCGCTTCGATATCGACCAGCCATAGCTCGGTGACGGGCAATTCGTCGTAACGCTTGATAAAGCCTTCAAGTAATTCAGGGGTATAGCTGCTGCCACCACCGATAGTGACCACTTTCAGTTTTTTACTCATAGGGACTCCCGTGCAAAATACATGCACTTGATTAAATTAAAAAGGAAAGGCTGGAGTGAATACTGGCTATTGATCGGCCGACATATTACTCATTGAATTACAGCTCAGCTCCTTTCTATAGTGTTTTGGCGTAAAGGAAGTAAGCTTTTTAAAGTTCTTGATAAACATGCTTGGGCTGCTATAGCCGGATTCAAACGCAATGTCGGTAATTGAGTAGTTGGTTATTTCCAACTGCTTTTTGGCGAAATTAACACGGATCTCATTAATAATCTGCATCGGTGTTTTGCCATAATGGCGTTGCGTCGCACGCGTCAAGTATTCTTGCGATTTTCCAGACAGTTGCACCATGGTCGATAATGCGCCATCGCCGAACTGCGTTTTATCATGCATCTTCTCAATGGTATCTTTGAGCCAAGTGGGCACGGTGGTGGTTATTTCAGACTCTCGGTGATGGCGTATTCTGTTGATGGTATAAAACGTCACCATCTCCAGGAACTCATTGAACTCACCGTTTCTGAAGTTAAGCGAAGCCACCATCGACTCAATAAAGTTCAGGAACTCAGCCTTGATGGTATACACCTGCGAGGCGATCAGGCGCGAGGGCAGTAACGCCAGATAGTGTTGCTCAAAAAAGGCCTTGCTGATGCCCACGTTCAAGATCCTGGTTGGCCCGAACTCATAAAAGCTTTGATGGTTTGAGCCTAGAGGGATGAAGGCGAAATCCCCCCGTTCCAGCAGCACCCGCTTACCGTTGATTTCCTGGTAATAACGGCCGGTCAGTACAATGGTAAATTCGTAGTAGTCATGCTCATGCAGGCCAGAAATGCTTTCTACTTTGTTATAGATGAACATATGGAAATTTTGACCGTCAAACAGTTGGTCTTCGCGTGCGGTTTTAATGTCCATACTCAATAACTGTGGCTGCATGATGACCCCCAACGTTATTTTATTTTTTCGTGAAGCTCAATGATTTCGGTTACTAACTCGCGGGCTAGCATCGAGGTCATCAGGTGATCCTGGGCATGAACCAGCACCAGGCTGACTTTGGTTTTGCCTTCTCCCGCATCGCCTTCAATCAGCTTGGTTTGCACCAGATGCGCTTCATGTAACGCCGCACGTGATTTGGCCATCAGTTCCCAAGCCTGGGTGAAATCACCTTCTTTTGCTACCTTGAGTGCGTTGTAAGCCAGGCTGCGCGCCTGCCCAGAGTTGATGATGAGCCCCATCACGACTTCTTCAAGCTCGTCCAACTCTTCTGCGCTGTCCTCAATGTTGTCTAAATCGAACATCGTAATCTCCCTGTATTAATGCGGTTGCTACTGGGGAGCATAGCCGCTCCCCAGCATTCCGACAGATTAGAATTTCAGTGCTGCGGCAATCTCTTCTTCGCTTTCTTCTTCCTCGATGATCGCCTGAGCCTTGTTAGACAGAATAACGAAAGGCATATAAAGCAACGTAGAGACACCAAGGTTGAACAGCGCGACCAACAGGGCAGCGATACTGCCGTTACTGTTGAAGAAGGCACCCAGCCCGGTTGGCATGGTCCACGGTGCCAGGTTGGTCACCGGTGGAATAATGCCCATGGTGTATGCCGCCAGGGTGATCGCCGCCAGAATCGGTTGGATCAGCACGAACGGGATGAACATCACCGGGTTCATGATAATCGGCAGGCCGAACAGGATGGGTTCGTTAATCTGGAAGATGCCTGATGGCAGCGCCAGCTTGGCGACCTGGCGGTGATCCGCACGGCGTGAAGCGATGAAGATGGCCAGGATCAGACCCAGCGTTGCCCCAGAACCCCCGAGCATGATGTAGGAGTCGAGCATCGGTTTAGCCCAGAAGTGGAAGGTTTTCCCGGCTTCAATCGCGGCACTGACAGAACCGTACTCGGTGTACAAGGCGATATTTTCCAGTGCCCATGGCGTCATGATGCCGCTGTCCAGCGCGGTCAGCGCCAGAGAACCATGCACACCAAAGAACCACAGCACGGAGTTGAAAATGACGTAGGCCCAGCCGACAACGCTTCCCATTGACGCCAGAGGTTTGGAAATCGAATCCATAATAATCTGGTGGAAGTTGCTGCCGTACATCCCTAATACCCAGGAGAAAATCCCGAAGATCGACAGGATAATAAAGCCAGGGATCAAGGCAGAGAATGAGCGGGAGACAGAAGAAGGGACGCTGTCCGGCAAGGTAATGACCCAGTTTCTGCGGATCACAAACGCAAACATTTCAGCGACAACCAGCCCGATCAGCATACCGGAAATAATATTCGCGCCGCCTAACCAGTTGGCGCCTACAGCATAAGCTTCACCTACGCTGTAAGGGGTGACGGTCATAAAGGCTGCGACGGACAGTAAACCCGCTGAAAGGGGGTCTACCTTGCGCTCTTCTGCCAATGCCATGCCAATAAAGAAGGGGGCCATTAGCGACATAATGCCTAATGTGCCGTTGTAAACGTTCCCGCCGATGGTTTTTAACCCATTGAGGGTTTCAATCGTTGAGGCATCCAGACGGATGCCCAGGGAATAAAAGAAAGACCCATCACCAAAACTGAGGAACACGTTGTTGATTAAGACGAACATGGCCCCGGCGAGGGTTAGCGGCATTAATTTGATGAAACCATTTTTAATAGCATTTATATGGGGTTGCTTGCCTATTTTGACGGCAAAAGGAAGCAACACCTTTTCAAGTGAATCAATGGCTTTACTCATTTTATGTTCCTTTAATGCCGCCTAACGGGCGGCCAGGGATATGAAAATTCGCTCTTTGACTGCTGACTCTTTGACTTTAAAGTAATGCAAAATTTAAAATTAACTAAAGACTGACTGACTACTTACTGGCCGCTGCCTTGATGGAGGCAACCGCGGCTTTCAACACACCCAATCCATCGATCTTGCCGTACAGGAGTGGGTCAATGACTTCGACGATTTTGTTAGGTAACAGCTTTTGAATTTCTGCTAGTTTGTAGCCAATCTGTGGCCCCAGCAGCACCAGATCCGCCGCACCGCCTTTCTCCTCTGCCGAGGACTCGGAGTAAGCTTCGATAATGACTGGGACGCTGTATTTTTCGGCCTGGGCCTTCATTTTAGAAACCAGCAGTGAAGTCGACATGCCCGCTGAACAGAACAGATAAATGACCTTCTTTTCCATAACGAAATCCTCATGTTGCCAATATTGTACAGGTCTGATTCCGTAGCCCTGATTGTCTCTGCTTGCATGGAGTATAGAGCATCACGTTAGTCAAACGGTAATTTGTAGAGGCATAAAATTGTCTCTCCTTGACCAGTGGTTATGACTACCTTCACATTTTGGGCAAATAATTCGCGACGATAAATAACTTGAGGCAGCCGATGGCTGCGCAACTCCAGGGCGTAAAGGCCCGGTCTAGCGGCTATAAAGCGAAACGCTGGCCTTCCCGTGGGCAGTATTGCAAGGGGCGTTGATGTGTGCGGGGCGGAGTGTCCATCCGGTTGATAGTCTGCGGTTAACCGATACCGGTGGCACTGGACAACCGTTCAAATAAAAAGCCCCCTGAATCTCCAGGGGGCAGCCTGACTTATGGTTCTACTACTTCCTGATAGCCTATCAACATCAGCGTCGGAGCCTTGCCGCTCTCCTTCGAATTCACGCTAATCGTCCGTGCATGACGTTCGCCACCAATGTAATAGGAGATCTCGGTTTTGCCCGCAGCCAGTGCCGCGCGTACCGCTTTGTCTACATCCACATAGCGGAACTGCTGCACGTTATTCATATACATGCTGCCATCGGCGTTGTAATTAGGCTTCGGCATGGTATTCCAGGTCACCGCGTTTTCACTCCAGGTTTGGCTCGGGTTGCTTAACGGATAGAAGAAAATGCTGAATGCAGCGGTATCGGTGATGTTGCCATCATAGACGCGGATCTTGTATTTAAAGCTGACTCCCGGATAATCCGCCAGGTTGGTGGGTTCGGCGGGGATAGCAAACTTCATTAATGCCATCATTTGCTTGTTACTGTCACGGCCTGCGCCACTCCAGTCATCCTGCACCAGTAAGGTCTGGGCACTACCGAAGTTTTTATCGCTATCCCCCTGATTACTGACATAAGTATCCTCTTTGGCATCGGTATAGCTGTAAGGAATATTGGTGCCGCAATCCATGGAGTAGTTCATGCAGCGATCGGCCATGAACCTGGCGGCCTGATCGGTCCAGGCATTCATAAAATCGCCGTGAGCGGTATAAATACTGCCCCACTGTTCGGTAAGTTTGCCGTCGATCATTTTCGGATCCAGCGACAGCTGTATTTTGCTGACATCCAGCGAGGTGATTTGCGGTAAGACGTAGGCAATATTCATATTCACTGTAGCCAGTTTGATCGGATGGTCGGCCGGGCACTGGTCATTGGTGCTATACACCGCATTCTTGGTGCCTTTGGCTTTCAGGTTGTTACCGTCCCAGCAGTTGGGGAACTCAATAGCGATGTTAAACTGCACGGCATCCCCTGCGGCACGTAGCCCACAGATTTGGTCTGCGGTGTGGGTATAACCGTTGCCATTACCGCAGAGGAAATTGACGTGCGGGTTCGGCCCGCTGCCCGCATGGTCACCCGCCAACAGTTGCAGGCCATGCGGATAGGCGGTGATGGGGTAATCAATCACCTTATTGGCCTGGTAATAGTTCTTGATATAGGTCGGGTGCACAATCTCGCCGTTTGGCAATTTCATGGTAGGAACCCAATAGCCAGTGCTGTCCGCTGCGTTATCGCAGGTGGTGCCCGAGTGCTGTAATAATGTATCAACGGTAGAGTACGCATCGGTGGAACGGTTGCCGACAAAGTCATGAGACATGGCCATGCCCGGCATGTTGGGCATTAAAATCGGGTCGTCCGGTTTCATATGGCTGAAATTACAATCCACGTTAATTTGTGCGTCGGCGGCAAAGACAGCGTGAGGTGCCAGGGCCGCGGAACCTGCCAGCAGGGCGAGAGAATACAACGAGTATTTCATGTGAAATATCCTTCAGTTAATCGGTGATGAGATGTCAGGGTGCTGTTTTTTATGTGAGCCGCGCGGAACACATATTGATGTTAGGCGCTTTGGAAATTAACAGGGGAAATGGCCGCCCTGTGGTGTATCACCGTGCATGGTGGCCAACGAACCTACGGCAGGTGTGCCACTGCAGGTGGGCTTGTCAGCCCGGAAGCGGTTCCCATACGATGTGTCGATTTCGAAAAAGAAATTCGGTGCTTTCGGCCTGGCATCCTTATCTGGTATATTCGGCTGGATGAAAATTATTGACGTCGTCGGGGGCAAGCGGTTAATGAAAAACGAAGAACATATAAGTGACATTATCAAAAAGCATCTCGAGGCGACGTTAAAAGATTTCGGGGAGTTAATCTGGGCATATGTGGTGTTATCCAAAAAAGATATGTCGTGTATCTTTGGCGTAACCAATTATCCTGGCGAGTGGGTAGAGCATTATAAAGCCAACGGTTTACAATATACCGATCCGGTGGTGATCACCGCGTTGAATCGGCTAACGCCATTTTCCTGGGATGAAAATCTGATGACGGGCGGAGGGTTTCATTTTTCCGAACTCTTCGAACGAGCCAGAAAGTTCGGCTTGAATAACGGCTATACCTTTGTCTTGCATGATTATAATAATAACCTGGTGACGTTATCCTTTATTCTCGCCCCTGAGACTAGAGCAGAAGTCACGCAAACCCTGATTAAAAACAAAGGCGATATCTCCGTATTACTGGCATCGGTGCATGAGATTTATCTAACCCTGAATTCGCTGTCAGAAAAAAACGCCACTCGTACAGAAAAAAGCGCCCAGTTTACCGAACGGGAAAACGAAGTCCTTTACTGGGCCAGCGTGGGGAAAACCTACCAGGAAACGGGGATGATCCTGGGGATCACAACGCGTACGGTCAAGTTCCATATGTCCAATATTGTCAAAAAACTGGGGGTAGCAAATGCCCGGCATGCAATACGTCTAGGTGTGGAACTTCAACTGATTAAACCGGTTAGTTGATTACAGCGAAGGTTCAGCCGCCAGCGGCCAGTCGTTCAGTACAGACTCGTCTGCCAAGCTGTGTTTGCTGAATATCCTGGCTTTTAGCTTCCTCTGGCTTTCGACATCGACGTGGCCCAACAACAGATAGACCGGCTCATTTTTTTCGGAAACACCGGTCTCCAGTACGGTGACGTTCCAGCCTGAAGTCCTGATGATGTGCATCATCGGATGGCTGGCGACGGCAAGAATGCCATCATAGTGGTGCTGCCGCGCATAATTAATCAATGAGAGAAACAAAGCCATAGTGACGGGGAATTTACGGCCTAATAGCGAGTGGGTTCTCTCTTTATCCACGAAGAAGCGTGTGGATTCAATGAAGTTACCTTCTGGAATGTTGACCTTGTTAAAGAATGAGGAGAAGGTGCTATTCAGCATATTTTGGTATTTCATGTCGATCATCCTGGTTCCGCATATAATCATGCCGTCCTCCACGCCAAAAATATAGTTGGTCTTGTCATTATCAAACTGATCAACCTCCTTGCCGTCAGAACAGTTTACCGCCCATTGTAATCTGTCTTTAAAAGTGTTTTTTCGTAACATAAAGAGATCTTCTGATTTTTCATTACTCATTGAAGAGTAGTTAACGCTATAAATAGTAAACATAATGTCACCTGTGAATGAATATATAGAGATAAGTTCATCCGGTAACATCAGTGAAGTTTCATTAAGAGCATGCCGGTACAATGGAATGATAATGCTTTTTAATCGGTTTAAGCTAACCTTATTATAAGGTTTTACCGGTTTATAGCAGGGACAGGAAAAGGCGTTTTAAGCTACACTATGGGCTGTTTCTTACGGCTCTCGAAGCCGAGGACGCGATCGCTGTAACGGCAACTTTTACCAATTTTTGACATCTTTATACAGATAACAGACAACTCAGTGGCCGATACGGGCAAAAATGGATTCGATTCTTATGACAAGGAGCCTCACCATGGATCTGAAATGTATTTTTGCCTTATTCACCCTGTCTGTGCTGCCATGGAGTGCCAGCGCTGCCCCGGCAGCCCCCAAGGTCGCCGTAAGGTCTGAAGTTGCCTCGCCGGTGGTGTTGGAAAATACCCAGGATAAAAACTACCTGAAAATCTCGTTGGTGGGCTATCCGCTGCCACAGGAAAAACGCAGCCCGATCAATCTGGCGTTGGTCATTGACCGCTCCACCTCCATGAGTGGCGATCGCATCGAAAACGCCAGAAAGGCCGCGATCGCCGCCGTTAACATGCTCAGCAGTGATGACACGCTTTCGGTCGTTGCCTACGACTCCGGGGTGGAGGTGGTGATCCCGGCCATCAAGGTCAAAGATAAGAAACCGCTGATCGATAAAATCAACAAGAGCATTGAACCGCGCGGCATGACGGCACTGTTTGCCGGGGTGAGCAAGGGCATCGATCAGGTCAGCAAGCATCTGGATAAAGAGCAGGTTAACCGCATTGTGCTGCTCTCCGACGGGCAGGCCAACGTTGGGCCAACCTCCAATAGTGAACTGGCCGAGCTGGCTAAGCTGGCGGCCAAGAAAGGCATCGCCATTACCACCATCGGTATTGGTGATGGCTACAATGAAGACCTGATGACCACCATTGCTGGCTATAGCGATGGCAACCATGCCTTTGTCGAGCAATCCAGCGATCTGGAAAAGACCTTCGCCCACGAGTTTAACGATGCGATGTCCGTAGTGGCGCAAGACGTAGTGGTGGAGATTAAAACCGCCGATAAGGTCACCCCGGTTCGCCTGTTGGGGCGTGATGGCAGCATCAGCGGCAATACGGTCACCGTGAAACTGAACCAGCTGTATTCCAATCAGGAAAAATATGTTCTGCTGGAAGTGATCCCGGCCAAGGGCAGCAATGCCCAAAGCAAACCGCTGGCCGAAGTGAAGGTACGTTACGCCAACTTGAGCACCAAGCAGGTCGATACCTTCAATGAAAAGGTGGCGGTCAGCTATAGCCAGTCCGTCAAAGACGTCAGTGCTGCGCAGGTTGATGAGGTGCTGGTGGATTCGGCCATTCAGAAGGCAGCGCTGGAAAATGAGCGTGCGGTACAATTGATGGACGCAGGCAAAATGGAAGAGGCCAAACAGGTATTTAGCCAGAACGCGGCAGCATTGGAGAGTTTGCCTGTTAGCGCAGCCCCTGCCAGACAAAAAGCCGAAGCCGGCGCGCAGAAGAACAAAGAACTGATGGGTAAAATGGAGAGCGACAGCAAGGAATCGACCCGTAAAGCGGTGAAAGAGCAGAACTACAACATCAAAACCCAGAAGAACCAGTAACAGGGAGCCGAATGAGCCAGCGTACTTCCAGAAGTTTGACGATTTTTATCATCATCACCGTGGCGATATTCAGTCTGATCGCCTATCTGGGAGTGCGCACTCTGGAGCACGAAGTGTTGTTACGCCATTACCAATCCCAGACCCTGGCACAGACGCGTGCCACGCAGGCCAGCACCAGCATCATAGATATCCTGCGGCAGAAAGCGACGCGGCTGGATGTGATCACCGACTACCTGCAACCTAACGATGAGGCGCTCAAGGAGCTGGTTGAGAAGGACAGCGACATTGATGGCGTGTTTGTTCTACAGAAAAATCGTTTGCTGTACCCCAACCCAAACGGCTCGCTGAGCCAAAAAGAGTTAGCCTGGGTTCAGGCCATCACCCCGCTGGTGAACGATCCTTCCTTACTGTACGGCCACAACATAAAAAGCGAGATGGCGATCCCGCAATCCGGCTGGTTCATTACCGGCGAAGTGCAGGAGCCGTTGCTGATTTACTGGCGCACTATCGGCAGTGATACCATTGGATTTCGGGTTCCTTATATCAAGCTGTTGTCGGACGTGATCAATGCGGCCAGCTTCGATTTTGGCAGCGACACATTGGTATTGGAAGAGAACGGACGCCTACTGTACCAAAGCAATCCCTACGTCGCGTTGGATAGCCAGCAACCGCTGGCCGAACAGAGCCTGCCTTATCCGCTGACGGGCTGGCAGGTGAGCTATTACGGCAAGCCGGCCAGCACGACGGCGGTCTATCTGTGGGGCGGGGCGTTTATCCTGCTGATGCTGGCCATCATGGGCTTGATCATTTTTCGCCTCTACCGGGAATACACCCAGACGGCACGGCTGGCGCGCCAGCAGGTGGGTTTTGTCAGCCAGGTGTCCCACGAACTGAAAACGCCGCTGACCAATATCACGCTGTATGCCGAGCTGCTGAAAGAGGAGCTCGATGAACAGCACGATGAAGGGTTGCGTTATCTGGACGTGATTATCGGTGAGAGCCAGCGCCTGTCGCGCCTGATCCAGAATATCTTGAGTTTTACCCGTGAACCGAAGCTGCACTTGCAGCCGATTGAACTCAACCCGTTGCTGATTAACATCACACAGACTTTCTTACCGTCGTACCAGGCCAAGGGGATGGCGCTCTCGCTCTCGCTGGGCGAAAACGTGGTGGTGAGTAGCGATATCGATCGCCTGACGCAGATTATCAACAACCTGCTGAGCAACGCGGAGAAGTATGCCACTGCCGGGAAACAGGTCGATGTGCAGGTGGCGTGTAGCGCGGACTACGTGGATATTCACGTACGGGATTATGGTGCAGGCATCAGTGAAAAAGAGCTCAAGATGATTTTCTTGCCCTTTTACCGGGTGAAATCAGGTATTACCGAGGGTGTTGCGGGAACGGGCATTGGCCTGACGATTGCTCAGCAGCTGGCACATAGCCTGGGCGGGGAAATCCTGGTTGCTCCGCAGTCGTCTGGGGTGCGTTTTACTTTGCGGCTGGTGCGTACAGTGGCCGGACAACGGATGGACACCTCTAGCTGACCATAGCACCCCAACCCTCGCCCTTTGGGAGAGGGTTGGGGTGAGGGGAACGGCATTCTGCCGCTGCCAATCGTGTTAACCACAAGGGATCTTAATGAAAATACTGGTCGTTGAAGACGATACCAACATTCGCCAGGGCTTGGTTGAAGCGCTGTCCCGTGAGGGATATACCCTGATTGCCGCAGAAAATGGCAAGGTGGCGCTAGAGATGTACCAACAGCAGCAACCGGATTTTATCATCCTCGATATCATGATGCCGGAGCTGGATGGTTACGCGGTATGCCGTGAGATACGAAAACAGGATGAGCAGATCCCCATTGTCTTTTTGTCTGCCAAGGATGAAGAGATCGATCGGGTGGTTGGTTTGGAACTGGGGGCTGATGATTACATCAGCAAGCCGTTTGGCATCCATGAGATCCGCGCCAGGATCAAAACCATCGCCCGGCGTTGCCTGCGCAGCAAGACCGCTCAGCCAGATGCCAGCTTTTGCTTTGGTGATTTAACAGTGTACCCCAACGAGCTGTGCGCTTTGCGCCAAGAGACACGGCTGGAACTTTCGCTGCGTGAGGTGAAAATCCTGGAGTGTCTCAACCAACATAAAAACAAGGTCGTCACCCGCGGGATGCTGTTCGATGCCGCCTGGGGCTATGACTTTCTGCCCAACAGCCGCACGTTGGATCAGCATATCTCCAAACTGCGCAAGAGCATTGAGCTTGATGCGAATAACCCGTTGCTGATCCGCACGGTGCATGGGATGGGGTATCGGTATTTGGGGTGAGAGTTAAGCTGGCTCACCCCTTAAACACCTGCCCCCGATGCCATTCCACAAACGTATCCAAAGGATAATGTTCAGCGCTCTTGGGCAACCAAATCGCCTTACCGGCAAAATCCCAGAACAACCGCTCGACCATCTGGCTGCCGTTCACACCCGCTGAAATCAGCAGTTTCATGCTGTCATCAAGCCCGATCGCTCCCATATCAAATGCGGAGTGGTGCAACGAGCACAGCGCTAATCCGTTGGTCACGGTACAGGGGCCGCCGTGCATCTTCCATTTGATATGGGCTGCTTCTAAACCAACGGACGTACTGTCGTGCCGCAGGTTGTAGCCACATACTGCGCATTGATAGTTATAGGCACGTAAGATCGTTTGCCGGAAGGCCGGATCGCGTGCTTTGCGTATCCCATCCAGCTGAAAGTCCAAACGGTTGGCTATCAGCTCTTGAACGCTGTCGGGGAAATGCTCACACAGAATTTGCTGTGCAAGCTTGTCGATCAGGGCGGGTTGGCTGCGTAGCAGCTGATAGCTCTCTTCGTCGAAACCGCCGCTGACGCCATGTTCAATTATTTCCCGCTTAGGTGGCTCTTTGCTGCCTTTCTGCGGGCTGCAAAGCTCTGCATTGTGTAATTCCCAGAATCCATCGCCGCGTAAACGCCAGAATGGCATGGTGGGGTAATGATCGCGCCGCTGTGGGCCAAAGCTATTGAGTAATGCCAGCAGGGGGGCGTGGACCTCCTCACCGTAATTGAACAGCCGCTCGTGACCTTGTTGATATTGGGATAGCACATACAGCAACAGTAACGGCTTATGTGGTGCACGCTGATCGCCTCTGCGCCACAGGGTCAGATTGGAGATGGCGTTTTGCAGTTCCTGGCTGGTTTTCATCCTGTGCGTCCTGGCGATCGGCGGTAAAGGTTGCGATCATGCTCGCAAAAGAGAAGGGATTCAATCGGTTCGATAGCTGATCCAGCCATTCAGCACTCGCGTCCAGCTTGTACGCAGCGTCTTTATCTCAGCGAGCAACCGGTTTGACAAGCTGCCACTCGGCACCCAGCCTGATAGCGTGTTTAGCATTGGTCACGCCCATCTTTTTAACAATATTGCCAATATGGAATTTTACCGTACGCATTTTCACGCCAAGAATAATGGCAATTTCCGGGTAGGTTTTCCCCATGCTGGCCCAATAGAGCACTTCATTCTCCCGTGCTGACAGGGGATCTTTTGCTGCGTTGGGATTATCGAACCTATTTCGCGCGGTTTCCTGGTGCCGGGTGGTAATTTCTTGGTGGATGTTAGCCAGCAGCATCTGCAAATGGGCTTTGCTATGGTGTATTTGGTTCTCTATATCAATGGATTTGTTGTCATTCGTCATCAGTGACAGCATGGCCAAATTATGATCGTGGTCATGCAGTACAAAGGTATAGCCATGGGTAATGTTATAGCTTTTTGCCTGACTGAATATTTCTGAAGGCTTCAGGCGTGATTTTAGTGACGTGCTTTCGTCCCAGGGAAATGGCGATACCCTCTGTAGGGCGCAGTGCACCACGGGATCGATATGTTGATAGTTCCTTTCTTTATAGATATCAATCCATTGACTTGGATAATTGGAGGTTATCAGCGTTTCTAGCGGGTTTTTCTTGTTAAGTATCATATAGGCATATTTGAAATCGCCAAATTCTGCTATTTTTCTATCCAGATGATTTCTGAATGCATTATTTTCATCATGGCCAGCAGCAAAGAGTATCGACATCAAATTACCTCGATTTGAAATAATAACGCCTATGAAATATGTTTTATAACAACATCTTACTTAAATGACCGTTACTAGCGAGATAATATTCTGCTTAATCGGCTTTTTTCGATAAAATAGCAAAAAAAACCTGACCTCGTTGGGTCAGGTTGCCACATTGGCCAACACCAGGGAAATTTTTACTGCCGTTATATTAAGGCTATCTTCTGGGTTGAGGCAAGTGCCCTGTGTTGTTTTTTAGCCCCCAATCACTGATGGGCTTATTAAGCGATTTTAATTTAAACTGATGGGCCGATTTCGCGCACACATTATTTACTGGCAGACTGTTCTGAACGGGTTTCAGCCAGCGATTCTCCCATGGGCCGTCAACGAATAATGTTCACGCCTGCTTGACGATAACGCTTAAACAGCGCATCGGATATGCCTGCGTCGGTGATCACGCAGTGGATACAGGAAAGGGTGCTGATGTTGTACGGGTTGGTCTGCTCGAATTTACTGTGATCGGCCAGTAGGATCACTTTCTTGGCACGTTGAATAATGGTCTTTTTGATACCGACTTCGAATAACGTGGCGTTGGTAATACCCGCATCCAGTGATAAGGCATCGCAGGAAATAAACGCCTGTTCGACCGAAAAGGTTTTCAACATGTCGGTTGCCAGGCTTTCCCCTACGGTGAAGTAACCGGGGCGGATCATTCCCCCAATGATATAACTTTCCAGGTGACTCATCTGTGCCAGATGATGGGCGATATTGACATCGGTGGTCACCACGCTGGCGGGCATATCCAGCACTTTGGCCAATTCCAGACAGGTGGTACCCGAGTCGAGAATGATGAAATCGTGGGGCGAAATATGCTGGCGTGCCAGCAGGGCGATTTGCTTTTTAGCATCGACGTTAATGTTCTTCTTCATGTCGAAGACAAACTCTTTATCCGCGTTGTTGACGTTGAAGCGTAAACCGCCGTGATAACGCTCCATACCGGGATAGTGGGCGGCGATGTAGTTAAAATCGCGCCTTAGGGTAGCTTCGGCATAGTTCAGCAACTCGTTGGCCTGCTGGATACTCAACTGATGATGCAACCACAGGTAGTGCAGGATATTGCCGATACGTTCACTGCGCTGTTGGCTCATGGTGCTACTCCTGAAACTGGCGCAGCGCCTGCGGGATATCGCTGCTGCCAAATACCGCACGCCCAAGTACCAGATGACGAGCACCTGCATGGATCAACT
The DNA here is from genome assembly GCF_051654945.1 of Serratia sp. (in: enterobacteria). GTDB lineage: Bacteria > Pseudomonadota > Gammaproteobacteria > Enterobacterales > Enterobacteriaceae > Chania. Next base: position 243,095 of record NZ_JBOFZA010000067.1, read on the forward strand.
GTGGGGCGACAGAGATATCGATTCCCCCGTCGGCCCAGATCTCAGTCTGCGGGAAATGTGTCGCCGCTTCGGCAATTTTATCTCGCATTGCCGGAATAAAGTGCTGCCCTGCACCGTCGGGTTCACTGGTCATAATCAGCACTCCCTCGAGCTTATCTTTCAGGTATCGATAGGGCGCAAGAGGCGTCGCCGGGTTAAGCGCCAGACCCGCTCGTGCACCTGCTTGGCGGATGGCGGCCAGCCCTTCAGCCGGATTGGCCAGCGCTTCAGCATGCAGGAAAATCCAGGCAGGCCGCAGCGGTGCTATCCACTGTAGCCAGGGGAATGGATTGGCCAGCATCAGGTGAAACGACAGCGGGTGTTTGGTGGACCGAGCAATGGCATTGACGGTCTTCATCCCGAAGGTGATATTGCTGATAAAACTGGTGTCTTCTATATCAATATGCAGGGTGCTGATGGGGTGGGACGCCAGTTTTATCAGCGTTTCCCCCAGTTTCAGCGGGTTGGCAGAGGCCAGTGAAGGATGAAGATATGGCATAGCGGTCACTCCTGCACGTTGCGAGAATGGAAGAGTTGGAATAGCTGGCTGTCGGTGGTGGCCTGTTGCAGTTGAACGAGCAGTTCCTCATCTGCCAGCAGGGTGGAAATGCGCTGGATGGTCGCCAGATGCGTGTTGGCGTCTGCGGCGCTGAGTGCGATCAGGAGCCAAACCGGATCGCAGTCTTCATGACCAAAACGAACGGGGTCCTCCAGCGTGGTGATGGCAATGCCATTGGCCAGCACCCCTTGTTCCGGTCGGGCATGGGGCAAGGCAATACCCGGTGCGACGACGTAATACGGCCCCCATTCCAGCGTATTATCAATGACTCCCTGACAGTAACGGTCAGTGATGCGGCCCGTGGCCAGCAAGGGGGCCAGCGCGATTTGCACCGCTTGCTGCCAACCGGTGGCTGTTCTTCTGGCCTGAGCCAGCCGGGAATGAGATAGCAACATATTGACTCCTGTAACAGAAAAGCGATTAATAAAGGCCCGGCCTACTTTGGCGAGGACGCCGGGCCCGTTAGCGATGATGGGGGGACCGTTGCAAAGCGGTCCCGTTTTACCCTCTCAGCAGATGAACCTTCTCCATAAAGCGTGCGACCCGTTGCTCATCCACGAAGTTGGCGAATACCCCGTCTTTTTTGAAATGCGTTGCGGTCACACAGCCGTCGGCGATCGCCAACTGCTCCTCCACGTTTTCCAGGCATACCCCAGTATTGGCCAGCACCACGGTATCCGGCACCGTATCTTTCACTACCCTAAGCAGAGCGGCATCGGTTTTGCTGCCCGCCGTCAGGCCAGAAACGCACAATGCATCCGGATGGTTGTTGAACACCGTTGATTTAGCGATGGAGGCAATGTCGCGATTGCCCAGATACACCGCCGCTTCCGGCACGATGTTGAACAGGGTTTTGACATGTCCGGCACCGATGCGGTGCTGATGGCGGATGGTTTCCCCCACGTTGGTATCCCAGATGCCGAAGTCGCTGGCATAGGCCCCGGTGAAGATTTCACGGATAAACTTGGCATCGACGGCCATAGCCAGATCGAAAGAGGCCACCGGGTCCCACAGCACGTTCACGCCATAAGGCACGCGGATTTCGCTCATCAGTTGCCCGATCACGCGCGCCATGGCGGCGGTGGTTTCCGGTTTTACTTTGGTCAGGTAGGGCAGGCTGAACTCGTTGGAGAACATTACCGCGTCTACGCCACCGTTTTGCAGCGCCATAAGATCGTTATGGGCTTTATCGATCACCCAGTTCATGCCCCGGTTGCTGTCATAATCCGGGTCTCCGGGTAAGGCGCGCAGGTGGCACATGGCAATCACGGCTTTCTCGGTGCCAATCACGGTTTTAAGCCAAGTCATAGTTACTACTCCTTTAACGGGTTGATACATCAGGCGGAAATTTCGCGGTTACGCAGGCCAATCACCACTAATGCCGTGATGCCGACGCAGACAATGGTGCCAATCAGCCCCATACCGACCAGTTCGGTAATCGACCAGCCAAACGGGTTGCCGACGGACAGGGCAGTGATTTGCGAACCGTCTTTGGCCAGATTGAAGCCACCCTGAGCGGCCATTTGGGTAAAGAACGGCGCAAACTGGGTGGCGATTAGCAGCACAAAAATCATGGTGATGAAACTGGTGATTAAGGTGCGCAGGAAGTCACCCCGGTGGATCACCGTTGCCATACAGACAAAGAAGGGGGCAACGGGAAGATCGGCAAGAGGCAACACGCTGTTACCAGGCAGCAACCCGGCGGTGATCAGCATGATCGGGATCAGCAGCAGGCCAACGGCGATGGTGGTGGGGTGACCAAGGGTAACGGCACTGTCCAGGCCGATATACAACTCGCGGCCATGGAAGTGTTTTTGCAGGAAAGTGCGGGCGCCTTCCGAGATCGGTAACAAACCTTCGACGATCAGGCGGATCATGCGTGGGAACAACACCATGATCGCGGCGACGGTGATCACCAGGTTAGCCAGATCCCGGAAGCCGTATCCGGCGGCCAGGCCAAAGATAATCCCCAGGATCACGCCGATAATCACCGGATCGCCGATCATACCAAAGCGTTTCTGGATCTCGCTGGCATCGATATTGTGGTTTTTCATAAACGGAATACGCTGGTAAACCCATTCCAACGCCAGCGCAATCGGGACTGAACTGCTTCCCCAGCCTTGTGGAATGGATATCCCCTCCAGCCCGACAATGTTCTGTACCCGTTTGGCGGTAAGATCGGCCATTTTCAGCGACAGTGCCGCATGGCAAACCGCAGCTATGATGCCATAAATCATGCTGCCGGTAAGGATGTGCGCAATGGCACCGGTGATGGCGTAATGCCAGTAGTTATAGATATCCACGTTCATGGTTTTGGTCAGCCGGGTTAGCAGCAGCACAATGTTGAACAGGAAGACGATCGGGATCACCACCGCGCCGATGGCGGTGGCGTAGCCCACGCCGGAAGCCGGGCCTGCCCCGACATCCAGCAGATGGAGTTGCAAGCCGAAGCGGTTGATCATCAACTTGATGGCTGGGTTGAGGCTATCGATCGCCATGACGATCACCAGCCCCATCCCGACAAAGCCGATGCCGATCGTTACCCCGGCTTTTACCGCTTGCAGAAACGGGATGCGGAAGATCAACGCGATGAAGAACATGATAATGGGGACAAACACGCTGCCCCCTAGCGATAACAAGTAATCAAGCATGACTGTGTCCCCGCGGTTATTTTAACAACTCGAGCAACTGCCGCTTGAGCGGCTCGTCATTGATCCCGGTCAGAAACGGCGCGCCGTTCAGGGTCGGGATGCCATAGTCGGTGGTGATTTTCATTGCCGTGACGATCACATCCACTCCCCGCTTATTTAACGGGATTTCGTTCAGGCAACATTGGCTGGTGGTAGCGTTAATATTGTGGCTGGCCAGAAAGTGGGTAATTTTCTGGGCGATCATGGTAGATGTCGCCATGCCGGTGCCACAGGCAACCAGTATCTTCTTCATGATGCTGACCTCGCTGATTTTGCGGATATAGGGAAGGTTTCGGCTTGTGCCAGAACCAGGTGTGCCAACAGATCGATGCAGTGTTGCAGATCGTTCAGGCTGGCAACTTCACTTGGGGAATGGGTGTAGCGGCAGGGAATGGACAAGCCAGCGCAGAGAATGCCGTCCTGCTGCAGTTGGATGTAGCCACTTTCGGTGATCACGCCCGGTGCCACTTCGCGCTGAACCGGGATCTGGTGTTGTGCGGCGGTGCTTTCCAGCCAGTGGATCACTTTTGGTGTGGTGATCAAACCGGCCAGCGTGCCGCGTCCGTGGTAGTTCAGACAGGTAATGCCCGGCCCTTGGTTGATGACCAGATCGGCATAGTCACTGAGATCCGGCGTATCGCATGACGGGGTGATATCGATGCCGATGGTCATATCCGGCCGCACGGTATTCAATACCGGCAAAATCCCCCGGATATTAAACTCCTCCTGCACGGCGGCAACGATAAACAGGGTGATATCCAAGGGTTTATCGGCAATTTTATCTGCCAGGCCAACCAACGCGGTGCATCCCAGGCGGTTATCCAACGCTTTGCTGCAAATCAGGTTGTTGCCGAGCTTGCGCGGTGGGTTATACAGCGTGATGGGCGTACCGATGTTAATGCCCATATCCAGCGCGTCCTGTTTGCTGGCGGCACCAATATCGATCCACAGTTGGTCAATGGCGGGTTGTTGGGTTCGTTCGTCCCCTTTGCTGAAATGGTAAGACTTGATGCCGATGCAACCGGAGACCGGGCCTTTACTGCCTTGTAGCGTCACCGTCGAGCCGGACATGGTGATTTGCGCTGGTCCGCCAACCCGCTCGAAGCGAATAAATCCCCCTGGTTCAATCTTGCGCACCATAAAGCCGACTTCGTCCATATGGGCAAAGACCATCACGCGCAGGGCATCAGGATCCTGGCTGCCATATTGCGCGATCACGTTACCCAGCACGTCCCGCCGGGTGCTGATAGCACCTTGCGCGAGCAGAGGCTGGATAACGTCCGCAACCGGAGTTTCAAAGCCGGGAATGGCGTCTAACGACAACAGCTGTAGCAGGGTAGAACTGATATCAAATGGCATAATCAACCTCTGTGATGATTGGCAGAGAGGATGTTATGTGCGCTAACTGATTGATAAAATGTGATAACAATCGCATAAAAAATAGGCGTGACGGTTTTTTTGGGAATTTTGTTAACTGGTTAAAATTAAATCGCTCAATTTTGCTGCGTATTTGGTGATTTCGCTCAATGGTGGCGATCGATCCCGGCCAGATGGCTTTTCTGCCTTAAGGTATGCATGTCTGATAACCTGATAAAATCACCTTCCAAAGAATGACAACAACATTACAGGGACCGTAAAATTCCAATGTGTGAACAACCCAACCATGACTGGCTGAGCCTGCTGGATCGGCACGTCGATAGCGCCATTGCTAATCCGGATCAGATTTACTCTCTCTCGCCCGAAACCTTGGGTGGGCTGTGGGCAGATATTTTAGAAAATCAACGCGACCCCTCGTCAACGGTGAATAGCCTGGCTAACTTGCTCTACAGAAAGGTCAGAGAGCAGCAATTGCAACCCGCCCTGGATAACGCCGCTGCGTTGCGGGTTTTGCCGCTGGCGCGGGATTGGCAGGAAATGGTCCAATACCTGGGTTGGCTGTCACAGCCACCAGAGAGTGAATTGACAGACTTTATTAGCCAGCAGTTTGCCGATGAGCAGCAATTTGATCAGCAATTGGCGAAGGCTGGGCGCTACTGTTGTGCCGTTATGGCGCAGTTTAGCGGTGAGGCTGCGCTTACACGTTGGCAGCAAGTAGTGAGCGAGCAATTTAATGCGCAAAGCCTCATTTTGCTGGAAGCCACGTTTATTCCCCACCTATCTACCAACTCCCGCTTTACGCTATTTTTCTTTGGACAAGGTTACTTTAAAGCCGGGGAAGAAGATCCTGCCCGTCAGTTGAGTGAGGATCCGGCCTATTGCTCGTTTGCTTATCAAGCGTTACGCCAGGCTATCGCCCACCTTGAAGCCATCCATACCCAACCGGCCACCTACCGCGCCGACGGGGCATTTTCTGTCGAAGAGGCACACGTCATTGCACGGGCGGCAAGGGTTGCGGCATGGCGTGATGAACGCTGGTTTGGGGAGGTATTCCCACGCTTGTTGGCGCTAGTCTGTTCCGCGCCTGGCGAAGCTAAAACGGTGCCTTCGCAGTCGTTGGCAATCGCGCTGGGCCATGCGGTAGAAGGCGTTCCCACACCGGAGAGCGTGCTGGCACTACAGCGTTGGGTAGAGAAGGTCCGCCATGCTGGCGTGCAGAAAAAATTAAAGCGTAACCTCAAGCCTGCTCAAGTGGCTTTGGCGATGCGCGGGGAATACGCTTTCAGGCACCTTTCCGCCACTAAAAATAAAAAGCAGCGCGATACCTTGTTGAAAGTGCTGGAAAACGGCGTGTATTGCGATACGCACTATGCATGGCCAGCCTGGCTTGAAGCGGTAACACAATTTGACTGGGTTGCTGATATCAGCCGCCGGCTCATCTGGCAGATGGAGTCCGCGCCCGGTGTTTACCATTCAATAATGCCCAGGGCAAACCAACAGTGGGTTGATTGTTGGGGAGAGCCTTGCACGTTGCCCGATCCGCAACGTATACGGTTATGGCATCCGCTGCATGTTTCCCCTTCCGAGCATGATGCATGGCAAGGCTACCTGCTAAGGCAGGGCATAGATCAGCCGTTTAAGCAGGTTTTACGCGAAATCTATCATGCCACCGCAATGCAGGATTTCTCTGGCTATACGCTGGATCTGCAAACGCTGGTGGGGTTGGCTCGCGCTGAAGGATGGAAAGTTAATTATGACGCCTTCGAACGTTGGTTTGGCGGCTATCTTTTCGTGTTTACCATGCAGACTACGCTCTACCATGGCGTACAGGGGCAAGGGGAGAGCGGTGAGTTGGTTAGCTACCGCCAGAGCAATGGTCGCCGCGAGCGGATTTTTGATGAGCAGATCCCCGCCGTGGTGCTTTCTGAAGCGCTGCGGGCTGTTGATTTGCTCGTCAGCAAGTCGGCCCTTGCTCGGGGTGAAACCGGCTTTGTCTCAATGAAGGAGGCTCTCGACTATCGAAGAACCTGCGTAGAGCAGCATTTTGCCGATGAGATTGCCAGCCAGCGGCTCATCCTTGATGGCCATTATGCTCAGGTTGGCGATAACCGGGCACATTTAGCCACTGGTAGAGTGACATGCCTTGGCAAGCCCGTGGATTTGCCTTGCCCCCGGTTGGAGGAGGCATCTGGCGATCTGTTGTCTGGTGAGATAATCGCTACGCTGAACAGGCTGTTATCACGTTAAGCTGCGCCGCCTTCTGTCAGGGAACATTGAGTGAAGGTTATCACCACCTCTCAAGCACTCTGAGCCAACGCCACATTTTTCTATCCCCTGTTGTAAAACAGGGGGAAGTCTCTCGTAATCTTCAAAATGTGACTTTTCTAACATGTAATTATCGGCTTTTGATCGTCATTATCCTCACTTTATTAGGATAAAACGGGTTTTATTTCGATAAAAAAGTGATTTTAGTCACATAAAAAAAACGCTTTTCTGCTCAATAAACCTCCTGTTTGTTTGGTTTGTGTTAACTTATTGTTAATAATGAGGTGGGGTAAATGTAGTAAATAATAGTGTACTACCGCCTGAACCAACTAACCCTTTATGGTAGGTTTGGTTTGGGATTCCTCTTGAGGCTTTTCGTTAATCCTCTGTGCGTTAATTCAATTAATTCACTACTAAATCAGCATTTTCTAAGAATCAACTTATTGTTAATGCGGAATTTAAAGAGAATGTTCTTAGTTGACAATAAGCAAACTAATTAACAAGATTGGCTGGAATATATACTAATAATCTCAAATTGGGTTGTGATAAATAATAACAAGTTGATAGGTTGTGTCGATTAATCATGGCTTCGTTGATCGTTTTAACCGATTTTGAATAATGATATTTCGCCGTTAATATCATTTTACAAATTAAGAATTTGCTTAGTGCTAGTGAAGTATCAACGCTCACCCAACGGCGTTATGGAGTTGGTGTATAATACGAAGAGAAAGGAATCCGTATGCAACAGAACATGGATGACGAGTATCCACTGGAGCGTGGTACTCAATCAAAAAAGCCTTTAACCTGGCCAGATGCCAATCAATATTTTCATCAAGGTATTGTTGGCTACTTTAACTCAATCAATACAGATCCAGAACAACTGAAAGTGGTTTTTATTGACTTTCAATTGTCTAACCTGCGTCTATTTCTGGAGCGGGATTGGCTAATTTATTCTGCTTGTAATCGTGTGGTTTTGGTGACCGATAGTCACCTTTTACCGTTGGCTAATTACTATAAAAGCAGGTTTCGCCAAGTTGATTCGGTGATCCAAAGGACGGGTATTTCCTGCGATATTTTTGATAAAATCGATCGTGTTATTGCAGGGAACCGGGTGATTTCATCGTCTAAGTCCAGTCTCTCTTCGCGAGAGATGAACCTATTGCGTATTTTCATCCGTGGTGTCACCGTGCGGGATCTTGCCAGCAGGTTGCAGCTTAGCCCCAAAACGATATATGCCCTGCGTCATAATATCTTAGGCAAAATGGGGTTGACTAAAATGCATGACATTTATACTCAGGCTATTCAGTCTCCAGAAAATCGGTAATCCCCGAGTTAAAATAATATTATCTGTAGGATGCGATATTTCTATATTGTAGAAATATTGTCGACTCTATGCCAAAGGGCTTATTCGGAAACTTGATTTTCGAATGCGCCTTTGCGTCGCATTTAGTGTGCCATGCCCGTTATCACCCTCGGGAAATTAATTGATATAAAAAAGGAAGAAATAGTATGAAGAAGTTAGCTCTGGTTTTGATTGCAGCTTCAGCGATGGGAACAATTAATCTGGCCAATGCAGCCACTCGCACGGCGAATGCGACGGCTTCATGGGATGCAAAAGCCATTAAAGATACCAGCAGTATGCTGGTGGTTACTCCGCTGAAATCACTGACCTTTAACTACGCAGAAGGTCTGGATCGTTTCAATACTCAAGACGGTGCGTTTGACATCACCATTGCAGGCCAGTCTGGTGCCAGCGATTTTAAACTGACCTCAAAAATCATCTCTAACACCCTGACCCGTACCAGCGATAACTCTGCGCTGACCGTAGGCGTACAGTGGAACGGTAAAGAACTGTCTGAAAGCACCGACATGGTAATGATCGATACCTCTGCAGGTATCAGCGCAGGTCTGGCTGCACTGTCTCTGGAAAGCGCCTATGCCGGTGCTGGCCGTGCAAGCACCCAGGGCGTGTTCGCGTTCAACATTGCAAAAGCCACAGTTGCAGGCACCGACACGGCTTTCAAAGACCTGGCTGACGGTTACTGGGACGGCAACGTGAACGTAGAGTTCACCGCGACCTGGGACGGTACCTTCACCGGTTAATCATCCGGTTGCCTTTACGTAGTCAGGATCGGGGTGAATAGCCCCGATCCTAAATGGAACGCACGATGAAAAGATGGTTTCCTACGCTGATGTGCTCAGCACTCTTCTATTGTACCCACGCCGGTGCAATTAATGTTGGCGCGATCACTTCAATTATTGCTCCTGCTCAGAGCGTCGTCGCCAAAGAAGTGATCAATACCGTGGATGATGCACGTTTGGTTAGCCTGAGGGTAGAACGAATTTCCTCTCCAATGGAGGGTGGGAAAGTGATCCCGATGGAGAGCAAACAGGAAATAATGACCACACCAGCCAACCTGATTTTACCTGGTAAGGGCAAGGATGTTTTTCGGGTTTTCTATGCCGGCCCGAAAGATGATAAGGAACGCTATTACCGTTTAGTGTGGAATGATAATCCGGTCACCGAAGAGGGGTTGTCAAAAACTAAAAAAACCGCTTCGGCAACCACCTCGGCGACTATCAGTACCATCCTGGTCGTAGCACCGCGTCAGGATAAGTTCGATTATCAATATCGTAACGGTGTGGTTTATAACACCGGCAATAGCTCTTTCCGCGCCGTGGCATTTGGCCCGTGTAAGCAGCCACAAACCAGCGAAGAGAAAAACAAAGGCTGCCGGGAACGTTATTACGTCATGCCAGGCTTAGGCGTGCATTTGAAATTTGTTGATATCAATAACCAAAAACTCAGCGTGGGTATTTGGCATAGCGAAGATTATATCAACGTGAAATAGCACCTTTATTCATTATCTGCCTCGTGTGGAATAAGGGTGTTGTTTGGGGAAGCAAATGGATAATAATTTCATCTTAGGGACAAGAGCAAAGGTTGTCGCGCTCTGTATTGCAGCGGCCTTGGTATCTACGCAGGCCAATGCACGAAACTTACAGGATGTTCGTTTAGGAAATTATCTTATCCCGGGTGTTTTTGGCCAGGCGCTGACCGAAGGTATGACCATTCCTGTCCTGCTGCGTTACAAAGGCGGCGACCAACAAGAAAAACAAAAGGTAGCCGATGCGTTGGTGGTGCTCGAAAAAGACCGCCTGATGATAAAAGACATTACGTTGGTAGAAGAGTCCGAAGGGGCCAGGCTAGCGGATGCAACCCAGGCATTAATCACCAGTCTGAAAGACCGTTTCTTCGATGAAAATACCCAAATTGCGCTTTCCGACGATGCTGAGCTGAATCTGAACGTCCGTTCATTCGTGTTGACGTTGGACGTGAGTAAAGCAAGCCTGTCTACCGCCATTATTCCACGCCTGAGCCTGTTGGGTAAATCTTCGGTGCCGCATTTCAGCTCGATACTGAATTACGATCTCGGTGTTTATCGCTCACAGCTAAAAAGAGGTGAAAACACCTCCAACAACTATCTAACCCTGGATAACACCTTTGGTATCGCGGAGCATCACTTCAATGTGAACGGCTCGTTTTACGGTCTCGGTGAAGCTCAGCAGGATTCACAGCTTTATCGTGCCATGTATGAAAGGGATAGCAACGGCCGTCGTCTGGCGTTGGGGCTGGTTGATACCTGGAATTTACAATCTCTCGGCAACATGTCGGCGCTCAGCAGCAGCAAGGTGTATGGCATCACCTACGGCAATAAATCGGCCACCAAGATCCACAACAACCAACATGCGCTGACGCCGATCACCGTCTTCTTGCCCAGCGCTGGGGAAGTGCATATTTACCGCCAGGGGCGTCTGCTGAACATCCAGAACTTCCCGATGGGCAGCTTTGAGGTTGATACCAGCCGCCTGCCTTATGGGATTTATGATGTCGATGTCGAGGTAGTGATCGACGGCAAGGTTAATTCACGTATGCGCCAGACCATCAACAAAGCGTTTTTCGGCACTAACGGTGGGGCGCAGGAGCTGAACTGGCAGCTGTATGGTGGCTATGTGGATTACGACAATCGTCGTAACCGTGTCGATCGCAGTACTACCAAAGAAACCTACCTGGCCGGGGTTTCGGCGGCACTCTCGAACCCGGAAATCTTCAAGATCGCCTCGGTTCCGGCGATTATGGGGATGGCGGTACAAACCTCGACCTACACCTTCGACAAGCAGGTGGTGAATGAGACTTCGGTTAACGTCAACCTGAACCAGGTTGCCAATCTGGGTTGGCAGGGGTTGGTCTCGCAAGGTGGGCGCTATCGCAATATTTTCAGTGCCAGCGCCGCGATACCGGGAGGCTATGGATCCTTGTGGGCCAATCGGGAAAAGAGCCATATCGGTGATAGTCTGCCGGTCTATGAGTCGGACAGCTATTCCTATGGCGGTACCCTCAGCCTGAGCCGCTTTCTTGCGCGCGGCGGACAAGTCACGCTTAGCCGCACGGTAGATAAACGCGATCGCACCGTCTCAAATAACCTGGAATATTCTACAGCGCTGTTCTCTGGGCGTTACGGCACCATCAACCTACGCGCCGGTGCACAGCGTTATCGCTACAACAACCAGTCAAACAGCGCCAATCAGCGCTATATCTCACTGGATTTCTCGCTACCGCTGGCTAGCTGGCTGAGTACCGGAGTGTCTTCAAATAACGGCAATGTACGGGCCAATCTGGCCGCCAACAGGAGCTTTGATGATACGGCAATCACCTCGGCCGGTTTCAACCTGGCGAAGCTTATCAAGGATAAACACAATGGCGACAGTGATTATACCGCCTCTGGCTATGCCGCTTTTGATACCAAATACAGCGCAGGCACGTTGTCACTCTCACGGCCAGATAATAATCGCCTGAATGGCAACCTGACCGCGCATGGTGCGCTGGCTTACAGCAATAAGAGTTTTGCTGCCAGCGGGATCCAGGAGAAGTCCGGGGTGCTGGTGAAAACCGGCTTCATCGACGATGCGGTGCTCTCAGCCCAGGTCAATGGTCGCAGCTATCGGTTGACTGGCTCGAACAACTTCATCCCGCTGCCGCCTTACTCGAACTACAAGGTTGAGCTGATGAACGACAAAAACTCCATGGACAGCTTTGACATCGTGAAAGGGCGGACCAGCAACGTCACTCTGTATCCGGGCAATGTCGCCGTCTATGAGCCGGAAGTGAAGCAACTGGTGACAGTATTTGGCCGTATGACGACGAAAAATGGCCAGGCGATTGCCAATGCGGCGGTACGCAACCACATCGGTAAAACCACCACGGATGCGACGGGAGCTTTCTCGATGGACGTGGACAAACGTTACCCGAGCGTATCGCTCACCACGGCGGAACACGGTATTTGCGAAGTCGATCTGGATTTGGCCAAGGCCAAGGGCGTGAAGTGGGTTGGCGATGTGGTGTGTTCCGTGCAAACCATTCTGGCACAACGATAACAACAGGATTTGATATGAAACTGCGCAATCTTTGTGGGCTGGCGGGGGCATTGCTACTGGCCAGTTCCGCCAGCCAGGCGGCCAGTGGCAACAATAGCTATGTGTTTGTTGAGAACCAGGTGGATGGCGAATATTTTCTTGCCGAAGATGACCTCAACCCGCGTTTCACCGGTGCCAATATGTTCACCAAATATACGGCTAGCCGTCAGGACAGTATGGGGTATATAGGATATTCGCTTGCCCCGTCCATATCGGCTAATAACTATGCCGATATCTGGCTGGAAAACTCTCCGATCGACAGACCCTTTATCGGCAACCGTTGTATGCGTAATTCTTCCCGATGTCCCGACACCGGCTTTCTACCTGCAGAATATCTCGGCAAGGAGGGAGCATATCGTATCTATAGGGGCAATGCTCTCGGTGAATCCAACTATGCACGCGGCATCTTCTCAGATTCGGCCTATGAGTATTTTAGAGGCGTTCCGGTAGGCAGGACGGAATTGTATAAGCTCCGCTGGTGCTCTACCACCGCGTATTATAATCCTGCGGCCGGGCAGACCTGTGCTTCCACGGGGGCGCGGATAGGTGGACACGAGATCACCATCACCAAAGCGGGGCATATACGACTGGAGTCCACCAATGCGCTGCAGGAAATCTTTATCGATAGTAATGGCAATCCGTCGATTGGCATGGGATCGGAGTTATGCAAGATAGGCTATGTTGGTGCGCAGAGCGGCATTATCTGTAAGATGTTGACCTATGACTTTACGGGCAGCATGTTTACCCGCATGTATTTGACTTTGCAGGCCAATACCAGCGCGCTGGGTTTCGCTCCGTCCAATGCCAACGGCATGGTTAGCATGAGTCCTAACGGGGCTGGCAACTGGGTAAACTACGATGTACGTACCCGGGCATCGAACATGTTCACACCGGGGAATGGCGCTATTTACGTATTTATGCCGCAGACTTTCCTGAAAAACCTGATTGCTCGCGGTGTCGATCTCACCACCAGTAGGGAGTTTTTCACTTTCCTGTTTACCAATACGGCAGCGCCCCAGTCCGGGTTTTACGAGTTTTCCCCCTCGAATACCATCCTGCTGCGCCCGCGCGATTTCGGGATCAGTATCCTTTCCAAGGATTTGGAACTTAATCCGAAACGTGAAGGCAGGGTTGGGGGTAAAGAACAGCCGATCGTTTTCGATTATGTTGTAACGACTTCAGGGCCGAGGCAGGCTAATGACGTCATTGCACAGGTTGCGGGCCCGAAGGGGCAGCTAAATGGACGCCCGTATTGCGTATTTTCCTCCAGCGATGGCAGGCTGCAGGTGCCGTTCTCGGCCTATCTGGCCTATACCAACAACATCGGGCAGGTCGTTCGTTCGCGTGCCAGCTGTGACAATACCGTGGTCAATCTGAACGCGGCACGCTGGCAAAGAACGCCATGGGCGGTGCCAGCGCACAATGACGGCAGCTTTTATCGCACCGATCTCTCTCTCTCATTCCCGATGAATGAAGCCGACTCGATGTACACCATGGAAGGGCGGGATTGGATGGGGGTGGTTAGTGCCACCGGTGAGGTCAGGGTTACGGCAATCTGGTCGGGCCCGGATATCCATTAAGGTGAATGGTGATGTTGAGACTAGGACTGTGGTTGGCGGTATTGCTGCTGGCATCTCCAGCGCGGGCGATTTATCTCTCTTCTGGCGTGTTTACTCTGGAGAGCGACAAGACCTTTTTCTCGCGCCAGTTTGTTAACAACACTAAAGATACCAATCTGTACGTGATCACTGCTTATCGGATCAACAAGCCGGGTGCTGATGAACAACCTCAACCGTTGGAACAGGGCGAAATCCTCTATACGCCGTTGCGTAAAATCCTGGAGCCGGATGCCTGGGAGTATTTTAAAATCTTTTATCGTGGTCCCCAGGACGATCGCGAACGCTATTACCGCATTGCGATCCAGGAGATCCCGGCCAACGCCATGGAGATGCAGGGGGAGGGAAAGACACCACTGGTTTCCCCGACCGTGGCGCTCGATACCATCATGGTCGTTCGTCCGCGCAAGATGCGTTTCACGTATCACTATGATCCGCAGGCCGGGGTGTTGAAAAACACCGGCAATACCTATTTTCGCGTGATGGTCCATAAGGGCTGCGACGGGCAGGATGACACCGCCAAAGTGTTTAATCTGCTGCCGGGGGAAAGCTACAGCGGTGCCGATCTGCGTGGGCAGAATCGCAAGTTTATTATCGGTTTCAGCAAGTATCAGCGGCTTGGGGAGCAGTGTTTTGGGCAGAGCTTGGCGTCGGGTTAGCCCCTCACCCCAACCATCTCCCCTGTACATCCCCAGAAGAGGGAGCGAGTGCAGAGCCGTCGTCAGGCTCAGGGGCTGATTTGTGGCACGTTAGGTCCCCTCTCCCTTTGGGAGAGGGCTAGGGTGAGGGGCCAGCGGTGGAGCTAAAGCTAGATTTCCTTGCGCCCCAGATAGCGCTCTTTCATCAACGAAACGCCAATCGCAATATCCAGCACCGGAGAAGGCGGCAGGTAATTGGCCTTGCCCAGCTCCTGCATCGCGCCAATCAGCGGATGGTCGATCCCCAGCGCGTAGTCTGCCAATAACGTCCCGGCGATGGTCTGCTTGGATACGCCCGCGCCGTTACAGCCCCCGGCGGTATAAATGCCTTTCTTCAACTCACCCCAAACCGGTGCGCCATTACGGGTGACGCTGATGGTGCCAGACCAGGTGCTGGTGAGCGGGACATCCCGCAGTTGCGGGTAAATCTTGTTGAATATCTGCTGGTGCAACTGGGTCGCCTGATAGGTCTGTGCAGCGGTGATCCTGCCGTTCAAGGCTGGCGTGACATGCTGGCGGATCAGGAAACGGTGGTCCTGGGTATAGCGCACCGTCGCCCCGGCAATGGCGTTGACCGGCGTTAATCCCCAACTGCTCATTGCTGGCAGCTTCTGGCGCTGCTCGGCGGTTAATGGTGCGGTGATGCTGGCGAAAGTGGCCATTGCAGCTTGCTGGCTGGTGACCGGAGCCAGTTCTCTGGAGAGGGCATTGGTGGCTAACATCACGTTGGCCGTTCTAATCGTGCCGAAGGGGGTAACCACCTGCGTTACGCTACCGTGGTGGATCGCCATCACCGGGGTATGGTTATACATCGTCACGTTGTCCGGCAGATTATTTGCCAGGCCAACGATCAGGCTGGCGGGATTAACCAGGATCGAGCTGGGCGTATAGATACCCTTATTATAAAAACGCGTGCCCAATTTCCGATACAGCGCTTCCTTATCCATTATTTGGTAAGGCTCGTTCATGGTATCGAGATTATCGGTATATTCTTTGAGCACTCGCTGATTAGTGGCGTCAACCTGGCAGTGATATTTACCGGCATTTTCCCATTCACATTCGATCCCCTGACGTTCAATCTGCCGGGTTAATTGAGTGATCCCTTCTTGCAATAAAGAGCGATACGACTGGGCTTTTTTCAGTTCCGCCGTTGAGCTGCCGATATTATGGGGTAATCCGATAATAAATCCTGAATTTCGGGCTGAGGAACTCTCTGCCGCACAGGCTGAATCTACGATAATAATCTTCAGTTTGGGATTGTTACTGGCCAGCCTTCTGGCGAAGGAGATACCGGCAAACCCGCAGCCTACCACCACCCAGTCGGCCTCGGTATCGCCGATCAGCGTTGGGTAGACGGTGGGGTGCAAGTCTGGTTTCAGCCAGCCATTTTGGTTTTGATTTAACGGCACCGATGCATATTTCAAACTAAAGATCCTTTTTAAACTGTGGGTCACCAAGGTCACTAAATAGGGTTATAAAACATTTTTCTTGGCTGAACCAGCAGATTCATTCACTCGCCATACTGCCCAATTTATTGTCGGTAAGTTACTTATAAGTAACCGTTAAGCTTTGTAGTGGTCATGTTTTTCCAATGGGTTGGCAAGGGCGGTTTAAATTCTCCTCTACGCTAGTCATCGGACCTACTCAGCAGATTTATTTCTGATTTTTTCCTTTATTCCCCAACGATAGCTGTTTAGTATCGGAATTGGTGAGAATAGCCCGTTTTCTGCGTTTTTCTGCTGTAAATCGGACATTCCCTGTTTAAGTGGCAGATTTATTAACTGCATTGTAAGTGCAACTTAGTGGATTTAACTATCCGGAACGGATTTCTAAAAAATATAAGAACGGAAATATTCTATGTCACAGATGTTAGCGCTTTTGATTGTAATGGTGATTTTATACCTGGGAGATGTGGTATCCGTGCGCACTAAAGCCTGGATCCCTTCTGTATTTGTCTGTGCGGTGCTATTCCTGTTCGGTTACTGGACGTTCTTCCCGCAGGATATCGTCAGCCTGGCCGGTATCACACCGGCGGTCGCGGTGATGCTGATGTACCTGCTGATCACCAACATGGGGACACTGCTTTCCGTCCCTGAGCTGATACGGCAATGGAAAACCATTGTAATCTCACTGGCGGGGATCGCTGGCATTATCGCCGCCGTGTTTGCGACCTGTATGCTGATGTTTGACATGAATACGGCCATCGTCACCATTCCCCCTCTGGTTGGCGGCATCGTGTCGGCGTTGATCATGTCGAAAGGGGCTGCCAGCGCGGGCCTGGTCGATCTCTCGGTATTCGCCATCCTGATCTACGTGATGCAGGGGTTTGCCGGTTATCCGTTAACCGCCATCATGTTGCAGCGCGAAGGTAAACGCGTGCTGAAGAAGTATCGCAATGGCGAATGGCATGAGTCTGCCGTGCAACTGCCTGCCGATAAAATGCCGACCACGGTCAGCGCGGAAGAGAAAATGCCGCGCCTGTTTGGCCTGATCCCGGCCCATTACAACACCAGCTACTTCAAGTTCCTACGTTTGGCGCTGGTAGGCTATCTGGCGTATCTGGTTTCAGACCTGCTGGCTCCGGTGGTCACCATCAGCCCGTTTGTGCTGTGTTTGCTGTTTGGCGTCGTTGCCGCCACCATCGGCTTCCTGGAAAAACAACCGCTGCAGAAAGCCAACGGCTTCGGTTTTGCGGTGATGGGGCTGATGCTGTTTATCTTTGATACGCTCAATAGAGCCACCCCGGAAATGCTGCTGCGGCTGGTATTCCCGATGGTGGTGCTGATCGTCGTCGCGGTAGTGGGGATGTTTATCGTTTCGTGGATCGTAGGTAAATGCCTGGGCGTCAGCATGGAGATGGCCTTCGCTATCTCCCTGACGGCGATGTATGGCTTCCCGGCGGATTACATCATCACCAACGAAGCGATAACCGCGCTGACCAAAGACGAAAAAGAGCGTGAGATCCTGACGCACCATATGTTGGCACCCATGCTGGTCGGCGGATTTATCTCCGTGACGATGGTTTCCGTGGTGCTGGCGGGCATTATGGTCGGTTACATCACTCCAATTGCAGGATAAGTCATGAGCTATGCAAATCAGCTGCGTATTCAGCAGCACCTGGAAAAACTGGCCGAGTTTACGGCAACCCCAGGCGAAGGCACGACGCGTATGAGCTACAGCCCGCAAGGCCAACAGGCACGGGCCTATATCAAGGCACAGATGCAGGCGGCAGGTCTCAGCGTGAGCGAGGACGCCATCGGCAATATCTTTGGCAAAAGTCAGGCGCAGGATCCAGCGCTCCCGAGCGTAATGATCGGCTCCCATTTTGACTCCGTGCCCAACGGCGGTGCTTTCGACGGCCCTGCCGGGGTAGTGATGGGTTTGGAAGTCGCCAAACTGTTCCAAGAACAACGGTTATTGCCACGCTACCCGTTGGAAGTGGTGGCGCTGGTGGAAGAGGAAGGGGCCAGCTTTGGCCGTGGTCTGCTGGCTTCCTGTGCGATTGCCGGCAAGGTGGATAGCGAAGAACTGCACCGCCTGCGGGATAGCCAGGGGCAATCGGCGGCACAGTGCATGGCACAGGTCGGTTTTGATGCCGATCGAGTGGCCAGCGTGGTGCGCGAACCGAAGACCCTCAAGGCGTTTATCGAACTGCATATTGAGCAAGGGCCGGTGCTGGAACAGCAAGGGCTGGACGTTGGCCTGGTGGATGTGATTGTCGGTATTACCCAATTAGTGGTGACCATCACCGGTAAAGCCGGGCATGCGGGCACCACACCGATGGATCGCCGCCATGATGCATTGGTGGCTGCCAGCCAGGTGATCGCCCGCGTTGGCGATTTTGCGCGCCAGGCCGGTGATGAAACGGTCGCTACCACTGGGAAAATTCAGGTATTCCCTAACGGAGCGAACGTGATCCCGAGCAAGGTGATCTTCACCGTCGATATCCGTTCCAAACGCCTGGATAAACTGCAACAGGTGGTCGAGCAAACCAAAGCCTGTATCCAGCAGCAGGCCGGGGCGGGGATCGTCTGCCAGATTGAACAACCCCTGCTGGTGGAGCCGACCCGTCTGCACGGCGGTATCCACAGCCTGCTACAAAAACACAGTGAAGCGTTGGGCCTGAGCCACCGGACCATGGTCAGCGGAGCCGGGCATGATGCGATGATATTTGCCGGGATCACCGATGTGGGGCTGGTATTTGTGCCCAGCAAGGATGGCCTGAGCCATCACCCCGACGAGTGGACCGACTATGAGCAAATTCAGAAAGGCATCGACGTCATTTTTCACACGGTAAAAGAGATCACAGAGGCAACCCGTTATGACCAATAAAGCCATCGCGCAATCCATTAAAACCCACGTGGAGGCGATGATTGCGTTCCGCCGCGATCTGCACGCTCACCCGGAACTGCCTTGGGAAGAAGTGCGTACCACGCAAAAGGTGGCGCAAGCGCTGGAGGCGATCGGCATTCCTTATCGTCTGACGACGCCAACGGGCGTGATTGCCGAAATTACTGGCGGGCAGCCCGGTAAAACCGTGGCGTTACGTGCCGATATGGATGCGTTGCCGGTACAGGAACTGAACGATTCCTTAAGCTATAAATCGCAAACCGACGGCAAAATGCACGCCTGTGGGCACGATGCCCACACCGCCATGCTGCTGACAGCGGCGAAAGCCTTGTATGAAAACCGTGAGAGCCTGCGTGGCAACGTGCGGCTGATTTTCCAACCTGCGGAAGAGATTGCTCAGGGCGCGCGTGAGATGGTGAAGCAGGGGGCGATCGAGGGCGTGGATAACGCGTTTGGCATGCACATTTGGACCACCAGCCCATCGGGCAAGGTGTCTTGCAACGTCGGCTCTACCTTTGCCTCTGCCGATTTACTCAAGGTGAAGTTCAAAGGGCGCGGCGGCCATGGCTCAATGCCAGAGGCTTGTGTGGATGCCGCGGTAGTTGCCTCGGCCTTCGTGATGAACGTGCAGGCGATCGTTTCCCGTGAAACGTCCCCACTGGAATCGGCAGTGGTGACCATAGGCAAAATGGAAGTCGGTACCCGGTTTAACGTGATTGCCGAAAATGCGGTGCTGGATGGCACGGTGCGCTGCTTTAACGTTGAGGCACGTGAGCGTATCAAGGCGGCGATTGAGCGTTATGCGGAGCATACGGCGGCCATTTATGGCGCGACGGCGCAGGTGGAATACACTTACGGCACCTTGCCGGTGATCAACGAGGAGCGCAGCGCGTTGCTGGCACAATCGGTGGTGCGTTCGGCCTTTGGTGAGGAAGTGTTGTTTGCCGAAAAGCCGACGACCGGCGGCGAGGACTTCAGCTTCTTTATCGAAAATATCCCCGGTTGCTTTGCCCTGCTAGGCTGCGGCAACCCGGAGAAAGGCACCGACTGGGCACATCACCACGGCTGCTTCAATATTGATGAAGACGTGATGGCGACCGGCGCGGAGCTGTATGCGCAGTATGCCTGGAGTTATTTGCAGCAGGATGCGTTCTAATTCCTCCCCTCCCACAGGGGGAGGGAGCTGGAACGGCGCGGTGGTCAGGCGCGGTATTCAGTCTGTTACCTCAGCGAATACGTAGCCGAAGTTAGACACAGAAACTAATCTGTAGCACGGTAAGTCCCCTCGCCCTGTGGGAGAGGGCTAGGGTGAGGGGACATGAGAGTGCTTATTAATCCTCCGGTCCGCTCATCTCGCCGATAAAATCCATTCTGTCACTGAGCCAGGTCTTCACGATTGCATCGGAGATTTTGGCCGCATCGCTGGCTGAGAAATGCTTCTCGGTTTGCAACCAGCCCATGGTCGCCAGACGTGCCGGTTCGATGGCAGCAAGCAACTGTTCGCGCTGTGTTTTCGGCCAAACGCTTTCATCAGACCAACTGCGGATCAGCTGTTCAGGATCGTCGGTGGCTGGCGTGCGCTGGCCGGGTTTGAGGAAATCCTCGGGCGACACGGTGGCACGTAGCCGGAACATGGCCCAGTCGGCATAGCTGGCATAACGAATGGTGCCGGAATTTTCACTGGCTTTGCCAACCATTGGTTCGATCAACTTGGTCAGTTGTTGCCAGGCAGGTTGTTCAAACAGATCGCCCTGCGGGGGGCAAATCGGTGCCTGCGAATCACGCGACGATCCGTACAGCGCTCCAAAGGCATCATAAGCCGCAGCGCCCTGTTGCTTGAAGATGAAGCAATGCACGTAAGGGCGGCCATCCGCATCTTCATAGCCTGCTCGCTCGATGGTCATACGTAATAACGTCAAAACCGCGACATCATGGCTGGTCTTGGGATCGTTTTCGATATCCCGCAATAATGACTGCGGGAACTTATCGTCATTCATCGCGGTGACCACGGTTAGATGCCTTTTTTCTACCTCGGCATCCGTGACTTTGCTGGCTGGCGCGAACTGATGCAGGTAAATCAACCAGGCGGAAGCTAGCGGGCCACGATATTGCTGAAGCTGTTGCTCCGCAGTGGCCGGGTTTGCCGGAATGCTGGCGATGATGGCGTCTAGCGCGGTGGCCGCCTGCTTGGCGGTATCTTGCAGCAGGGCAGCACGCTGGCTAAATAGATCGCTCAGGCAGCTTTCCTGACCATTGCAGGCATCTCGCTGTTTCAACCAGCTACGTTGCTCGGTGCGCAATGCATCGGCCTGATCCCCTGGCAGGTTGGCCATCGCCAACTGATAGCTTTCGCTCAGCCTGTCGTCCAGGCTGCTCAGGTCTGGGTTATTGCAGATGGCATGCTCGATATCGCTGGTGGCTTTGGCACAGTCAAAAGAGGCGGCATGCACTGCCGTGTTGGCTCCGAATGCCAGGCACAGGCAGAGCAACAGGCGTGATAAGGGATGGCTGGTCAATCTGGTATAACGAGGTGCTTTAGTGTGTTGAAGCCTGGCGATCATGCTGAATTCCTTTTGGTTGCTTATGGGGTCGCTCAGTCACTATTTTTAACTTATGAAATGGTCCTAGGCCAAAGCAGAGATGTATGAACTAATGCGACAATCCAAACTGTGTTTGCCTGAGTTTCGTGCACCAGGCGATAGTTTTGATGGGGAAAGACCTCACGAGTTCCGACAATTTCTCCTTCGTGTCCCATGAATGGAAACTCTGCGAGACGATCGGCTGCGGCTTCAAACAATTCGTCCATCTCGATGGCAGCATCGGGATTTCTTTCGACAAGGTAATCCCATATCTGTTTACTGTCATCAAGTGCCTGTTTCGTCCAATGAACTTTCACTAGTTACCCTTAACTTTCGCCCTGCGTGCGGCAAAAATGGCCTTGGCATCTTCATGTTCAACGCCTTCCCCGTTCGCCATAGATTGACGGGCTGCATTGACTTTCTCTTCCAAAAAATGACGATATTCATGGCGCTCAATATATTGCCGCATAAGATCACGAACAACTTGTGATGCAGGGCGATGTTCCGCCTGGGCTACAGCCATAAAAGTATCGCGAAGTTCGGCTTCAAGTTTCATAGTGAAAACGGCCTGTTTGCTCATAGATAAATCCTCATTAAGGTACTAACGAAGTATATACCATTTTATTTCCTTGAAGAAAATAACAGGCACTTTCATAGGGTTTAGCCATGTGAGAGACGATACTGCGATAGATCCACGTAAAAAATAGACTGGATGAATTTACAGGAAATTGTTGCTTAGATTGGAATTGGGATCGCAAAATGCGGCTAGCATTTTTCTGGCTGTGGCGGTTCAACTACAAACTGGCTATTCATGCTATTTTATTACGTATATACAATAGATTGGCGGTGATTTTTATTGTATCTATGCAATAACTTTACTCATAAAAAAGACCGCGTTGGCAGCTTGAGCAACCAACACCGTCCCAACTCATCAACCCAGCGCAGCAAACCCCGCGCGGATCTCGTCTTCCGGCAAGTCGATGCCGATAAACACCATCGTGCTTTTGCACTCTTCTTCCGGCAACCATTCACGGTCCCAGTCAGCGTTGTACAGCCGTTGCACGCCTTGGAACAGCAGGCGGCGCGGCTCGTCTTTGATCGACAAAATCCCTTTGTAGCGCAGCAGGTTATCGGCGAACTTCAGCAATAAACCTTCCATCACCTCAGAAATCTGCATCAGCTCCAGCGGTTGGTCGTGATACACCACGATTGACTGGATATTGTTCTGCGCCTGCGGAATGCGGCGGAACAACGGGGTGGGGGCCGCTACGTTGAGCTGGTCGTTAAGCACAAAGCCTTCGATATCAAACAGCACGCCGAGATCGATATCGCCGTGCGTGACTTTATACACCGGTGCGCGGGCGTTCATCAGCTGCAAACGCTGGATCAGCGCTTCGTTATCCGTTGCCACATCGGTCTTGGTCAGCAAGATGCGATCGGCGTAACCCACCTGGGCCTGCGAGATGGTGAACTGGTTCAGCTGTTGATCGGCATGCACTGCATCCACCAGCGTGATAATGCCGTCCAGCAGGAAGCGTTGGCCGATGACTTCATGCGAGAAAAAGGTCTGGGTAATTGGGCCGGGATCGGCCATGCCGGTACATTCAATGATCAGCCGGTCGAACTCCAGTTGCCCCTGATCGACGCCGTCTAACAGGTCCAGCAGCGCGTCGGCCAATTCGTTGGATTTGCTGCAACAGATACAGCCGTTGCTGAGGGTGGTGATACGGCTGGCACGGTCGCCGATTAACGCATTATCAATGGGCACTTCACCGAATTCGTTTTCGATGACGGCAATCTTGTAACCGTGATTTTCATTCAGGATGTGGCGCAACAGGGTAGTTTTACCTGCGCCCAAAAAGCCCGTCAGGATGGTCACTGCGATGGGTTTCATACTGGGTCCTTTTCTAGCAACAGCGCATACCGCCTTTGCCATCGCCACCGTAGCGGGCATCCTGGCGTTCGCGGAAAAACTCTTTATAGGTCATCACCGGCTTGTCCGGGTGGTTGTCTTTCATATGCTGGACGTAGGTATCGTAGTCAGGCACGCCCACTAACATGCGTGCTGCCTGCCCGAGATATTTACCTGCCTGGCCGAGGTTACCGAACATGAGTCTTCTCCAAAGAAAAATACCCTACATAATTTAATCATTATGCAGGGTATCGACTAAATCACCATCAGTGGTGCGACGAAACTTTGACGCCACCCTCAGGAACCGGCACGTATGGCGTTTCCTGGTCGGTGCGTTTCGGGTTTTTGTACGCCGCCATGGCGGTTTTAACACCGAAGAAGATGATGCTATACACCACCAGCAGGAACAGGATGCTCAAACCGGCGTTGGTGTAGTTGTTCACCACGATATGGTTCATGTTGGCAACCTGCTGTACGGTCAGTTCAGCACCGCCCTCGGCGATTTTGTTTCTGTACAGGCTGGCCTGATAGAAGAAGCCTTCCAACTGCGGATTGTCGCTGAACAGCTTGAGACAAATCGCGTAGGTGGTACAGATCAGCAGCCAAACGGCTGGGATCACGGTCACCCAGATGTACTTGGTGCGCTTCATCTTGATCAATACTACGGTACTCAGGACCAGCGCTACCGCAGCCAACATTTGGTTGGAGATACCGAACAGCGGCCACAGGCTCTTGACGCCGCCCAACGGATCGACCACGCCTTGATACAGCAGGTAACCCCAAAGACCAACGCAGCCCGCAGTACCCGCCATACCGGCCACCAGCGAGTCGGTTTTCTTCAGGAACGGTACGAAGTTACCCAGCAGATCTTGCAGCATGAAGCGGCCGGAACGGGTACCCGCATCCAGAGCGGTCAGGATGAACAGCGCTTCGAACAGAATACCGAAGTGATACCAGAAGCCCATGTTGGCGCCAGGGATGACCTGGTGGAACACGTGAGCGATACCGACTGCCAGCGTTGGCGCGCCACCTGCACGGTTCAGGATCGACGGTTCGCCGATATCTTTGGCGGTTTGCAGGATCTGCTCAGGGGTGATCACAAAGCCCCAGGAACTGACGGTTGCGGCAGCATGCGCGCTGACATCACGTAGAGAAGCCATGATCATTGGCGCATCTTCGGTGCCCAGACGGTGCAGGTCTGGCATGGTGATGCCCAGTGCCGCCGGTGGGGTGTTCATGGCGAAGTATAGGCCAGGTTCGATGATCGAAGCCGCAACCAGCGCCATAATGGCCACGAAGGATTCCATCAGCATGGCACCGTAACCGATGTAGCGGGAGTCCATTTCATTGGCCAGCAGTTTCGGTGTGGTACCAGAAGCGATCAGTGCGTGGAAGCCGGAAACGGCACCACAGGCAATGGTAATAAACAGGAACGGGAACAGGGTGCCTTTCCAGACCGGGCCGGTGCCGTCAACAAACTGCGTTACCGCAGGCATTTTCAGCTCTGGGTTGAGGATCACGATACCGATCGCCAGCCCGACGATCACGCCGATTTTCAGGAAGGTGGCCAGATAGTCACGCGGAGCCAGGATCAGCCATACCGGCAGCAGGGCAGAGACAAAGGCATAACCAATCAGCGTATAGGTGATGGTGGTGTCTTTAAAGGTCAGCGCCGGGCCCCAGTATGGGTCGTGGGCAATCACGCCGCCGAACCAGATCGAGGCGATCAACAGCACGATACCGATGATCGACACTTCACCCACCTTGCCTGGGCGCAGGAAGCGCATATATACGCCCATAAACAGCGCGATTGGCACGGTGGAACAGACGGTGAATACGCCCCATGGGCTTTCGGCCAAGGCTTTCACCACGATCAGCGCCAGCACCGCGAGGATGATGATCATGATCAGGAAGCAGCCAAACAGCGCGATGGTGCCAGGGATTGGGCCCATTTCCTTTTTGATGATTTCGCCCAGCGAGGCTCCGTTACGGCGCGAGGAGATAAACAGCACCATAAAGTCCTGCACCGCCCCCGCCAACACCACGCCGCCTAACAGCCACAGCGTACCGGGCAGATAGCCGACCTGTGCCGCCAATACTGGACCCACCAAAGGACCCGCACCGGCGATAGCCGCAAAGTGGTGGCCGAACAGCACGTTTTTATTGGTCGGAACGTAGTTCAGGCCATCATTGTTCACCACCGCCGGAGTGGCGCGGGTGGCGTCCAACTGCATCACCTTGGTGGCGATGTAGAGGCTGTAGTAACGATAAGCCACCAGGTAAACCGCTACCGAAGCAACGATGATCCACAGTGCACTAATGCTTTCGCCACGGCGCAATGCGATGACACCCAGGCAGGAAGCCCCGAGTATCCCCAACAGCATCCATGGGAGATGTTTTAAAATTCCCTCGCGTTTCATGAGGTATCCTTTTCCTATCTGCAAAAATTGAGTGATAAATCCGATTCTTAGATGTCGGACATTTAGCTGTAGCGTCTTCCCCTGGTTAGGGTCAGGTTTAGGAACAGCTCATCATTGCTAGCCTGGAGAGGGAATAACATCCGAATTTCAGCCAGCGGTTTTATACGCTGGTGAGCGGTTGGAATGGCGGGGTGAGTGGTTTAAGCGAACGTGCGGGCGGCGAAAGCGATCAGATTTTCTTGGGTTGTGGCACTCGCCAACTGCTGCACCATCCACGGGCTGAAGGCCCAAGGGGTTGCCGCCACCGCTGCTATCAACGCGGGTAACGCCACCCAGTGGAAATCCATCACTTCGTCCGCTCTGGCTACGACATCACCCGTAGCCAATGCCGCATAAACCGGGCAGATTTCATTTTCCATAATGCCGGAGGCATCTGTCTCGCAGTAGCGAAAATCGGGGGCGACGGAGGTGATCTGTTCCACGTTCAGGCCCACTTCATACAGACAGCGTTGCTCAATGGCGTGTTCGACGCTCTCATGCCACTGTGGATGGCCACACACCGAGTTGGTCCAGACGCCAGGCCAGGCTTTTTTGCTCAGGGCGCGACGGGTGATCAACAACTGCCCCTGCGGATTGAAGATCCAGGAGGAGAACGCCAGGTGCAGGGGCGTTTGTTTCTGATGGGCCGCATATTTTTCCATCACGCCGGTGGGTTGACCTTGTTCATCAAGTAAAACGACGTGTTGTTGGGTCATGAGAAGTCCAATGTAAGCGTGGGGGCGACCTGTATGCACCGTTCAGCGAACCGTGCTCTTGTTAGATCTTAGCCTATTAGCGTGGCCCATAAGTAAGAAAAAGGCATCACCAGCACCAGCCCTGGCAGCATATTGGCTACTGGGAACAGCTTGATATTGCAGATCCGCAGGCCGGTAGCGATCATGATCAGGCCGCCAGTACAGGAGAAGTCTGCCATCATCGCCGGTGTGGTTATGGGGATAATAAACACCGCCAGCAGAGCCAGGCCGACCTGAATAATCACCAGCGGCAGGGCGATGGCCATGACCGCATATCCTAGCAGAGTGGCAAAAATGATGGCGGTGAAGAAATCGAGTACGGTTTTGATATACAGAATGGAGGGATCGCCCGTCATCCCTTCATGCATAGCTCCGAAGATCCCGGTACCGCTGGCGCAAAACAGCACCAGGATGGCGACAAACGTCTCCGTAAACTCGTCATGGGAGATCCCCGGAGCCGCAGGCAGGAACCGATTGACCAGGCCGCGCGTAGAGCTAGCGGCTTTGCCGATCCCTTTTTCGACGTACAGCAACTCGCCGATCACCGCCCCCAAAATGATCGCCAACACCACGGCGGGCATGAATTGAACCTTGATAACCAGGTTAATTCCCAACCCGATGGAGCATAGCCCGAAAGTCAGTGGCAAGGCCGATTTGACGCGATGCGGGATTTTACTGCCGGCCAGCGCCCCCAACAAACCACCGATGACAACGGCAGCACCGTTGACATAAGGACCGATTAACATCTTATTTTCCTTGTTGTTTTTTAACCCACATTGTCATCATCACGTTTGATTTGCGGGTATTTCCTCGCCCAGCTAAGTTCAAAAGATCGAGCGCCCAGAGGATGCTGTGGGTGATTATAATATCCGATGACGACGATCGACTATTACGATAACCTCGCTGCTGGCGTCCAGGTAGTTAAATCATTTAAGGAGTAAGTGTGAGAAAACGGAATTTCAGCATCCTGTTGGGCCTGATGTTGGCGGTGAGTAGTACCACAGCATTCGCAATCCCTGTTGCGCTTTATAGCCCCTATGATCCAACGCTCAACCAGGATGCGTTTGAAATGCAGCAAACGGAGCTGGTACTGCTCCAGCCCGAGCTGAAAACATTTGCCGATGAAAACTCGGAAGCGGCGATGGATTACTCGACCGCCATGGACGACTGGTCCTATTATGCCAGCGAGATCACCCAAAGTTTTGCCGCACTGCATGTGAAGGTGGTGAGCACCGACAAACGCTATCTGATCTTTACCGAGGGTAAAGACCAACGGATGATCTTTGATAGCCTAAAACCGCAGCCGGACTCGGAAGATGAAGGCGGTTGGGGCGCTTATCTTTATCGCAAGGGACAACCGCCCATTGCCGTTGATATCACCTTCAATGACATGGCGGCGGCAAAAGCGTATCTGGGGATTAAATAGGATCTGCTAACTTTAGGGGTGCTGCATGCTACGCCTATCCGCCCTCTATTTAGACACTTCATCCCAGCTTAACCCAAAGCGAGCCAGATACTTACGTAATCTGTCGGCATCGTTGGGCTGTTTTTTCTGCTGGCGCGAGACGGCAAACAACTGCCGGCCCGCCTCGGAAAGTGAAGTTGAAGCCCGGCACACTTTAAGTACCGTTTCCAACTGGCTTTGCTCAAATAGATCGATTTCAGCCAGTTCGGCAGGTAATTGCGCAGTGGTATTCCCTTGCCAATGGGATTTCAACCGGGTGATTTCCTCATCGACCAACGGCCGGTTGATACGCCCCTGTTCCGCCAGCGTGGCCATGCGGGCGATGGAAGAACCCAGCTCGCGGAAGTTGCCACGCCAGACCGCCTGTGGGGAGCGGGCAAAAGCCAGATAATGCTGCCTGGCGTCTTTATCGAAACGCACCTGTGTCTGGTTACTGCGGGCAAAGCGTTGTAATTCGTAATCGATATTAGGCTCGATATCTTCGCGGCGTTCTGCCAGGCCGGGCAGTGGGAAAGTCCACATATTGATACGGGCGTATAAATCCTCACGAAAACGCCCTTGGGCGATCCAGTCGCGCATATCGCGGTGGGTACCGGCAATTAACTGAAAATCGCTGCTGGCTTCTTTATCGGAACCAAAGGGGAAAAAGGTCTTCTCCTCGATGGCTTTTAGCAGCATCGCCTGTTCGTCCAACCCCAGCTCTGCGATCTCATCAAGGAATAACACGCCGCCGTCGGCTTCCCGCAGCAGGCCAGCCCGTGCCTGGAGCGCACCGGTGAACGCCCCTTTCACATGGCCAAACAGGGTCGACATGGCATTATCGCCGCGCAGCGTGGCACAGTTCACTGCCACAAAGCGGCCTTTTACCAGATGGCGTGAATGCCGTAGTTGGTAGATACGCTCGGCCAAAAAGGATTTACCGGCTCCGGTAGGCCCGGTGAGCAGCATGGGGGCATTGGAACGCAGGGCCACGCGTTCGATCTGGTCAATCAGGGTGTTGAAGGTGGCGTTACGTGTCTCAATGCCAGCCTTGAGGAATGACACGGACCGCTGTTGTTCATGCAGAAAACGGCTGGTGAGGGCGGTA
Organism: Serratia sp. (in: enterobacteria); assembly: GCF_051654945.1. Taxonomy (GTDB): domain Bacteria; phylum Pseudomonadota; class Gammaproteobacteria; order Enterobacterales; family Enterobacteriaceae; genus Chania. Next base: position 272,421 of record NZ_JBOFZA010000067.1, read on the forward strand.
TAGCGGCTGAGATCCAGATCGATCACCGAGTAGATCCCTTGGGGGGACGGGCGATCGCTTTTGTCGCCGGGGGCGGTTTGCAACAGTTGAGCGGGCAGGTAGCGCGCTTCCGTCAGCAGGAACCAGCAGATCTGGACCACGTGGGTGCCGGTGGTGATATGTACCAGGTAGTCTTCGTTTTCGGTATCAAACGGATAGCGGCTGGCAAAATCCAGAAAGGCGCTGTACACCTCTTCCAGATCCCACGGGTCTTTGAGTGCCACTTCCTGTAATACCACCTGAGTGCCAGGCGAAACTGCCACAATATCTTCCGCCACCTGCTGCGCCTTGCCTTTATCGCGCGGCTGATGCAGTAACTCCAGCCGATCGATCGGCAGCTCGGGTTGCTGGCACAGCCCTACCGTTGGCCGCCACTTGCTCCAGCGGTTTTCCCGTTTGCCACGTTTATCCAGCGTGGTGCCCAGCACGCCAATCACTACCCTGCGCTTCATGTTATCCCTTGTGATAAAAGACTATCCTGAAGGATAAAATAACCGCTTGTTGCTATCATCGCCAGTAGAATCTGTTTGATTATTTATATTTTAAGTATCAATAACTTAATTTTTTATTGTTGATTAATTCAGAGTTGGCACGCCTTTCGCTATATCCACTACGTCAACAGAAAAGGGATGAGAAAAAGATGACTGATACAAAAAATAATAACTATGAATTGATGGCTCCGGATAATAGCGCACCGATCAAAATGTGGACACAAGGCGTGCCCGTTGAGCCAGAAGCGCGGGCGCAATTGCTGAATACGGCCAAAATGCCGTTTATCTTTAAACATCTGGCGGTGATGCCGGATGTGCATTTGGGTAAAGGCTCCACCATTGGTAGCGTGATCCCTACCCGTGGCGCGATTATCCCAGCGGCCGTAGGCGTCGATATTGGTTGCGGCATGATTGCGGTACGTACTTCGCTGGTGGCGTCAGATCTGCCGGATAGCCTGGCTGGATTGCGTAGCGCCATCGAGCAGGCGGTGCCGCATGGCCGTACCTCGACCCGTTCGCGCAGAGATAAGGGGGCCTGGGAAACCCCACCGGAAACTGTCGATCGGCATTGGGCCAGCTTGCTGCCGCGCTTTAGGCGCCTGACCGACAAATATCCACAGCTGCTGAAAACCAACAACTACCAGCATCTGGGAACCTTGGGTACGGGTAACCACTTTATCGAAGTGTGCCTGGATGAAACGCAGCAGGTGTGGGTGATGTTGCATAGCGGTTCCCGTGGGGTGGGGAATGCCATAGGTTCACTGTTTATCGCGCTGGCGCAACAGGATATGCAACAGCATATCGCCAACCTGCCGGATCGTAACCTGGCCTATTTTGAAGAAGGCAGCCTGCATTTTGACGATTACATGGAAGCCGTGGGTTGGGCACAGGATTTTGCCCGTCATAACCGTGAAGTGATGATGGAACACGTGCTGGCGGCGCTGTCGCGTATCGTGACCAAACCGTTCACTACCCAGCAAGAGGCCGTGAACTGCCACCATAACTATGTGCAACGTGAGACGCATTTTGGTGAGCCGGTGTTGGTGACGCGTAAAGGTGCGGTATCGGCGCAGAAAGGGCAGATGGGGATCATCCCCGGTTCGATGGGGGCAAAAAGCTTCATCGTGCGCGGATTGGGTAACGAAGAGAGCTTCTGCTCTTGCAGCCATGGCGCAGGCCGCACCATGAGCCGTACGGCGGCGAAAAAGCGTTTCACCGTGGCCGACCAGATCCGGGCAACCGAGCATGTGGAATGCCGTAAAGACAGCGAGGTGATCGATGAGATCCCCATGGCGTATAAAGATATCGATGCGGTGATGGCAGCGCAGTCTTCACTGGTAGAGATCGTCCATACCCTGCGCCAGGTAGTGTGTGTAAAAGGATAATGTGATGGAACAGCAAGTAAACGGCGTTGACAGCGCCATGCGGGAAAGGGTCAGGCAGGTGTTGGGCGAGGTGGAAAAACGTTACGACGTGCGGGTGCTCTATGCCTGCGAATCCGGTAGCCGCGGCTGGGGTTTTGCCTCGCCAGACAGCGATTACGACGTGCGCTTTTTGTATGTCCACACGCCAGAATGGTATCTGCGGGTAGAAGCGCAACGGGATGTGATAGAGCTGCCTATCGATCATGATCTGGATGTCTGTGGCTGGGAATGGCGCAAGGCGCTTGGCCTGCTGAAGCGGGCTAACCCAACGCTGATCGAGTGGCTGGATTCGCCCGTGGTGTATCAGGAAACCCCTGAGAGCGTTGCGGCTTTGCGGGGTGTAGTGCCGGAGTGGTTTTCCGCGCAGCGGGCGCGTTGGCATTATCTGTCGATGGCCAGGAAAAACTTCCGTGGCTATCTGCAAGGTGAGCAGGTACGCCTGAAGAAATACTTCTACGTACTGCGCCCGTTGCTGGCGGTGCGTTGGATAGAGGCGGGCAAGGGCGTGCCACCGATGCGTTTTGACCAACTGTTGGCTGGCACGGTGGAAGATCCGCCGTTGTTGGCGGAAATCCACGAACTGTTGGCAGCTAAACGGCGCGCAGGTGAGGCGGAGTACGGTCCGCGCAGGGAGAGGATCCACGCGTTTATCGCACAGGAACTCACGGCGGATGCCCGGCAGCAAGCGTTGCCTGACAGCTCAGCCCGTAGCGACAAATCACTGGATGAACTGCTCTATCGCACGGTGATGGTGTAATGGACCGGGGGAAAGCAATACTCCCCGGCCATGCTGCCCCCATTTAACTTTTCAGAAAGATATTCTGCCGATGATAGGCCAACTGACTAGCATCCGGAGGGAAATCAATCGGCAGCCTCAGTTTGCGGCCTTCATAGTTGGCAAAATTCTCTTCGCTGATGGCGCTTTTCAACCGCTTAAGGCGTGGTGAAAGCACCAGCTCAAGGTGGTCATTAAAGGTGATTAACCCGCGATCGAACGCTTTATCATGCAGGTTGGACAGACATAAGCCGTTGTTGGGGTTGAGCCGATGTTCAACGGTATGTTTCCATGGGCGGATGTGGCTGGCGACCAGCAGCATCGGTTCTTCCAGTTCGGTCAGGCAACAACGATTTTCATAAGCATCCAGCACCCGCTTGCGGAACAGTTGCTGGCCGACGCGCGCATTGACGATGGTGGTTCTTTCTCTGCCACTGAAGTCTTCCATACCACTGTCATGTAAGGCCGTGACCGGTTGTTCCAACTGTGCCATCGCCAATTGGCACTGCCGTTCAAAGGTTTCACTGTCGAGGTTCATTTCCCGCCACAGTGCCTGATCGGCTTTAGAGGCACCCGTCAGCCCGCGGCGGCCAGATTTAACGATAAAGGGATCCAGGCTGGCGATGTTCACCAGCTTCATTGCCAATGCGGAAGGGGTACGATCAATTAACCCAGCGTAATGGATGATATCGGGGTTAGTGGAATGTAATTTACCAAAAGGGATTTGGCTGTATAGCGTAAAAGCGACCAGCAATTGTTCCCGTGTCCAGAGATTTACGGCAGCCATCAGGGCCTCGCTTTGGCGTGACTTAATCGTGTTAGTGAAGCCATTTACTATGCCAGGCACATCGGTTATTGACTACGTTCATTGATAATATGCATGGGCGCAGCATGCAGCGCCCGACGAGGAGAGCCAGTTATTTCGTCCTTTACAGAGGACTAACGGCGTCCGGGATGACCTTTCCCATGATCCTTGCCATATCCATGCTTATCACCGCCCTTGTGGCCATGCTCTTTACGGGGAGGTTCTTTATGTCCCTTGTCGTCGTCACCGTCGCTTAGCAGTGCCAATGCGACCAATGCTCCTAGCCCGAGTACCACCGTGCCGATGGCGACATCATCCGAACTCATATTGGCACAACCCACCGTCGACAAACACAGCAACCCAATCAGCGGATTTCTCAAAGATTTAACCATGATGACTTATCCTTTTTACGGCCGGTTAGTTATCCATTTAAACTACCGATAACGTAGGACATCGCGATCGTTGGCTCAAGATAAGCTCAGGTAAATTAAGTGATAAGGTTCGTCAACGGGCTTGACGTGGCTTGACAATTGCGGGTGGGAACTTGAGGTGATGGGGCATCGACTTGTCTCTCCTCACCCCGGCGGTGCTGCGGTCATAAGCAGGTGTAAAACCGCAGCACGTTCGGTTCCCTCTCCCTGGGGAGAGGGTTAGGGTGAGGGAGAATAACGATTTATTTCAAAGCAATACGGATCACATCATCTGGATCGGTGGCTTCTTTGTCACGGCTGGAAGCCTGTTTCACGCTTACGTACAGCGTTTGGCCATCTGGTGACAGTGCCAGGCTGTTTGGATGCGTTGGCGTCTTGATGGTTTCCAACAGCTTATAGCTCTTGGCATCGATCACGCTCACGGTGCCCGCTTGGCGATGAGTCACGTACACTTCATTGCGCGCCGGGTTAAACAGCACGGCCAGGGATTCCGGCACGTCGATCTTCTGCAAAATGTTGCCGTTGTTGGTATCAACAACCAGCACCTGCGGCTGCTTGGAGTCAGTGATAAACGCACGGTGATTGGCTGGATCCAGGCTGATATTCAGGAAGAAGTGCTCTTTCGACTCATCCAGCTTCTTACGTGACAGCACTTTGTTGGTTTTGGTGTCGATAGTCACCAGTTCACCATCGGCATTGGTGACATACAGGCGGCTTGCCGCTGCATCCAGTGCCAGCCCGGTGCCGTATTTACCGGTTTCAGTGATGGTGGTGCGCAGGGTCAGGTCTTTGCCATCCACCACCCAAACTACGCTGGATTCGCCCAGGCCGGTGATATAGACCGTATCGGTCGTGGCGTCTGCCACCATTTCACGCGGGGCCAGTGGTTTGACGGTGTCGGAGCGTTTACGCGCGTCCAGCACCAGGCGGCCTTTCACTTCACCGGTTTTACCGTCGATGGCAGTCATCGAGTTGCTGGTGGTGTTTCCAAAGTAAAGGGTGTCGGTCTTGGTATTGATGGCTGCCCCAAACGGCTTGATATCGTTATGAATAATCTGCGTGATATCCAGCGTTTGTGGATCGAGGCGATAGACGATACCGCCTTTATCCAGCTTGCGGCTCTGTGAGGTAGCCAGATACAGCGCATTCTCGCCCTGGCTGTACACCATCTCGTAAGCGCCTTTACCTACCGGCTTACGCAGCATTTCCGGCTCTGTCTGTGCCAGCACAGAGGTGGAAAACATCAGGCTGCTGAGAAGCAACAGAGGATAAACTGCACGTCCGCCAAACTTACGGCTGGTGGTCATCATAGCGTTCATAAAAGCTCCATTTCATCAAAATACAGGTCACCACCGGGCTGCTGCTCGGCGGCTAAATCGGGCTCAACATTGAATCGAAAGCAAAATCTGGCCGGTCATGTCATGGCATGCGGCTCACTATATTTGTGAATGATAATCATTATTCTTACGGAAGGGGAGCACTTTTGTTGTTTGGGGCGATAAGCGTCACGTTTAGGGTAACCAGAGAGGAGGGTGGGGGCTATTCTTCAGTCAGGATCAGGCCGAGTCGCTCTGCGGTCTTTTGGATTATTTGGCCGAGAGCTTTGTTGTTGAATAGACGGCTTGAGGGTTGGGCTATCGAGAGTTCATTCTCCCTGACCCGTTGGCCGCCAAACAGGATCAGGGCGAAATGGTCGTCGTTTCTTTTTGAGTACCACTTCATGCCGTCAACGTTAGGGTGCTGTTGATAAATAGCCTGCGACCAGGCTCGGGTCTGTGAGTATTCGAGCCGGGTACTGCCGATCAATTCATCGCGATCGATCCCCAGATAGATACAGTCCTGTGCTCGGCAACTGACGACATTCAGATCTCGCTCCAGCCTCAGTTGGATGTAATGCATAGTGCTAAACGGGCGTAAGTCGAAGAATTCTGTTTTCCCCGTGGCGACCACATCGTGAAAAACCGATTCTGCGATGGCAGCTTCGCAACTGCTGGCAAGGTACATGGTGGGGATCAGATTCAAAGCCGCATCCCTGATCGGGCTGAAACGGGCTCCATACTCATTGGGGAGCAATATTTTGCCAGGATTAAAACTGTCACCGGGATAGCGCGCATCGTGGCAGCGATGTAACACCGTGCCTTGGGGGATGGCTTCAGTTCTTACCCGCAGAGCCTTGCCTGGGGCGGCGATCGTCCGGCCAAGAAAAACAGGTGAACCAAAATCTTCCTTTTTCAACTCACCCATAGGCTTAACTTTGTTCTGCTCCATCGGCGATCCTTTCCGCTTCATATTCCGCCGCAGCAATCACATTTGCTGGATGTGATTGCAACATCTCCATGGGACGGCGGCCAGCCAACAGGTTGTTTGAGGTGGCGAACCATTGTGCCAATCCCCAGCCGTGTTTCAGGTTTTTAAAGCTGGCAAGTAGCACTGCCATGACAGGAAGAGGGCGATAGTTTTCATCCAGCGCATAGCGTGGAAAGAGCTGCGTGGCCCCTTTCTTTAGCGAAAATATGCGTTGATGGTTTTTCCATTTACTTGGCTGGGCCGAGGGATTCTCGCTGGCAAAGCCTGCCAACTGGGAAATTTGCTCCGCCGTCAACCATTCGCTGGCCGCCAGGATATGTTCACGCCCCTGCTCAACCTTGGCAATATCAACCAGCCCACTGCGGTTGAGCGGCTTATGAGTCTCCCGTGGCAGAATTATCCGCTTTGCTGCATCAGTTGGGCCGATTTGTTGCTCCAGGCTATGAAACATGGCTTCAAAACGCGTTTCGTCGATGTGACAAACGTCGCCATGATCATTTTCAGCTTCTCTGACCCGGCGAATGGTTTGCAGCATGATTTTCAGATGCTCTTCGACCACCCCAAGAGAAGTTGAATTGTCTATATCAACCTTCAACTGGAAGAAAGGTTTCTGCGCCTTCATTTTCTTTTTACTGATGACCATCTGAAGACCGTCTTCCCTGATCCTGAGGCCATCTCTGTTGATGTCGATTTCTCGGGCCAGCATTCTCTTCTCCCGTTAGCTAAAGCTAACCGTTTTAACTATTCTAACCAAACTATCCTTAGTTATAGCAGGTTGTACGAGAATTGACCAGCGTGGATTACGAGCAGTCTAGAGGCAAGACGTGCTTAAACTACAGCGTTATCGCGCCAGCAATCGCCTGATCCGCGGCAGCCTTTTCCGCCAAATAACGGGCAGGGGGTTTCCCCACCGCTTTACGGAACATGGTGACAAAACCGCTGGCACTCTCGTAACCGAGGTCTAGCGCTACGGTCTGGACGCTTTCCCCCTGGGTTAAGCGTTGCAAGGCCAGCATCACGTGGAGCTGCCGCCGCCAGTGGCCAAAGCTCATGCCCATCTGCTGTTGCAACGTGCGGCTGATCGAGCGCTCGCTCATGCCAATACGTTGCGCCCATTGCCCCAGGGTGGATTTATCGGCCGGATTGGCCAGCAGTTGCTCGGTCAGTTGGCGAATACGGGCATCATTGGATACTGGCAGATGCAGATTTTCCAGCGGTGCGGCGGCCAGTTGATCCAACAAGACCTTGGCCAGACGACCTTCGGGGCCATCTTCCGGGTAGAGAATATCGAATTGGCAGGCCTGTAATAGCAGCTCGCGCAACAGCGGCGTAACCGTCAAGGTGCAGCAGTTTTGTGGCAAGCCGGGGATGGCATCCTGTTCGACAAACAGACAATAGCACTCGCTCTGACTGGTTGCTCGTGCATTGTGGCTAACGTTACTGGGCATCCACAACGCACATTGTGGCGGTACTAGCCATAGACCGTTTTCGACTTCGCAACGGATCATGCCGCGCACCGTGTAGATCAATTGTGCCTTGCGATGACGATGATGAGCGGATTCCCAGTCTTTCTGCACGGTAGAAGCCTGAACGGCGAAAATGGCGCGCGGTACGTTATCGATATCCGGCTTCGGTTCTTGCCAGGCAGGTTTCATGAGAATAGTTATCAGTTTGGCGTATTTGAACAATATTATGTCTTGATTGTGCAATGCGGTCTAGCGTCGATGCCGATAAAGTAAGCGCCACTTGCGTGTTCAGTGGTAGCACGCTCAGGTTCGACAACGCAAAGGAGAGGCCATGCACCAGAAAAATGTCATCAGTCAATTGCTGGTCTGGATCGAGCAAAGCCTGGATCAGCCACTGACGCTGGACAACATCGCGGCCAAATCGGGTTATTCCAAGTGGCACCTGCAACGGATGTTCAAACTGCTCACTGGAGAAGTACTCGGGACCTATGCCCGGCGCAGAAGGTTGACGGCGGCAGCGCGTGAACTGCGCCTGACCAGTGCCACGGTTGCCTGCATCGCAGATAAATATCAGTTCGATTCCCAGCAGACCTTCACCCGTGGTTTTAAAAAACAGTTTGGTTTGCCACCGGCGGCCTATCGCCGGAGTGCCGACTGGCCCAGCTACGGCCTGCAACCACCGCTGAATATGGCCAATGAGCCCACGCCAGAGGCGGATATTATTGTGCTGCCGTCAATGAAATTAGTCGGCCATACGCAACAGGGGAGTTGTACCTTGGGGCAATTGGGACAGTCGAAAAATCGGCTGCGCCAACACGCGTGGCGTAACTTGCTGCGCCCGGATCAGGGGCCGCCTGCCGTTGCGTATGGCCTGATGAGCCTGAAACCGGACGCCCAGCAGCGGGATCGTCAACAGATGGTTTATACGGCGGCACTGCCGGAGGAAAATGCCGCGGGTGAAGCGGTGACTATCGAACCCGGGGAGTATGCACGCTTCGCTTATCAGGGGCAGGTGGCAGGGTTACAGAACTTTATCGCCCGTCTGTATGACACGGCCATTCCGCAAATGAATGCGGTGCGACGGGAAGGGCAGGATATCGAGCGCTTTTACCCGGCATCAGGATGTTGCTATGGCGACGATCAGGCGGCGATCAGTTGTGAATATCTGATCCCGATCCGGCGTGGCGAAGACGACCTGCGGGTGGGTTAAGGCGAAATTTTACAGAAAGCGCGTTTTTCACCACATCCGGCTACAAAAAAGTGAGGTATTTGCGTTAGTAATGTTTCCATCTTGGCGGCAAGTGCACATATAATGCGCATCCGGTCAAACCTGGCCGGGCAGAAAACACATACCATTTTTAGCCAGTGCGGCCACCACTCTACTACGAAGATGAAAATGAGCATTCGCGCGTTATTAACCCTGTTTACTGCTCTGGTTGCATTCAGCCAGGCTGCCTTCGCCGTTGTATACCCTTTGCCCGCCAAAGACAGCCGTCTGGTTGGGGAAAATATTCAGATCACCGTGCCTGCAGACAGCAAACTGCCGCTGGAGAGCTTTGCGGCGCAATACCAGATGGGCCTGAGCAATATGCTGGAAGCCAACCCTGGTGTTGACCCGTTCCTGCCGCTGCCAGGCAGCACGCTGACCATCCCACAGCAGTTGATCCTGCCAGACGCTCCGCGTGAAGGCATCATCATCAACAGCGCAGAAATGCGTCTGTACTACTACCCGAAAGGCACCAAGACCGTTGTGGTGTTGCCGATTGGTATCGGCCAGTTGGGTAAAGATACCCCGTTGAACTGGGTTACCACCGTACAACGCAAGAAGGCTGGCCCAACCTGGACGCCAACCGCGAAAATGCGTGAAGAATACGCCGCCGATGGTGAAATTCTGCCAGCGGTATTCCCGGCAGGCCCGGATAACCCAATGGGTCTGTACGCGCTGTATGTTGGCCGTCTGTATGCGGTCCATGGCACCAACGCCAACTTCGGTATTGGCCTGCGCGTGAGCCACGGCTGCGTGCGTCTGCGTGCCGACGATATCAAATACCTGTTCGACAGCGTACCGGTAGGGACTCGTGTGCAATTTATCAACGAACCGGTGAAGGTTTCCGTAGAGCCAGACGGTTCACGTTACCTGGAAGTGCATAATCCACTGTCTGCCAACGAAGATGAGCTGAAGTCGAAAGAGCCGGTGCCAATCACTATCACTGCGCCAGTGGGCAAAGTGCTGATGGATCCCGCTGTCGACCAAAGCGTAGTCGACGCGGCCATCAGAGCTCGCTCCGGTATGCCGGTTAAAGTGAACTGATTTTTGCTCTCGCTGTAAAAAAGACGCTCTCGGGCGTCTTTTTTTATGGAGAAAATCAGCGCCCGCGCTTGGCTACCAGGGTGAATTTGTAGTCCTCGCTTTTAAAGAAGTTACGGCTGAATTCAAACACCGTTCCGTCGTCGAGAAAACCGGTAGAGACTTTTTCCAGGATCGGTTTCTGCGGATCAATCCCCAATGCGCTCGCCACATCTTCACTCGGCATCACCGGGATGATCTCTTGTTCACTACGGTCAATGACCCACTTTTTGACCTGCTCGATGTAGTGATATTTGGACTTCTGCATCACTTCGTAACTGAGGTCGGGGAACAGTGCCAATGGCATCCAGGTTTCTTCCAGCGTCACCGGCTTTTGCTTGATATAGCGCACCCGCTTGACGTAATACACCTTGTCTTCGGTGGTGAGGCGCAATGCTTCGGCGATGAGTGGGCTGGCTTTGGCGACTTCAAAGATCAGCACGTCGCTGTGGGTTTCCACGTTGCGGTCCGCCAACTTTTCATAAAAGCTGGTGAGCTGATAGATATCGTAATTCACCTTCTCCTCTTTAACATACCAGCCGCTGCCCTGAATGCTCTCAATCACCTGCTCTTCGGTCAGTAATTTCAACGCCTGGCGTACCGTTACCCGGCTGACGTTGTATTGCTCACGCAATAAGGCCTCTGTTGGCAATGCATCACCGGGTTTCAGTTCACCATCGCTAACCTGCTGGCGCAAGGTATCCGCAATCTGACGATAAATAGGCTTCTTGCTCACGCGTTGGTGTCCCTGGCTGGTGGTTGGATCGGCTGCCTTGCATTCTAGCCGCAGGCTAAGGATAAACAAACCAATAACACCATATCGCGTTAAGTTGTATTTAAGTTGAATTAATACAAATTAAATACAAAATATCGTTGATTTGAAATTGATCACAAAATGGTATTAATTGGCTTGCTATGATCGCCGCCTGTTTACTGATGGAGCCGCCCGAGAGTGGCCTACCCGAGGATAAAGATGGACCTGAGCAGCCTGACCCACCCCAGCCTGATCAACCTGCAAGTGGCATTTGCGGGGCGCGATCAGGCCATTCATCAGTTGGCCGACCAGTTGGCCGCGCAAGGCAAATTACACGATAAAGAAGAGTTTCTACGGGAGGTTTTTGCTCGGGAAGCGCAAGGTCCTACCGCACTCGGGGAAGGCTTGGCGGTACCCCATGGTAAAAGCGATGCGGTAAAGGAAGCCGCCTTTGCCGTTGCCACGCTGAAAACGCCGCTGGACTGGCAGGGGATCGACGGCCCGGAAAGCGTCAACCTGATCTTCCTGCTGGCGATCCCACAGGCGCAGGCCGGTTCCACGCATATGCAATTACTAACCAGCCTGACGACGGCATTGGTGGATGACGATATCCGTGCGGCGGTCCTACAGGCCAGCACGCCAGAACAGTTGTTGGCTCTGTTGACGGGCGGCGCACCGGAGCCGCAGTGCAAACCGCAGGACGAAACCTGGCCTACGGTGGTGTGCGTCACCGCTTGCCCGGCCGGTATCGCCCATACCTACATGGCTGCGGAATATCTTGAGAAGGCGGGGCGTAAGCTCGGCATCAACGTGTATGTCGAGAAGCAAGGGGCTAACGGGATCGAAGGCCGTCTGACGGCGGAACAACTGAATAAGGCGACGGCCTGTGTGTTCGCTGCTGAAGTCGCGATTAAAGAAGTGGAGCGCTTCAACGGTATTCCCCGCATCGAAACGCCGGTCGCCGAACCGATCAAACACGCCGAACGCATTTTGCAGCAGGCGTTGGCCGTGGGCCAGTCCGCCGATGGTGCCGGGCGGGTGCAGCAGAGCGAAGTGCCGGTGCAGAAAAGCAGCGTGAAGACCGAACTCAAACAGGCCTTGCTCAGTGGTATCTCCTTTGCGGTGCCGCTGATTGTGGCGGGTGGTACGGTTTTAGCGGTTTCGGTATTACTGGCGCAGATCTTTGGCCTGCAACATCTGTTTGATCAAGAGAACTCCTGGCTGTGGATGTACCGCAAGCTGGGTGGCGGCATGCTGGGTATCTTGATGGTACCGGTACTGGCGGCCTACACGGCGTATTCACTGGCGGATAAACCGGCCCTTGGCCCAGGCTTTGCGGCCGGGTTGGCGGCCAACATGATTGGCTCCGGCTTCCTTGGTGGCATTGTGGGCGGCCTGATCGCCGGTTATCTGATGCGCTGGGTGAAGCAACATGTGCGTCTCAGCCCCAACTTCAACGGCTTCCTGACATTCTATCTCTACCCGGTGATTGGCACGCTGGTGGCGGGTAGCCTGATGCTGTTCGTGATCGGCGAGCCGGTGGCCTGGTTGAACAACAGCCTGACCTCCTGGCTTAACAGCCTGTCTGGTACCAACGCGCTGGTACTGGGGGCTCTTCTCGGTTTTATGTGTTCGTTCGATCTTGGCGGCCCGGTGAACAAGGCAGCCTATGCGTTTTGCCTGGGGGCGATGGCCAACGGCGTGTTCGGCCCTTATGCGATCTTTGGCGCGGTCAAAATGGTCTCGGCCTTTACGGTCACCGCTTCTACGTTGTTGGCACCGCGTCTGTTCCAACAGTTCGAGATAGAAACGGGTAAATCGACCTGGTTGCTTGGTCTGGCAGGCATTACCGAAGGGGCTATCCCGATGGCGATTGAAGATCCTGTGCGGGTGATCGGCTCCTTCCTGGTGGGATCGCTGGTGACCGGTGCGATCGTCGGTGGGATGGGGATCGGCCTGTCTACGCCAGGTGCGGGGATCTTCTCGCTGTTTCTGCTGCATGATAACGGCCTCGGTGGCGTGCTGTCGGCAGCCATTTGGCTGGGAGCGGCGCTGCTTGGTACGGCGATCTCCACATCGGTGTTGATCCTTTGGCGGCGTCAGGCGATGAAGCAGGGCAAATACACCATCGTGCAGCCACAGTAATTTTATTTATCCCTCACCCTAACCCTCTCCCACAGGGCGAGGGGATCCTGAAAATTCGGTGACGCAGCTTGGCTGAGGGGCGATCGGGTTTGCAGAGGGTTGGGTTGAGGGGCTTGGTTACGACATCTTAGGAATTGATTATGCAAGCTGTATCACGTGTTCACATTACGCCGCATATGCATTGGGATCGTGAGTGGTATTTCACCACCGAGGAGTCACGCATCCTGCTGATTAACAATATGGAAGAGATCCTGACCCGGCTGGAAAGCGATCCCGAGTACCGTTTCTATGTGCTGGATGGGCAAACGGCGGTGCTGGAAGACTACTTCGCCATCAAGCCAGAAAACCACCAGCGGGTGAAAGCGTTGGTGCAGGCAGGTAAGCTGATCATTGGCCCGTGGTATACCCAAACCGATACCATGGTGGTGTCAGGGGAATCCATCGTGCGCAACCTGATGTATGGCATGCGCGATTGCCTGTCCTTCGGCGAACCGATGAAGATTGGCTATCTGCCCGATTCCTTCAGCATGTCCTCTCAGCTGCCGCATATTTTCAACGGATTCGGCCTTACGCGCGCCATGTTCTGGCGGGGTTGTTCCGAGCGTCACGGTACCGACAAGACCGAGTTCCTGTGGCAGAGTAACGACGGCAGCGAAGTTGCGGCACAGGTGCTGCCGCTGGGCTACGCCATTGGTAAATACCTGCCGGAAGATGAAGCCGGGCTGCGCAAACGGCTGGACAGTTATTTCACCGTGCTGGAAAACGCGTCGGTCACCAAGGACATCCTGTTGCCTAACGGCCACGATCAGATGCCATTGCAGCAAAATATCTTCCAGGTGATGGCCAAACTGCGCGAGATTTATCCGCAGCGTGAGTTTGTGATGAGCCGTTTTGAAGAGGTCTTTGAGCGCATCGAAGCTAGCCGTGAGCGCCTGGCGACGTTGAAGGGAGAATTCAACGACGGCAAATACATGCGTGTACACCGCACCATCTCATCGACCCGCATGGACATCAAGATTGCCCATGCCGAAATCGAAAACAAGATCGTCAATATCCTCGAGCCGTTGGCCGCCATTGCCTGGTCACTGGGCTTTGAATACCATCACGGCCTGTTGGAAAAAATGTGGAAAGAGATCCTGAAAAACCACGCGCACGACAGCATCGGCTGTTGCTGTAGCGACAAGGTGCATCAGGAGATCATGACGCGCTTTATTCTGGCGGACGACATGGCAGAAAACCTGGTGCGTTTCTACATGCGCAAGATTGTCGACAATATGCCGGTACAGCACGCGGATGCCGACAAACTGACGTTCTTCAACCTGCTGCCTTATCCGCGTGAAGAGGTGATCAACACTACCATTCGCATTCGTGCCCAGCAATTCTCGCTGGTAGATGAGCAGGGTCAGCCAGTGGAGTATTTTATCCGTGCTGCGCGGGAGATCGATCCTGGGTTGGTGGATCGCCAGATTGTGCATTACGGTAACTACGATCCCTTTATGGAATACGATATTCAGCTGTATCGGCCATTGCCAGCGATGGGCTATTGCACGCTGCATATTCATGCCAATCAGATCGGGCAGCAACGCCGGGCTACGGCACAACCGGCAGGGCTGTTGGAAAACGACTATTATCGCATTGGCCTGAATACCAACGGCACGCTGGATATTACCGATAAACAAACCGGCTGCCGCTACCAACAGGTACTGCAACTGGAAGATGGCTCCGACGATGGCGACGAGTATGACTATTCACCTTCACGTGAAGAGTGGCTGATCTACTCCACGCAGAGCGCGGTGGCGACCTCGGTCAAGCATGAGGCCTGGCAGAGTTCCGCTACGCTGGAACTGCGCATGGCGTTGCCGGCCAACCTGCAACAGCGCGCAGAACGCCGCAACGAAGGTTATCTCGATGTGCGCTGCCAGGTGACATTGGCACACCATAGCCGCCGTATCGACATTGAAATGTGGCTGGATAACCAGGCAGACGATCACCGCGTGCGGGTGTTGATCCCTACGCCGTTCGCCAGCGAAAACGTGCTGGCAGATAACCAGTTCGGCTGCATTACCCGGCCGGTGGACGATCCGGCGATGGCGGTTTGGCAGCAAGAAGGCTGGAAAGAGGCGCCGATCCCGGTATGGCAACTGATGAACTTTGCTGCGCTGCATGATGAGCAGCACGGGTTGGCGTTGTTTACCGAAGGGCTACGTGAGTTTGAGATTGTCGGGGAGCGCCGCGATACCTTTGCCCTGACGCTGTTCCGCTCGGTGGGCGTATTGGGTAAGGAAGAGTTGTTGCTGCGGCCGGGACGTCCTTCCGGCATCAAACTGCCGACGCCCGATTCCCAAATGCGTGGCAAATTGCATTGCCGGTTCAGCCTGTTCGGTTTTGCTGGCGATCCGCATTTGGCGGGCGTAATGCAGCAGGCTCGGGCCTATGTGACGCCAGTACGTTGCTACAACAAGATCCCGTTTGATGCGATGAAGCTCAATCTGGCGGCCTTCCGCACGCCGTTGCACTTTAGCCTGCTTTCGCTGGCGGAGTCAGGCCCGGTGTTGAGCGTGTTGAAGAAGGCCGAGGATGCCGAAGCTTTGATTATCCGCGTCTATAACCCTTCGGAGCAGGTGTCGATCGGCGGGAGCTTAACGTTGGCGAGTCCAGCGCAGGAATGGCTGGAAACCGGCATGGATGAGCAACCGTTGCCACAGCAGGGTGCTGCAACAGGGGACTTCACTACGTTGGCTCCCTGCCAATCGAAAACCTTCCGCTTTATTCGTTGATGGGAGCACAGGCGTGGTGTGCCACGCCTGGGTGAGAACTATAAGCCGAACTGACGCGCCAGCCGATCGATCGCGTCACGCTGGAACTGATTAAACGCATCGCGGGGCTGCTGTTGATGAATAAATCCCAGCAACGGATCCTGTACCTCGGTGCGAATCCCACTCAACTCCTCCATCACCGCCAGGCCGCAGAACGGCACATAGGCTTCGGCATAACCTCCTTCGTGAACCATCACCAGCTTACCGCCGCAGAGCCTGTCGGCAGCGCTTTGCACCTGAGCGGTCATGGCCCGGAAGCTTTCGCTGTGCAACTGCATCCGCGCCAGCGGATCGATGGCGTTGGCATCGTAGCCACAGGCGATAATAATCATCTCTGGCTGAAACTGCTCCAACGCCGGGATGACGATCTGCTGCATGGCGTATTGATAACCGTCGTCACCAGCCCCGGCCAGCAGTGGAATATTGATGTTGTAACCCGCTCCGGCCCCCTCACCGCGATCTTGTTCACCGGCGTAGCCTGCCGGGAAGCAGCCATCTTGGTGCAGCGAGATGGTCAGCACGTCGTCACGCTGCCAGTAGATATGCTGGGTGCCGTTGCCGTGATGCACGTCCCAGTCGATCACTGCCACCTTGCCCAACCCGAAGCGGTCTTTGGCGCGTTCGATGGCAATAGGGATATTGGCCAGGAAGCAGAACCCCATCGACTGATCCGGCAGGCAGTGGTGGCCCGGCGGGCGTGACAGGGAATAGGCATTGTCCAGTTCGCCTTGCAACACGGCTTCGACCGCGGCGCAGGCCAGCCCGGCGGAGAGTTTGGCAATTTCATAGCTGCCTGGCCCCAACGGTGCTTCTTCTCCTAACATGCCGCCACCGTTATCGCTTAGCTGTTTGAAGCGTTGCAGGTAATGCGCCGGATGGATACGCAATAAATCTTCCTCATCGGCCAGTTCGGCACTCAGCAGCTTGAGCTGACGCGACAGGCCGGAAACGTCCATCAGGTTTTTCATCCGCCGTTTGGTTTCCGGCGACTCGGCATGTCCGGCCCCCGAAGGCGGTTGCACCCAGCCGCCCACCGGCAGGGTGGTGGCATGTAAGCCGGTGCTATGCCAGAAACAGCGTTCATCAAAGAAAAAGCCGGTAGTTCTTTTCACCTCATGACTCCTGTTAAACGGCGCGGCGCGCGCGGTGAAGCCAGCGAGATCAGCAGTAGCGACAGCAGCGCACAACTCAACGCCCCGATCAGCAACGCATTGATCCCGCCGGAAGATTCGATCAGGTAACCCGCCAGCGTGGGGCCAATGGCCATGCCGCCGCCAATCACCAGATTGATGCTGTTCATCAGCTTGCCGTTGTTATCCAGCACCGAGACGCGCGCCAGAATAAAGGGCAACACAAAGGTCCAGGTGAACTTGAACATGACTGCGGCAAGGGTGAAACGAATGAGTAACGGGTTGCGGCTCAGCAGCAAGACGCTGGCAATCAGCAGGCCGTAGCCGATCCACAGCAGCGGCTTATGGCTGCGTCTGGCACCCACCAGCGCAGCGCCACCGGCACCGATGATGCCAAATAGGGTGGCAGCAGCCAGCACCTGCCCGCTGTGTACCGGGGACAGGCCCGCGGTTTCGGCGATAGTGCCGATAAAGGTCCAGACTGCGCTCAGGCTGATGTAAAAGGCTAATACCGCCAGCACGGCAAACAGCTTGTAGATGGGAGGGCTTGGCGGCAACTGGCTTGCTGCGCTGTGGCTATGGCGAAAGCCACTGGGGAACGCGCTCAATAACGGCAGGCAACACAGCATGATCGCTGCCAGGATCAGATAGACCGCCATCAGGCCAAAATGGGCAAACAACGGCGGTAATGCCAGCAAGCCGAACACACCCAGTAATAGCTGGCCTAGCACCCAGAAAGCATAGACCCGGCTGGGATTGGCGGTGCCTGCTGCGCAGGAGATGCAGAGGATCATCAACGTCCCCCCGGCCAGCGAGGCGATAAAGCGCAATACCAACAGCAGGCTGAAATCGCTGACCATGGCCGAAGCCAGATTGCCGATCAGGAACACCACTGCCGCCAGCGTGGCAACTTTGCGCCAGTTGATACGGCTGATCCACCACCAGGCGGGCAGCGTCGCGATACTCATGGCTCCGAGTTCGGTAGAGAACAGATGGCCGATCTGGCCTGGAGTGAGTTGCCACTGGCTAGCCAACTGGGCCGCGACGGCGGGGGCGGTCATCAGGATCCCCGGCGCGATGGCGGCAAACACGATAATTGCCGTTAACAGCCTGGGTGGGCAGGAAAGCACTGCCCCGGCAGAAGACACTGAAACTGCATCACTGGACATCATGGTTATCCTCGCGTTTCATGAAGTTTTTTTAGAGGTTTTGGCTCAGCGCCTTTCCCCTCACCCTAACCCTCTCCCAAAGGGCGAGGGGACCGATCGTGGCAAAACTAGAGTTCCGCACTCAACCGCAGCACCGTACCCGCTCCCTCTCCAAAAGGGCGAGGGGACCGGCCGTGGCAAAACTAGAGTTCTGCACTCAACCGCAGCACCGTACCAGCCCCCTCTCCTTTTTGGGGAGAGGGTTGGGGTGAGGGGGAAAGGCCATGGCAAGCTTGATGGAGAGCACGATCAGCAGTGGGCAATAAAACTGCTGGAGACCAGTTCGGTGCGATTAACCACGGCGGTTTTGGCAAAGATGTTGCGCATATGGGTTTTCACCGTCGATAAAGAAATACCCAACTTCAGGGCGATACGCTTATTGCTGGCTCCCTCACGCACCATATTGACGATCTCCTGCTCTTTGGCGGTGAGCAGCGGATCTTGTCTGTCCGGCAGCAGATCGCGGGTAGCCAGTTCGATCAGCGGCAACACCGCACGTAAGCGGCTACGCTCCAATTCGGTGAATGGCGTATCGCGAATAAGAGAGACTCCGGCAATAATCCGCTTACGCTGGCGGATAAAGATCTCCGTCATATCGCGCATCCGGTTGGGCAGCATAAAGTCGTGGTAATAGTGACGGTTATTGGCGATCGCTGCGGGCGTCATGTTCACCATCTGGATATCTTGCTGGTGGAAGTTGGCCGGTTTCAACGGATCAAAGGGCTGAAAGTGATCCAGATATTGCTGGTGTGTCTCATCGCTAATGCCATGAAGAATATAATGATCTGGCCGCAGATCCGGATCGACCAGATAAAAGACTCCGGCAGAAACTGGGATCAGATGCGCAATGGTGCTTAGACAGCTGGTGATAAAAGCGTCGTTACGCATGAAGGATGATGTTGTTGTCATGAGGCATTTTCCTCCGTTGATCGCTCAGTAGGCTGGGCAATATGTGAACGATATCAGCATAGGTGTAGCAATTATGCAACACAACGAAAACATATTAACAACGTGAGCCGGATTGCAATAAAATACATTAATAACAACATTCCCATGCTTGGGAGGTGGGGCATTTTCTAGGTGTGAAGTAATGATTTCATTAACACATTAATGAAATAAGACGGTCGGTTGCTGCTGAATTTTAAGTGATTTCTCGTTCTCTGCTGTTTTGTCCCGTGGATTACCCTGCGTATTTCCTCTCTATCGAGCTAGTCCTTAAGGACGATAGCCAAACGTTTTGATTGCTTCCTACACTGCAAAATCTGGCGGTATGACTCAATTCGACAGTAGAAGGGGCTAGGCGTGATAAACAAAAAGGCAGTGGCGGTGGCAGTAAGCGGTGCGTTATCAGGACTGGTTCATGCCGCTGACGGGGAGCGACCCAACGTGTTGATCATTATCGCGGATGATATGGGTTACTCCGATATCAGCCCGTTCGGCGGTGAGATCCCGACGCCCAACCTGCAAGCCTTGGCGGAACAGGGCGTGCGTATGAGCCAATATTATACTTCGCCAATGTCTGCACCGGCGCGTTCGATGCTGATGACGGGTAACACCAATCAGCAGGCCGGTATGGGAGGCATGTGGTGGTATGAAAGCACCGTTGCCCGCCCTGGCTATGAGATGCGGTTGACCGATAGGGTTACCACCATGCCAGAACGGTTCAAAGATGCGGGTTATGCCACGATGATGGCGGGCAAATGGCACCTGGGTTATACCGATGGGGCTGGGCCAACCGATCGCGGTTTTGAGCGTGCCTTCGCTTTTATGGGCGGTGGCACCAGCCACTTTGATGACGCTGTACCGCTCGGCACGGTTGAATCCTTCCACACTTTCTACACCCTCAACGGCAAGCGCGTTTCCCTACCGCAGGATTTTTACTCCAGCAAAGCCTACGCCACTCAGTTAGAGCAGTGGATCAGCGATACGCCAAAAGAGCAGCCGGTGTTCGCCTATCTGGCCTTTACCGCGCCGCACGATCCCTTACAGGCTCCAGATGACTGGATCGCCAAATTCGACGGTAAATACGATGCGGGTTATCAACAGATTTATCAGCAACGTATCAAGCGGTTGCAGGCGTTGGGAATTATTTCTGCCAGCACGCCAATGCCGCATCTGGAACTGGAAAAAGAGTGGCAGGCGATGACGCCGGAACAGCAGAAATATGCCGCTAAAACCATGCAGGTGTATGCGGCGATGATCGCCTATATGGACGATCAGATCGGCGGAGTCATGAAAACCCTGCAGCAAACCGGGCGTGATAAAAACACCATCATCATCTTTGCCACCGACAACGGTGCCAACCCGGCCCCTGCTTTTCATTACGGTTCCAAGCCTGAGTTCTGGCAGCAGTTTGACAACAGCTACGCCAACCTGGGCCGCAAGGGATCGTTTATCGCTTATGGGCCGCACTGGGCCAACGTCAGCAACGCGCCTTATGCCAATTACCATAAAGTTACCAGTGCGCAGGGCGGGATCAATACCGACTTCATCATTGCTGCTCCGCAATTGAAACAGCGTGGTGGCATTGATAAAACGCCGATGGCGGTTTACGACATTGCACCAACGCTGTATGAGTTTGCCAATATTGATGCCAGCAAAACCCTTAACGCCAAACCCACGATCCCGATGGTTGGCGTCAGTTTTAAACGCTATTTCAGTGGTGATATTGCCACCGCGCCACATTCGGCTTATGGCCTGGAGTTGCACAATTATGCGGCTTTGGTGGACGGCGACTGGAAGCTACGTCGGCTGGTGATCAAGGGACCGCAAACCGCTATGGCACCTTGGGAGTTGTTCAATTTACAGGATGATCCGCTGGAAACTCACAATCTGGCGGCCAGCCAACCCGAGCGGGTTAAGCGCATGAGTGGTGAATATCAGCGGTATGCCGATAAGGGCATGGTGATTGAGGCAACAGGTAAAACCATCAACTATCTGGGCAAAGATCCGCAGACCCATGGCTACATTGGCCTGGATCCCGTGAGCCAGAAACCACTCACGCAGGCAGCAGAGTGAATATTGCCTTGCTGCGTGCGCAGCAGATCCCGGTAAATACCGTGCCGCGCGCCAGCGTGCCTTTTCATATGTTGATCAAACCGATTGGTGCAGGCTGCAATCTGGCTTGCAACTATTGTTATTACCCGCAGCGGGATCAAGCGCAGAAGATGGATGAGGCGTTGCTGGAAAACTTTATCCGTCAGTATATCGCCAGCCAGCCGCGCTACAGCCGGGAGATTAACTTTGTCTGGCAAGGCGGTGAGCCGTTGTTGGCGGGGATCGGCTTCTATAAAACAGCACTGGCGTTACAGCAAAAGTATGCACCGCCAGGTGTAGTCATCAGCAACAGCCTGCAAACCAACGCCACCTTACTGAACCCGGCATGGTGCCGTCTGTTTAAGCAACACCAGTTTATTATCGGCGTCAGCCTGGACGGCGATCGCCAGATCCAGGATACGCACCGGCCAGATAAGCGTGGTAATAGCAGTTACGATGCGGCGCTACGTGGTATCGCGCTACTGCAACAACATCAGATTGAATTCAATTTGCTGGTGGTGGTGCATGATGGTGTGGCTGGCCGGGCGCAGGAGATGTATGACCATTTTGTGGCGTTGGGTGTGCGTTACTTACAGTTTCAGCCGTTGATGCTGGAAGGCGATGCCCCAGCGGCAGGCTATGGGTTGAGTGCCGCCAACTGGGGGCGCTTTATGGTGGCGATCTACCGCCGTTGGCGCAGCCAGGGCCACCTGGGCCAGGTTTTTATCATGAATATTGAGCATGTCTACGCGCAGTATTTCACCCACGTCAGCCCCAACTGCGTTCATGCCGCCCGTTGTGGTGGCAATCTGGTGATGGAACCGGATGGCGCGGTATATGCCTGCGATCACCTGATCGACGCTAGCCATCGGCTGGGACGCTTTGATAATGCCAGCCGGTTTGCCGACTATGTGGACACGGCCAGCCACATGGATTTTGGTAAAAACAAAAGCCTGCGGCGCGAGTGCCAAAGTTGCAGCGTGAAAAGCGTGTGTCAGGGCGGTTGCCCGGCGCATATTGGCAAAGACCGCTATAACCGGCTGTGCGCCGGGTACTACGCCTTCTTCTCAGAGGTGCTGGCACCGTTGCGCTGCTTTGCCAGAACGACGCAAGGGGCTATGTTGTGGCGTGCCAGTGTGACTCCTACCACAAGTTAATCTCCCTCGTCCTTAAGGACGATAGCCAGCCTTTTGCTTTCCTTCCTATAGTGAGATTGCCGCCCTTGGCGGTGACTACACCGGGTAAAAACTACTCTAAGAGGAAATAACCATGAACCTGTCGTCGCGGCTTCAAGCCCAGCTAGAACGGGGCAAGGTCGGGTTCCCCACCACGTTAGCCAGTTCGGTTGGGGTGATCATGGCCAGCCCGGTGATCCTCACCGTGACCAGCGGTTTTGGTATCGGTGGTGATACCTTCGCGCTGGCGATGCTGATCGCCTTTATCATGATGCAAGCCCAGCTCACCACCTTCTCCGAAGCGGCGGCGATCCTGCCTACCACCGGTTCGGTGTATGACTATATCTCGTGCGGTATGGGGCGCTTTTTTGCCATTACCGGCACCCTGTCGGCCTATCTGATCGTGCATATCTTTGCCGGCACCGCCGAAACCATTCTGTCCGGCATCATGGCGCTGGTGAACTTTGAACATCTCAACACCCTGATGGAAAGCAACAATACGTCGTGGATGATCGGCATCGGTCTGGTGATCACCTTTGGCGTGCTGAATGCGTTTGGCATCGAAGCCTTCGGCAAGGCAGAGGTGGTGCTGACATTCTGTATGTGGACCACGATGATGATTTTCTCGATCGCCGGGCTGTTGCTGCCGCATGCCGTGCCGTTGGAGGGCTGGTTTGGCTCGACCATCAACGTGGACGATCCCTTTGCGGTATTCAGCCTGGTCGGGATGGCGATGTTTATGTTTGTCGGCTGCGAACTGGTGACGCCGATGGCCCCGGAGATCAAGAATTCGCACCGGGTGATCCCACGAGCGATGGCGTTGGGATTATGTGGCGTGGCGACCTGTATGGCGTTGTACGGTGCAGCACTGAGCCACCAGGTGGAAAACGTGATGCTGGATGCCACCAATAACGTGCATCTGCTGGATACGCCAATGGCCATTCCGGCGTTTGCCGGTCAGGTGATGGGCAACTTCGGTAAATACTGGCTGGGCGTTGGGCTGTTGTTGGCCGGAGCGGCCACCATTAACACCTTGATGGCGGCAGTGCCACGTATTATCTACGGCATGGTGTTAGACGGTGCCATGCCACGCATCTTTGCTTATCTCCACCCACGCTTTAAGACCCCGGTGGTGGCGATTGCCGCCGGGGTATTGATCCCTTGCGTTCATGCCATTGCCATTCAGGGTAATCTGGATCGGATCATGCCGATGGTGCTGGCAGCGGTGTGTGCCTGGGGTGTGGCTTACCTGTTGGTGACCTGCTCGGTGGTGATATTACGTATACGTCGTCCGGATCTGCCGCGCGCCTATAAATCGCCGTGGTTCCCACTGCCGCAGATTGTCTCCAGCATCGGTATCGTGCTGGCGATCATCTACATCACCCCGCCGGGTATGAACCCGCGCGATGTCTATATTCCGTTTGGCATCATGATCGGCTTGACTGCCGCCTATGCGCTGTTCTGGACCCTGTGCGTACAGAAGGTGAATCCGTTTAAACCGGTGCCGGTCGAAGAGGTGCTGGAGAGCGCCTTCAATAAAGCAGAAGCTGCGGAGGTGGAATTTGATCGGCTTACTTCCCTCTCTTAACCGCTTTTGGCAGCGTGACCCACCTGGCTATCGGGTGGGCACCACGCTGGATAGGCTGGTGAATAATCTGCGGCCTTACGCCTGTGAACGCGTTGCCGTTAACCGCTTACAACTCACCCTGCCGCAGGGGCCGGTAATCGAGGTTGTCGAGCAGGTACAGTCGTTGTTCCTGGCGCATATCGTCACTCACCGTTTTCGCTTGCAGGGCCGGACTCATTTTGCCGAACCGTTAGTGCTGAACATCCTCACCGGCGGCTGGTTGCGCCGCAATGGCGTGATTTATCGCACCAAGGCCAAACATGACGCTGCCAGGCAACTGATCGCCGCGTTGCAGCAATATCCGCAAATTGGCGCAACCCTGGAACAGCTCGATTTCCGCCGTGCCCGCCTCACGATAACCGAGGGCAGTTGGCAGTTGGATATCGAGCATTTTGCCGCCTCCGAAGTGGTTAGCCGAGTACCTGCCAGCCGTCGCTATCTGCGGTTGGAGGCCGAGCAGCGGCGTTTGTTGCTGAGCAGTTTCCTGATGATCGGCCAGTTGATGGAGAAATGTGATGAGTAAAGTGGTGGTGATCACCGGCGGCGGTACCGGCATTGGGGCTGCCTGTGCTCGTCTGCTTGTGCAGGAAGGTGATCGGGTATTTATCGTCGGCCGTCGCCGTGAACCGTTGAATGCTTTGGCTGCGGAGATGGGTGCCTATGCCGTGGTCGGTGATGCGGCCAATGGTGACAGTTGGCAAAGCGACATTCTGCCCACGATCTTACAGCAGGCCGGGCGCATCGATTGCCTGATCGCCAGCGCTGGTGGCATGGGGTTAGGCCGTATCACCGAGATCAGCGATGCTCAATGGCAGCAAGCGCTGGATAGCAACCTCAATAGTGCCTTCGCCAGTGCCCGGGCCTGTTTGCCGGAACTGGTGAAAAACGGGGGCAACCTGCTGTTTGTCGCATCGATTGCCTCGTTGGCTGCCGGGCCGGAGGTGTGCGGCTATGTCACTGCCAAACATGCGTTGATCGGCCTGATGCGTTCCATTGCCCGCGACTACGGCCCACAAGGCGTGCGGGCCAACGCCGTTTGCCCCGGTTGGGTAACCACACCGATGGCAGATGAAGAAATGCAGCCGTTGATGGCGGCACACGGCTTAACCCTCGAACAAGCTTATCAACATGTCTGTCGCGATGTGCCGCTGCGCCGCCCGGCCAGTGCGCAGGAGATCGCCCAGGTGTGTCGTTTTCTCTGCTCAACCCAGGCCGCAATTATTACCGGTGCGACGCTGGTGGCCGATGGCGGCTCCACCATTGTCGACGTGCCTACCTTAGCTTTCACTTCTCTATAAGGAGATTGTCATGAGTTCAGAAGCGGTATTTATTCAGGTTGGCGCACTGGCGGAAGGTTTCGCCCCACACAGCAATACGCTGGAGCAGCAGGACCTGGCCGGAACGACGCTGGCGTTCCACTTTGCCGAAGGGGAAACGGTGCATTGTCGTTTTAACGACGATCAGACCTTGCTGTGGGGAGATCGGCGCGTCGACTATCGGGCGACCAGCATTCGCCCGGGGATCCTGTTTATCGATTTTCTCGATCCTCAGCAGGCCAATAGTAGCGTAACGCTGGTGTGCGATCGTCAACAGGGCAACTTTACCGCCGTCTATGGCCAACTGCCGCAGGAGTCACAGGCTCGGTTGGATGCCTTCAGCCGGGTAGAACAGGGGTTGCCGCTCACGGCGGTGAATGCCGAATTCCGCTTTGGTCGCCTGGATGGCAGCAATGGGCCGTTGCCGCAGTTTACCGACGAACTGATCGGGATGCGTAACCTGTATACTTACAGCCCGACGGAGCGCTACGAGCATATTTATCTAAACAACAATTTCTATGCCTGGCAGTGTCTGGACGGGGTTGAGAAGGGGCTGGCGGATGTCGATCGCTGCCATTACGTCAAAGTGGCGGAGCAGCTCTACCTGTTCGTCTGGCGTGAAAAGATCGTGCCAACGCTGGGTGTGGTGATGATCGATCTGCAAGGGATGCGCACCGACGGCAAGATCCTCGGCTATCAGGGCAGTGATTTCAGCAGCCTGAGCAACTTTGCCGTGGGGGCTCACGCGCAGATCCTCAACACCACGCATTACCCAAAGGCCTAGGCCGATGAAGCCGATCTTTCGAGCCGACGCGTTTGCCGGGCAAGTGGTGCTGGTGACTGGAGGCGCACAGGGGATTGGGCTGGCGATCGTCAGTGCCTTTGCCTGCCTTGGTGCTCAGGTGGTGATGGCCGATCTGCAACTGCCAAAGGCACAGGAAGCGGCTGAAAGCCTGTGCCGGCAGGGTTGGCTGGTGCAGGCCGTTGCTTGCGACGTTGCCGATGCCGGGCAGATTGCCGAACTGGTGGCGCGGATTGGGCAGCAATATCAGAGGCTGGACGTGGTGATCCACAACGCCGCCTATTTCCCGCTAAGATCGTTCAGCCAGATTGATGCCGAGCTGCTGCAACGGACCTTAAGCGTCAATCTGATGGCGCCGTTCTTTCTGGCGCAGGCGGCGCTGCCGTGGATGAAACGTCAGGGTGGCGGGCGCATTCTGGTGACTTCGTCGGTCACCGGGCCAAAGGTGGCCTATCCGGGGTTGGCGCACTATGCGGCTTCCAAGGCTGGGGTGAATGGCTTTATCCGTGCTGCCGCATTGGAGTTGGCAGCCGACAATATCACGGTGAACGGCGTGGAGCCGGGAATGATCCGTACGCCAGCGATGGGCAATCTGGGCGGAGAAGCGCTGAGTCAGGAGATTGCCGCCGCGGTGCCGCTAGGCAGGTTGGGGGAGCCGGAGGACATTGCTGCCGCGATGGTCTTTCTGGCCTCACCGGCTGCCAGCTATATTACCGGCCAGACGCTGGTGGTGGATGGCGGCGCGCTGTTGCCAGAAGCTTCCCCTCACCCTAGCCCTCTCCCAAAGGGCGAGGGGACCGATCGTGCCACCGATGGGTTTTCATACCCGACATCAGCTCCGAATTCGCGGTAGAAAACTCAGTCTGCTGACTGCACCGTACCAGCTCCCTCTCCCAAAGGGCGAGGGGACCGATCGTGCCACCGATGGGTTTTCATACCCGACATCAGCTCCGAATTTGCGGTAGAAAACTCAGTCTGCTGACTGCACCGTACCAGCTCCCTCTTCCAAAGGGCGAGGGGACCGATCGTGCCACCGATGGGTTTTCATACCCGACATCAGCTCCGAATTTGCGGTAGAAAACTCAGTCTGCTGACTGCACCGTCTGATGTGGTCTAGTAATATCGAACACCGATTAAGGTTTTTTACACCGCATGCCTCTCTTTGGCATGCGGTGTCTGACCATCATTAAAGCTATGCGCTCTTCGATGGTTGTAGTAATGCGTTATGTAGCTCAGAACATCT
>NZ_JBOFZA010000068.1:0-2286 GCF_051654945.1 Serratia sp. (in: enterobacteria)
ACAAGGTCACCGTCACCTACACCGCAAAGGATGCGAACGGCAACCCAGTCAGCGAGCTGACCAACCTCGGTCTCCTGGTGGACGGCATCACCGGCTACACGTTTGTCGCGTTCGCAGACCAGGGTAACGGCATCTACACCGGCACCCTGACTGGCATCAAGTCAGGTACTGCCAGCTTAATGCCACTGTGGGACGGTGCCAAGGCAGCGCAGTCTGCGGCTCCGCTGACCCTAACGGCAGGCCCGGTAGCGCCGACCAACTCCACTGTAACCGTATCAGTGTCCAGCATTGTGGCCAATGGCACGACCACCACAAAGGTGACCTATACTGCGAAGGATGTGAACGGCAACCCGGCCAGCGGGCTGACCGTGACACTGAATGTGACGGGAGTGACCGACACCAGTTTTAGCGGTTTCATAGAGACCGGGACAAGCACCGGCATCTACACTGGTACCCTGAGCGGCATCACCGCCGGCACCGCCATCCTGATGCCACAGGTGGATAGCGCCGCCGCAGCGAAAGCTATAGTGACGCTGACGCTGACGCAGTGGGCGTCTGTAGTCACCAGCGTCACAGCAAACGGCTATACGTTCACTACGCCGCTAAAGGCAATCGCATTCGGCGGGGCTTTCTTTACACTGAACCCGCCTACGGGCACGGTGAGTGATTTCACCTGGACTTCGGCCAATTCAAACATAACAGTATCCGACATCGGAAAAGTGACTTTACTCAGTACCGCGTACAAAACCCTCAACACACCGGTGACTATCACCGGGAAACCCAAGGTCGCGGGGGCATACCCGGTTTTAACCTATACTTTCACCATCACAGCCTGGGTGTATCCGACTACCACGGGAACACTGTTGAACTCATCGGGCGATGTTAATTGTATTAACATATCACCGCAGGGTCGAATTATAGAGTTCTCGGTATATGGCACCACCACATCCGTGCGGGGAGCGAACGCCAGTGTCCTTCTGAGCGTATGGGGATTCCCCACTGAAGACGCGTATCCAGGTAATGCGATAGCAGCCGCGGCTACAGCGCAAGGGAGTGGGTACTTCAGGGCTGCGCTCGTGGAGACTTATATGGTGTACTACTCGACGGGAAGAAAAGGCAGTTCTGCGTACTCAGAATATCGGGCTTTGTGTTATAAATAAAAGTCTCGGTGGTCTGATTCACATCAGTATAGGATCAAGTACGTTGAGTCGAGTTCTGCTATCCGCAGAGCATGGCTAAACAGCACAACAACCTGTGTATTCGGAAGGGCCACTGATGTTTCCGAACTCGTTCCAGCCCACCGCAGCCAATGCGTCAGATACTGCGCCACCCGGCTCTGCCGCTGTGAAGCGGACAGGTGCCGGGTCTGCTCATAAAGCCGGCGCAGTTTCTGCAGCATATTATTAACAGCACGGGGGGCAGGCTTACTGCCTCCTTTGTCATCCAGCCAGAACTCCATCCAGCCCGTCCCTTCTGTGAGACCGCTCAACGTGTTCCGTCGACTTGCTGGACAAGGGTAAGGGGGAAAGGTGCCATTGTCCGCTATTCACTATCCAGCGGGGAATCTGACCAAAAAACAGCCACTAATCCAGTCAATTGTTGACGCTGTTGATAGGGTCAATAACATTGCTGGCACCTGTCACTTTCGTGTCGTTCCGGTGAACTACGTTGCCACATCCAGTTTTATACTCGCCCATGTCGGCTGGGGCACAAGCAGCAGCCATTCATGTTTCAGACTGCCCCAGAAGCGCTCCATCACCGCATTGTCCCAGCAGGCACCCACGTCCCCCATGCTACTCCTGAGCCCGTAGCTCTCCAGCAACGCCCGGAAGCGACTGCCGGTATATTGCGAACCTCTGTCCGTATGCACCACCAGACCCCGGGGCGGATTGCGCAGGTTATACGCCTTCATCAGCGCCCGACAGACCAGCGACGAGGTCATCCTGCTGTCCACGTGCCAGCCCACGATACGCCGGGAGTACAGGTCCATTATCACGGCCAGATACAGCCAGCCTTCGCCGGTCTTAAGATACGTGATATCGCTGACCCACACCTGATTCGGCCCCGGCGGGTTAAAGTTCTGGTTCAGCAGGTTGGGGGCCACTTCTGCTCCAGGGCGCGATTTCGTGGTGACCTTATACGCCCGGCGCTGGCGGCAGACCAGCCCCTCTTCCTGCATGAGTTTCCTCACCCGCCAGCGGCTGATGGTGATGCCTTCTTCCCAAAGTTTTTTAACCCGTGTCCGGCTGCCCGCCCCCTGCCGACTGGCAGCGAACAGCGCCTTCA
>NZ_JBOFZA010000069.1:0-4306 GCF_051654945.1 Serratia sp. (in: enterobacteria)
TGCAAAGCGTCCCCGAGTGCCTGGCATCCTGCTGCGTCAGCCAGCACAAGGACCGGTGCCGTATCGGCAAGAATGAAAGCCAGTCGCTCCCCTGAGTTCTCTGGGTCGAGCGGCACATAGGCTCCGCCTGCTTTCAAGACCGCCATCAGGCCAACAATCATCGCAGGGGAGCGTTCAACACAGATCGCTACATGTTGGTCAGGTCTGACGCCTAAAGCAATCAGTCGGTGCGCCAGTCGATTGGCCCTGGCGTTGAGTTCGCCATAGCTCAGTGTCTCTCCCTCAAAGACCAGTGCTGCGGCTTCAGGATTGCGTGCAACCTGAGCCTCGAATAGATGATGAATACACAGATGAGTTGGACAGGGTTTATCCATCGAGTTCCGCGTCTTAAGCAACAATGTGCGCTCGGACGCATCAAGCAGGTCTATTCTGGCTACAGTCTGGCTGGCATCCTTGGTCATCTCGGCAAGAACGGTCTTTAGATAGCCCACATGGCGCTCAACTGTGCCTGGATCAAATAACGCAGTCGCATAGGCAATAGCACCAACGATCCGATCGCCAACCTCGGCTAGGTTCAGTTCCAGATCGAATCTGGCGACTTCATAAGTAGAACCAACCGGACTGACTTCAATACCAGGTAAGGCCCATTGGCCTGCATCATGGCTTTGCCAGGCAAACACCACCTGAAACAGTGGCGTATGGCTCAACCGCCTTGGCGGTTGCGTTATATCCACCACCTGCTCGAACGGCAGATCCTGGTGGTCCTGGGCCTTGAGTACACACTCGCGTACTCGAATAATGAGGTCAACAACGCTCGGGCTGTCGCTGAGATCAATCCGCAGCGCCAGTGTGTTGACGAAGAAGCCGATCAGTGGCTCAATGTCACAATGTCCACGGTTTGCACTGGGTGTTCCGATGACAATATCTTCCTGCCCCGACAGACGTGATAGCACTACGGCCCAGGCCGACAACAGTGTCATGAATAGCGTCACCCCCTGTTGCTGGCTAAAACACTTGAGGGCTGTTGTCAGCTCGGCACTGAGCTCTATCGGCATGGAGGCACCTACGAGGGACTGCTGCTCAGGTCGCCGCCGGTCTGTTGGCAAGTCGAGTTGTGTTGGAACATCAGCCAATGCTTGCCTCCAGTAAGCCGCCTGTTTATTCCTGATATCTCCCGACAATCTTTGCCGTTGCCAGGCGGCATAGTCTGGATATTGGATCGCCAGCAGTGACAATGGATTGGCCTGATGGTTGCTAAAAGCCGTATACAGCGTACTTAACTCTGACAAGAGAATACCGAGCGACCAACCATCCGAGACGATGTGATGCTGTGTGAGTATCAATACATGCTCATCAACAGATGAAGGAGAAGGCTCCTGGGCACTCACCCGGACCAGGCAAGCCCGAATCAGCGGACCAGTAGTTAGTTCGAAGGGCTTACGAGCCTCCTCGGCACACAGCTTGACAAGCTTAGTCTGCGCATCAGACAACCTATTCGAACCATCGAATAAATCAATCTTACTCAACGGCAAGCCTTTGCTAGAGGGTAGTAGATGCACCCTAGGTTCACCCTCTATTTTGACAAAGATCGAGCGCAATGCTTCATGGCGCTCCCACAGCGTATCAAGGGACTGTTGCAAAGCAAATACATTCAGTTGACCTCTCAATCGAAAAGTCAAGGGGATGTGATAGGCTTCGCTGATTCCATTATCAAGTTGTGCCAAGAACCACAATCGCTGCTGGGCAAACGACAGAGGTAAAGGCTCATCACGAGGTATAATATTTATCGCTGCTTGCGCCATGGAGTCAAGGTTGCGCTGACCATCGATCGCCAAAGATAGCGCCTTAAGTGTTGGAGATTCGAATAAAGTTACAAGTTGCAATTCTGCCCCTAAAGGCGCAAGGCGGCTGATTAGCCTAGCGGCCATAAGCGAATGACCACCAAGAGCAAAAAAGTTGTCATCACGCCCGATCCGTTCAACTCCAAGAAGTACCGACCAAAGCTCAGCCACTAAAATCTCGATCTCGCCCAGAGGCGCCTCATAGTCAGCATGGGCAAAAGCGGCATCTTGTGGCACAGGCAGAGCCATCCGATCAAGCTTGCCATTGCCCGTTAGAGGCAAATTTTCCATCCACACAAAGGCAGATGGCACCATGTAAGCGGGTAATTGACTAGATAGTTTTGCTTTCAACTCCAACATTAATTGGCGAGAATCATCTTGACCCGCAGGTACATTGGTTAACCGGGATATATCTTCAACATTATTAGGAGAGCGATAAGTGTCTGTCAGGGCATTCCCAGCCTGGTGTAAAAACAGAATATCGAGTTCGCCATGTTCTCCATCACCTGACCATGTTGTGATTACCTGATAGCCAAATTTAGCCCCAATGACATGAAAATCTTCAGGATGAAGGGGCAATCGCTCAGGAGGGTACACTTCGAGTATTGCTGCTAGCGGCTTACCCTGTTGAAGTTTTTCCAGAGCTGCAGTTTCATTAGCCAAACATCCATTGGGTACATTGCAAAGACGCAAACATTCACTGTTATGCTCTGCTAAATATTTCATTAAACTATTAAGGTCATTGACTTCATTATTCCAGTATAATCTAGGTAAATTACTTAGGGAGAATACTGGGATCGGTCCTTTCCTCAATAAAACATCGTAACGGTGGCAATTCAATTCATTTAAGCCCCTCCCCCGCTTAAGTCGGATATCAATCCCAGTTATGTCATTTAACATCAACTGCAATTCGACAAAGAAGGAAGGGTCAAATAGCAACTCCTTTTCTACTTTCAGACGACGTTCAATTCCCCAGCGTAGCGTATTAATGTCTGACACATCGTTGATGTTAGCGAGTTGAATCGCAGTAGCAAAGCTACGTAGTAATCGCAGATTGCGGATATCACCCAGAAAGATAGCTCCTCCTGGGGCTAGTAAACTCAAGGAGTGCCGCATCACTTCGATAAAATAATCAGTACTTGGAAAGTATTGTACTACCGAATTTAAGACGATAATGTCAAAAAAACTGGTTGGTAAGTCGTCAATTTGATGGGCTGGTTGGCAGAACAACTTAACATGATCTTGATCTGCAAATTCTGGACGTTTAGCAATCTGTTCTTGGAGCCCATCGATAACCTCACACGATAAATCTGTACCCCAATAAGTTTGACAATGTGGGGCAATTTTAGACAGTAGCAGGCCACTACCAACTCCGATTTCAAGTACGTGCTTAGGCTTAAGGTCAAGAATGCGGGTTACTGTTTCAGTACGCCATTCTTGCATTTGATCCAATGGAATTTGCTGACCATCATAACTACTTATCCAGCCGTGGAAATCCTCACCAAAGGGTGTATCTTTCGGCCTGCTATATGCTTGGTTGTAGATTGCTTGCCACTCCCCCACTTGATTGTGTTCCCACTCCAGATCTCTATTTTGTTGAGGCTCATGAGCCACTACATAAGCAACCAACCGCTTGTTAACATCTGATCCTTGCATCACTACCACCGCCTCGCGGATGGAGGGGTGTTCGACTAATCTGGCCGCAATTTCACCCGGCTCAATTCGAAAACCTCGGATCTTGACCTGGTCGTCATTGCGACCAAGAAACACTAAGCTTCCGTTCGGAAGATAACGGGCCAGATCCCCTGATCTGTACATCCGTGCGTCAGTCTCACCCGCAAAGGGATCATGCAAGAAACGCTCTGCCGTCAGTTCGGGACGGTTCAGATATCCACGCGCAACACCGGCCCCCCCTACGTACATCTCACCCTCAGTACCCATTGGAACAGGCTGGCCATGCGCATCCAGAAGATAAAGATTCAAATCCGACAGAGGTTGGCCGATCACACTGTCGCCTTGCTGTGCATCCGATGAGGTCAGCGGGTAACAGGTGACATGGACCGTGGTTTCCGTGATCCCGTACATGTTCACCAGTTGTGGGAAAGATTCATCATGCACTCCATACCAGTCGCGCAGGCTCGATGGCTGCAGCGCTTCACCGCCAAAGATGATATAGCGCAGTTGGTTAGAGAGCGGTTTTACATGCCCCATCAAGGCGGCAAAGGCGCTCGGGGTCTGGTTCAAGACAGTGACACCCTGCTCACAAATCAACCGGTAAAATGCCTGTGGAGAACGAGTAATGGCATGGGGAACCAACACCAGCGTACCACCATAACGCAGGGCTCCCCACAACTCCCAAACCGAGAAGTCGAAGGCGAAAGAGTGGAACAGGCACCAAACGTCATTGGCCTCAAAACCAAAGGTGGCGTGTGTCGTGTCGAATAGACGCATCACCTGAGCATGTT
>NZ_JBOFZA010000070.1:0-2693 GCF_051654945.1 Serratia sp. (in: enterobacteria)
TGCGATGAGCCGACATCGAGGTGCCAAACCACTCCGTCGATGTGAACTCTTGGGAGTGATAAGCCTGTTATCCCCAGGGTAGCTTTTATCCGTTGAGCGATGGCAATCCCACTTTATACCACCGGATCACTAAGTCCTAGTTTCCTACCTGCTCGACCCGTCGGTCTCGCAGTCAAGCTCCCTTATGCCTTTGCACTCTGCGAATGGTTTCCAACCATTCTGAGGGAACCTTTGAGCGCCTCCGATACCCTTTCGGAGGCGACCGCCCCAGTCAAACTCCCCACCTGACATTGTCCTCCCACCAGATTATGGTGGCAAGTTAGAAACCCAATCGTACAAGGGTGGTATCCCAACAGCGGCTCCATGAGAACTAGCGTTCCCACTTCGTAGCCTCCCACCTATCCTGTACATGCACGACCGAATCCCAGTATCAAGCTGGAGTAAAGCTCCATGGGGTCTTTCCGTCCTGGCGCAGGTAACCAGCATCTTCACTGGTATTTCAATTTCACCGGGTGCATTGTTGAGACAGCGCTCAAATCATTACGCCTTTCGTGCGGGTCGGAACTTACCCGACAAGGAATTTCGCTACCTTAGGACCGTTATAGTTACGGCCGCCGTTTACTGGGGCTTAAATTCAAAGCTTCGCCTTGCGGCTAACCTCTCCTCTTAACCTTCCAGCACCGGGCAGGCGTCAGCCCATATACCTCACCTTTCGGTTTTGCATAGACCTGTGTTTTTGCTAAACAGTTGCTTGAGCCTATTCTCTGCGGCCTGGTTTCCCAGGCACCCCTTCTCCCGAAGTTACGGGGTCATTTTGCCGAGTTCCTTAACAATGCTTCTCCCGCCGGCCTTAGGATTCTCTCCTCATCCACCTGTGTCGGTTTACGGTACGGGCACATATTACACAATAGCGGCTTTTCTCGACAGCTCGTGTCACCAACTTCCCTACTTTTGTTCGGTACGCATCACATCTTCGCATTGATGAGCGGATTTGCCAACTCACCTGCTACCTTGCTTGCCCCGGTCTTTTCATTCCCGGGTTTGGTTAACGTTCTGTGTCCCCACAGTTCTGATAATACGCGGTACAGGAATTTCAACCTGTTGTCCATCGACTACGTCTTTCGACCTCGCCTTAGGTCCCGACTTACCCAGAGCAGATCAGCTTTACTCTGGAAACCTTAGATATTCGGCCTGAGAGATTCTCACTCTCATCTCGCTACTCATTCCGGCATTCTCTCTTCTAAACACTCCACTGCTCCTTATCGGTACAGCTTCGTCGCGATTAGAATGCTCCTCTACCACTCATGCGTTTGCATGAATCCACAGCTTCGGTGTCGTGTTTTAGCCCCGGACATTTTCGGCGCAGGACCTCTCGACTAGTGAGCTATTACGCACTCTTTGAATGAATGGCTGCTTCTGAGCCAACATCCTAGTTGTCTTCGAAATCCCACATCCTTTTCCACTTAACACGCACTTTGGGACCTTAGCTGGTGGTCTGGGCTCTTTCCCTTTTGACTACCCAACTTATCTCGTGCAGTCTGACTCCCGTACATCATCTGTCTGGCATTCGGAGTTTGATATTCTTTGGTAAGCTTTGACGCCCCCTAGGAAATTCAGTGCTCTACCTCCAGCAGACTAATACGAGGCTAGCCCTAAAGCTATTTCGAGGAGAACCAGCTATCTCCGGGTTCGATTGGAATTTCTCCCCTATCCACACCTCATCGCCACCCTTTTCAACGGATGTGCGTTCGGTCCTCCACGAGATTTTACTCTCGCTTCAACCTGGACATGGATAGATCACCCGGTTTCGGGTCTACCGCTACTGACTCTGGCCCTATTAAGACTTGGTTTCCCTTCGGCTCCGCACCTTAAGTGCTTAACCTTGCCAGTAACGGTAACTCGCCGGACCGTTCTACAAAAAGTACGCGGTTCCACGGTTAATCGTGGTTCCACAGCTTGTAAACACAGGGTTTCAGGTTCTCTTTCACTCCCCTCCCGGGGTTCTTTTCACCTTTCCTTCACAGTACTATGCGCTATCGGTCACTAAGGAGTATTTAGCCTTGGGGGGTGGTCCCCCCGACTTCCCGCAAGGTTTCTCGTGTCTCGCGGTACTTTGGATCCTGCTTGCTGACTATTGTTTTCGTGTACGGGGCTTTCACCCTCTTTGGCCTGACTTCCCAGACAGTTCCACTAACAAATCGTCTCACGTTATTGCAGTCCGTAACCCCAGAGTGCACGCACTCTGGTTTAGGCTCCTTCCATTTCGCTCGCCGCTACTTTGGAAATCGATGTTTCTTTCTTTTCCTCCGGTTACTTAGATGTTTCAGTTCACCGGGTTCCCAACGTATGGCTATGTATTCACCATACGCCGACTGAGGTTTGCTCAGCCAGGTTTCCCCATTCAGATATCTCCGGATCAAAGGATATTTGCTCCTCCCCGAAGCTTTTCGCAGCTTATCACGTCTTTCATCGGCTCTTAGTGCCAAGGCATCCACCCTGCGCTCTTATTAGCTTAACCAATTGATCATCAGCTGCGGGTGCGGCTGACTCTCTACGATGCATAGCGTTGCATCGCTGGTCTTAGGTTTGTTTCATTAATTGTTTGGTTACATCTTGCGATGTAACACCTCGGATGTCTTGAATGTTTCTTCTTGAACGAATTCAAGAAGCTTTATTCTAGATATTTCAATATG
>NZ_JBOFZA010000071.1:0-1274 GCF_051654945.1 Serratia sp. (in: enterobacteria)
TGGCGTGCCGGCGCTCCATATGGCGATGCAGGACGGGCATGTAGACGCCATCCGCGCCTGGCTGGAGGGGCTGAAACAGGTGGAGAGTCCGCTGGCGCGTGCTGAACTGCTGCGGGCTGTTCGTTCTGATGGCGTGCCGGCGCTCCATATGGCGATGCAGAACGGGCATGCGGAAGCCGTCCGCGCCTGGCTGGAGGGGCTAAAGCAGGTGGCGAGTCCGCAGGCGCGTACTGAACTGTTGCGTGCGGTCAGTTCTGATGGTGTTCCGGCGCTCATTCTGGCGATGCAGGACGGGCATGTAGACGCCATCTGCGCCTGGCTGGAGGGGGTGGCGAAAGCACAGTTGTCGATAGATCAACGTGTCGGGCTGCTGCAGGCGGAGGTCAAGGGTGTTCCAGCCCTCCGTCTGATGAGGGAGAGTGGGAATGTGAATGCTGTCCGCGCCTGGAAGGAGGGGCGGGCGCGGGTGCCGGTGTCCTGAGTACCAGGTAGGTGCAGGTGGTGAGCGGGCGTATCGACCCCCTGCCGACTTTTAATAAAAACATCATTTAGCTTTTTTGTGCTGTTGAGGTGACCTTCAGGGCTCTATCGTGCTAACAGCAACAGCAACAGCAACAGCAACAGCAACAGCAACAGCAACAGCAACAGCAACAGCAACAGCAACAGCAACAGCAACAGCAACAGCAACAGCAACAGCAACAGCAACAGCAACAGCAACAGTAGCGTTGCCGTTTTTTAGGCAGCTAACAGATAAAACGGTTCTGCCGGTGACAATCCGTCACCAGCGGGATGATGACGCTATCCTTTGCGTATTATGTGGGCTAACTCAATGCCCGCCAATATCGTCTTCGCCCGGCGAAATCCACAAAGGCAATACTATCATCCTGCTCCGGGTTTTCATCAAGAAGTCACAGAAAACGCCAGCGAAAGAAATCGATTCTCGCCAAAGAGCGGTTGTGCCACCAGTTGACGCAGAGCAAGCGTATTATGCTTCCCGGGTGAACAAGGATCTGGCAGCCTGAGTTCCCGGACTTAACATGTGTCAAGAAACCCGGGGCGGTTCAGTATTGTTGCCCATGATATTTTTCCGGCTAATTTCACGGTTTTCTCACTCAGCGGGACGACCCATGTCCAACATGGGTCTTGCGGGCATAATGGTATCGCCACCGTTATGGCTGACTTGCTAACACGAAAATCAAGACAGCCAGGACGAATAAGACGATGGCCGAAAATAATTTCCATCGACGTTCACTTTTGATACTCATTGCTATATC